>NZ_CP096889.1:975000-1605153 GCF_004124315.2 Bacillus cabrialesii | reverse complement strand
ATATTGAGCCGTTTCTAAAAACAGCAAAGCTTATTGATGAGCATAAACATACATTTGATCAGCGTATGAAAGAAGAACTTAAAAAGGGTGCCAGTTATCCAGCCGCGGCAGCTATCGCCTTCAGCTCGATTTTACATAACGAAAGTGCACTTGATTTATCAAAACCTAATAACATTTTGGGATACCATTATGTGACTTCCATTCTTTCCGGGGGATACTTGATGAAACCATATACGACAGCGCGCATCTCCTCGGACTATCATGATGCCGATCTTCCTGAAGGCGAAAACCATATCGCAAGCGCCACGAGCATCAGAAAAGCGATGATTGAACAGAATCTTGAAGCCTGCCTTCATTTTCTTCCTGCTGCATCTGCGTGTGAATTAGCACATTACCGCAAATCTTTCGGACTGTGGCATACACCTGAAAGCTATTTTTCTTACTTAAAATACAGCCTTTCAACTGTAACAGCAAAGGAATTACAGCAAATATACGAGGTCGAGGAAGGCCTGGAGCACAGAATTCTTCGTTCGATCAGAAAAGCCAGCTCCTATCAGGAATTTATGGAGCTGCTGAAAACGAAACGTTATACGTGGACAAGACTTCAGCGGATGAACACGCACATTTTAACCAGAACGAAAAAACAGGATATGCATAAGCTGCTTGATGACGAAGAGGTGCCTTATATCAGACTTCTCGGCATGACGAAAAAAGGACAGGCTTATTTATCAGAAAAGAAAAAAACGCTGTCCGTTCCGCTTGTCAGCAAACTGTCTTCTTTCTCCCATCCCGCTCTCAATCTGGACATAAAAGCAAGCAGAATCTACAGCCTGCCGATAGAAGAACCGCTGAGAACCGAGTTTGACCTGCAGGAATATGGACATGCGCCGATCCGATATGACGAGGATGAACAACGTTTTTTAAACAGATAGAAAAAGCACCTGAGTATCAGGTGCTTTTCGCCTTCAGCTTATTCAAATAATCAATCGCATCCTGCATCGTATCAACAGGCACAATCTTCATATCTGAATCAATATCTTTTGCTGTTTTTACTGCGTTTTTATAATCGGAATTGCTGGCGCCGTTTTGATTAGGTGCGAAGAAAATGTCTTTTCCGGCTTTGTCCGCGGCGACGACTTTTTGATCAATGCCGCCGATCGGGCCTACTTTTCCGTCAACATCAATCGTACCTGTTCCTGCGATATCGTATCCTTTTGTCTCATCTGTTTTTGTCAGCTGATTATAAATTTCCAGAGACATCATTAACCCTGCTGACGGGCCGCCGATATTTTCTATTTCAAAATCGATATCAGGCTCTACCTTCACGTTTCTGTCCGTATAGAGGGAAACCCCGATTCCTGCCCGATCCGGCTCTTCAGGAAATTGTTTTAACGTAAGGGTGACTCGCTTTTCTTTTTCTTCCCTTTCGATTTTTAATCTGACTTTATCTCCCGCTTTTTTGCTGCTGATATAATCAATCAGCTTTTCAGCAGACTGATAGGTTTTGCCGTCTGCGCTGATGATTTTATCACCGACTTCTATTTTCCCTTTTGCGGGCATGTTTTCTACGACTGAGCTTGCATATATGCCGTTAAAGGAATAGCTGACTTTTTTTCCTGCCTTTTGATAGGCGGCTATAACCGCGTTTTCTTGCGAGCTTTGCATCATTTGGAGCTGCCTTTTCATATACTCCTTATCTGATTCGCCTTCTTCCTTGATGCTCTCATCAGGAACAATTTCATAATAAGGGTGCATCTTTGCCCACACATATGTAAACGGATTAGCCGGTCCCACTTTGACAGTCATTAAGGACAGACTCCCTGTTTCCGGGTAGCCACCCTCCACTTTTATCAGTGAAGCAAGCTCTGTCGCTTCTCCCGGTTTTGTAATATAGTATGGAAGTTTTATAAATGATAAAACGGCAATCAGAATGAGGATGACAAGCATCCAGCTAAAATGTTTTTTACGTAGCAAATTATGAGCCCTCCCAATTCTCTATTTCTTTTCTAATCTTGCTGATCGTTCGGTTTGTGGCTTCCTCGCCTGCCGATATCATTGCTTCAATATTGGCAAACGAGCTTGAGCTGTATGTTTCAAGAGAAGGGCGAATCATGATATCTGCGGCGATCGTTTGATGTCTCACCAATTCATTTTGCAGTATATCCATACTTTGCATAATCACATCAAAAATATGCACTGCTGTTTCCGTTTTTCGAACCCTGGAAACATCCGAAGCGATGATAATATCAGCCCCCATGTCTTTTACAACAGAAACCGGAATTCGATCGACGACCGCGCCGTCTACAAGAAGGCGCCCATCCAGCCTCTGCGGAATAAAGATACCCGGTATGCTGATGCTGGCCCGCACTGCATCTGACACCGATCCTTTACGGAACACAATCTTTTCTCCCGTCTGTAAGTCACATGCAACAATGCCCAGCGGGATTTGAAGCTCTTCGATCGGTTTTCCGAATGTATAAGCATGCACAAGCTGCCTGACGCGGTCACCTTTTAAAAAACCGAGCCTGGGCACCGTATAATCAGCATAAAACCGCCGTTTAAAGGCTTTGGCGACTTTTTTCATTGTTGCCACGTCATGGCCGGCGGCATAAAAACTGCCCACCAAAGCGCCCATGCTGCTCCCCGCAATCATATCTACTTCAATTTGGTGCTTATGTAAACTGGAAAGCACACCGAGATGAGCGAGCCCCCTGGCCCCTCCCGATCCTAACGCTAACCCGATTTTAGGTTTGGCCAAAACGTTAACCTCCTGCCTGAATTCCCTTATATCGAATTCTATGGTCTAAACTGAACCCCTATGCTCGTATATTAGTACAAAGAATCAAGAGGACAGGTACTGCTTGGCCATTTCGTGTCATACATTATTTTATCATGATATACATGTCATTGGGCATTTTTAGCATCGGGGAGGTAAGAATGAACTTGTCGAAGATTCATACACTTTTGATTGCTTCATTTTTTCTTTTTTTAACAGCGACTGTCATCTCACATCCGCAGGCCTCATTCGAAGCCTCTAAAACCGGGCTTTCTATGTGGTGGGAGGTTGTGTTTCCGTCATTGCTGCCATTTTTTATTCTGTCTGAACTTTTAATCGGTTTTGGCATTGTGCGGTTTGTCGGTGTTTTGCTTGAGCCTTTTATGCGGCCGATCTTTCGCGTACCGGGTGTCGGCGGCTTCGTTCTTGCTATGGGAATGGCATCAGGAAACCCGGCGGGAGCAAAACTCACCGCCCGTCTGCGGCAGGAAAAACAAATTTCAAGAGTAGAAGCAGAACGGCTTGCGTCGTTTACCAATTCTTCGAACCCGCTCTTTATTTTTGGCGCTGTTGCCGTCGGTTTCTTTCAAAACGCATCATTGGGCATTTTATTGGCTTCTGCACACTATTTGGGGAATCTGGCTGTCGGTTTAACGATGCGTTCCTACGGCCGCAAGGAAGAGCAGCAGCTCAGAAGGAAGAAAACGATACCTTTTCCTTCGATCAAAGATGCTTTACACGCTTTGCATACCGCCAGACTTGCGGAAAAACGGCCCCTGGGCAAAATTTTAGGCGACGCTGTAACGTCTTCTGTTCAAACCCTTCTTATGGTGGGCGGCTTTATTATTTTATTTTCTGTCTTTAACCGGCTGTTGTCGGTCGTTCAGCTGACTGATGTTCTGTCTGTTCTCACAAAAGGCGCGCTGACTTTGTTTCAGCTTCCGGCTCAATTGGACATTCCCCTTTTATCAGGAATGTTTGAAATCACGTTAGGAAGCAAGCTCGTCAGCGAGACAGATGTGTCTCTTCTGCAAAAAGCCATTGTCGTCAGCTTTATTCTCGGGTTTAGCGGATTTTCCGTGCAAGCTCAGGTGGCAGGTATTTTATCGGAAACCGATATCAGATTTAAACCGTTCTTTATCGCACGTTTGCTTCAGGGCGTTTATGCAGCCGTCTTCGTCATGCTTTTATGGAAACCGCTCTACACGGCATGGCATGACCCGTACCGATATGTATTCAAATCTCTTAATAGCGGCGAAATGCCAACTGCTTTTATAAACGGCTGGAACCTGCTTGTTCAGATTGGACCTGCCGTCACATTATGCGCGCTGTTTACGTACATCATCATTTTTTCTTACAGACTGACAAACGGAACAAAAAAAGGATGAGTTAACTCTCTCATCCTTGTCTGAATTTTTGCTGAAGCGCAAGCTCTACTTCCGGCGGCACAAACTCTGATACCGGGCCATTGTATTTTGCCACTTCTTTTACAATGCTTGAGCTTAAAAACGAATATTGGTTATTTGTCATCATAAAAAACGTCTCGATAGATTCATCAAGCACACGGTTTACGGATGTCCCCTGCATCTCGTATTCAAAATCAGATACCGCTCTCAAGCCTCTTAAAATCGCTTTCGCATTTTTTCTTTTTGCGTAATCAATTAACAGTCCCTGCGACGTTTCAACTGTGATGTTTGGAATATCTTTTGTCACTTCTCTCAGAAGCTCACACCGCTCTTCGACACTGAACAAAGGCTTTTTTGAAGAATTATTCAGCACACATACATACACTTGTTCAAAAATATGCGCCCCGCGTCTGATGATGTCCAGATGCCCGTAGGTCACCGGATCAAAACTGCCGGGACAGACAGCTATACTCGCCACATCCCTACCCCCTCTTTTTATAAATCGCCACTCCTGTAAGTCCATAGGTTTCTTTTCTTGTCATGACAAGATCTCCTACGGTTTCGGGAAGCTCAACCTCTCTGTCATGCTCGGCAACGATAAAACCGTCTTCTTCCAGCATTTGATATTCATCAATCATCGTTAAAAGCGCTTTTAGCTTTTGTTCTTTATACGGCGGATCGAGAAAAATGCCGCGAAAGCCAGTTTCTCTTTTTGCAGCAGCGTGCAAAGCCCGTTCCGCGTCATTGCGGTATACCTGCGCATGTTTTGTAAGCTCCAGCGTTTTTAAATTTGATTTAACCGTTTGAATCGCTTTAAAATCACGGTCAACGAATATACAATGCTCAAATCCGCGCGAAAGCGCTTCAATTCCAAGACCTCCGCTCCCTGCGAATAAGTCAAGTCCCCTGCCCCCGTCAAAATAAGGGCCGATCATATTGAAAATGGATTCCTTCACTTTGTCGGTTGTCGGTCTTGTTGATGTTCCCGGCACAGCCTTTAGTGAACGGCCTTTTTTTGATCCAGAAATTACTCTCATGTTCCACACCACTTTTTCTAAAAGCTATTTTGTTTTCTTGTTCGGCCGGACGCCGCTATGTACATAGAAAAAAATCAATCCTATCTTAACATAAAGCATTCTTTCAAACAACGAACGTTAATCTTGACAAACAGGTGTATAGGCAGACTGATCCTTGTCCATACTATGAGCAACAGCATCTAGAGGATGTTGTTGCCAACCGCGGAGAAGACTTACGTTTCCCCATAAGTTCTTCCTCCGGTTTCTCCTCTCCCTTTGCCTTCTCCTTAACATGTTAAGGAATAGAAGGACCCCGCAGATGTCTGCGGGGATTTTTTTATACGCTATATGCCGATTTTATAATCGTATTCTTTTGCTTTATCAAGCTTTGACTCGAATTCCAATTTTAAAAACGGTTTATAAGAAGGCTCCACTTTTTTCACAAACGAGTACGATGCGATCTTGTCCATTGTTTTTTCAATTTGGTCCATATCGCAATACAGCACGACATATTTTAAGCGTTTTGATACATAGTGCACATTTCCGAACTTCCTCAGCATTTTGCTTTGCTTTAGGGAATGCAGATACACAATCATGCCCTGGCGCCTATTCTCCAATACAATCACCTGCCTGATTTCTCTTATATGTAAAAGACGAGACGGCCAGTCTCGTCAGGACACTTTGCATCCGCAGCTTCCGCCTGAACCGCAGCCGCCTCCGCATGAAGATAAACCGTCAAAATAAGGGTTCCCGGTCGGAACTTTTACATGCTCTGAAACAGCTGTCCCGATCTCAACGCTAATCTCATCAAGAATGGACTGGAGCTCATTTTCAGCTTTCTTAAAGTCAGCCACTTTATCATTCAGGTCCAGCTCCCGTTTGATCTCCCTCATTTTCCGGGATATTTCTCTATAGTCAGGATGATATTTGCCAAAACGCTGTACATCCTCATACTGCTCTTTTATTTTGATAAAAGAACGAATAATCCGCCCTGCCTCTTCATCTTCCTGGAGACGCTTGTAACAATTGCGGTAGTTCTCAGCCGTCTCCGACTGCAGAATCATCTCGGCAAGCTGCTGAGCTTCACTTTGAAGCCGCACGGATTCCATCGTCGCATACATAACATGCACCTCCAGTTGTTAGTTTACCATGAAACCAGCCAATTGGAAAATGCTTAACCGCAGCCGAAAATAAACTCCGTATTCCCGCATGAAAAAAGACCCTTTTCGGGGTCGTTTAATCTTTTGTCCGCATCGCTTGAAACATTTGCATCATCATTTGCGCCATTTGAATCCCGTTCGTAAATTGGTTCACCCGGTGCGGTATGGTTTTTTCATAAAAGTTCATCATCTCAAGCTGAAAGGAGGATAGATCATCCGGTTTTCTCGAAAGCCTGCGGTACCATATCGGCTGTTCTCTGATGAATCGTTTCCGTTCCTCGTTTTCTAAAATAAATTCCTGAACCTCTTTGCGCATATGAGGAGCTCCCCTTTTTTAATCCTTTCGAAAAGAAAAAGGATGCTGTCCAGAGCCTGGCTGAGATTGCTTTTGGCCGCTTCCGGAAAATGTATTAAGAAGGCTTTGCAACGATGAGATCGATTGGCTCATTTTATTGATTTGTTCGTTCATTTGATTGATATCCATCTTTTTCACCGCAGTCACCATTTTCGAGACAAAATCATTTTTCGGCTCTGTTTCAGGCGCAGCTTCAACAGCTTCTTCCGGTTCCCGATACGGATCCCAAATCGGATCGGTCTCTCCGAAGAGGACCCAATTTTCATATACGTCCTGCCAGCTTCTTTGTTCTTTGCGTACTTCTTTTATCAGCTTGGGATGCTTTTTGACGAATTGTTTAAAGTCATTGATTGAATGATTGGCATGTTGATTCGCCACAATCCTCACCCCCTCCGAAAATCGATACCTACTACAATGTATCGTTTTGTCAGGCATTGTGTTCGCCTATATTCGTTCACAAGTGAATTTTCAGCTTTGCTTCATAAACTCGTGAAAAAGCCTTACTGAAGAAATGAGAAAAAGCCTCATCTGCTGCCATCAGCACAGTCATTCAGATCAGCCTGTATGGAAACAAAAAAAGCCGCGGAACCATCCGTCCGCGGCTTTTCATTACCATCGCTTAATAAAATTTTGAGTGTAATATTTTCGGTCTACTCCGACACCAAGATGCGTATAATCTGAATTCAGAAGCGCTTTTCGGTGGCCTTCACTATTCAGCCAGCCTTCTACAGCGGCCGGACCGTCTACATAATTGTATGCGATATTTTCTCCCGCTTGCTGAAACTCAACATGCCCGTCTTCTAAGCGGTCTTTCAGCGTGCCGTATTTTTTAGAGACATGGGAGAAATAATGATTTTCCTTCATATCCTCGCTATGTCCAAAAGCCACTTCCGCCGTCGGCTGATCCCACTCAAGCTTCGCAAGCCCATGTTTGACGCGAATGACATTCGTCAAATCAAGTATTTGCTTTTCGCTTGTCGTTTGGATCTTTTTCCACTTATCGTCTGAAACAGCTTCCGGTTTTATTAATTCACCGCGGTATACAACCTCATAAGGCCTTTGCTTTACAAAGGTTTGCGCATCAAACGCCCTGATGCTGGATAGCTTCCCTTCAAATTTGTCCATATACAGCTGGACATACATTTTTCCTACCTTTACAGTCGGTCTGGTATTGATATCCTCTTCAGAAAACTCAAATCGATAGGAATTTCCTTTATACTCTACATTCACAAACGGCGCCACCTGGGTCGTCTTGAACACTTCTCCGGTTGATTCGCCAATTTTGAAAGGCTTTGCGTTAATGTCATTGCCAGCCGCAAATAATGTGACCACTTTATTGTTTAATACCCCGATTTGGATATATTGGTCCTTTCCTTGATTGTATACCCACCAATCGTAATCATAAGCTGACGGGTCAATGCGTTCTGGTTCCCCAAGCTTTTTCGTTACATCATCGGCGGACTTGCCCATAAAGGACAATAACCCTGAAGTCGGCATATGTATTCGTTTGCCGCTTTGCGCCTCCTCATTCGACACCTGAGGCTCGCTGTCATTTGATTTTTTTTCAGGAACAGATCCATATTGAATAAACAGAACATAAGTTCCGCAGATGATCAAGAGAATAACCATTGCTCTCAATATATTTTTCAATCTATCACCCCCGTGGCGAATCACATTGTCTTGCTTACACCTCATTACAATACAGCCTATTTAACATGTCAAAGATTTATGTGTTAATGAAAAAAGCCTTCTTCTCTATTATCACCCTCGGAAATATCCGATAAGGCACTGCCGGCACGTTCATTGGTTTGTTCAGATAAAGAAAGATCACCAAGCGTGACAATTCCAGTCAGCTTTTTGTTTTTTGTAACAGGTATCCTTCTGAGCTGATGGGATGCCATCAAATGAAGAACCTCATCGACTGAAGCATCTTCCTCCACACTG
The DNA here is from genome assembly GCF_004124315.2 of Bacillus cabrialesii. Lineage (GTDB taxonomy): Bacteria > Bacillota > Bacilli > Bacillales > Bacillaceae > Bacillus > Bacillus cabrialesii. The sequence goes on along the minus strand of NZ_CP096889.1, from coordinate 1,596,496 downwards.
ACAGGTTTTTCGGTCATCGCGTCAGTGATTTTTTGCGAGTTTGGTTTTTTTATGGCGATTCCTCTTAACACGAGATCACGGTCGGTTACGATGCCTACCAGTGTTTCTCCATCCTCATCAACTATCGGAATCGCACCTACATTCGCGTCTTTCATCTTTACCGCAGCTTCATATACATTATCTAATACCGTGCAATATTGCAAGTCGGCCGTCATCAGATCTTTTATTTTTGTCATCCGTATAACCTCCTTTAGTCTAGTGCTATTGTCGTCAAAATTTAATTTTTGCATACTTTCAAAAGAAGAAGATTCATTGAAAGTTTAACGCTTTCATACTATGATTGTCAGGAAAGGTAATTTTTATAAGGAGGGGTCAGTGTTGAAGTTTACTGAAAGCGGACTTGAAGGGGTAAAGGCTGAGCTAAGCTGGCTGGACGACTTGATGGAAAGCAAAGGCCTCGTCAGAGCGGGTCAATGGGATTACGAAAGAGTCACCTATGACAGGAAGTTTTCGACGATCGAGGGTACGTTTTATCTGCGGATACAAGGCATTGCGGCAGAGGGCGATGTTGGAAGCGGCCGCGCCGTGATTCAATTAATGTCCCCTCTCTTAGGCAAGCATTACTACCCGCATGGAGTAGAATATGGAGAAACGGAAGAGTTTCCCGTACAGGTTGTGACAAAAAGCAAGGCACTGATTCAGGACATCTCCGACTTGTTAAAAACCGTTCAAATGTAATGAAAAGGTACAGCATATTTTGCTGTACCTTTTACGATATCGGTTGCTGAATATACGGAGGCTCCTCCTGCCCGTCCTTTTCCCTTTCTTTCTTCACCCATTGGAAAAAGATAATCGCCAAAAAAGTACCGTACACAATTTCCTGAATGATTTTCATCATGACTGCTCCGAGCTGCTGATCCTCTAACAAAGGCAGTGTATTAAACATTTCCGGTCCTGTTAATGGGACCTGCCCCATCATATCTGCAGGCACGCAAAGCTTCATTGCCTCAGCCCACGCAGACGGATCTGTATATGTGGCGTATAACGGCGCGCCGCTGAACATAATCAAAGCGCAAGCCGGTGTGAGCAGCATACCGTCCGCCATAATATACCCCAGCTTCATCAAGCCGCTGAGCTGCCGAAGACGCTCTACCTTGTGAACAAGCGGCCACCACATCAAAAACGCAAGCACAAAGATAAGCCAGGTGATTAATGTATGGTAAAACGGATCCGTTTTGACTGTATCAAATATAAGCGGAACATGATATAAAGAAAAAATGCCGTTAAACAAAAGCAAAGCAATTAAGGGCGTCGTAAAAAATGAAAAAACCGGCTTAATGGCAGGCTTGAAAATGATTTTTTCCCATAGCCATGCAGGAATTCCCGCGATCAACAGCGGCGGGACGACCAAGTACAGCACAGCCATCTGCACCATATGCGCGCTGAACATAATATGTCCGAGCAGATCAACTGGGCTTCCTTCAGCTGCATATAAAAACAGCATCGCCGATAGAAAGCACGCCATTTCTTTACCAGTTATTCGATTTGGCTTTGAAGACATACGCCTGTATAAATAAAGATAAAGCACTGTAATGCCCAACAGGATACAAAAAAGATAAGGGCTCCACATCGCGCGAAACCCAAATACCTCTAACTGATTCATTTCTTTCTTCACCTCCGGCGGCTGTTTATATTACCACCATATAATGGTGACAAACGCAAGCACTGTGATGAATGCGACAAACATCCCTGAATACAAAAACAGTGCCGGCGCTTCATGCCCTTTTTGATTCATATGCATGAAATAATAAAGCTGGAAGATGACTTGTATCGCAGCAAGCAAAATAATGAAAGGAATCGTAAACCAGCTGCCGACACCGTCCGTTGCCACAGTCAGAAATGCAACAATCGTAAGGCCGATCATTAAACCAAAAGACAGTACCTGATACTTCATCTCCTGAGCGTGCTTCTTTTTCTTAAATTCAAGGTCGCTGTTGATATGTCCCCTGCTTTTTTTACCGACCATGTTTATCCCACCATCCCCATTAAATATACAACGGTAAAGATGAAGACCCACACGACATCAATAAAGTGCCAATAAAGGCTGGCAACATAAAATTTAGGCGCCGTATACAAGTTAAGCCCCCTCTTAGCATTGCGGATCATCAGCGTGCTGATCCACATAAGCCCAAATGCCACGTGGGCGCCGTGCGTACCGACAAGCGTGTAAAACGCGGACCCGAGCGCAGAGCTTGTAATGGTAAAGCCAAACTCATGGGTGTAATGCTTAAACTCATAGATCTCCAATCCCAAAAAGCCCGCTCCCAATAAGATTGTAATTCCCAGCCAAAGCTGCATTTTGCCGAAGGAGAAGTTCTTCATGTGATACATCGCATATACACTTGTTAAACTGCTCGTTAATAGCAGCATTGTGGCGATAAACACAAGCTTCACATCAAACATTTCCGTCGTAGGCGGATCACCGGCGTTTGAATTCCGGAGTGCAAGAAACGTTGCGAAGAGAGACGCGAACAAAACTGTCTCTCCCCCAAGAAAAAGCCAAAAGCCTAAAAATTTATTTTTCCCTTCCAGTGTTACTTTTTCGGGAGAAGCTGGAAAGGTTTCTGCGGTGAATTTTTCTTCAATTTGCATTATGCCTTCACCCCTTTATCATCGTTCGGCAGTTCCTCTTTATGAATGTGATAGCCGTGATCATCAATGACTGAGCGAAGCAGCATCGTAAAGAATGTAATGCCTAGCCCGATAAAGATCACCGGCAGGCCCCAAGCGTAATCGCTTCTGTATAGCAGCCCGAACGCTGCGACAAAAAGGCCGAAGGAAATGACAAACGGCAGGATTGAGCCGTTCGGCATATGAATATCATCAACCGGTTCAGCCGGCGTCATTGATTTGTGTCCTGCCTGTTTCTCGATCCAAAACGGATCAAGCCCTCTGACAAAAGGGAGCTGTTTAAAGTTATACTCAGGCGGCGGTGATGAAACAGTCCATTCAAGGGTACGGCCGTCCTGCCATGGATCAGCTCCGACATATTCGCCTTTTGCTGATGTCCAAATCACATTGACCAGCAGAAGAATAACAGCTGCCGCCATAAAAAACGCCCCGATTGTACTGATCAAGTTGCCGGTTTCAAGACCCTGGCCCGGCAAAAACGTATAAACCCGGCGCGGCATCCCCATTAGACCGACAAAATGCTGAATGAAAAACGTGAGATGAAAGCCGATAAAAAACAATACAAATGAAATTTTACCCATGGTCTCATGCAAAATTTTACCGAACATTTTCGGCCACCAGAAATGAACACCGGCTAAAAGGCCGAATACGACACCGCCAATAATGACGTAGTGAAAGTGCGCCACCACAAAATACGTATCATGGAACTGATAATCGGCAGCCGCCGCTGCCAGCATGACACCCGTGACACCGCCGAGCACAAACGACGGAATGAATGAAACGGCATACAGCATAGCGGTCGTATACTTTACATTTCCTCCCCAGATCGTCAAAAGCCAGTTAAAAATTTTAATCCCGGTCGGAATCGCGATAGCCATTGTGGCAACCGCAAAAATCGCGTTTGCAATCGGTCCGAGACCTGTCGTAAACATATGGTGCACCCAAACCATAAAGCCCAGAAAGCCAATGAGCACGATGGCAAAAACCATTGAAGAATACCCAAACAAACGCTTTCTGGCAAACACGGGAATAACCTCTGAAAAAATACCGAATGCAGGCAAAATTAAGATATAAACCTCCGGATGGCCGAAGATCCAAAATAAATGCTCCCAAATGACCGTATTTCCGCCAAGCTCCGGATTAAAGAAATTGGTGCCGAACAGCCGGTCCAGCATCATCAGAGCCAATCCCACCGTAAGCGGCGGAAATGCGAACAAAATCAATGCCGAGGCCACAAATGTCGTCCATGTAAACAAAGGCAGCCTCATGTACGTCATGCCTGGAGCCCTCATATTGATAATCGTGGCCAAAAAGTTAATCCCGGCTATCAGCGTCCCGAGCCCCGATATTTGCAGTCCGAGTACGAAAAAGTCGATGCCGTGCCCTGCTGAATGAAGCGAAAGTGAGGCATAAGACGTCCAGCCCGCGTCTGGCGCTCCGCCCAAAAACCAGCTTAGATTTAAGAAAATGCCTCCGAAAAAGAAGAGCCAAAAACCAAGCGCGTTTAGAAACGGAAACGAAACGTCCCGGGCCCCAATCTGCAAAGGAACGACCGCATTCATCAAGGCAAATAAGAGAGGCATCGCAGCCAGAAAGATCATCGTCGTCCCGTGCATTGTCATTACTTCATTATACGCTTGGGCGCTAAGAAACGCATTCTCCGGCTTTGCCAGCTGGATTCTGATAAACATCGCTTCAATTCCTCCGACAAGAAAGAAGAATCCCCCTGCCACTAAGTAAAGAATCGCGATTTTTTTATGGTCCACCGTCGTCAAATAATCCCAAAGCATAGATCCGCGCGTCCGCTTTTCTGTAAGCGCATTCAACATATGTGACCTCCCCCAATATCTCCCTTTCTTCCCTACTTGCTTTCCGCTTTTAAGCCTTTTAAGTATTCATAAAGCGCATCTGTTTCACTGTCTGAGAGCTTCGGATATGTGCCTGTCATTTTGTTCCCCGGCTTTATGCTGTCAGGATCCTTCAGCCAAGCCTTCACATTTTCCTCGTTGGCGTCCTTCACCCCTGCCACTTTTGCCCTTTCACCGAAGGTCGCCAAGTTGGGTGCCGTTCTAGCTGCTTCTGCACGTTTATCATTCGGCTCTACCGCATGGCAGCTCAGGCAGTTCTTCTCTTTAAACATCTCTTCGCCCTGCTTAGCCAAATCGCTCTCTGTTGTAGACTTATAGTTTTTCATTTCTTTTGTCCAGCCCTGAAACTCTTTTGCAGACATCGTCTTTACCTTAAAATCCATCAGTGCGTGTGAAGGGCCGCAAAGCTCTGCACACTTCCCAAAAAACATATCTCCTGCCTCTTTGCTTCGTTTTGAATCAAATGTCAGAAAAAACTTATTTTCATTATCCGTATTCGTATCAAGTTTTCCTCCAACTGAAGGAATCCAAAAGGAATGTTTGACATCTGAAGCTTTTAGATTAAAATATACACGCTGGTCTGTCGGCACTATCAGCTCCTGGCTTGTGATAATGCCGTAATCAGGGTATTCAAACTCCCACCAATACAAATTTGCCCGGACATTGACTACAAGAGCGTCCTCAGCTTTGCGGCTTTTCTTATCCATAGGTGATGTATCTGCTAACTCAAGCGTATATAATACGACAGGGATCACAAGAATAATGAGCAGCAAAATCGGGATCACGGTCCATGTGATTTCTAAAAATTTATTTCCCTCTACCTGTTTCGGTATCGTGTTCTCACCGACCCGTGATCTTCTGAATCTCACAATCACATAAAAGAAGATAACAGATACTACTGCAACAACAACCACCATAATCAATGTGCTGAGCACTGTCAGGTCATACTGTTTATCAGCCACCTCGCCAGCAGGCTTGAGCGTGGATAAAAAAGGTTTTCCACATCCGCTTAATAGAAGCGGCACTAAGGCTAATAATGAAATAAGACGCCAATGCTTTACCATTTCACCCAACCCCTTTTCTGGTCAATACAAAGGCGGAGAGCAGACTTGAAGATCATCGCAATCCAGCCTATCACCAATAAAGCACTTACATTTCCTCTTCTCTTAAATTATGAGTTTTTTTACTCAAAATGCCATCTATGTATAAAAGTAAAGCCGCCTGATTAAACAAGAGGTCAAGGCGGCATTTACTAGTTGTCATCGTTTATTTTGAAGCGATAAAACAAGCAACGTATCTTTTTTTTTAGAAAAGAGTCAAGACAACCATGGCAACGAAATAGATTGTCATGTAGTTAAGCGAATAAACGAACATCTGCGTTGCCCACTTCATGATATTCTTGGAGCGGAAGCCCATTAAGCCGAGAATCAGCCAGCCGATGTTTAACAGCAAGCCGAGGATGACAATCGGAAGGCCTAAGCTTCCAAGGAAAAACGGAAGCGGCATCAGACACGCAACCCATACAATAATTTGTCTTTTTGTCACTTCAAATCCGTATACGACAGGAAGCATCGGAATATTTGCAGCTCTGTAATCCTCCGTTTTCTTAATAGCCAATGCTAAGAAGTGAGGAATCTGCCAAATAAATAAAATCATGAATAATACCCATGCCACGACACCGATATTGCCTTCCACTGCCGTCCATCCGATAAGCGGCGGAACTGCACCGGAAACACTTCCTACTACTGTGTTAATCGTATAGCGGCGTTTCGTCCACATTGTGTACAATACAACATACGTAAAGACTCCGATAAACCCGATAACAGCAGCCATGACAGTTGTCATCAGCAGCATGATCAATCCTAAAGCAACCAGCAAAATTCCAGACCATAACGCCTGATTCGGCTGAATTTTACCCGTAACCGTCGGTCTTACTTTCGTGCGCTCCATAAGATGGTCAATGTCCCGGTCATACCAGTTATTGATCGCGCAGGAGCCTGCAATAATCAGAGAAGACCCGATTAATGTAAGAAGAACGGTGTTTATATTGCCTAAAAAACTTAGACCGGAAATATGCAGTGCAAGCCACATTCCAGTAAAAGTCGTGATGAGATTAGAATTTACAATCCCTATTTTAATAAGGGAAAGAAAATCTTTCCATGCCGTTGTTTCTTCAATTTGTCCGTCTATAGCTGTATCATTTAAGATTCTGGAGTTAGCCATAACGTATACCTCCCTTACAAACCTAACGCAGGAGAATAAAAAAACCTGCAATTCTATCATACAAGATAACATCTTGTAAAAAAACATCCTATTAAATATTAAACGACAAACAGGAATTTATTTGTGAACTTTTTATGAATTTTACCAAAGATGAAGGCAATCGCCAAATCGGCAGTGCGTTTACCTTATTTCTATCAGACCCGGCATGAATAATCAAGTGTACATTTTCCGGAAGCTGTTATTCTATTATATTTTTGTGAACAAAAGGCGCTAAGAATTGCCACAAAACACATATTCGCTTACACTTGGAACGTATATAAAATTGCAGCAGTATGTTGAGAAGGTGAATATTGTATGAATAAAGCATTAAAAGCTCTCGGTGTTCTGACAACATTTGTCATGCTTATTGTTTTAATCGGGGGAGCCCTCGTTACAAAAACAGGTTCCGGCCAAGGCTGCGGCAGACAGTGGCCGCTGTGTCACGGCCGTTTTTTCCCTGAACTGAATCCGGCTTCAATTATTGAATGGAGCCACAGATTCGCAAGCGGGATCTCGATTATCCTTGTGTTAAGCCTTGCGTTTTGGTCATGGAGAAAAATCACGCCGATTTTCCGTGAAACAACGTTTCTCGCGATTATGTCAATTATCTTTTTATTTTTACAGGCACTGCTTGGCGCATTGGCTGTCGTATTCGGTTCAAACGCGCTGATTATGGCGCTTCACTTTGGCATCTCATTGATATCATTCGCTTCAGTACTTATTTTGACGTTGCTCATATTTGAAGCTGATAAATCAGTTAGAAAGCTGGTGAAGCCGCTTCAAATCGGCAAAAAAATGCAATTTCACATGATAGGAATTTTAATATATTCCTATATCGTTGTGTATACAGGCGCATATGTAAGACATACGGAATCAAGTCTGGCATGTCCTGATGTGCCGTTGTGCAGTCCGCTGAACAATGGACTTCCGACCCAATTCCACGAATGGGTGCAAATGGGCCACAGAACAGCGGCCTTGCTGTTGTTTGTATGGATTATTGTGGCGGCTGTTCATGCTATGACTTCCTATAAAGATCAAAAGCAGATCTTTTGGGGCTGGATCTCATGCCTTATTTTTATCACATTACAGGCGCTGTCCGGCATTATGATCGTATACTCTGAACTGGCACTGGGCTTTGCACTTGCCCACTCGTTCTTTATAGCCTGCCTGTTTGGTGTTTTATGCTATTTCTTATTATTGATTGCGCGCTTCCGTTATGAATCCAGACAATCATAACGACTCTAGACCAAAGCCCTACGCTTTGGTCTTTTTTTTGCCGCTTCATACGCTTCCATCGCTAGTCGCTGAACTTGATGATCAATGAGCGGATCGGTGCGCTCCGTAACCTGCATCATCCTGATTATAGAAAACTCATCAATTTCATATGAGTCCATCTGTATCGCTTCATGATAAAAAATGTGCAGGTAAAGCCTTTTGCCGCGCCTCATTTTTAAAAAAACAGATTGAGTCTTAAAGAGATATTCATGGCTTATATCATACTTCACGTTTATAAAGTACTGATCTACCTGAAAGATCGGCAGCAGATAAGTTCTGTTTTTTGTTTTGAATAGAAAATGACTTGTGACAGTGCTGAATTGTCTTCAAGCCTTAAAACCATACACACACTTTCAACTGTTTCACTCCGCTTTTAAAAAAACAAGAGTGTATATCAATTGATATACACTCCGGTTTCATTATGCTTTTTCAATTTCGAGAAGCAGATCTCCCGTTTGGATCGGCTCGCCATTTTTCACATGAACTTGCTTGATCGTTCCTGAGAAAGGCGCTTGAACTGTTGTTTCCATTTTCATCGCTTCATTGATCATCAAATGATCACCTTTATTGACTTTTGTGCCTGCTTCTGTCAATACTTTAATAACCGTTCCAGGCATAGAAGCTGCGATGTGGCTTGGGTTGGTTCTGTCCGCTTTCAGCCTTTCCTGAACGGAAGATTTAATGCTTTCATCCTTGATGACAACTTCACGCGGCTGCCCGTTTAGTTCGAAATAAACGACGCGAGTGGCATCAGGCTGAGGTTCACCAATTGAAATCAGCTTAACGATCAGCGTTTTTCCGCGCTCAATTTCCACTTCTATTTCCTCGCCTAATGTCATGCCATAGAAGAATGTCGGCGTATCTAATACCGAAATGTCTCCATAGCTTTCTGCCGTTTTCACATAATCAGAGAAGACTTTAGGATAAAGGGCATATGCCACAGCATCTTGATCTGAAATCTCCAAGTGATGCTGCTCTTTAAATTCCTGTTTGATCGCCTCAAAGGATACCGGCTCAAGCAGTTCTCCAGGTCTGACCGTAATCGGCTCCTGTCCTTTTAAGATCAGCTTTTGTAATTTTTCCGGGAATCCGCCATGAGGCTGGCCGATGTTTCCTTTGAAAAGCTCCACGACAGAATCAGGGAAATCTAATTGTTCGCCTTTTTCGTAAACGTCCTTTTCAGTCAGATTGTTTTGCACCATGTAGAGCGCCATATCTCCGACTACTTTAGAGGAAGGCGTGACCTTTACAATGTCGCCGAACATATCGTTGACGCGTCTGTACATTTCCTTGACATCATTCCAGCGGTCGCCTAGGCCTACTCCCTTTGCCTGCTGCTGCAGGTTGCTGTATTGGCCTCCAGGCATTTCATGTTCATAAATTTCTGTATGCGGAGACTTCATTCCGCTTTCAAATTCGCTATAGTATTTACGAACTGACTCCCAATATTGGGACAGCAATTCAACGCCTTGAACATTCATTTCCGGACGGCGGGCGTTGCCTTCCATCGCATGATAAAATCCGCTCGCGCTAGGCTGAGACGTTAATCCCGCCATTGAGCTGACCGCCACGTCTATGATATCAACGCCGGCTTCAACAGCTTTCGCATACATATAAATGCCATTCCCGCTCGTATCATGCGTATGAAGGTGAACCGGAATATCGATCGTCTCTTTCAACGCAGAAACGAGTTCATATGCAGCCTGCGGTTTTAACAGCCCAGCCATATCTTTAATTCCGAGAATATGGGCTCCGGCAGCCTCAAGCTCCTTCGCCATCGACGTATAATATGCAAGATCATATTTCGTGCGGTTCTTATCAAGGATATCTCCTGTGTAACAAATCGCAGCCTCTGCCACTTTGCCGGTATCCCGAACAGCATCAATGGCTAATGTCATGCCTTTTACCCAGTTTAAGCTGTCGAAAATACGGAACACATCAATGCCCGATTGAGCGGATTGCTTCACAAATTCTTTAATTACATTGTCCGGATAATTCGTATAACCGACCGCATTTGATGAACGGAGCAGCATTTGGAATAAGGTATTCGGCACTTCCTTGCGAAGGTCCTCCAAACGCTTCCACGGATCTTCTTTCAGGAAACGGTAGGCTACATCGAATGTCGCGCCTCCCCACATTTCCATACTGAATAGCTCAGGCCATAACGAAGCCGTCGGATTAGCGATTTTTTTCAAATCATGCGATCTGAATCTCGTCGCCAATAATGATTGGTGGGCATCCCTGAATGTCGTATCAGTTAAAAGGACAGCTTTCTGTTCTTTAACCCAATTCGCAAGCCCTTCAGCGCCTTTTTCATCGAGAATTTGCTTTGTTCCTCTGGCAGGCTGCTGATCAATGTCTACTTTTACGTTTAACGGCTTGTCAAACGCCGGCTTTTCTTTTTTCCCGATTCCAGGGAAGCCGTTCACTGTCACATTGCTGATGTAAGTGAGCATTTTCGTTCCGCGGTCTTTCTGTTTAGGGAAAATAAATAATTCAGGTGTTGTATCAATGAAAGATGTATCATATTGACCTGTCAGGAACTTCTCATGCTTTGCAACGTTCTCAAGGAACGGAATGTTTGTTTTAATGCCTCTGATTCTAAACTCCTGAAGATTTCGGACCATTTTGGCCGCCGCCTGTTCAAACGTTAAAGCCCAAGTTGAGAGCTTAACGAGAAGCGAATCATAGTACGGTGTAATCACGGCGCCTTGGAAGCTGTTTCCGGTATCAAGACGGACACCAAAGCCGCCGCCTGAGCGGTAAGCCATGATTTTCCCTGTATCGGGCATGAAATCATTTTGCGGATCCTCAGTCGTAACCCGTGACTGAATGGCAAAGCCGATTGTAAAAATGTCCTTTTGCTCAGGAATATTTACTTTTTTGCTATGAAGGCTGTGCCCTTGGGCGACTAGAATCTGTGTTTGAACGATATCGACACCTGTAATCATTTCTGTAATCGTATGTTCAACTTGTACGCGAGGGTTTACTTCAATAAAATAGAACTCGTTGTTTGCAACAAGGAATTCGACCGTACCAGCGTTTATATAATTTACATTTTTCGCAAGCGCAACTGCCGCTTCACAAATTTGGTCTCTTAATTCAGTTGACAGAGAAACACTCGGCGCCACTTCAATGACTTTTTGGTGGCGTCTTTGAACAGAACAATCCCTCTCAAAAAGATGGACGACATTGCCCTGCTTGTCTCCAATCACCTGAACTTCAATATGTTTTGGATTTTCAATCAATTTTTCTACATAAACTTCATCATTGCCAAAGGCTGCTTTCGCCTCTGATTTTGCACGCTCATATGCTTCTTTGACTTCACTTTCGGATCTGACAATCCGCATACCGCGGCCGCCTCCGCCCAGCGAAGCTTTAATGATAATCGGATAACCGTTAGCTTGTCCGAATTGTTCGACTGCTTCAAGCGTTTCCGCAGGGCCGTCGCTTCCGGGAATCACAGGAATTCCAGCTTTTTCTGCCTGCTCACGCGCTTTTACCTTGTCACCAAACATATCTAGATGTTCGGACTTTGGACCAATAAACTCGATGCCTTCTTCTTCACATCGTTTCGCGAAATGGATATTTTCAGATAAGAAACCGTATCCCGGATGAATCGCATCGACTTTGTTTCTTTTCGCAATATCAATGATCCCTTCAATATCCAGGTAAGCATCAATCGGTTTTTTCCCTTCACCGACCAGGTATGCTTCATCCGCTTTGTACCGATGGTAGGAACCGGAATCTTCTTTTGAATAGACCGCAACTGTACGAATATTCAACTCGGTACACGCCCGGAATATTCGGATTGCAATTTCTCCCCTGTTTGCTACTAATACTTTTTGTATCGATTGCTGAGACAAACTTTTCTCCCCCTTACCCGAATGGAATATAATCTATCATAGCGGAATATCCTTCCCCTGTACACACTTGTTTTTTACTGATAAACAGTTTTTTTAAGCTGCTTCTTTTTCATTCCCTTCGTCGGCACGGTCTCTCTCTTTTTCTTATTCTCTGAATATTTCACAAACATGCTGATATTCGCTAATATCCCCATACTCGCAAGCAGCAGCACTAAAGAAGAGCCCCCGTAACTGATAAACGGCAGCGTAACCCCTGTAATCGGAATTAATCCGCTGACACCGCCAAGGTTAATAAACGACTGGATGGCAATCATGCTTGAAATGCCGATCGCTAGAAGACTTCCAAACGGGTCCTCGCATTTTCTGGCAATATAAAAACCTTTTATGACAACAAAACCCAATAGAAAAATCACAAACAATACTCCAAAAATACCAAGTTCTTCGGCTATGACAGCCATAATAAAGTCAGTGTGTGATTCAGGCAGATATCCGTATTTTTGGATACTTTCACCGAGCCCCAGGCCGAAAATACCGCCTGAACCGATCGCATAATAAGAATTGATCACTTGCAAACCTGATGAATTTTCATACTTAAATGGGTCTTCAAGACTCTCAAAACGCGCCAAACGGCCTTTAGTTAAAATTTGATCCTGATTTAAATAGAGAATCGGGCTGACTAAAATTAAAACAATTCCGCCGAGCAAAAGCAACCTCACCAGCGTCTTTCCGCTGAAGCCGGAGCACAAGATCATACATGTCGCAATTAACCCGATAATCATGGCTGTACCGAAATCTGGCTGCATGGCAATTAACCCGCAAATTATGAGCGTCATGACTACCGGAGGGGCTACTCCCGTTAACAGATGGTCGATATAACTTTGTTTTTTTGCATATACGGCTGCAAGGTATAAAATCACTACCAGTTTAACAAATTCCCCCGGCTGAATACTCATTCCGCCAATTTTAAACCAGCTTTGGGCGTTTCCGGCAACATGCCCGAATACGAACAGCGAGATAAGCGCCAGAACAGAAACAAGCAATATCCCCTTCTGAAACTTTTGGTGGGCCAGTGCTTTATAAGGAAACAACGCCATGAGAATAAATAGAGCGCCACCCGCAATTAAAGCAAACAGCTGCCGCATGAAGAAAAAATTACTGCTTACTCCATACCGGGAGACAGCCGTAATCATGCTTGAGCTGTATACCATCACTAAACCGAATCCGCATAGTAAAACAATTGCGAATATCAGTGAGTAATCATAAGATTTTAGCATTTTTTTTAACATAACATCCTCTTCCCTGCTTCTAACTTCCATTAACTATGGTTTTTATGTATTTATCTTTTTTATTTTACTACAATTTATCAAACGAGACGAAGAATCTCTATACGATTCGGAAGGAATGTGTAAAAAAAGACCGTCTTTAAGAGAGAAAAATAGCGGTTATAAAAAAACCCAAACTGTTAATAAGTTTGAGTTTTATCATTTATTTACCTGTAAACGCGTCATGCAAAGCAGACAATTCGCGTTCCAATGTGTATAAAAGGTCTTTACCGTCTTTTTCATCAACCAATCCCAGGCGGACAGCAAAATCGATTTCCCTCGAAAGCCCGAACATTTGAGTATCTAAAACCTCTTCATATAGAGGACATTGAGGCATCGTTAAGTTATCCATTTGTACTCGGATCAGCTTCAAAATCTTCTCAGCGTCAACTTTTAAGAGCTCAAAAGCTTTTTGCCGATGGTCAACTATCATCTCTGAAGCCAAAAGTATCCCTCCGTTCCCCAGGCGAGTACCTAATTCTTCTATTTATCATAAAGGGTATCAGCAGAAAATGCAAGAGGATTTAAACAGATGACATAAATTAAAAAATACTCAGCCTGTACATCTCAGACATGATTTCCAATAGCTTCACACCTGCAATGCTGTTTCCTTTTTCGTCCAATGCCGGACCGAAAATACCGATCCCGAAATCATAAGGTGAAATGCCCATAATCCCTCCGGATACGCCGCTTTTTGCAGGAATTCCGACCTTAATTGCAAATTCACCGCTTGCATTGTACATTCCGCACGTCACCATAAATGTTTTGCAAATTCTGGCGACATCTTTTGAGATCACTTGCTCCCCAGTTTCAGGGTGTCTGCCGTTTAGCGCGAATACCGATCCGATTTTCGCCAAGTCCAGGCTGTTCATCTCAATCGCGCACTGCTTCGTGTATAAATCCATTACAGCTTCTACATCATCCTCAAAAATGCCGTACTGCTTCATGTAATAACACATTGCCCGATTAATCATTGATGTGCTGTATTCGGATTCAGCCACTTCCCGGCAGTAAGTAATCTTTTGGTTGTTTGTCAGCCTTCTGATAAAAGACAGTAAATAGTCAAGTCTTTCATTCACCGTTTTCCCGCTAATTAAGCTTGTCACTACCAATGCCCCGGCGTTAATCATAGGGTTTAACGGCTTGCTTGGATTCACTGTTTCCAGCTTGATAATTGAATTAAACGGATCACCGGTTGGCTCCTGCCCGACATAGCTGAAGACCTTATCTTTGCCGTATTCCATTAACACCAAAGCAAGTGAGAGAACCTTCGATATACTTTGAAGCGTAAATGTTTTTTCTACGTCACCTGCTGACAGACAAATATTATTGGAATAATAAATCGCCACTGACAGATCGTGTTGATCGGCTTTTGCCAAGGCGGGAATATAGCTGGCAACCTCCCCCCTGTCCGTCATTTTTTTTGCCTCTTTCACTAAGGCTTCAAGCTCGTCATTATGCCGGCATACCATACAACCACCCTCGCTCCCTGAGCATTCGATACACATAATTTGTACACAAAGTGACAATTCATGCGAAAACTTTTATAATTTTGAGAGAAGGGGGTTATATCATGAGCGTTATACAAGTAAAAGGCAATGTTACATATCCGATCACCATTGATCCAAGCGTATGGATTTTTGATGACCGTAAATTTTCGTTTGGCCGCAAAGGGGACGGTCAAGACACACATTTACAATCAGGTGATGAATCCGGTCTTGATCCTGAACGTATCATCAGAGAGGGCCGGATCGCGCCGCCGACATTAAAGACGGAAAAACAATACGAGAAGCAAAAACTAATGAACGGCAGTTTCGCAATGAAACTTGGGAATGTGCTGAAAAATGCCGAGCCGCTGAGCTCTGCCACCCAATGCGTATTTGTCACAAGTTTGGGAAGAACCACCGTCTCTCTGGAAGCCGCCCTGAACAGTATTGTCCATTTCAGTGAGGCAGGCAAGCCGATTCAAGAAGGCGGCCCCGTTCATATTTACTTTGAAGATCCAGTTAATCACGAACAGCCGGTTACCCATATAAAAGAAATCGAAATTATTTAGTATTACAGCAAGTCAGCGGCAAGCTGGGCGAGACCTGATCTCTCACCTTTTAACAGCTTCACGCTGCCTGAGATGGGTTGTCCTTTAAATCGCTCAACCACATAGGCCAATCCATTATTCAGACTGTCTAAATATGGGTGATCGATTTGTTCAGGATCGCCCATTAAGACAATTTTACTGCCCTCACCGACTCTCGTCAGCAGCGTTTTCACCTCATGCCTGGTCAAATTTTGCGCTTCATCAATAATAATAAATTGATCTGGAATGCTTCTCCCCCTGATATAAGTCAGCGCCTCTACCTGAATTGAACCAATACCCGCCAGAATGGCCTCAAGCTCCCCTGGTTTTTTTGCATTAAACAGAAACTCCAAGTTGTCAAAAATCGGCTGCATCCAAGGCTTTAGCTTTTCCTCTTTTTCCCCCGGCAGGTACCCGATGTCTTTGCCAACGGGAACAATCGGTCGCGCCACGACCAGCTTTTTGTATATTCCCAAGTCTTCTGTCTGTAATAGCCCAGCCGCCAATGCCAAAAGCGTCTTGCCGGTTCCCGCTTTTCCAATCAGGGTTACAAGCGGAATATCTTCACGCAGCAAAAGCTCTAATGCCATTGTCTGCTGTACATTTTTCGGCCTGATCCCCCATATATGTTCATCATCAAATACGAGTCTTTTTAATACCGTTCCGGTTTTATCCGCAATTCCTATTGCCGAGGAGGATCCCCCCAGCTCATCCTTCATTAATGCGAATTGATTCGGATAAAAAGCATGCTGTTTTATATCATTTACCGAAATTTGATTTTTCCCATAAAAAGAGCTGAACAGCTGCTGGCTGATATATAAATCTTTATAACCGCTGTACATTTCATCATTGTCCACAACCCGGTCATTCAAGAAATCTTCGGCAAGCAGCCCGATTGCGTCCGCTTTCACCCTGACCAGCACATCCTTGCTGACGAGGATAACCGGTCTGCCATTTTCCTTGGTTTCTTCCTCGAGACTTAAATTTTTCGCAACGGCCAATATGCGATTATCGTTCGTCTTTTCAATAAAGATCTCTTGCAGCTGATGAAACGAACGATGATTCAGTTCAATTCTCAGCGTGCCGCCGGTGTCAAGCGGAACATGCTCATGCAGCCTGCCCTTTTGCCTTAGTGCATCGATCAGCTTAGATACGTGCCTTGCATTCCTCCCAACTTCGTCCATATACCGTTTTTTTGAATCAACCTCTTCTAATACGACAGCAGGGATGACAACCTCATTTTCTTCAAAAGAAAATATCGCGTTAGGATCCTGTAATAACACATTCGTATCTAACACATAAATTTTACTCAAGTCTCAGCCTCCTGATATAAGGGTCAAAGTTCTTCCTGCTTCTCTTACGATGAAAAAGGTGAATGCCTGCTAAAATATATGTTTTTGTGCATAAAGATAGAAGGTTAATTCAACAATAAAATTAATGAATGCATTTCAAGGAGGGAACCCGCAAGTGCGAATTCTTTTCATTATGATACAACTGACGCTTATTCTGTCCGCCTGCGCCTACCAGCAAGGACGACAGGATCAGAATGTCGAGAAAGAATCAACAAGACAGCAGGAAACCAAACCGATTCACGTAAAGGACACAACTCAGGAGACAAAAGACAATGGAACAAGAACGGATATTGCCAAGCATCTTGTCAGCGTTGCTGAAAAAAATCCCGATGTCAAAGATGCAACAGCCGTTGTGCTCGGAGGTTATGCCGTTGTTGGGATTGATGTCGATGATACTATGGACAGAAGCAAAGTGGAAACGATTAAATATTCTGTGGCACAGGCTCTAAAAAATGATCGATACGGGGCCAACGCAGTTGTCATTGCTGATCCAGATACGGTCAGCCGCCTGAGTGAAATGAGCAGAGAAATCAGTGAAGGCCATCCGGTAACAGGCATACTAGATGAATTGGCTGCGATTGTCGGCCGAGTGCTTCCGGAAGTTCCTAACGATGTGATTGACAATGAAGACGAGCCGCAAACAAAGCAGCAAAATGACCAATTAAACAGAAAGCAGCAGCAAGAAATGGAACAGGAGCAAAACGATCAATCTGATCACCATATGAAAAAGAATACCAATGATTAAGCTATAGCCTCGCGCTTTAGCTTTTTCTTATTATGGACAGCTTCTGATCCGTGCTATAATACATGTTAGTGAAAGAGGTGATATGATGAGGGTCCAATGTTCTATTTGCGATAAAATTGAAACAATTGATGATGATACCCTGATCGCGAAACGGCTTCGAAACCGCCCAATCCATACATATATGTGCCAGGAATGCCACGACCGGATTGCCCAGAAAACAGAAGGACGGCTGAAAACGGGAAAATTCACTTTTCACCCGGGACAGCAGAAGAAAGAAAAAGTCAAAAAATAAAGCGAACGCTTTACCATACAGAACAAAAAAAGACTCAGCTTCTCAGCTGAGTCTTTTTATGAATTTGCAGACTGTCCTTTTTTCGACTGATACAGCCGAATTTTGTAAATGATTAAAATCAACGCAGCAACGATCAACCCTTCTGCCACGGGCAAAAACACTCCTAAAAAGGTCAAAACAGTGCAGCCCAAAGCCAGAAATACATACACCACCGCTGATTTTAATAACGGAAGCCGTTTGGCAAATCCAAGCTTAAATACAATAACGGCCAACACAAAAATCGTGCCGTACAGCAGCCACATGCCTGCCGCAGGCTGCCGGTCTACTTGATATAGAGCGGCGAAGAACGACAGGCGTTCGCTTACGTCATTCAAAAAGATTCCCTCCCCTGCAAACGTGCGGGTTCTATCTTTTCAAATTCTGCAAGAGATTAAGACAATCCTGCTGTTTTTTTCTTTTTAGCCGCTTTTTCACGTTCATTTTTATTGAGGATTTTCTTTCTTAAACGGATGGATTCAGGTGTTACTTCACAATATTCATCTTCGTTTAAGTACTCTAGAGATTCCTCAAGAGACATGATGCGGGCTTTTTTAATTGTAGTTGTCTGATCCTTTGTCGCAGAGCGGACGTTCGTCTGCTGTTTCATTTTGCTGACGTTAACAACGAGGTCGTTGTCACGGTTATGCTCCCCAACGATCATTCCTTCATATACTTCAGTACCCGGCTCAACGAAGATGACACCGCGGTCTTCAATTCCTTGAATACCATAAGATGTCGCTTTTCCGTTTTCCATTGACACAAGCACACCTTGACGGCGTCCGCCGACTTGGCCCGCCTGCATTGGCTGGTAGCTGTCAAACGTATGGTTCAGAATACCGAATCCGCGTGTTAATGACAGGAACTCTGTGGAGTAACCGATCAATCCGCGGGAAGGAACTGTAAAGATGAGACGGACTTGGCCGTTTCCGTTGTTGATCATATCAACCATTTCGCCTTTACGGGCACCCATTGATTCCATGACAGAGCCTGTATGCTCTTCCGGCACATCGATTTGCACACGCTCAACAGGCTCACAGCGTACGCCGTCGATTTCTTTGATGATAACTTCAGGTTTTGAAACTTGAAGCTCATAGCCTTCACGGCGCATATTTTCAATTAAAATAGACAAGTGCAGCTCCCCGCGTCCTGAAACAACCCAAGCATCAGGAGAAGCTGTCGGCTCAACACGCAAGCTGACATCCGTCTGAAGCTGAGACTGAAGACGCTCTTCGATTTTGCGGGCCGTTACATATTTGCCTTCACGGCCTGCAAACGGACTGTTATTTACGACAAATGTCATTTGAAGTGTCGGCTCATCAATGCGAAGCACTGGAAGCGGATCTTGATGGTCTACAGGACAAACCGTTTCACCAACATTAATATCTTCCATGCCGGAAACCGCAACGAGATCTCCCGCTTTCGCTTCTTCAATTTCCACACGCTTTAAGCCTTGGAAACCGAAAATCTTTGTTACACGGAATGATTTAGCCGTTCCGTCAAGCTTCATAAGAGAAACCTGCTGACCAACTTTCATCGTGCCGCGGAATACGCGTCCGATACCGATACGGCCTACATAGTCGTTGTAGTCAAGAAGGGCAACTTGGAATTGAAGCGGCTCCTCTTCATTATTAACAGGTGCCGGAACATGCTTAATAATCGTTTCATATAAAGCTTCCATGTTTTCATCCTGCTGTTTCGGATCAAGACTCGCTGTTCCATTAATCGCGGAAGCATAGACCACTGGGAACTCAAGCTGTTCTTCATTGGCATCAAGCTCAATGAACAGATCCAGAACCTCATCGATCACTTCCTCCGGGCGAGCAAAATCACGGTCAATTTTGTTTACAACAACAACCGGGTTCAGGTTTTGCTCAAGAGCTTTTTTCAAAACGAAACGAGTTTGAGGCATACAGCCTTCATATGCGTCAACGACAAGCACTACGCCGTCAACCATTTTCATAATCCGTTCTACTTCTCCCCCAAAGTCTGCGTGTCCAGGGGTATCCAAAATATTGATGCGTGTATCTTTATAGTTAATCGCAGTATTTTTCGCCAAAATTGTAATGCCGCGTTCGCGTTCAAGATCATTAGAGTCCATTGCGCGTTCAGCAACCTGTTCGTTGGCACGGAATGTACCAGCCTGATGTAAAAGCTGATCGACTAGAGTCGTTTTCCCATGGTCAACGTGGGCAATAATCGCGATGTTGCGAAGATCGTTTCGAAGTTTCACTTTTTCATCTCCTAATAAAATTAGATAACTTTCATATTATACCACACATCCTCTTTAAAAGCGTCACGTTTTTCAGTAAACTTAATATAAGACGTAAAAGGGGATGGAAAATATGAAAAAAATGAATTGGATTTTACTATTATTTGCATTTGCAGCGGTTTTCAGCATTATGCTGATCGGCGTCTTTATCGCTGAAAAAAGCGCAATTGGCATTATCGCCAGCATTGTACTTGTTTGCGCCGTAATGGGCGGCGGATTTACAGTCAAAAAGAAAATGCGCGAGCAAGGCTTGCTTGATTAAAAGCATTGCCCCGCTGGAGACATTGTAATCAAAAAACACCGCAAAGAAAGCGGTGTTTTTCATTTCTTTAAGTCTTATCTCCCCTGTTGCTTAGTCGGGAAGATGCAAAACAGCATTTATACATGGACAATCGTTCTAATGATTACACATACGACCCGGAAAAAGTAGTTCGGCAACGATATACACAAAATACCATAGAGCCTATTTTTCTCACACCAATCTCTCCCTATAATGGAATTTGCAGCACAATTCATAAAAGGGAGAGAAGAAACATGAAGAAAACATTTGTAAAAAAAGCGATGCTAACGACTGCCGCAATGACCTCAGCAGTTCTATTCACGTTCGGCCCTGATGCAGCCAGCGCAAAAACACTGGCTGATAACACTGCTATTCATGTACAGCATCAGACAATCACAAACGAAGATCTCAATACATTCATTGCTGTATTAAATCAATGTATTTACGAACAAGACGGTGTGTATTATTTTGACAGTGAAAAAGCTGTCGAGTTAGGAATGACTAAAGAAGAGGCTCAAGTCATCGCTAAATTGTGGGAGTCGACTTCAGAATTTTTCAGCGTTGTTTCACAATGTGTGTATGTTGAAGATGGAAATTACAAATTTGATACAGAAAAAGCAATTGAACTTGGCTTCACGGAAAAAGAAGCACTTGCACTTGAACAATTTTTCTCAGCAGTTTCCCTAAAGATTCACATTCTTCAAGCAGCAATTGTATTACAAGACGGTGTGTACAGCTATGATAAGGATGCAGCAGTACAAGCAGGAGCGACACCTCTGCAAGCTGACGTTTATGAAAAACTCTTCGGCGCACTGTCACAAGAACAGCTTGCTGCAATCTACGATATGATTCATCCACAAGCTTAATCTAAAAAAGCGCTTGCCGGAATCGGACAAGCGCTTTGCTTTATATCAGCAGCTTGATCATCAGCATCACGGCAACCGCCGCTCCAAACCAGCAGGCAGCTTTCACGATCAGCAAACCATAGTAACTCTGTTTAAACCGCATTTCTTCTTCCGGTAGAAAAGCCTCCTCAACGGCCTGTCCGCCTTCCAATTCAAAGGGCTCAGCCATCATGTCATACATTTCACTGCAGCTGCCGCAAGTCTTTAGATGCTCTTCAATGATATGTTCCGTTTCTCTTTTACAATCACCTTCAAGATACAGAGGAAGCAGGTCTCTTACTAGAAAGCAGGTCATATCCGCTCCTCCTCTCTTCTTTTCATCATGTTTTTCTTTAGCTCTAATCTGGCACGGTGCAGTGTTGTTTTCACCTTCGAAAGACTCCACCCCAATATCTCAGCGATTTCTTCATAAGAAAGCTCTTGGAATTCTCTTAAAATCAATACGGATTGATGCTGATCTTTTAACTGCAGAAGCTCCTGCATGAGGGTTTCGCTTTTTACCGTCCGCGACAGATACTGTTCAGGCTGCTCATAAGTTGTTTGCGTTAACCCGTCATTTTTGCTGATATCAGTAAATTGGTATTTGACATCCCTTCGGTACCAATTGACAAAGGTGTGATGCGCAATGGTGTAAAGCCACGTTCTGATGGAAGAATGCCCCCTAAATGAAGCCAGGCCGTTAAGTGCTTTCACAAATGTGTCCTGCGCTAAGTCCTTGGCTGTTTCAAGGTGATGAGCCCTTCTAAATAAATAATTCAAAATTTCTTGGTAATACTGTCGATACAAGTCCTCAATAGAATCCCTATGCTTCATTAAAAGTAAAACCACACCGTCATCCAAATGGCCAATAAAATGAAACAAATATACATGGAAGACATGTATACTTTCATATGTCTGATTTGGCTCTTTTCTTCAGCACCCGGGCTTCTTTTGAAATAAACTTCACTCTTCAACTTTTCCGCGTTCTCTCGATATAATGGCTCATGCTGTTTCATCCATTCCATTGATTCGTCCTCTAGCTCTCCTTCTTTATATAGGTCATATAAATCTAAAAAAACAGACTCTTTTTCTTTATGATTCATAAAGACTTTTCACCTCTTGTGTTTCTCCATCCACCACATAAGCATCATGGCGGTTTGAACCGAACGGCTGAATAATGATCAGCCATGCATAATAGCGTTCATTCCCTCTTTGAACGATAATCGGGCGCATACGTTTTTTGTAAATGACATCCGTGTATGCAGAAGCTACTTTTTCATACGCCAATCTTCCATTACTGTACGTGTACGGGAATGACTTATCGAGTGTATCGCTGTATACATAAACGTTTAGCTGCCCTTGATCTTCAAAAAACTCATACGAATGAGAGGAATCAGAATACACCGCCTTATCACTATGCCTGCTTTTTATCTTTATTTCTGATACATCAGCATCAAAGACCGATAATATTTGCCGCTGCAGCTGGTTGTTTGTCAGTGAAATATTCTTTTTCATTGGAAGCGAAATACTTTGTAAACTGCCGGATTCGCTTTCAAATTCCACAACAATTCCGTCTTTTGTTTCAACATGCACTAAGCCTCCAAGCAGGCTGTTGCTTTCAACATCTGTAATCTGATAAGGCTGTTTCGGTATGTTTAAAGCTGTAAACATTTTCTTCATTTTGCCGTGTATGTCTTGTTCTGTGATATGAACATGCAGGAGAGAATCAAGCTGATAAATCGAAGGGTCTTCACTAAAGCCCATTAAGGTTTCCTTCTCCCAATAAAATACCGTTCCATCATCATTATCTTTCTTATGAAATTGATTTTTCAGGAATATACGAACGGCTGTCTGGCCGTCTTCTTTAGACACCTTTGTTTCGATGTGACCTTTATTTAACACACGGCCGTGTCGCTCAAGGAAAGCAACGGATTTCCGGACGTACTCTTGATCAGTCAGCGTTTTCCCCCGCGGTTTTTTCAAGTATTGATAATGATTAATCAGCTGTGATACTTCATCCACCTCTGCCTCATAGCTCAAGCTTTCAAATGAGTAGAAATAATGCACATCCATCTTTGTATCATGCAAATACAATGTCTCATTCGTAGGAAAAAATGACTTAACAATCTGTTCCGCTTTTTCTGATGAAATGTGCTCCCCGACAAAACTGAATGAATCATGGACATTTATCGGCTTTGATACAGCGAAAGCAGCGGTTCCTGCGTTATATATCGGATTTAAGAGCAGGACAAAAAACACAATAATAGACCTCGTCAGCCACTTATTCACGCGCACATAAACTTTGGCTGACTTTTGGAACAGATGATAGCTCATCAAAAATCCCGCCATTGTCAAATAAATCGTATATGGCATTACTGCACCATAATCTTTTGAGATTTGATTGGGATATGGCGCAAGCAACAAGACAAGCAGTCCGATAATCAGCGTATAAAATAAACCTAGTAAAATCTTATTTGTTCTCCAATACAGCTTGAAAAACAGTACATTCAACACAATGGGAAGAGTGATGATGAAAAACAGAAACACAAATGCAATCGGCTCCATCCCATCAGGATATTCCTTCCAATACGAAAAGAAACTAAAAATCATTTGTACGATCGGTAAACTGACAACGGCAAGATCGAACGTATAAAACATGCCTTTTGCGTTATGACCACGAGGCATCAGCATATAGTGAAAAGCCGTCAGCAGCACATACCCGTATAACAAAAAATGCACCAGCGGCAGCAGTTCATTGCCGTCCTCTCTTAAGTAAGCGCTGGTAAAGTTTGTAGCCTGCACTTGATGAATGAGTTCAACAGACACCCCGGCCAGCAACACAATCCGCAATAGGACACCTGCCAAAAACATCGTGCGGTACCGGTTTATCCGGGGATGGTGTACCAAAACATATAAGCCCGCCAAACCTACAATTGCCCATTGAATCAGCAAGGTGCTTTGTCTGCTTAATATAAAATAACGTTCGAAATGCAATACATAATGACTGAATAACTCCAACACGAACAACAATCCTTTACTTCTTAATTAAGGCCTCATTCGGTTAGACAGCCGGTTTGACCAAAAGTTTCAATAAGAAACAAAAATTTCTTTTCTTCCCCATAACACTTGCAATGAACGATCCACAGGACACTTGACTCATCTTGATATTATTCAACAAAAATAAACACAGGACAATTCTATCAATTTTGTCTAGTTATGTTAGTTTATGTTGAGTATTCCAGGATGCTAGTTTAATATAACAATATAAAGATTTTTCAGTATTTTCAAAAAGGGGGATTTATTGTGGGTTTAGGTAAGAAATTGTCTGTTGCTGTCGCTGCTTCGTTTATGAGTTTGTCAATCAGCCTTCCTGGTGTTCAGGCTGCTGAAAGTCATCAGCTTAAAGAGAATCAAACAAACTTCCTGTCCAAAAACGCAATTGCGCAATCAGAACTATCAGCACCAAATGACAAGGCAGTCAAACAGTTTTTGAAAAAGAACAGCAACATTTTTAAAGGTGACCCTGCCAAAAGACTGAAGCTTGTCGAAAGCACTACTGATGCCCTTGGGTACAAGCACTTTCGATATGCGCCTGTAGTAAACGGAGTGCCTATTAAAGATTCACAGGTGATCGTTCACGTTGATAAATCCGATAATGTCTATGCGGTCAATGGTGAATTACACAATCAATCTGCTGCAAAAACAGAAAACAGCCAAAATGTCTCCTCTGAAAAAGCGCTGGCACTCGCTTTCAAAGCCATCGGCAAATCACCAGACGCTGTTTCTAACGGAGCGGTCAAAAACAGCAATAAAGCTGAATTAAAAGCTGTAGAAACAAAGGACGGCAGCTATCGTCTTGCTTACGATGTGACGATTCGCTATATCGAGCCTGAACCAGCAAACTGGGAAGTCTTAGTTGATGCCGAAACAGGGAGCATATTAAAACAGCAAAATAAAGTAGAACATGCCGCCGCCACTGGAAGCGGAACAACTCTAAAGGGCGCAACTGTTCCTTTGAACATCTCTTATGAAAGCGGAAAATACGTTTTAAGAGACCTTTCAAAACCAACAGGCACTCAAATCATCACATATGACTTGCAAAACAGACAAAGCCGCCTTCCGGGTACGCTTGTCTCAAGCACAACAAAAACATTTACATCTTCATCACAGCGGGCAGCCGTTGACGCACACTATAACCTCGGTAAAGTGTACGATTATTTTTATTCAAACTTTAAACGAAACAGCTATGATAACAAAGGCAGTAAAATCGTTTCTTCCGTTCATTACGGCAATAAGTACAACAATGCTGCATGGATAGGCGACCAAATGATTTACGGTGACGGCGACGGTTCATTCTTCTCTCCGCTTTCCGGCTCACTAGATGTGACTGCACATGAAATGACACATGGAGTCACTCAAGAAACAGCCAACTTAATTTATGAAAATCAGCCGGGAGCATTAAACGAATCATTCTCTGACGTATTCGGCTATTTTAACGATACAGAAGACTGGGACATCGGTGAAGACATTACAGTCAGCCAGCCTGCTCTCCGCAGCCTGTCCAATCCGACAAAATACGATCAGCCTGACAATTACGCCGATTATCAAAACCTTCCAAACACAGATGAAGGCGATTACGGCGGCGTACACACAAACAGCGGAATTCCAAACAAAGCCGCTTACAATACCATTACAAAGCTTGGTGTCTCTAAATCACAGCAGATCTATTACCGTGCGTTAACAACGTACCTCACGCCTTCTTCCACGTTCAAAGATGCCAAGGCAGCCCTCATTCAGTCTGCCCGTGATCTTTACGGCTCTACTGACGCCGCTAAAGTTGAAGCAGCCTGGAATGCTGTTGGATTGTAATAATAGGAAAAGCCTGAGTTGCCTCAGGCTTTTTTCGTTACTTGGGTTGACTCCTCTCTTCAGTTCAAATCTTTACAACGAAAGTATGCCACCCACAGTCACAAGCGCTCAGTAAAGAGAAAGCAGCGATGCGGCCTTCCCCGCTCAAGATGTAAAAAAACAGCAGTACGTTTCTGTAGTACCAACTGCAGCATACATCCGGTATAGAGAGATTCTTCAGCTGACACTAGGCTTATTGAAATGGATACAACAAAGTGGAAGAAAGAGCGTAAAAATTGACAAAAAAATTTATTTATGCTATAATTTACTATTAATATATTTGTATGTATAATAAGATTCTCCTGGCCGGGGGAATCTTATTTTTTTATGGAGGATCATTTCATGAATAAGCCCAGCGTAACGTCTTTGATTTCAGCTTTTGCTCGTGCGTATCACAGCCGATATGACACGCCTCTCATTTTTGACGATTTTATTGCAAAAGATCTCATTAACGAAAAAGAGTTTAAAGATATCAGCGAGAATATGATTCAAGGAATCTCGTTTTTCAACAAAGAGGTTGCTGAACGCCTGCAAAATGATCCTGAAGAAATATTAAAGTGGGTTACACACATCCAGCTGTCGCCCACGCCCTTAGCACGTGCTTCATATTGCGAAAAAGTCTTACACAACGAATTGATGCTGGGAGCAAAACAGTATGTCATTCTTGGGGCCGGGCTGGATACTTTTTGTTTTCGGCATCCTGAATGGGAACACAGCTTACAAGTTTTCGAGATTGATCATCCGGCTACACAGCAATTCAAAAAAAATAAGCTGAAGGATGCAAATCTGACAATCCCGGAGCACCTTCACTTTGTTCCTATGGACTTTACCAACACGTTTTCGTATCAGCCTCTCTTCGATAAAGGATTTGAGAACACAAAAACATTCTTCAGCCTACTGGGAGTGTCTTATTATTTAACACGGGAAGAAAACGCAAGCTTGATCAGCAATTTATTCTCTCGTCTCCCATCAGGGAGCTCAATCGTTTTTGATTATGCGGACGAAACACTCTTTACAGCAAAAGGAACGTCAAATCGAGTTGAACATATGGTGAAGATGGCCGCCGCAAGCGGTGAACCGATGCAATCGTGTTTTACTTATCAAGAAATTGAGAATCTGTTAGCGTCATCAGGTTTGCTGATCTATGAACATTTATCACCCGACGACATTAATGACCTTTTCTTTTGTAATAGAACGGACGATTTGTCAGCGTTTGAAACGATTCATTATATTCATGCAGTGAAAAAATAATTTTCAAATCATCAGATGCCTCCCCATTTTCGGGAGGCTTTTATAAAAAAAAGCTGCCGTCATCATACGGCAGCTTCTGTTAATGGCTTCACCAGGATCATAAATGATTTGCCTTTTTCATCTTTTTCCGTTTTCAGCTGTTCAAAGCCGCATTGGCTCAAAAACAGGATCCATTCACTGCGGTCAATGGGAACTCCGGCAAACATCGCTTTATGTTTGGCTCTGAGCAATGTGCTGATCTGTTCGATGATCATCCTCGCATGCCCCTTTTTTTCTTCAGCTGGGTCTACCAGCACCGTTCCAAGCCACGGCTTTCCATTAGAAGGCGCCCACTCGAGATGATAGCTGATGGCTACAGGCTGACCGTCTTTTTCCCATACAAGCCATGACCCATTGTACATGGAGTAGGAGATGATATAGCTTTCTGCATCTTTCTCCCCAAACTCCTCCTCTTTCCATACAGGATAAGCCTCCGCGAGCTTCTCTAACAAACAGAGATCATCCTGTTCAAATGCCCTACTTTCCAGCATGAAGATACTCTTCAAATATCGTTTTATGTATAGATGGGTTTCCGGCCAGCACACTGTGATTTTCTAAATAGGTAAACGGCTCTCCCTCAATGGTCGTATAGATGCCTCCTACTTCATTTAACAGCACACAGCCGGCTGCATAATCCCATGGCGCAAGACGCATCGTGATGTAAGCATCAATTCTTCCTGCCGCGACATTTGCCAGCTCTAAAGCGGCAGAACCGTAGGAGCGTGTGCCTCTGACTCTTTTCACAAGGGGCGCTAGCACACTTGAATCAATTCTTCTGTTTTCCGTTACCCATGTCGCATTAATGGCAAGAATCGCTTCTTCAATGACGGTTTCTTTTAAGGGAGCCAACTTCGTTTCGTTCATATACGCTCCTCTGCCGCTAAATGCGTGATATAGCTCATCATGCACCACATCATAAATTAAACCGATTTTTCCTTTTCCGTTTTCAAAAATCCCGATTGAAATCGCGAAATTTCTTTGCTGGTGCACAAAATTCATCGTCCCGTCAATCGGGTCGATGATCCAAACGACTCCCTCCAGTGAGTGGAGTTTGTCTCCTTGTCCTTCTTCGCCGAGTATGCGGTGTCCCGGAAATGTTTCTTGAATGCGTTCAATGAAAAACTTTTCCGTTTCTTTGTCAATATTGGTGACTAAATCATTCGGATTTGATTTCGTTTCAATTGTCAGGCTTTCATGCATGGATTGTTTAATTCTCGCGCCTGCTTCTCTTATCCATTTCTTTGCAATCTCATCAATTTCCGTCCAATTTGTCATTCGTGCGTACCTCTCTTCTATGTAGACCTTTATTTTATAGGATACTGATAACGGCGGTGAAAAAGCAAGGAAAATGAAAAATATCCCTTCTCATGTAAAAACGAACCATTCATGCGGTTCGTTTTCACTATCGCTTTTTACCCGTTAATTCGAATCCATTCTTTTCTGAGTCGCTCAAGTTTGTTTTTGCTTTGTTGAATCTGTTCCTCATTTTCTTTTTGCATTGCTTCATATAGGGTTGCCAATTCATAATCAACCTCTAGTCTCCAGACAGCTACACGATTGTTTTTCTCTTCCTTAAACCCCTCTTTTACAACTTGCCTCATTGTCTTTCGCCCCTTCCAGAGATCATTTGTTTGTAAAAAAGCATCCCATTTTGCCATTCAACAATGATTACTTCTTATATCGTATGATTGTTCTATTTACGCGTAACATGATTCTGAAAATTGTGTGTTTACCTATTCGTTTATTACCACATTTCCCCTTTCTTCAAACGCGCGCAATCTTTTTGCCGCTCGTCCTAACTGTGATAAAATATGAATACTGAGCATGAAGGAGGAAAATCATGACACAAATGCGTTTTACTGAAGAAGACTTTAACACATTTACAATAGAAGGCTTAGACGCGCGCATGGAGGTATTAAAAGAGACGGTCCGTCCGAAGCTTACGGCACTAGGCGAACATTTCGCCCCGACTTTATCAGCTTTAACCGGAGATGAAATGTTTCCTCATGTGGCAAAGCACGCAAGAAGATCCGTCAATCCCCCTGCTGACAGCTGGGTGGCGTTCGCAAACAGCAAAAGAGGCTATAAAAAACTGCCGCATTTTCAGATTGGCCTATGGGAAAGCCACGTATTTGTGTGGTTCGCGATCATTTATGAATCCCCAATAAAAGAAGAATACGGCAAATTGCTTGAAGCAAATCAGGAAACCATTACTAAGAATATTCCAGACAGCTTCGTGTGGTCCGCAGATCACACAAAACCGGGCGTACATAAACAGTCTGAAATGGACAAGGAACAGCTGAAGACGCTGTTTGAACGTTTGCAGACTGTAAAAAAAGCCGAGCTGTTATGCGGCATCCAGCTTCAAAAAGAAGAAGTGCTGAATATGAATAACCAGGAATTCCTTCAGCGTATCGACGATGCATTTCAGCAGCTTGCTTTTCTGTACCGTTTCACCCAAAAAGTATCACAAGCATAAAAAAGAGCCGGGATATTGGGACTGACCCCCGTTTTTGAGACAGGGATCAAAACACCTTTTAAACAGCCAATTGCCGATAGTTTATCGGTGATTGGTTGTTTAGTTTCGTTTGAATACGAATATTGTTATAATAATGAATGTATTCTGTGACAGTGCGTTCTACGATGGCGGTCGTAGTTCGATCAATGCTGTTAAGATAGAACGTTTCAGACTTTAGTAAGGAATGAAACGATTCGATGGAGGCATTATCAGCGGGCGTCCCTTTGCGGGACATGCTCATGATAATGCCTTTTGTGTTAACAGCTTTTTGATACTCGTAAGATGTATACACAGAACCTTGGTCGCTATGTAACACGCAGTTCTCAGGCAATGTTGGCAGCTGCTCAAGTGTGTCTAAGACAAAGTCTGTGTCCTGCTTATCGCCAATCGTATAAGCAATCACTTCTCCATTGTATAAATCTAATATACTGGAAAGGTACAATTGTTTCTGCCCATAAGGCAAATATGTGATGTCCGTTACTAGTTTTTCAAGAGGGCGATCAGACTGAAAGTTCCGATCCAATATATTATCGACTACGGCATATGGCTGCCCATTCTTCTTACGCTTTTTCACCTTAACCCGGCACTGCCACTGATTTTTCTGCATAATACGTTGAACCGTTTTATGGTTGATACGCATTCCCTTTTTTAAAATGGCTGTGATTTTCCGATATCCATATCGATACTTGTGCTCTCGGCACAACGTACCGATTTGTTTTTCCAAATGTCGCTTGGGATGATCCTTCATCCGATTCTTCTTCCAACGATAATAAGACGCTCGAGAGATACCTAAATGAATACAGATATCCTGCACGGTCATTGTGCTGCGCAATACTTCTACAAGTTCGACTGACGTTTCGCTATCAACTTCCTTTCCAATTCGTTGTACTTTTTTAACACTTCATTCTGTTGTCTTAGATAACAATTCTCTGCCTGCAGTTTCTCTAATTCGGAAGAATACTCCGGACCTTTTCCGTAAGTGTATTGCTTTCCAACAGGCTGTTCGAATCGATGTGTATCACCAGCCTTATGCCATCTAACCCATGTCTGAACCTGTGTCTTATTCTTAATATTCAATTTCTGCATGATCTCTTTCATAGGTACGCCTGCCAATCTCATTTCTACAGCCTTCTGTTTCACTTCAACCGGATAACTCACTCTTGTCCCCATAGAAAAAACACCCCCAAGTCTAATTTCGGATAACAATCATCCGTTTTCAAACTTGAAGGTGTTTTTATTTGTCTCATCTTATGGGGTCAGTCCCATTTTCCCGGCTCTTATTTCTTACATCTTAATCTTCGCCTGATCAGATTCTCTCGCCTGTTTGACCGTGCGATAAGGCGAGTATGTACTTTGTTCTTCAAACTCGCCGCATAGCTTTTTTTCCTCGGCCTTCCCCGGAACAATTTCTTTGAAACGGCGGTAAGCTTTAAGCAGTTCTTCACGATCAGCGCCTTTTTCATATGCAAGCTCAACCTGCTGGAAAAATGCGATCACATCCACAGCTTCTTCGGTTGTCCAATCTTCATTCATCGGATATTGGTATTCCATTTTCTTCACTCCTTATCATTTGCTTCCTCTAAGAGAAAGCATCTTCATTTGATCATAAATTGTTCTTTACATTCTTTCAAGTTCATAATATAATTCATTTGTTTTACGTCTAAAAAACGGTTGAGAAACTGATTTTAATACACACTATTATGCATAGGTATGATTACAAAGGTGGGAAAACAATTGTCGCAACATGAAACACCCTTATACACAGGACTGAAAAAGCATGCAAGCAGACAGCCTGTTCAATTCCACATTCCCGGCCATAAAAAAGGGGCAGGAATGGACCCAGAATTTAGACAATTTATCGGTGAAAACGCGTTAAGCATAGATTTAATCAATATTGAACCATTAGATGACCTGCACGCGCCAAAAGGCATCATCAAACAAGCACAGGATCTGGCGGCTGAAGCATTTGGCGCGGACCACACATTTTTCTCTGTCCAAGGAACAAGCGGCGCCATTATGACAATGGTGATGGCTGTCTGCGGACCCGGAGATAAAATTATTATTCCAAGAAATGTGCACAAATCAATTATGACAGCTATTGTATTTTCCGGAGCGATCCCAATCTTTATTCATCCTGAAATTGACAATGAATTGGGCATTTCCCACGGCATTACACTTGAATCTGCTAAACGGGCGCTTACGGAGCACCCAGATGCAAAAGGGCTTCTCGTCATCAACCCGACATATTTCGGGGTTGCAGCCGACTTAAAAAGCATCGTAGAACTCGCCCATTCGTTTGATGTACCGGTGCTCGTTGATGAGGCACACGGCGTCCACATACATTTTCATGACGAATTGCCGCTTTCAGCCATGCAGGCAGGAGCGGACATAGCAGCGACTAGTGTACACAAACTGGGCGGATCACTAACACAAAGTTCTATTTTAAACATGAGAGAAGGCCTTGTATCTAAAGACAGAGTGCAATCCATCCTGAGCATGCTGACAACAACGTCAACATCTTACTTGCTTCTCGCCTCACTGGATGTTGCCAGAAAACGCCTTGCGACAGAAGGCCATCAGCTTGCTGAGGAGACACTGAAGCTTGCCAACCAGACGAGAGACCGTCTTAATCAGATTGAAGGCATGTATTGTGTCGGTTCTGAGATTCTTGGATCAAAAGCAGCTTACAGCTATGACCCGACAAAATTGATTATCTCTGTTAAAAACCTTGGTCTCACAGGTCATGACGTTGAAAAATGGCTTCGTGAATCCTTTAATATTGAGGTTGAGCTTTCTGATCTGTACAATATATTGTGTATTTTCACCCCTGGTGACAGCCAAAATGATGCAGACCGGCTTGTAGAGGCTTTAACAGAGATTGCACATCATATGTCAGAAAAAGATGTCACACATCAGCAAACTGAGGTTCTGCTTCCGGAAATACCTTTATTGGCAATGACTCCGCGTGACGCTTTCTATGCAAATACGGAAGTCATTCCACTAAAAGAAGCATCCGGCCGAATTATCGCTGAATTTGTCATGGTATATCCTCCTGGTATTCCAATCTTCATTCCAGGTGAGATTATTACAGAAGAAAACATCAGCTACATTTTCAAGAACCTTGACGCGGGTCTCCCTGTTCAAGGGCCTGAGGACTCGACGCTAAACATGATCCGGGTCATCAAAGAACAAAAAGCGATTCAATAAATAAAAAGCATGCGGCTTGAGCCGCATGCTTTTTTTACTGTTCATCAACAGGACATTGACATTGTCCACAGCATGTTCCGTATAATGTTGTCACTTTCTCATCTTCAAAGTAATGAATGGCTTCGTTGCAATCTTGACAAACAATCGTACCCATCTCTCATTCCCCATTTCTTTGAAATTTGAAAACGCTTAATTTCTTTTGTTGCTATTATATTAATATGTCACATTTAAAATGTCAACAATAAACTGTATAACACATTTAATTTATATATCGATATATATAACCTGTTTTTTTCATTTTCCATCATTCAATACCTTTTTCATGCAATAGCTTTCATCGATACATATGCCAAAACACATCATGAGATTTCATATTTTCTTGAACTTTTATTGAAGGACGCAGCGATGAACCCTTTATACCCCCAAGACGATCTTTTAAACGATTTTTATGGAATGTAATCTCACTTTAAAAACGGTTTCAATTATATAACAATTAGGTAACAAGAAGCAGATTAAGCCGCCTCTCGTGATAAACTAAAGCTAGTTTACTATTGTTTATACAAGGAGAAGATAGATGCGATATCGCGTGATATTCCCCATACTGATAATAGTATTTGCTTTATCGGGCTGTACACTTTCCACCATCAATCCGGTGAAAAAAAGCCGGATTGACAACATTCACCATACACAAATCTTGTTTTTTTCTGATGAGAACCAAATTGATCAGGAAGCGCCATATTACGATGCACTGCTTGATTTAGAAAAAGATTATCCAGAGCAAATAGATAAAATGAAGGTCTATGATAACAAAAAAGGCTGGGAAGATGAAATCGAAACCGTTCCTACCCTTATGGTTGTGGATCAGCGCCATGTCGTGGTGAAGATCGAGGGATGTGTGAAAAAGAAAGAAGACATCATTAAACCATTGCAGCATGTGCTGCCAAAATAAAAAACAGCCCCGCTTAAAGCGAGGGCTGTTTTTGATATGAGCATTATTTTACGATGTGAATCGGACTTCCGATTGCTACTTCAGCAGCTTCCATCGTGATTTCGCCCAATGTTGGGTGAGCGTGAATTGTCATCGCGATATCTTCAGCAGTCATGCCGCCTTCGATCGCTAAGCTTAATTCAGAAATCATATCAGAAGCACTTGCGCCGGCGATTTGCGCACCGATCACAAGACCGTCCTCTTTACGAGTGATCAGCTTCATGAAGCCGTCTGTTTCGTTAAGAGAAAGCGCACGTCCGTTTGCTGCAAATGGGAATTTAGCAGCAACAATGTCAAGACCTTCTTCTTTCGCCTGTGCTTCAGTGTAACCAACTGATGCAAGTTCAGGCTCAGAGAAGACAACCGCAGGAATGCCAAGGTAATCGATTTCCGCAGGCTCTCCAGCGATAGCTTCTGCTGCGATTTTACCTTCGTAAGACGCTTTGTGAGCAAGCGGCGGTCCTTCGATGATATCACCGATTGCATAAATGTTAGGCACGTTTGTGCGGCACTGTTTGTCAGTTTTCACGACACCGCGGTCCGTCATTTCGATACCGACTTGCTCAAGACCAAGCTCATCAGTGTTTGGACGGCGTCCAACTGTAATCAGTACGTAATCAGCATCAACAGTTTTTTCTTCGCCTTTTACTTCAAATGTAACTGTTACGCCGTCTGGTCTTTCTTCAACGCCTTTAGCCATCGCATTTGTATGGATTTCAACGTTGCCTTTTTTCTTCAGTCTGCGTGTAACAAGAGAACTCATTTGTTTTTCGAAGCCAGGAAGAATTTCATCTCCGCCTTCAAGAATAACAAGCTCAGTACCGAAGTTGGCATACGCAGTTCCAAGCTCAGTTCCGATGTATCCTCCGCCGATAACAACGAGCTTTTTAGGAATTTCTTTAAGAGCCAAAGCGCCTGTTGAATTTAGGACACGCTCAGTATATTTGAAGTTTGGCAATTCGATAGGACGAGAACCAGTTGCAATGATTGCGTTTTTGAACGTGTATGTTTGAGCAGAGTTCTCATCCATAACACGAACTGAATTGCTGTCTACAAAGTAAGCTTCACCTTTTACAACATCCACTTTGTTGCCTTTAAGAAGACCTGCTACACCGCCAGTAAGCTTGTTTACAACAGAAGCTTTCCATTCTTGAACTTTTGTGAAATCAACTGATACGTTCTCAGCAGTGATTCCCATGTCGTCAGAATGCTTTGCATTCTCATAACGGTGGCCTGCATTGATCAGCGCTTTTGAAGGGATACATCCAACGTTTAGACAAACGCCTCCAAGAGTTGCTTTTTCAACGACAGTTACTTTTTGTCCAAGCTGTGCAGCGCGGATGGCAGCTACATAGCCGCCAGGTCCCGCACCAATTACAAGAGTATCTGTTTCAATAGGGAAATCTCCTACTACCATAACATTACGCCTCCATTAAAATTAATTGTGGATCGTTCAGTAAACGCTTGATGTGATTTAATGCATTTTGTGCAGTTGCTCCATCGATCATACGGTGGTCGAAGCTGAGAGAAAGAGCTAAGACTGGAGCTGCTACGATTTCGCCATCACGAACAATCGCTTTTTCTGCAATGCGTCCGATACCAAGAATCGCAACTTCTGGATGGTTGATAACCGGAGTGAACCATTGTCCGCCGGCAGAACCGATGTTTGTAATTGTGCAAGATGCGCCTTTCATTTCAGCTGGAGCAAGCTTGCCTTCACGCGCTTTCGTTGCAAGGCCATTGATCTCATCAGAAATTTCAAAGACAGATTTACGATCTGCATTTTTCACAACCGGTACAAGCAAGCCTTTTTCAGTGTCAGCAGCGATACCGATGTTGAAGTAATGTTTTTGAACTACTTCTTCTGTTTTATCGTCAATTGACGTGTTTAAAACAGGGAATTTTTTCAGTGCAGATGTAAGAGCTTTTACAACGTAAGGCAAGTAAGTAAGCTTGATTCCTTGATCAGCAGCAACCTGTTTGAACTGTTTACGATGTGCAACAAGGTTTGTTACGTCCACTTCGTCCATTAACGTTACGTGAGGAGCTGTGTGTTTAGAGTTAACCATCGCTTTCGCAATTGCTTTACGGATACCGCTCATTTTTTCGCGTGTTTCTGGGAATTCGCCCTCTGGAGCTGGTGCAGCAGCCGGTTTAGCAGCTGTTTCTTGTGGTGCAGCTGTTTCTTGCGGCGCAGCATCTTGCGCTCCTCCGTTTACAAAGCTGTCGATATCTTCTTTTACAACACGTCCGTTGTTTCCTGAACCAGTTACTTTACGGATGTCAATGCCTTTTTCACGAGCATATTTACGTACAGAAGGCATAGCGATCACGCGTTTGTTCGGGTCAACCTCAGCTTGATCCTGCTGTCCTGCGCCAGTTGCTTTTGCAGGCTCTTGAGCTTGCTCTTCTTTCGCAACGTCCTGTCCAGCTTCCGCAGTTGACTGAACTTGAGCTTCAGTTTTCGCATCGTCAGACTCATCGCTGCCTTTAAATTGAAGGTCTTCGTAACCAGGTGCATCAAACGTAATGATCGTTTGTCCAACAGTTGCAACCGTTCCCTCTTCAACTTTTAATTCTAATACTTTTCCTTTAACAGGTGAAGGAATTTCTACTACTGCTTTATCATTTTGGACTTCAGCCAGTACATCATCTTCGTCTACCTCATCGTTAGGCTTGACAAACCATTTTACGATTTCGCCTTCGTGGATACCTTCCCCGATATCTGGAAGTTTAAATTCAAATGCCACAGTTCTCGACCTCCTAGTTTGATTAAGCAATTTTAAAGTTTACATCGTAAGCATTGAAAACGGATATATAATAGAGGGAAAACGTTCATCTTCCCTCTCGATTATGCAGTTTGATTAAAATTCAAGAACTTTTCTTGCTGTTTCAAGAACGTCTTTATGGTTTGGAAGCCATACGCTCTCAGCTTGCGAGAAAGGAAATACTGTATCAGGCGCAGCCACGCGAAGTACAGGTGCTTCCAAGCTCAAGATCGCACGGTCATTAATTTCTGCTACTACGTTTGCAGCAATACCGGCTTGTTTTTGTGCCTCTTGAACAACAATCGCGCGTCCTGTTTTTTCTACAGATGCGATGATTGTATCGATATCAAGCGGGCTTACAGTGCGAAGGTCGACAACTTCAGCAGAAATGCCGTCTTTTTCAAGCTCCTCGGCAGCTTTTAATGATTCATGAACCATTGCGCCGTAAGTGATGATTGAAAGGTCAGTACCTTCACGTTTTACGTCAGCTTTGCCAAGCTCAATTGTGTATTCTTCTTCAGGAACTTCCTGACGGAAAGAACGGTAAAGCTTCATGTGCTCTAAGAAAACAACAGGATCATTGTCTCTGATCGCAGAAATCAAAAGTCCTTTGGCGTCGTAAGGAGTTGATGGAATAACAACTTTGATACCAGGCTGTTGTGCAACAAGACCTTCTAAGCTGTCAGCGTGAAGCTCAGGAGTATGAACACCGCCGCCAAACGGAGAACGAATTGTTACAGGTGAAGTCCAGCGTCCGCCAGAACGATAGCGCATACGAGCCATTTGGCCAGAAACTGAATCCATTACTTCGTAAACAAATCCGAAGAACTGGATTTCCATTACCGGACGGAAGCCGTTTAAGCCTAAACCAAGGGCAAGACCGCCGATACCAGATTCAGCAAGTGGCGTGTCAAACACACGGTCTTCACCGAATTCTTTTTGCAATCCTTCTGTCGCACGGAATACGCCGCCGTTAACACCAACGTCTTCTCCGAAAACTAAGACATTTTCGTCATTTTTCAGTTCTGTGCGTAACGCATCCGTGATTGCTTGAATCATTGTCATTTGCGCCATGGCTTACTTCGACTCCTTCTGTGTATAAATTTCAAATTGCTCCTCAAGGTTGTGAGGCATTTTTTCGTACATGATTTTCATTAAATCAGTTACTTTTTGCTTCGGCTCAGCATCAGCTTTTTTGATCGCTTGCTTAATTTCTTCTTTCGCATCCTCAATTACTTTTGCTTCTTCTTCTTCAGACCATAAGCCTTTGTTTTCAAGGAACGCGCGGAAGCGTACAAGCGGATCTTTTTGTTCCCACTCATTTTCGATTTCTTTCGTACGATATTTAGTCGGATCGTCACCGGCCATTGTGTGCGGACCGTAACGGAATGTAAGTGTTTCAATCAATGTCGGGCCTTCGCCGTTGATTGCGCGCTCGCGTGCTTCAGCAGTTGCAGCATATACAGCAAGCGGATCCATTCCGTCTACTTGTACGCCGACAATACCTGCAGCTACAGCTTTTTGTGCAATTGTTTCAGCCGCAGATTGTTTTTCAACCGGAGTTGAAATCGCGTAGCGGTTGTTTTGTACTACGAAGATTGCAGGTGCTTTATAAGCGCCGGCAAAGTTAATTCCTTCGTAGAAGTCCCCTTGTGAAGCTCCGCCGTCACCAGTGTAAGTGATTGCGACAGCTTTCTTACCGCGTTTTTTAAGACCTAGCGCAACACCGGCAGTTTGAATGTATTGAGCACCGATAATGATTTGTGGAGAAAGGGCATTCACATCATCAGGCATTTGGTTTCCTCTGAAATGTCCGCGAGAGAAAAGAAACGCTTGATATAACGGAAGGCCGTGCCAAATTAACTGAGGCACATCACGGTATCCAGGAAGAACAAAGTCTTCTTTTTCAAGCGCGAAATGCGTTGCAATCTGAGAAGCTTCTTGACCCGCAGTAGGAGCGTAAAATCCGAGACGTCCTTGACGGTTTAATGAGATAGAGCGTTGATCAAGCACACGCGTAAATACCATGCGGCGCATTAGCTCTTTTAATTGATCATCAGTTAAATCAGGCATCGCCGCTTCATTCACGACTTCTCCCTTTTCATTTAAAATTTGGAACGTTTCGAACTGCTTTTTAATGGCATCAAATTGCTTCTTACTGTCAACGATAGCTTTTTTCGTTTTTGCAGCCATACTAAGTCACCTCTTCCTTTCTTTTAAACAGTCATTAGACGTGCATTCCTTTTATACATACAAACTTAGGGTACCCTAAAGTATCAGCAGTAAGTCGTATATATTTTAGCCGATCCCCAGTTTGCCAAAACCTTTTATGTAGGATAGTTACACTCTGCTTTGAACTGTATTATTTCGAAGTTGTAAAAAACTAATACAACACCGCTTAACATGGATTAGTTTACACCAAATAAAGAAGAGCCGTCAATCGTTTTCATCGCTGATTTTCAATAAATGTATTCGCTTTACATTTTCAATAAAAAAACAGATGCAGACTGCACCCAAAACTGTACTAGTATACATCACCATACTGTACTACAATAGAAATGAAAATTTTGAACAAAATTGGCATCGTGTTTATTTAAAAAAGAGCTGTTCATAGTCAGCTCTTTTTAACATGGTAGCCTGCGGCATCATACAGATCGTCCCGGGCTTTATTATATTTATCTGTTTGTTCATTAAATTCTCCGCTATATTTAAGGACCTTTTCATAAGAAGCATTGACTTTATCGATCTGCTGGTCCAGATCATCTCGTGTCAAGTCTTTGTCTTTCAGCTGCTTATACAGCTTTTTATTAAGCTGAAGCGCTTTTTTATATTCTTCATACATGAAGCCATATGATGTATATCTTTTCTCCATATGGCTTGCTGCTGTATCAGCCTTTTCTTTTATGTGTTTATCCTTAATATGTTCAGCTGACGTTTTTGCTTCCTCAAATTCCGATTCTGATTTTTTGATGCTGTCATTTTCAATCTTTAGATGTTCTTCGCGCTTGCTGACATTTTCAAGCGCTTCGTCAGATAAAGCAACAATTTTTTTATAATCATCCATATTGAGCTTCATGACATCATCATAAAGCTGATTTTCTTTCGCCTCTAATTCTTCGAGTGTTTTCTGTTCTTCTTGAAACGGCTTTTCCGATTCCGCGGCTTTTTCTAATGAATGATGAAGTGAATCAACCGGGTCCTTTCCCATGCATCCTGTTAATAACAGTGTCATCGCACAAAAAACTCCAATTTTCTTCCCGGGCAGCCGTTTTAATGCGTCTTTCACGTTAAATCCCCCAATCTTTACAATTTCTACTATAGAATCCATGGAGACATTTAGCAATAGCTGTACTGTATGAATACAACTTTAAAATCAAATCAAAAAATGAAAAATCAGGACAGATGACCATACAACTTTTTTGTTTTTACATAGGTTATAGTAGACGCTATGCCTACTTCTAAAGGCTCTGGCGTAATTCAAATAGGAGGTTTTGCAATATGTATGGATATGGTTACGGCGGAGGCTGCTGCGGTTATGGTGGTTACGGATATGGCGGTTACGGATATGGCCGCACCTTTGCGTTAATCGTTGTTTTATTCATTCTGTTAATCATTGTCGGAGCTGCTTATTTAGGCGGAGGCTGTTGCTAGTTACACAGCATGAAATTGACCAGCCATCTACGGCTGGTCATTCATTTCGTTGCACCACTGTTAACAAATCCGATATAATTTACATATTAAGCTTTAGGAGTGAAGTTTCTTGATTACTATGGAAAACATCGTACGTGACGGCCATCCAGCCCTAAGAGAGACAGCTGAACCTGTTGAGCTGCCTGCAACGGATGCAGAAAAACAGCAGCTGGCCGACATGATCGAATTTGTGAAGAACAGCCAAAATCCGGAATTAGCCGAAAAATACAAGCTGCGTCCAGGCGTAGGACTCGCAGCCCCTCAAGTTAATATTAAAAAACGAATGATCGCCGTTCATGCGGAAGATGATTCCGGTAAGTTATACAGCTATGCTCTGTTTAATCCTAAGATTGTCAGCCATTCTGTCGAAAAAAGCTACTTAACAAGCGGCGAGGGCTGCCTGTCTGTTGATGAAGCGATTCCCGGCTATGTTCCCCGCTATGCCCGCATCAGAGTAAAAGGAACAACGCTCGAAGGCGAAAATATTGATATCCGTTTAAAAGGATTTCCTGCTATTGTGTTTCAGCATGAGATCGATCATTTGAACGGTGTTATGTTCTATGATCATATTGATAAGGAGAATCCTTTCAAAGAGCCTGAAAATGCAATCGCGATTGAGCGCTAAAAGAAAAATCAGCTGGCACAGCGCCAGCTGATTTTTTCATTTTAAAAGGCCCAGTTCTTTGACAGCGAACGCAATTCCATCCTCGTCGACCGGCTTTGTTACAAAGTCTGCGATTTCTTTTAATTCAGGAACAGCATTTCCCATAGCTACGCCTGTCCCGACATAGTCAATCATTTGCAGATCGTTTAATCCGTCGCCGAAAGCATATGTATCACTGATATCAAACGGAAGACGCTCGATGACTTTTTTAATCCCTTCCGCCTTCGAACCTCCGTGCGGAAGAACATCAGTCGAAAACTCATGCCAGCGCACTAGATCAAATTCAGGAAAAGCGGCATAAGCTTTTTCTTCTTCATCCTGGCAAAATAAAAGAAGCTGAAAAATTTCTTTTCCTTCATAAAAAAGCTCATCGGTTTCTGGATAATCGGTTTTAAGGCTGCCGATTCCCTCCAAAACATGAGGGTGGTCCGCAACAGTCGCTTTCATCGTATCCTCTGCCATAAACACAACAGGATGTTTGCCCTCTCCTGCCTGCTTTAATAATCGTCTGATCGCCTCTTCAGGAAGCGGATTTTTATAAATCACTTGATTTTCAAAAACAACATACTGCCCATTATAAGAAATGAATGAGTGTATACCCAGTTCTTCCAAAATCGGCTTAACCAAAAACGGAGACCGCCCGCTGGCGATAAATACATGATGCCCTTGGCGCTGCAGCTCCGCCACCGTTTCTCTCGTACTTTTCGGTATATTCTTATCATGATCAAATATCGTGCCGTCAATATCAAAAAAGATTAATTTTGAATCCATCGTAACTTCCCCTTTATCGTCTTGATCTGCAAATCCCACCCTCATCATACAAAAAGATTGTCATTCAGCAAACTATTTCGTTCAAAAATCATATTAAATTCCATTAATAACCACGATAAGTCTTCCTCAATCTCCGTATACTATTTGTACAAAAGAACTCAGGGCAAATGTTTATTAAGGAGGAACTGAAAATGCTGCGCAAATTAAGAAAGAAACTCAGAAGACAATGGAACGGAATGCTCCGCAAGAAAGCGATTGCCTGACAAGGGATCCTTCACTTTTCGAGAGGTCCTTATTTTGCTCAAGGCTTTCCTTATATTCCGTTTTCGAATATAATAGAATAAGCGAGTCTAACATACGGCATTTAAGGAGAGATTTGGATGATTTATAAGGTATTTTATCAAGAAAAAGCTGAGGAAGTACCTGTTCGGGAAAAGACAGATTCACTTTATATTGAAGGCGTATCTGAACGTGACGTCAGAACAAAGCTGAAAGAGAAGAAATTTAATATTGAGTTTATCACACCTGTTGATGGTGCATTTTTAGAATATGAACAACAGAGCGAAAATTTTAAAGTATTGGAGTTATGAGCGGTATGAAATTTGTAA
The DNA here is from genome assembly GCF_004124315.2 of Bacillus cabrialesii. Taxonomy (GTDB): domain Bacteria; phylum Bacillota; class Bacilli; order Bacillales; family Bacillaceae; genus Bacillus; species Bacillus cabrialesii. The sequence continues at coordinate 1,553,865 of NZ_CP096889.1, read as the reverse complement.
AAAATGATCAAACTGCTGTTTTCGCCCTCGGAGGTTTGGGCGAAATCGGTAAAAATACGTACGCAGTTCAATTTCAGGATGAAATTGTGCTGATTGACGCGGGGATCAAGTTTCCCGAGGATGAACTGCTCGGGATTGACTACGTTATCCCTGATTACACGTATTTAGTCAAAAACGAAGATAAAATTAAAGGGCTTTTTATCACCCACGGGCACGAAGACCACATCGGCGGTATTCCGTACCTGCTCAGACAAGTGAATATTCCTGTTTACGGCGGTAAACTCGCGATCGGCTTACTTCGGAATAAACTTGAAGAGCATGGGTTATTAAGACAGACGAAACTGAACATTATCGGTGAAGATGATATCGTTAAGTTCCGCAAAACGGCTGTGTCATTCTTCAGAACAACACATAGCATTCCGGATTCCTACGGTATTGTTGTAAAGACGCCGCCAGGAAACATCGTACATACTGGAGATTTCAAATTCGACTTTACTCCAGTCGGCGAGCCGGCAAACTTGACGAAAATGGCCGAAATCGGAAAAGAAGGCGTTCTGTGCCTCCTTTCTGACAGCACAAATAGTGAAAACCCAGAGTTCACTATGTCTGAGCGCCGAGTCGGAGAAAGCATTCATGACATTTTCCGCAAGGTAGACGGCCGAGTTATCTTCGCCACATTTGCGTCGAATATCCACCGTTTGCAGCAAGTAATTGAGGCTGCTGTATTAAATGGAAGAAAAGTTGCTGTATTTGGACGCAGTATGGAATCGGCTATTGAAATCGGACAAACCCTCGGATATATTAACTGTCCTAAAAATACGTTTATTGAACATAACGAAATCAATCGCATGCCTGCCAATAAAGTAACGATTTTATGTACAGGAAGCCAAGGGGAACCGATGGCGGCGTTATCAAGAATTGCAAACGGCACGCACCGCCAGATTTCAATTAATCCTGGGGATACAGTCGTATTTTCTTCATCCCCTATTCCAGGCAACACAATCAGTGTGAGCCGGACGATTAACCAGCTGTATCGCGCGGGAGCCGAGGTTATTCACGGACCTCTTAACGATATCCATACATCCGGTCACGGCGGACAGGAAGAACAAAAGCTTATGCTTCGTTTAATCAAGCCTAAATTTTTCATGCCGATTCACGGTGAGTATAGAATGCAAAAGATGCATGTCAAGCTTGCAACAGATTGCGGCATCCCCGAAGAAAACTGCTTTATCATGGATAATGGTGAAGTATTGGCGCTTAAAGGCGATGAAGCTTCAGTTGCCGGCAAAATCCCGTCCGGTTCAGTCTACATTGACGGTAGCGGCATCGGTGATATCGGTAATATCGTGCTTCGCGACCGCAGAATTCTTTCTGAAGAAGGTCTTGTCATCGTGGTTGTCAGCATTGACATGGACGGCTTTAAGATTTCAGCGGGACCTGATTTGATTTCCAGAGGATTTGTGTACATGAGAGAATCCGGAGACTTGATCAATGACGCTCAAGAGCTTATTTCTAATCATTTACAAAAAGTGATGGAACGAAAAACGACTCAATGGTCTGAAATCAAAAACGAGATTACAGATACGCTTGCACCGTTCTTATACGAAAAAACGAAACGCCGTCCGATGATCCTTCCGATCATTATGGAGGTTTAAAAAAAAGATGCACTCACAAGGAGTGCATCTTTTTTATTGCTGTTATTGCAGCGATATGTGCCGAAATGACTTTACATCAAATAATCCTGTTGTCGTCATTTTGATGTCAGGAATGACAGGCAAAGCCAAAAATGACAGCGTCAAAAATGGATTAAATCCGCCTGTGAATCCGACTAACGACAATTTTTCGTGCAGCGTCTGCAAGCTCTTATTCACCTGCTCCGCAGATTGGTCGGATAATAACCCCGCAATCGGCAACGGTACTGAATGGAGCTCTTCTTCATTTTTTATAATCGTTAATCCTCCGCCAATTTCCTGCAGCTTATTAACTGCAGCCGCCATATCGGCATCATTTGTTCCGACGGCTATAATATTATGGGAATCATGCGAAATGGTTGTGGCAATCGCTCCGCTCTTGAATCCAAACCCTTTCACAGCACCAAGTCCGATTTCTTTTAATCCTTTATGCCTCTCAATAACTGCAATCTTTAACAAATCAAGGTCAGTGTCAGGCTCAAAGAAGCGGGCAGCAGGAGCCGGAACATGTACCAATCGTGTTTCAAGCTGATTTGGAATGATTTGAATGACATTGATTTTCCGCTTTGAATCGATTGGCATATGAAAATTCTGTTTTTTAAGAGGAGCCGCAAGCTTAACAGAATCAAGCAGTGACGGGTCTGGTACGGCCGCTGTAGCGCTATCTTGACAGATTGCTTTGGTGTCTTCAGCAACCGTCTGTCCTTTTACCATCGTCATTGAGACAGTGACATTTTCAAGATCAGATACAAAAAGCAAATCAGCGTCAAAACCCGGTGCAATCGCTCCCTTTGTATCCAGTCCATAGCACTCGGCTGCGTTAAGGCTTCCTAATTGATAGGCTAAAAACGGGTCAAGTCCGGCTTGCATCGCCATTTTCACCTGATGATTCACACTTCCCTCTGACAACAAATCATCTACATGCTTATCATCCGTACAGAAAAAGAAGCGGCGCGCATTCTTTTCATTCACCGCCGGCAGCACTTGTAGAGTGTTTTTAGCGACTGATCCTTCACGCATCATGACATACATTCCCCTTCTAATACGATCAAGGGCTTCTTCCTTCGTCGTTACTTCATGATCGTTTAAGACAAACGCAGTTCGATAAATGTTAATGAGGTCTGTTGACAAACCCGCTAAATGACCGTCAATCCGCTTACCTGCAACACGGGCATCAAGCAGTTTCTGAACCATATCTTCTTCAGCCTGCTGAACCGACACATAATCCATGACTTCAGCCAGCCCCAATACTTCTTCCTCTTCGTAAAAAGGCTTTAAATCGGCTGCTTTGAGTACTGCGCCTGATCGCTCAAAGCTTGCGGCAGGCACACTGGAGGGGAGCATAAAATGGATATTCAGCGGTGTTTGCCGAGCCTGTTCAATCATAAATGCAATCCCTTTTTCACCAGACACATTCGCGATCTCATGCGGATCGGTAACAACGGTCGTCACCCCATGCGGCAGCACCGCTTTAGCGAACTCAACCGGTGTAACCATAGATGACTCAATATGTACATGTCCATCAATAAAACCCGGAACAATCATTTGTCCCTCTGCATCAATGATGTTTTCGCCTTCATACTCACCGAGGCCCACTATGACTCCATCTGTAATCGCAATATCTTCATATATCCATTCTTGATTGAATACGTCCATGATTTTTCCGTTCTTGATGACGATATCTGCTTTTTGTCTCCGGGCTGAAGCATTCAGCCTATTGACAAGCGCTTCTTTATTCAAATAGGCCCCTCCTCTTTTTTATTATATGGTACAATATGCTATCGGAACGCCTATGCTTAGTCAATAAAATTTTAAGAAATTGGCGCTCATTTCATTAAAGTTGTTATATTCTGATAATATCAAAAAACCGCCCTTTGAGGACGGCTTGTTTATCTTGCTATTTCGTATGAAGAACTCTTTTTTCAAAACGGGAAATGTCGGTAACCGATCCAATGACAATGAGAATATCTTCTTGATGTATGACTTCGGTCGCAAGAGGCGACACGATGACTTCCTTGCCTCTTTTAATGGCTACGATGTTAATACCGTATTTCGCACGGATATCTAAATCAAGAAGCGTATTTCCTGCTAAGCGGCTGTTGGCAACAATTTCAACAAGACTATGCTCTTCAGACAGCTCCAAATAATCAAGTACGTTGTTGGACACGATGTTATGCGCAATTCGCTTTGCCATATCTCGTTCGGGATGGACGATGTGATCCGCACCGATTTTAGACAGCACTTTTTCGTGATAATCGTTCTGCGCTTTAACTGTAATGGTATTAACGCCAAGTTCTTTCAGAATGAGAGTCGTTAAAATACTCGCTTGAATATTTTCTCCTATTGCTACAATAACGTGGTCAAAGTTCCGCAGACCTAAATTTTTCAGGACAGATTCGTCTGTTGAATCACCGATTACAGCGTGAGATGCGATCTTGGCATATTCGTTGACTTTATCCTCATCGATATCCATCGCCATTACCTCGACGCCTTCTTCGCTTAATGCTTTGCAAATACTGCCACCAAAACGGCCTAGTCCAATTACCGCAAATTCTTTTTTCATAGTGGTGCTCCTTTACCTGACATCATGCTGATCAAATTTTATCATATTCTTTTGTAACAGTGTTAATTTCATTACACTTTTGGCAGCGAATTCATATGCCCCTTAAGCTTATCAGCAAACCCCGGTGACAAATACATCTCCGCTCCGCGTTCAATTTCAATCTGATAGTGCTGAGGCGGGGCAGTTTCCGCTTCTTTTTGGAGAACGAGAAAGGTTAAACAGTCTGTGTATCGCTTTCCCTCAGCATCAACGTCTACAAATGCCGGCCGATACGTAAGCGATTCAACGCCCTCCCTTTTATATAGATAGGAAAGAGCAGAAAAAGGGATGCGATATAAAACACCTTCTGTTGTTCCTCCGTCTTCCATCATATCCGCTCTTGAGCCGTCTTCTCTTTTTAGCGTGAAGCGAGTTGTGTATCCTTTTAAAACAGCTCTTCCCACTGGATCTTGAAAATAGTGATCAACTCCCGCCTTTTGAAAGCGTGCATTGTCCATACAGGACCCATAGGCAAAATAATAAATAGGGTTTTGCGATTTGCTGATCATCTGATGTTCTTTCCAGTCGCCGCTGCTTATTTTCTGAAAGTCGGCACATTCCTCTTTGTCCATAAAATAAATAAGCGCTTTTTTGATCCCGGCGTCCGTTTCTACAAGCACCGTTTGTTTATGATAGCCACGATAAAATTGATCTAGCTTATGTATACACAATTCATCTGCTTCATACACTTCGCCGCATATATAACCTTCATCTTCAAAAACGGCTGCGGGTCCTTCTTTTGCAGCAAACAGACATCCCTTCGTTCTGGCCTGCTCATTGATACATGGCGATTGTGCAAGCAGATAATGATTTTTTTCATGTTTTCTTAATGTCCCGTATACAAACAGAAGCGAGTTCATCTTATTTTCCCCCTCTCAGCTGTCTGATGTTAAAGGCAAAACAACTTGAAAGACGCTGCCTTTTCCAGCCTCACTTTCGATTTTCAATTCTCCGTCATGTTCCTTCAAAATTCTTAAACAAATAGCAAGCCCTAGTCCGGTGCCCTTTTCTTTTGTTGAATAAAAAGGTTTGCCAATCAGCTTAAGCTTTTCCTGCGGCATGCCGTTTCCTTCATCTTTCACGCTTATCACTGCGTAAGAGGCTGTTTTTGCAGTCGAAATGGTTACGACACCGCCTTTAGGCATTGCCTCAATCCCATTTTTAATGATATTGATAAAGACCTGCTTCAGCTGATTTTCGTCACCGTTAATCATACAGCCGTCTGTCTCTTTGAAATTTTTTTCTATGACGATATTGGACAGAATAGCATTGGTATCTAGCAATGTCGTGACTTGTTTCAAGATCTCATTCAGCTGATGCATCTTAAATGTAACCGCCTGAGGTTTTGCAAGCAACAGCAGCTCGCTTAGCACCAAGTCGATTCTTTTAATCTCTGAAAAGATAATGTCAAAATAGCCTTTTCTGTCCGGATATTGTGTTTTCATAATCTGAAGAAAACCGCTGACAGATGTTAAAGGGTTTCTGACCTCATGTGCAATACCGGCGGCAAGTTCACTTGTGATTGACAGTTTCTGTGATTCTCTCGCCAGCCGTTCATTAATCTCAATGAGCTCGTCTTCAGCCTCTTTCCGCTCAGTAATATCTGACATTGTGCCCAGGCTGCCTGTAAATTGGTCATCACGGCCGTAGTAAAGTTTATAATGAACTTCTCCCCAAAAAATCGTGCCGCTCTTTGTCACATATTTTGCCGTAAACATACCGGAAGACGCCTTGTTTTGGATTTGGGTGTTAATGTGGTCGGCTACGTGCTTTTCTTTTATGAAGTAATCATTATACATCGTTCCCATACACTCACTGATTGAAAAGCCCGTTATTGATGCCCACGCTTGATTTAAATATGTAATTTCCCCTTTTGCATTCGTTTGAAATACGATTTCCTGCAAATTATCCATGATGCGGTTTTTTTCTTCAGAGAGCTGTTTATACTTCCATTCATTATCCTTCATTTTCTTGACCAGCTGCTGTTTCTCATCGATATAATAAGCCAGCATCCAGACACTTATTATCGTGACTGCGGTATACACAATATCAACAGGCCAATTAATCGGGTTTTTGCCTATAATATAAAATAAATAATCCCAAAACAAAATAAAAATCATTGCCAAAATGATGGAAATGATACGAGCTTGATATTTTCTCATATGACCACCTGCCGCTTGTGTTTCTCTCTTTATTGTACCATTCTTCGACAAATAATTGAGTAAAATATGTAAAGTATCCCAAATCATTCATTACCTGATGTTCATGATGCCGCACTTTGGGCGGCGGTAATCAGAAATTGGGCACGCAAAAAAGGCGGAGATTGAACCGCTCCGCCTTTTTCAACATAATATTATTCTTTTAAAGCGGCTTGAATTTCTTCGAGAAGCAGCTGTGCACCCTCAGGGCTTAGCGTAATTTTACCGTTGCCGTAATCTTTATTTTCTGAAGTAATTTCTCCGGTCATTAAACAAACGCCATGGGGTTTGTACTTTTTCAAGATAATTTTATCTCCGTCAACAAAAAACTCAATGCTGTCTTTTATGGCAATATCAAGTGCCCGTCTTAATTCGATCGGCATGACAATACGGCCTAATTCATCTACTTTTCTTACAACACCTATTGATTTCATAAAAACCCTTCTTCCTTTAAATGTTTCTTTTCTCATGTAATGTTTAAGGATGCACCTCAATATATCGTAGACGTACGAAACTTAGAAAAAGTTTCCCGCTTTCTATAAGAATTACAAGATATTTTTTCCATAAAACTGAAAAATGTATTACTTCTGTTACACAGTTCTACGATTTTTTACAAAAACATTTCTTTCCCGACGCACACCCCCAAAAATCGCTTCATTTCTTAGAAACTTTAAATGTAGAATCATATAAAATCAGGATAGAGATTGGGTGAAAACATGTTTCAATCAACTGAAATTGGGATTGACTTAGGAACAGCTAATATACTTGTTTATAGCAAAAATAAAGGGATTATCTTAAATGAACCATCTGTTGTGGCAGTGGATACAACAACAAAGGCAGTCCTTGCAATCGGAGCTGACGCAAAAAACATGATCGGTAAAACACCGGGCAAAATTGTCGCTGTCAGACCGATGAAAGATGGCGTTATCGCAGACTATGATATGACAACTGATCTGCTAAAGCACATTATGAAAAAAGCCGCAAAAAGCATCGGCATGACGTTCAGAAAACCGAACGTAGTCGTATGCACACCGTCAGGCTCAACAGCAGTTGAACGCCGCGCCATCAGTGATGCTGTGAAAAATTGCGGCGCGAAAAACGTCCACTTAATTGAAGAGCCGGTTGCAGCCGCTATCGGTGCGGATTTACCGGTTGATGAGCCGGTTGCCAATGTGGTAGTAGATATCGGCGGAGGGACGACAGAGGTCGCCATCATTTCCTTCGGCGGCGTTGTTTCCTGCCATTCTATCAGAATAGGCGGAGACCAGCTTGATGAGGACATCGTTTCGTTTGTCCGAAAAAAATACAATTTGCTGATCGGCGAGCGCACAGCCGAGCAGGTAAAAATGGAAATTGGCCATGCGCTGATTGAGCATGTTCCAGACGCAATGGAAATTCGGGGACGAGATCTCGTGACAGGCCTTCCAAAAACCATTATGCTTCAATCTAACGAAATTCAAGATGCAATGCGTGAATCTCTCCTTCATATTCTTGAAGCCATCAGAGCCACACTTGAGGACTGCCCGCCTGAATTGAGCGGAGATATTGTTGACCGAGGCGTTATTTTAACAGGAGGCGGCGCGCTCCTTAACGGGATTAAAGAATGGCTATCAGAAGAAATTGTCGTGCCTGTACATGTGGCGCAAAACCCGCTTGAATCTGTGGCAATCGGTACAGGCCGTTCTTTAGAAGTGATTGATAAGCTTCAAAAGGCAGTTAAATAGTCTTTTCCTGCAAAAAATCTCACATAAAGCAAATTTGTTGCTTCTTTTTTCCTCACTCCCTTCATATTGTGGGAAATGGAGAAACGTTAAGGAGGAAACAGATGCTAAGAGATTTAGGAAGAAGAGTAGCGATCGCAGCCATTTTAAGCGGAATTATTCTTGGAGGCATGAGCATTTCTTTAGCAAATATGCCCCATTCGCCTGCAGGCGGCACTGTAAAACTGAATCATCCGTAATATCGAAAAACCCAAGACACGCTGTTTTGGGTTTTTCACGTTAGCCTCCTATCTTTCCTTTATAGGATTATATTTGATATGATGAGAAAAAAGCTTGAGGAGGAATGATTCATGGATTCATTTTCACAGAAAGTAAATACATATGCGCAACTGGCGGTAGAGGTCGGCGTAAACGTCCAAAAAGGCCAGCATGTAGTCGTAAATGCTTCAACAGATGTACGCGATTTTGTCCGCTTAATTGTCAAACATGCATACGAAAAAGGCGCCAAAAATGTCACGGTGAATTGGCAGGATGACGAAGTCGCCAAATTAAAATATGAACTTGCGCCATTTGAAGCATTTGAAGAATACCCTGAATGGGAAGCAAAAGGCAGAGAAGAGCTTGCTAAAAAAGGAGCTGCTTTCATCTCTGTCGTGTCCTCAAATCCAGACTTACTAAAAGGTGCAGATTCCAAACGGATTGCTGCCTTCCAAAAAGCAGCAGGCAAAGCATTACATACATACAGACAATATATTCAATCGGACAAAGTCAGCTGGACTGTCGTAGGTGCGGCATCAGCGGGCTGGGCTCAAAAAGTTTTCCCTGGCAGATCAGAGGAGGAAGCGATTCAGCTTCTGTGGGAAGAAATTTTTAAAGCGACGCGTGTTAACGAAGACAACCCGGTTGAAGCTTGGATCAATCATGATCAAAATCTTCATGAAAAAGTTGACCATTTGAACGAGAAACATTACGCTGCTTTACATTATCAAGCAAAAGGAACTGATTTAACCATTAAGCTGCCGAAGAAACATGTTTGGGCAGGCGCAGGCAGCGTAAATGAGAGCGGCCATGAGTTTATGGCCAATATGCCGACAGAAGAGGTATTCACGCTGCCGCAAAAAGATGGGGTCGATGGGTTCGTATCGAGCACAAAACCGTTAAGCTATGGCGGAAATATTATTGAAAACTTCACCCTCACTTTTGAAAATGGCCGTATAGTCGATATTAAAGCAGAAAAAGGTGAGGACATTTTAAAAGAATTGGTGGAAACAGATGAGGGTTCGCACTATTTAGGTGAAGTGGCACTGGTTCCTTACGATTCGCCTATTTCACAATCAAATATTCTTTTCTATAACACATTGTTTGATGAAAACGCGTCAAATCATTTGGCGATCGGGAGTGCCTATGCCTTTAACATTGAAGGCGGAAAGCAGATGTCTCGTGAGGAGCTTGTCAAAGAAGGCTTAAATGAAAGCATTACACACGTGGATTTTATGATTGGCTCTAAGGATATGAATATCGATGGGATTACGGCAGACGGAAAAAGAGAGCCTATCTTCAGAAACGGAAATTGGGCGTTTTAATAAACAAAAGGAGGCTTTTCGCCTCCTCAGCTTGTAGAGAAAACGATGTTTTTCTCCACAAGCTTTTTTGTTTTATGCTGTTTCTTTAGATTTTCATCAGGTTTCAGATGCAGAAAAAGCGCTCCCACATGCCTAGCCTTGCTTGGCTAGGTATGTGGCAATCTTCTTCATGTTCTGGCATGCGGCTGTGAGAAGAACTTGTTCACTCACATTTCGTTTCCCCCTCAACCTGCAATAGCGAAGCCCGTGCAGCTGTTTTGAATCTGCAAAGCTTCGCTCTATTTTTTCTTTTCTTTTTTTGTAGAGGTTTTTTCCTGAAACAGACAAGCGATTTTGTCTGACCTTTTCTTTATGATCTTCCCATACATGCCGAGTAATCACTTTCTGCCGATTCTTTGATTTTGTACAGTTCCCAAGCAGCCGGCATGAGGAACATATTTCAGGATTTGATTTATATGACCGGTAGCCTTTTCGGTCAGTTGTTGAGTATGTAAGTGTTTGCTGGTTCGGGCAAATGTAACTGTCTTTCTCACTGTCATAATGAAACTTCCATTTTGGAAACAAGCCTCTGGTAGGGTGATATCGTCTATGGGCAATAACGCCAAAAATATGGCGGTCAGCTAATCCTTTACAGATGGGAGTCGTTAAATAACCAGAATCAAGGGCGACGGCTTCTACTTGAAAACCAAATCGTGCGATTTGGTGATCCAATCGGTCAAGATAGGGCACAGAATCATGGACATTTCCGGGTGTGACATAGGCATCGGTGATAATGTTGTATTTCATATCTGTTGTGCGGTGATCTAAATAGAAAAAACCTTCTGGTTTGTTTTCGCGATACAGATAGCCACTTTCCGGATCGGTTGTACTGTGGCGGATCTCTTTTTCAGCTTTCACCTCCTCTTTGGCTGTTAATGGCTTTTTTCCGTGTTCCTCCCGATCCTCTTGTATGGCTTCATTTAAATCCTTGATATAGTTTTGTGTATCCTGCGCTATTGTTTTTCTTGTGTATTTATGCTTGTTGGCATTGGCTTTCAGATGAGTGGAATCAGTGAATAGGACACGTCCGCCCACCATGTCATGATTGATGGCCTGAAGAACGATCTCATCAAAAATGTCTTGGAAGATGGTTGTATCTTTAAAGCGTGTGCGTCTGTTCCAGCTGATGGTCGAGTGGTGCGGAACTGGGTCATTGATATTCAGTCCCAAAAACCATCTGTACGCCATATTGTAGTAAATTTCTTTTTCGAGCTGCCTTTCTGAACGGATACCGTAGAGGTAGCCGATAAACATCATTTTGAATAAAATTAGTGGATCAAGTGAGGGGCGGCCTTTGTTTTCGCTGTAGTAAGGCTTAACCTTTTCAATGATAAAAGAGAAGTCTATGTATTTATCAATTTTTCGAAGCAGATGATCCTCTTCGACCAGTTGGTCAAGCAGAACAAATTCGGCTGTGTTTTGAGAAGAATTTCTTGTGTGGAACATAAGAAAGACACCGTCCTTTTTAGTCTTTCTTTTATTTTATTACAGGAGAATGGATATTTTAAGGAAAAATAAAGGCTGTCGAGATTTTCTCGACAGCCTGAGGAGGCTTTTCGCCTCCTTTTTATTTTTCCGCTTCATACATTTGCAGATTGGCATAAACCGTTTCTAATATAGGTGCTGCAAGAGATAAACGCTTTGCTTTTTCAAGCAAAAAGCCGTGCAGGTGGTCGCCTTCAGTCGTTTGTCCGTTTTCCATATCACGAAGCATAGATGACTTCATATGATAAGACATGCTCGTCATCGTACGAAAGCTCTCTTCCTCTAGATCCGGGTCAGCAGGAACGCCTTCTTTTCGCAAAATATCGCCAATTTCTCCAATAAGAGTTTGGGCCGTGTGACGTCCGCCTTCTGTTTCGAGGATCGGGCCAAGCGGTCGTTGAAATAACGTTGTGATCCCCGCTTGCGTTGCAATAAACAAATACTTTTTCCAAATGTCCTTCTCGATATGGCCGCTGATGATGACTTCCGCCTTCACGCCTGAAAACGCCTCTTCAAGCGCTGTTATTCGTTCCGTACGCCCACCGTTCCATTCTCCGAATACAAAACGATGCGATGCGCTCGTATGATGGATTTCTCCCTTGTTATCTAAGGCACTTTCTATAAAACACAGACCGCCCAGCACCTGTTCTTTTGAAAATACAGTAAACAGCTGCTCATAATGGCGATACCCATTTAAGAAAGGGATAATGACAGATTCCTGATCGATAAACGGTTTGACATCGTCTATCACCTGACCAAGTGAATACGCTTTAGAAGCGATGAGAACGACATCAAACCGCCCTGTTTCTCCGGCAGTGATTAATGCGGGCTGAAATGATACATCCCCCTTTTCACTATGGATGACAAGCCCGGTTTCTTTTAACTGCTCAGCTCTTTTTTGGCGTACGAGAAATGTCACATCATTGCCTTGCTCTGCAAGCCGTCCGCCAATATATCCGCCTACTCCTCCTGCTCCGACAACTAAAAACTTCATTGTTGTGGCCCCCTTTCATATCTATGTATCAAAAAAAGCAGAGGAACATCTCTGCTTTTTTTATTACGCGTATAGTTCAGTCAGTTTTTTCTGCACATCAGCATTTTCAAGGAACTCATCATAGCTCATTTGTTTATCGACGATGCCGTTAGGTGTAATTTCTATAATTCTGTTGGCAATGGTCTGTACAAACTGATGGTCATGGGAAGTAAACAGCATAGCGCCTTTAAAGCTGATTAAGCCGTTATTGAGCGCCGTAATGGATTCTAAGTCTAAATGGTTGGTCGGTTCATCCAAAATTAAAATATTGGCGCCAGAAAGCATCGCTTTCGACAGCATACAGCGAACCTTTTCTCCCCCAGAAAGCACATTAGCTTTTTTATGGACTTCTTCTCCGGAGAACAGCATCCGTCCTAAGAAGCCGCGTAAGAAGCTCTCACTTTGGTCATGAGGAGAATATTGGCGAAGCCAGTCTACAAGATTCAGATCACTGCCTTCGAAATATTCACTGTTGTCTTTTGGAAAAAACGCTTGAGATGTCGTAACGCCCCATTTAAACGTTCCGCTGTCAGCTTCCATTTCCCCGGAAATGATTTTAAACAGCGTAGTAACAGCAAGCTCGTTACGGCCAGTGAAAGCAATTTTATCTTCTCTATTCATAATAAAGCTGACATTGTCGAGCACTTTTACGCCATCGATTGTTTTCGATAAGCCTTCCACCTGAAGAACATCATTTCCGATTTCCCGTTCCGGCGTAAAATTAACGTAAGGATAGCGGCGGGAAGACGGTTTAATATCATCCAGCGTAATTTTTTCGAGAAGTTTTTTTCTGGATGTAGCCTGCTTAGATTTAGACGCATTGGCGCTGAATCTAGCGACAAACTCTTGAAGCTGTTTAATTTGCTCTTCTTTTTTCTTGTTCGCTTCTTGAGAAAGCTTTAACGCCAGCTGGCTTGATTCATACCAGAAATCATAGTTTCCGACATAAATTTGGATTTTGTTAAAATCAAGGTCAGCAATGTGTGTACACACTTTATTTAAGAAGTGACGGTCATGGGATACGACAATAACCGTGTTTTCGAAGTTAATCAAAAACTCTTCCAGCCACTGAATCGCCTGAAGGTCCAAGTGGTTCGTCGGCTCATCGAGCAGCAGTACATCCGGCTTGCCGAATAATGCCTGTGCCAAGAGCACTTTTACTTTCTCTGAACCGCCAAGGTCTTCCATCTTCTTTGTATGAAGATCTTCAGAAATCCCAAGGCCTTTTAAAAGGATCGCAGCTTCACTTTCCGCTTCCCATCCATTCAGCTCCGCAAATTCACCTTCGAGCTCAGCAGCACGAATCCCATCCTCATCTGAGAAATCAGGCTTCATATAAATGGCGTCTTTCTCCTGCATGACTTCATACAGGCGTTTGTGGCCCATAATCACCACTTTCAGCACTTCATACTCTTCGTACTCAAAATGGTTCTGTTTCAAGACAGCAAGACGCTCGCCGGGACTCATATGAACGTCGCCTGTTTGAGGCTCGATTTCGCCTGATAGCACTTTCAGGAACGTTGATTTACCGGCACCATTTGCACCAATTAACCCATAGCAGTTGCCTGGGGTAAATTTAATATTGACATCTTCAAATAACTTGCGATCAGCAAAGCGCAAGCTTACATTATTTACAGCAATCATTTATTATCCTCCATCATGTCTATCATCAATAAAAGTATACCATGAATACAGGGCAAGAGAAATGATTCCCTGATAAAACGGCGAGAAAACACTTATACACTCGAATCGGCCAGCTATGTTACAATTAAAGAGAGAGAATGCATCCGGCTGGAAAATTACACACTCTCATGGAGGAACACGTTGAGGCTTTTAACACTTACTGAATACTGCTTATTGATCTTTTTTACGGGCTTTTACCTTGTAGTAACAGGCTTTACCGCCAAAGATATCGGCTTATATATTGGCATAGCCCTTATTTACATATGTTCGCACATTTTTTCTAAACGGCTTTTAGAAAAGCGCGGAAAAGAGAACAAACAGGTCCACCTTTTCTTCAGTGTGCTGGCCATTATCGGTTCAGTGTTCATCACAGTATTATGCATTGCATTGGTCGCTTCTTTTTCAAATTAAAAAACGCCTGCTGCCCAAAGGCCAGCAAGGCGTTTTTATTTTGTTTGACGCATTTCGTTAAACGGGAAAAAGACAAACTTCGATGTGCCGACAATCCTGTCTTCTGCAATCAGCCCCAGCCCATTTCGGCTGTCCATAGAATTCAAACGGTTATCTCCCATGACAAAATATTTGCCTTTCGGAACCTTAACCGGCCCAAAGTCGCCTGTCAGGCTGACACCAAGCTTTTCTGCTTCCTTTTTGTTGTTAGACAAGTATGGCTCGGCTACTTTTTTTCCGTTTATATAAAGCGTGTCATCCTTCATTTGAACGGTTTCTCCAGGCTTTCCGATCAATCTTTTAACGTAATGGATTTTCGAAGTCTCACCGTTGATAATGACAATATCTCCGCGCTTCAGCTCGCCGATATAGTTGACGGTTTTATTCACAAACAGCCTTTCTCCATCATGTAATGTGGGATACATAGATGACCCTTCTACTAAATAAGGCTCAAATAAAAAGTGACGGATCAGGAGAGCCAGCAGAACCGCGATGACAATCGCTTTTCCCCATTCCAAGTACGTATTGGTTTTTTTCTTCGCCGTTTTTTCAGTTTTCGTGTTTTTTTCCTCGGTCAAAGTGTTTCCTCCTAGACGATTGCTATGTCAGTTGTTTCTCTTCTTTTACTTTATCATAAAAGATAATAAAATACATAACTTAACCGCGCTCCCGCCAGCACAACAAAGAAAAAGCGTCCTTTTGAATCAAGGACGCTTTTTTCTTATTTCTCTGTAACAGGTTTTTTCACGATACCGAGGATAATTGCCATCACAACAGCACCGATCACGATACTTAATAGGTAAAGCAGCGGATGGTTTGTGATGAAGGCTACGAACACTCCTCCGTGAGGTGCCGGAAGCGTTACACGGAAGAATTCTGTTAATCCGCCGGCAACAGCTGCACCAATGACAGCAGCCGGAATGACGCGAAGCGGATCAGCCGCAGCAAACGGGATCGCTCCCTCTGTTACGAAAGCCGCACCCATGAAGTAGCATGTAATACCTGCTTCACGGTCACGCTGACTGAATTTATTTCGGAAAATTGTTGTTGCAAGTGCGATACCAAGCGGAGGAACCATACCGCCGGCCATGATTGCCGCATGAGGCGCATAGTTGCCTGCATCAATCATCGCGATACCGAACGTAAAGGCTGCTTTATTAAGCGGGCCGCCCATATCGATCGCCATCATACCGCCCAAGATAATACCCATTAATACAAGGTTTCCAGTACCAAGGCTTTCAAGCCAGTTTGTTAAGAAATTCATAAATGCTGCTACAGGTGTATTGATAACAAATTGCATTAATACGCCAGTGATAAAAATACCGAACAGCGGGTAAATCAGAACAGGTTTTAATCCATCAAGTGATTGAGGAATAAACGTAAATGCTTTTTTCAGTAAAATCACGACATAACCGGCAAGGAATCCGGCAATTAATCCGCCTAAGAAACCAGCGTTTGCTTGAGTCGCCATAAATCCGCCGACCATACCAGGTGCAAAACCAGGACGGTCTGCAATACTCATTGCGATAAACCCGGCAAGAACTGCCACAATTAATCCTAATGCGTTGTCACCGCCGATGAACTTAAGAGCTGCAGCAAACGTGTTGTAAGTAGGATCATCCGGATTGGAAGAATTAATTCCCCAGAAGAATGAAATCGCAACGAGAATACCGCCGCCGACTACGAATGGAAGCATGTTGCTGACACCGCTCATCAAGTGCTTATAAAACGCGTTTCCGATGCCGCTTCCAGACTTGCCTCTCGCTTCATCTTCATCGTTTGAAGCTGAAGAACCGCCGCTGCCTTGATAAATCGGGGCATCTTGGTTCATCGCTTTTTCGATTAGCTCCTGAGGGCGTCTGATACCCGCTGTAACAGGTACTTGAAGCACGCGCTTGCCTTTAAAGCGCTCCATTTCAACCTGCTTGTCCGCTGCGACAATGATTGCAGGTGCATCTTCGATTTCTTGGGCAGTCAGCTTGTGCTTAATGCCGCTTGAACCATTTGTTTCGACCTTAATGTCCACACCAAGCTCTTTCGCTTTTTCTTTAAGCGCATCCGCAGCCATGAATGTGTGAGCAATACCTGTCGGACATGCAGTAACCGCTAGAATTTTTCCTTTTCCTGCAGGTGCTGGTGCCGCTTCTTCTTCCTCTTCCTCTTCGTCATCATCTTTATCATGCTGATTAATGATGTCGATGATGGCATCTTCTGACTCAGCTTCAAGCAGCTGCTTGCGGATTTCTTCACGCATTAATAGTGTTGAAAGTCTCGACAATGCCTCAAGGTGAGTGTTGTTTGCGCCTTCAGTCGCCGCAATCATGAATACCAAGTGAGCCGGCTGACCGTCTAATGATTCATAATCGACACCGTCTTTTGAACGTCCGAACGCGATCGCCGGGTTGATAACGCTTGCTGTTTTGGCATGCGGAATAGCGATTCCTTCGCCGATACCCGTTGAGCTTTGGCTCTCGCGATTTAAAATGGCTTCTTTATAGGCTTGTCGGTCATTTAACTTTCCAGCCTTATCAAGAACAGTGACCATTTCGTCAATAACATTTTCTTTTTCTTTGCTCTCAATATTAAGCTTTATCGTATGCTTCGTTAAAAGCTCAGTTATTTTCACTTTTGTTTCCTCCTCTATAGACGTGTGACCTTAACTTCAGGAAGAAGCTGCTGGACAAATTCTTCTGTTCCAAGTTCTTCAGAGAACGCGGTGGCGCTGCCTGATGTAACTCCTAAGCGGAATGCTTCTTCAAGCGGCAGCTGTTTGGAAATTCCCGCAAGGAAACCTGCAACGACGGAATCTCCTGCTCCGACTGAGTTTACCAATTTCCCTTTTGGCACGTTAGCAAAATAAACAGCTTCCTTCGCAAACAGCAGCGCTCCGTCTCCAGCCATGGATACGATTACATGTTCAGCGCCTTGTTCTACAAGCTTTTTCCCATAAGGAACAGCTTCTTCAACAGATGAAATTGTTGTGCCGAACATTTCTCCAAGCTCGTGATGGTTTGGTTTCATCAAAAACGGTTTCATTTCAGTCGCTTTCAAAAGCGCCTCGCCTGAGATATCCAGAACAACTCGCGCGTTTTGCTGTTTGCAAGCCTCTGCGATTTTTTCGTAAGTATCGTGAGGCAGTGAAGATGGAATGCTTCCCGCAAGGACGACGATATCTCCCTCTTGCAAAGATTGGAACTGTTCTAAAAAGGCTTGGAAATCTTCATCCGAAATTACCGGTCCCTGCCCGTTAATTTCAGTTTCATCACCAGTTTTCAGTTTTACATTGATCCGGGTATCTTCTTTCACTTCAGAAAAAGCTGTTTCCAGATTTTCTTCCCGCAAAAATGTTTTGATATATTCTCCGGTAAATCCGCCGACGAATCCGAGTGCTTTAGACGGTACATGGTGTCTTTTCAGCAGTCTCGATACGTTGATGCCTTTGCCCCCTGGATACTTTGTATCGTATGAAGAACGGTTCAGGCCTCCTACAGTAAAATCTTCAACGTGAACAATATAATCGACAGATGGATTAAGTGTTACAGTGTAAATCATGGTTTCACTACCTTTACGACAGTTTTTTCTTGGTAATTATCGAATGTTAACTCTTCAGCGTCAGTCGTAATGATTGTTGCGTCGCCTATTCCGGCGAATGCCGAAAATGAAATTTCTCCAAACTTCGAAGGGTCTGCTAAGACGTAAGCGTGTTTTGCCTGTTTGACAGCTTTTTGTTTTAAAAGGGCCTCATCGGGATCCGGCGTTGTGAAGCCAGCCTCTATATGGACACCGTTTACCCCCAGAAAACTCTTGTCGAATCTGTACTGATTCATGGCAATCAGTGAAGCGCCTCCAATAACCGCGCCCGTTCTGTGCTTTACGTATCCTCCAAGCAGATAAAAAGAAATTTCTTTCCTTATTAATGCTTCGATATGCATCACCCCATTTGTGACAACGACAATATCTTTGCTTTTATCCATAAAATCAATCATATGCAAAGTCGTCGTGCCTGCATCAAGGTAAATGCAATCCCCTTCTTCTAAAAGTGAAGCAGCTTTTTCAGCAATCTTCAATTTATCGTGAAGGTTTTTGGATGATTTTTCAAGCATATCGGGTTCAAGTCTGATATCGGAAAGCTTGGCCGCTCCCCCATGAACACGCTTTAAAAAACCGCGTTCTTCAAGTGTCGATAAATCTCTTCTGATTGTTGATTCAGAAGCATTTGTCAGATTTATGAGCTCTTGAATTTTTACCACATCATGCTTTTCTATTTGATCAATAATCAATTGATGCCGTTCAGGAGTTAGCATGCTTCACCTCCTAATGAAAACGTATTCATTTTGAATACAATTTCATTGTAAACGCTTTTTTCAGTTTAGGCAACTAAAATCATTCAAATTCATTCAATAACTATCAAAATCTTTCATGTTTCTCCATATTAACGTATGTCTATAGGGTTTGTAAACTGTAAATTCGACAAAAATAAGGACAATTGTACGACATTTTCTTCTTATTTTAATGAAAAAAGTTTTTTATATTCGTAGTAGAAATCATTACACATAAAAAAACCTCATGCATGTTGCATGAGGCTACTCATAACGCAGTGCTTCAATCGGATCAAGCTTTGCGGCTTTATTTGCAGGAAGCATGCCAAAAATAACACCAATGAGCATACTGAACAGCACGCCCCCGCATACAACCTGCCAGGATATGAGTGACGGCCAGCCTGCAATGGCAGAAACAAGCGAGGCCCCTCCGTATCCGATTCCGATCCCAATCAAACCGCCGATAAGCGTCAATACGACTGATTCGATTAAAAACTGAGTCAGAATCTGTCCCCTCGTGGCACCGAGTGATTTTCTGATTCCGATTTCTCGCGTCCGTTCTGTGACTGATACGAGCATAATATTCATGACACCGATCCCGCCGACTAGAAGAGAGATGCCCGCAATCGAGCCGATAATCGTCGTCATTATCGCCGTTACCTTGCCAATTCCAGCCGCAATCTCTTCCATGTTCATCACTTGATACGAATCCTCTGTACCATGATTATCATTGACCAGCTGTGCCGCTTCTTTTCCAGCTGATTTGATGTCGTCTGCTGATTCGACTTGCAATGATACGTTACTGAAATCACTCGTTCCAAAAGAGGATTTCATCATATTAAATGGTACATACATTTCATTTAAACCAAAAGATAGCAAGCCTGTTTCTTTTTTCAGCACGCCGATAATTTCAACAGGCTGTCCGTTGATCCAGACAACTTCACCGAGAGGGGAGGTTTTATCAAATAGTTCTTCAGCCATCTTTTGAGAAATGACTCCGGCTCTTTTCCCCGCGAGAAAATCATTGTCGGTAAAGGTTCTTCCGCTTTCGATTTCTAAAGAATTGACATTCATGTATCCATCGTTTATTCCATTAATCGTAACATCGGATTCTTCCTCATGATAACGCGCTGTCATACTTTCAGAAGTTGAGGCAACGACTTGTTTGATGCCCTCTATCTCTTTTAAACCCTTAATATCGTTTTCTGTAAAAGTAGATTCCGCTACGGCGTTCGGATTGCTTGCAAGCTCCTCATCACTTGGCATATAGTACAGCTCCACGGTATTTCCCGGGCCGCTGATCGATTGCTTCAGCATTTGCTCGCCGCCCTGTCCTACCGCAACGACGACAATAACAGATCCCACACCAATGATAATGCCGAGCATCGTTAAGATCGAACGCATTTTATGAGCAAGGACAGAGCTTAGAGCCATTCTGATGTTCTCTAACAGGCTCATTCTCCCACACTCCTTTGTCCGGAGCTGGCAGGAACAATGTGTCCGTCACGCACCATGACAATCCGATTCGTGCAATCTGCAACTTCCGGCTCGTGAGTAACAAGAACAATTGTCGTTCCCTCGGCATTTAATGCTGTAAATTGATCCATAATCGCCGCGCTTGTTTTCGTATCCAGCGCACCGGTCGGTTCATCAGCTAAAATCAATTTTGGTTCATTCACGATTGCCCTCGCAATCGCCACCCGCTGCTTCTGCCCGCCCGACAGCTCATTGGGCATGTGGAGCATCCTATCGGCTAACCCGACTTTTTCCAATGCTTTCTCAGCCCGCTCTTGACGTTCCTTTTTGCCTATGCCGGAATAAATCATCGGCAGCTCGACATTTTTTTTGGCATTCAGCCGCGGAAGAAGCTGAAATTGCTGAAATACAAAACCGATGGACCGGTTACGGACTGCGGCCAGTTCTTTATCTTTATATGAAGAAATGTCTTCGCCGTCCAATTTATACGTACCGGAAGTCGGCCGGTCAAGACAGCCGATAATATTCATGATCGTCGATTTCCCTGATCCGGACGGCCCCATAATTGAAACATACTCCCCTTGTTGAATGTCCAGATTAATGGAATGGAGAACATCAAACGTTTCCCTGCCGATCTGATAGCTTTTTCGCACATTAGAAAGCTGAATCATTTATGCTTTCACTTCCGTTCCATCGGTCACCTGATCAGAAGGATTCAAAATGACTTGATCATCTTGAGAAATTCCTTCTTTAATTTCTGTCAGATCATCTGTTACTTCACCGATTTTGACATCAACTCGTTTTGCTTTTCCGTCTTTTACTGTATACACGTAATATTGATCGTCTTCTTTTTTAACC
The DNA here is from genome assembly GCF_004124315.2 of Bacillus cabrialesii. Classification (GTDB taxonomy): domain Bacteria; phylum Bacillota; class Bacilli; order Bacillales; family Bacillaceae; genus Bacillus; species Bacillus cabrialesii. Next base: position 1,532,727 of record NZ_CP096889.1, on the reverse strand, counting down.
GCCTTTGAAGGAAGCGTATTTGCTTTCCGTTTGTCTGTTTCGATATTCATGATGAATTTAAAACCGGGTTTTCCTTCTGGAAGACTTCCTTTTATTTTTACTTGAAGCGGGTATTGAACCGCTTGTTCTGTACCTTGTGCCGCCGTGCTTTCCTGCTGATCCGGAACAAGTCCGACTGCGGAAACTGTTCCTTTCCATGTTTTATCCTGGATGACATCTGAAGTGAGTGTGACCTTCTGGCCTTTTTTGACTTTCAGTGTATCGTATTCAGATAATTTCCCTGAGACAACAAGGTCTTTCGGGTTTCCGATATGTATGACAGGCTCTTGGATATCTGATTTTTTGGATGCCGCTTCTTGGTTGACAGAAATAACGGTGCCTTCGATTTCGCTTTTCACTTCAAGATCTGACACCCGATTGGCAAGTGACTGCCGCTGAAGCTCGGTTTGTTTTAATTCGATCTCAGCTGTTTTTTCCTGCATTTGAAGCTCCGTCCGTTCAGATTCAATTTGTTTTTCTGCTTCTTTCTTTCCAACCTGTTTCGCCAGTTCTTTTTCTTTATTGTCTAACGCTTTTATCTTTTCTTGAGTTTGTTCAATTTGAAGCTGGTTCGATTCAGCGGTCAACTGGTTCTGTTCTTTTTCCAGACTCAGCTGCTCATTTGTATAGGTAACTAAAGTCGTGCCCTTTTTAACTTTGTCGCCTTCCTTCACTTTAATGTCTTCTAATGTCCCTTTATCCGCTTCATAGAAGACATACTGTTCATTTGAAAATTTAAGTGTGCCGGGAACCATAACCGTTGACGAAATTTCTTTTTCTTCAAGGCTCCCCGTCTGTATCTTCTGGCCGGCTCTGCCGCTTGTCGGAGCGGCAGAGCGGTATATATTAATTCCAATAAAAAGTGCGACTAAAGCGGCGATTCCAATTCCAATCCAGATTTTTTTCATGAGCTTATGCACCCGCCACAGAATTGATTAAACCTGAAAAGAACGAAAAGGCGAGCAAAATGCCGAAAAGGACAATCGCTGAAATCCATCCGGCTTTTTTTGAGATGCCGCCTGTTTTGTGAAGTCCGATTGCCAATAATACAAAGCTCCATACACTGAATATCTCTAAGGTATTTAACACGCTTGCGAGAGCCCCGTCAGACTGGATAATTCCTGCCAGTGACGTCATGCTGTAAAGCGGATTCGCGTCAGTCGTAAAAGCAACGATTCCGTTTATCAATAATCCAAGACTGCTAATCAAAGAGACAAACAGACCGAGAGAAAGCATTTTTTTGTATGTCGTAACCCCTCCTGATATTTTTACACAGAGCCAATAAATAAGAGGGGCAATAAATAATGCTGCGATGCCGCCAAAAATCGCGCCTGCCATTCCTCCAAATTTGGTGATTGTTTCGAAGGTTTCCATTTGTTCAGCTGATAACCCTTGAGTGTCCGTGTTTTTCAAAAGCTCACTATAATCCGTTCCGAGTGATTGCAGCACCGCGCCAACGATGAGAATCACCGCAACAATGAAAAGCGGCCCCCATACCACCGGTCTTTCTCTTATTCTCTCAAATTGAACAGACGGGCTTGTGATCACTCCAAAAAGTGACGGTTTTTCAGTCGCCGTTCCGCTGTTTTTTTCTACATTTGTTTCCATTTCAAAACCTCCTTGAAAAATTTCTAACAGATTATACGGAAGAGGGATCGAAAAGTTTCATGTTTTTTAATAAATTTCCAAAAGCCTTCAATATACAACTGAAGGCTTTTTGTCTTATTTTATCGCTGTGCTGTATTGCGCTTTCACAAGCCCGGCATAGATGCCTCCTTTAGCAAGCAGCTGCTCATGGTTCCCTTCTTCCATTTTCTTGCCGTGATCAAGAACAATGATGCGGTCGGCGTCTCGGATCGTGGATAATCTGTGGGCGATCATCACTGCTGTACGCCCTTTCAGCAGTGTTTTTAGCGCCTGCTGAATTTTCACCTCGGTCTCTGTATCAATACTTGCCGTTGCTTCGTCGAGGATGATAATAGCTGGATCGGCGAGCAATGCTCTCGCAAAGGAAATAAGCTGGCGCTGTCCGGCAGACAAGACGCTTCCCCTTTCCTCCACCTCAGTTTGATATCCTTCTGTTAAACCAGAAATAAACTCATCCGCTCCGACCGCTTGGGCTGCTTTCATCACCTCTTCGTCTAAAGCATTCGGCCGTCCAAAACGAATATTTTCCATGATGGTCCCGGAGAAAATAAATGTATCTTGCAGCACAATGCTGATTTGCGAGCGCAAACTGGCAAGGGATAGATCCTGAATCGGAACACCGTCTATTTTAATAGTGCCTCCCGTGGCATCGTAAAAACGGCTGATTAAATTGGCGATCGTCGTTTTTCCGCTCCCCGTATGCCCGACAAGCGCAAGTGTCGAGCCCGCCGGGATAGAGAAGGAAACAGCGTGAAGGGCTTTTCGTTTTTCATCATACGAAAATTCAACCTCTTCAAAGCTGATCTCCCCATTTATCTTTTTCTTATGAATCGCATCCGGCTTCTCTTTGACATTTGGCTGTTCGTCCAGAAACTCAAAAATCCGTTCTGATGACGCCATCCCCATTAACAGCTGGTTATAGACCTGGCCCAGTCTGGAAATAGGTTCCCAAAACATGCCCAGATAAAAGGCAAAAGAAACAAAGACGCCAATCGTGATGGTTTCATTCATGATGAGCATAGCGCCATACCAAATCAAGACAGCCGTTCCAATCGCATTTGTCATTTCTACCAGCGGACGGAACATGGCATTTTTTCTTGTTGCTTCCCGCCATGATTGGTAGTTCTCCTGATTGACGCCGTCAAAATACGCCATATTTTCTTCTTCCTGCGTAAATGCCTGTGTGACACGGATTCCTTGAATGCATTCGTTCAGATGAGAGTTGAGCTTCGATTGTTTTAGACGTACCGTTTGCCAGGATCGGCGGATTTTTTTTCTGAGACTTGTTGAAATAAAAAACATAATCGGCAGTGTCACCATAATGGCGATCGTCAGCTCAGGGCTCAGCGTAAATAAAATGATGATCACGCCGGCCAGAAGCAGCAAGTCAGTCAATAGATTAATGACTCCGCTTGTAAAGAGCTCCTGAAGAGAATTGATATCATTCATAATCCTGACCAAGATTGATCCGGCCGACCGCTGATCAAAAAATCGGTGGGATAAGCGCTGCACATGGGTAAATAAATGCTGCCGCAAATCGTAAATGACATGCTGGCCAAGCTGATTCATCCATCTGATTCTTAACACATTGGCGGCATAATTGAGAATATATAAACCGCTAATGATAAAGATGAGCTGGATCAATAGCTCAGAGTTTCTCGCTGTAATGGCTTGATCGAGAACATAAACGCCGATCAGAATGGGAATCACAAGCTTTACAGCAGTCCCAATCAATACAGTGAGGAAAGAAAGCGGCAAAATTGTTTTCCGATACGGTTTAACATAGCTCAGCAGACGCCACATTTGAGCCCAGTTAAACGGCTTTTCAATGATTTCATCTGAAGAATAATAGAAACGCTCCAAAATCCCCTGTTTTTTTGCTTGTTTCATATGGCCCTCCCTATCCGACCTGATGCGGCTCATTGATCATTTTGACATCACGGTATTGCAAGTCGTAAATCTTTTTATAGTAGCCGCCTTTTTCAAGAAGCTCGTGATGTGTTCCCCTTTCACAAATACGCCCTTTATCAAAAACAAGAATTTCATCGGCGTGTTTCAGTGAAGAAATGCGGTGAGCGATGATAAAGGTTGTGCGGTTTTTCATGACTTCTTTTAAAGCAAGCTGTATGCTGTGCTCCGTTTGCATATCTACTGCGCTTGTGGCATCGTCCAATATTAAAATGTCCGGGTTCAAACAAATGGCTCTCGCAATGGCGATACGCTGCTTCTGTCCCCCGGAAAGCCCCATTCCCCTCTCTCCCAGCATGGTGTTATATCCATCAGGCAGCTCCATAATAAAGTCGTGAGCCTGCGCTCTTTTTGCCGCTTCGATGATGTCTTCCAGTGAGGCATCCGGCCTCCCGTACGAAATGTTTGATCGGATCGTAGATGAAAACAAAAAAGATTCTTGAAGTACAACCCCGATATGGGAACGAAGGGTTTTTAACGAATAATCTGTGATAGGTTTGTGATCAATGGTAATCATTCCGCCAACAGGACTGTAAAACCTGGTGAGGAGCTGTGTAACTGAGCTTTTGCCTGAACCTGTCGGGCCCAATAGTCCGATTACCTTCCCGCTGTTTGCCTCAAAGCTTACATTGCACAGCGCGTTTGTTTGTTCTTTTCCATATGCAAGAGAAACATTTTTGAAATGGACGCTGCCTATTAATTTTTGCTTATGCAAAGCATCAGCATGGTCTGCGATCTCTTCTTCTTTTTCGAGAATCTCCAAAAGGCGTTCACCTGACGCTTTTGCTTGCGAGAACATATTGATGACAAAACCTAAGTTCATAATCGGCCACATCATATAATTGACGAGGCTGAAAAAAGCGACAAGCTCACCGGGATTGAGCTGATTTTGCATGACCAGATAGCCGCCGTATGAGAGAAGAGCCACAATACAAATATTGCCGATGAACTCCATTAGAGGGAAATACGCAGACCAGATGGAGGATGTTTGTAAATACTGTGACCTGTATTCCGCGTTGGCTTTATTGAAAGTGCTGATCTGAAAATCTTCTCTGGAAAGTGATTTAACCGTGTTGATGCCACTGATATTTTCCTGAACTTTTGTATTGAGTTTCGCAAATGATTTGCGGATGCCTCTGAAGGCGGGATGAACTCTTTTGTCAAACTGATATACCGCAACAGCGAGAAATGGCAGAACAGCAATTGTCACAAGTGTAAGAGGAACAGAATAGTAAAACATGACCGACAGGCTGATAGCGACCAGCAAGCCGAATCGAATGAGCTCAGCGAGACCGTATGATAAGAAAAAACGAAGCCCTTCCACATCAGCTGTCAGCCTGGACATCAAATCACCTGTTTTCGCGTTATCATAATAAGAAAAAGAAAGGCGCTGCAGTTTTTCATACAGACCATTTCTCAGCCGATAAACGGATTTGATTCCGAACATATCACCTAAATATTGATGAAAAAAAGTGGCGGTTCCTTTCAGGGTCATTACCGCAATAAATCCTAAGCTGACCCATACCGCAAGCTGATACTGCCTCCCCAGCACGATTTCATCAATCGTAATTTGCAGGATAATCGGGTAAACGACAGTAATCGCAGTCATCAAAAGCATAGCCAGAAGCGACCATATAAACACTTTTCTGTACGGCCAATAAAACATTTTTAACCTTTTAAATGTCTCCATATCCAGCACCTTTCCTATTTTTATCAACTTCACTATATCGATACCCGAAATAAATTTCTATTGTTTCTTGAAAATTCAGTCTAATGATGGAATGAGTCTCTTACTTTATAGGGAGTCCATTATGTAGAATAAACGCTTACAGAAAATCATTGTATGCTGAAGATACGCGGGGATATGCAAATAACATACAAAAAACCGGATGGCTGAATGCCGTCCGGTTTTTTCATCCTCCGCTGACTGGCGGAATGATGGCTACCGTGTCACCTGAAGATACAGAGGTATTTTCTTTTACATAGCTTTCGTTAACGGCAATCATGGCTGTATCAATGGATTCGAGGCCGTATTGTTCTTTTAGTCTCGCTTTTATTTCGTCTGTCGTTGCTTGTTGCATATCTATTTCCAATGCTTGTGTGCCGGCCTGTTCGGCAAGCCCTGCAAATAAAAGTATTTTAATCATGCTGCTCTCCCTCGCTAAGGTCTGGTTTTCCGTTCGGATAAGCTGTTGTTTCAAGCTGGTCGCCAATCCATTGCTCACCGTCTTCCCAAATTTCTTTTTTCCAAATCGGCACAATCTGTTTAATTCGATCGATCGCATACTCATTGGCTTCATAAGCAGCTTTGCGATGAGGAGAAGATACAGCGATCACGACCGCTGCTTCACCGATATCCAGCACACCTATACGGTGCGTGATCGCAGCGGAAGCGCCTTCCCATTTTTCTTCGATTTCAGCGCCGATTTGAGCCAGCATCTGCACGGCCATCGGTTCATATGCCTCATATTCAAGCCGAACCGTTCTTTTTCCGTTTGTCCATTCCCGAACCGTGCCGATAAATGTCGTAATGGCCCCTGCTTCCCGTTTCTCCACTTTTTTGATGATGTCTTCAGTAATAATGGGTGTTTTCGTAATCTCAAACCGTTCCATTATGCAGATTCCTCCTTCAGCTGTGAAAGCACAAAATCCACGGCAGCCGGATCATCCGTATGAAAAACGGGTAATCCTTCGTGCTCTGTCATATGCTCTTTTTTTCTATAGATGATGGCGATTGTATTTACTGCCTGCAGCGCTTCTAAATCTTCCTTTTCCCTTAGTATAACCACTTTAGAATAAGGAGCTTTTTTAAAGCCTTCAATCAGAAGGCAGTCTGTTCCAAGAAACCGATATAACTCAATCAGCCGCGGCAAATCCCAGTTTCGGCGAGCTGTCAGCTGTAACATACCAGCACCTTCTACCGCCGTCACATCAGCACCTGCCGCTTCGTAACGGTCAGTGTCTTTCCCTTCAGTGAACGTTTGCGGCTCTCCTCCGTGACCGTGATGCTTCAGGCAGCCCAAATTGAGACCCTGTTCAGAGGCTTTTTTTAGAATACGCTCGATGAACGTTGTTTTCCCGCTGTTTTGAAACCCTACAACTTGGACGATCGGGAAAGGACGGACCAAGGCCATTCACTTCCATTCTCTTCTCTGATAAGCAGCACATGAACCGTTCTGCCCGATTCATATCCTCTCGTGCCGCCCGGCAGGATAATAAACGCATTTGCTTCTGCAAGTGACGTGACGGAGCTGGACTTATCTAATCCGACGGGTTCCGCCAACAGCTTCCCTTCCTGATGGTGCACGAACGCACGAACAAATCGGGTAAATGGGTTCGGCTTCGGAAAATCCTTTGTCAAAACTGCTTCCGCGCAAATCGAATGCGGTTTTTCGTTGAGCAGCCACGTCTGGATCATCGGTTTAACAAACAGTTCAAAGCCGACATAGCATGCCGACGGGTTGCCTGACAGGCCAAACAGCAGCATATCGTTTGCATGCGCAACCGTTGTTACGCTGCCCGGGCGCATGGCAACTTTGTTAAAGAGCACGTCCGCTCCGAGTTTTTCATAGATCGCAGGCAAAAAGTCAAAATCACCCACCGACACACCGCCAGTTGTGATCAAAAAATCAACCTTTTTCATCGCTTCTTTGACGGCGGCGAAGCTTTTATCCAGATCATCGGAAATTTTCCCCAAATAAAGCGGCGAAGCGCCTGCTTCTATCACTTGCGCATAGACCATACTCGCATTGCTGTTGCGGATTTTCCCCGGCTCAAGCGGATCACTGACATTCAGCAATTCGGTACCGGTTGCGATAATCCCGACAACAGGCTTTCTCACGACAGTCACAGATGCGTATCCGAAGGTTGCCAAAAGCGCAGTCACTCCCGGTGTCACTCGGGTGCCCTTTCTCAATAAAACACTCCCTTTTTGAGCGTCTTCACCTGTTTTTGAAATATTATCCCCCGGCTGAAAGCGGCGTTTTAAAGACATAAACGCCTTCCCATTCTCCTCAAAAGTTTGAGTCAGTTCAATCATGACGACCGCATCTGCCCCTTCAGGGATTTGCGCGCCGGTCATAATCCGAACGGCCTGAAACGGGCCAAGTTCTTTTTCAGATACAGCCCCCGCTCCAATGTGGTCAACGACCTCAAACCGAACTGGGTTTTCACGTGAAGCTTCAGCCGTATCGCACGCTCTGACAGCAAAACCGTCGTATGGCGAACGGTCAAATGCGGGTACGTGGTGATCTGCTGTTACGTCTTCAGCTAAAAATCGATGAAGGCTGTCTTCAAGCGCCACCCATTCTGTTTCCCCTTGTTTTTGAAAATGGCAGACACGCCGAACTGCCTCGTCTACCGGTATCGGTGTTCTTTTCTCCAGCATTCTGACCCCTCCAGTTGTTACAATCCAATTACTCTTGCCAACACGGAATTGGCTTCTTTCACATCATTTGTTCCATGCACCAGTGCCCGTCCATCATTGAAAATGACGATTCTGAAATCCTCATAAAAAATATGCAGCAAAAACGCATTGGCCTCGACCTTGCCAATTGTTTTCAGCCGATTGATGAGCTCCTGTTTCGGAATTCTTTTTAATGACTCCGACCTTATCTGAACTGTATCACGGCCGCACAGTACAGCGGCTCTTGGTGTGTTCCAGTCTTGGAGATACGGATAAACCGCATGCGCTCCGCAAGACGGGCAATCCTCACGGCGTACATGATTAACATTAATGTTCATATGCGAGTTGTTCCAGACATCAAACGTTACAAAACTCCTCTGTATCGCTTCTTTTTGCCCTGTTAACAACTTTAACGCCTCAGCCTGCTGATAGGCGGAAACAATATGCACAGCGGGCGGAATGATGCCGGCCGTATCACACGTCGCCCCCCCTACAGGAATTTGCTCAAACAAACAAGACAGACAAGGCGTCTCTCCCGGAATAATCGTCATATACATCCCTTGGCTGCTTACACAAGCGCCATAGACCCACGGTGTCTTTGTTTTCTGGGCTAGATCATTTATCAGCATGCGGGTTTCAAAATTATCTGTCGCGTCGATCACGACATCTGCTTTTTCAATCAGCGGCTCTAGCGTTTCTGCCGTTCCTTCGGCCACATGAGCTTCAATATGTATTCCGCTGTTAATCATTAAGAGATGCTCTTTGGCAGCCATAGCTTTCGGCATGCGGAGCTTGGCATCGCTTTCTGTATAAAGCTGCTGCCTTTGCAGATTACTCCACTCCACATAGTCACGGTCAATAATGGTAATGGTGCCGACTCCGGCTCTCGCAAGTCCTTCAGCTCCTGCAGTGCCAAGCGCTCCCGCTCCGACAACCAGAACATGGCTGTCTGCCAGTCTTTTCTGGCCCTCTTCCCCTATTTGCTTAAATCTGATTTGCCGTGAATAACGCTCCTCCATCAAATTCGTTCTCCTTATCTTTTATGCCATCTTAACATGTTTTTGCCCCGTCAGTCCCGCCTGAAGGAGTGCGTTTTTTCTTCCAAACACCTAAAATCATCACGTGTATTGATGTTGATGAACTCCGCCGGATCTGCCCCAATCTCTTCAGCCTGTACGTAACAAACCGAAATTCGGTCTAACAAATCCGATATTCTTAATCTCTTCTTAGATAGCTGATCATACAGGATAGGCATAATTCGTTTATGGTACATTGCAATCAATGGCTGCTCCCGCCCCTCTGAAATCGGGACGACCGCGTCTGTAGCGGCAGTCATCAAACGCTCGAGCTCCACCATCGTCCTTCTTTGTATCAGCGGAGTGTCACAAGAAAGAACAGTATAAAGATCACCGTCTGTCTTTTTAAAAGCGGTATATATACCAGCCAATGGCCCCATGCCTTGAAAAGGCTCAGCATCTTGATATACTTCATTTTCACCGTTTTCTTGAAATCTATCAATAAACTCAGGGCGGCTGATGATAACCGTCTGTTCTCCAAGCGCCTTTTTGGCCCATTCGTAAAACATCTGGCCCTTCCATTTCACAAACGCCTTCGGCTCTCCGAAGCGCCGTGAGGCTCCTCCAGCCAGCAATACGTTTATATGCTCCATGTCATCTCACCTCTAGTTTGTTAAAAGCATAGCAAAAGCAAAGTCTCCACGCCACTGCTTGTCTGTTTATTAAAGAGGAATAGCTGTTCAGTATTTGCATATTGTAGTGTTAACATCATGAGGGAGATGGTTCGAATGAAAAGATCAGGTCCTTTTTTCCATGACGTGTCTCAGGAGAACCTTTATTTAAAGTCAGAGCTTTCAAGGTGTCATAAGCTGATTGCCGAACTTGAAGCAAGCTACTTCCATCAGAAAAATAACAAACTGCTCAAAGAAAATAACGATATGAAAGAAAAACTCCAGCAGCTGTCTGCCGAATTAACAAACATGTCAACGAAAGAAAAACACGCCTCCCATACCAGCCATACCCTGCATCAAATAAGAGCTGAACTGCTTGATAAAATCGTTGCTTTGCAGGAGCTTCTTTCTGCTGAAACCTACAAACGAAAAGCCGAAATCCAAGAAAAACATAAACTTCATATCGCTAAAATTAAAATTGAAGAAGAAAATAAACATCTGCATCAACGAATCAGCCATCTTCAGGCCTCTATTGAGCAGGAACAGAACGCACTGCTTCAGGCAAAACAGCAAAACGACTTAATAAAAGCCGAAAACGGCCGTCTAAAAGAGCAAATGGTAGAAAAAGAATATCAGCTAAAACATATCAAAATAGAAGTTGATCATATGAAAGACCGAATCATAGAAACGAAAGAAAGGCTGCTCGAAATAGAAAAAACGAAAGAAAAATTATTTCACGAAACTATTATATCGTATAAACGGCAGCTTGATGAAAGCGATACCTGGATTGCTTCTCATTTTGCCGATATTGATGGCGGCACGAAACAAAAAGAAAAAACGGAAGAAGAAGCTCCAGCGGTCTACACGCAGCCAAATCATGTAGAAACCATACTTGAAGATGTCACAAAACAGATACATGTGCTTCAAAAACAGCTTGCCAGCGCCCAATCATCAGACCAGGCCATGAGCCATACAATCGAAGAGCTGAAAAGCAGAGCCGCGGTAGAAAAGCCTTATCAAAAGTGGGTGTATAAGCTTAACCTTGAAAAAGAAAACAAAGCTTCACAGAAAAAACCTCAATAAAAAAACTGCTTGAGCCATGCCAAGCAGTTTTTCTGTGTATTTATTCATTTGCAGATTCAGCTGATTCTACAGATTCAATTTCGCCTTCTAAAATGTACTGGCCGCGATACGGCTTTTTCACTTCCGGATACATTTTAATTAAGCTTTGCATAAACGTTGTCATATTAGGAATTTCAAGACCGCTTTCTTTTTCAATCTCCTTTTGAAGCTCGGAGCTCTTAATCGCCGCGTTGTGGCGTTTTAATGTTTTAATGGCAGCTTCACGCAGCTTAGCTGCTTTTGACCCCGGTCTTGCCGTTCCTCTTCTTCTTCGCGTTGTTCCGTCTGGTATACCGGCAGGAAGAGAGGAAATAGATTGAAGCTGAGGCTGAACAGACTGCTGCTGTGATTGCGGCTGATAGCTTCTGATTTCCTGAGCCGCTAGCTCAGCGAGAACCGGCAGAGAGTCTGGTTTTTTTTCAGAACGGAAATCCTTTTTGATCTCGGAAGGGCTTCCATTTCTGTCCAGCTCTCTTAATTTTGCGTATATTTTATCACGTTCAATTTGATATTCACGAATGACTTTCACTTCAGCTTCATTTAACTGTTCTAACCGCAAGCGCAAAGCTTCTCTTTCATTAAACATTCCTCAATGTACCCCCTATCAAAATTAACATCTTTAATTAAGATATTAGATTACAAAAGTAATTTTATCAACTATTATTTTAGCATTTTACTATTATATTTACTCTATGAAAAATTCCTTATTTTCTGAAAAAGTTTTATTTTTCAAAAGAATCCTTTATTCTCAAGGGATCAAGGGTCTTCCGAGTTCATTTGGTATAATGTTGAAAATATATATTTTGCTTACTTTTTTATTGAAATTTAGTGTAATATCTACAATTTTCGAGTTATGGGCTATGAAATTTATCTAAAATTGAGGAAAAACATCAAAAATTAGCTGTTTTTTTAGCGTATCCCTCAAACAAGCCATCATTTCTCATGCCCAAATTTGGAAAAATAAGCTTCTTACTTCTTTGATTATCTTCTTAAACAAATAAAAAAACCTGATGAAATCAGGTTTTGATGAAGAACTATTCAGATGCCTGTTCTGTTTCACCCAGAACGCGATTCACACGTTTTTCAAGCATTTTCATACCGCTCCCGCCAGCTTGGAAGTGACGGAGCTGTCCTGTTTGATCAAACACATAATATGCAGGCACATATTCATTTTCAAATGCATCGGTTAAAGCATGATCATTGTCGACAAAAATCGGCTGAGTGATGTCATGTTCAGCAGCTATCTCTTTAATTTTGCCGAGGTCAAGATCATCTTCGGAACGAGGCATATGCACAGCTACAACGTTCAGTTTATCTTGATATTTATCTCGAAATTCATTCACTTGCGGCATCGCTTCTTTGCACAGATGGCAGCTGATGGACCAGAAATGAATAAGTGTCGGTTTTTCCCCGATCAATTGCTCTCTCGTAACTTCACCGTTGAACCAGGCTGTTTCCCCAGTCAATTCAGGCATCGGCTGACGTAATTTCATTGCTTTTCCCTCCTATTAAACAGAAAGGCCTAACGATAATGTCAGACCCTTTTTCGTTCTTAGAAAGATTAAAGTGTTTTTTGGCCTGGTTTCCAGTTGGCCGGGCAGAGTCCCCCAGTTTGAAGCGCTTGAAGAACACGAAGCGTTTCATCAACGTCACGGCCAATGTTGTTATGGAAAACAGTTTGATATTGGAGCTCGCCTTCAGGATTAATAATAAACAATCCGCGCAGGGCCACACCTTCTTCTTCGATTAAAACACCATATTCACGGGATACCTCGTGGTTTGTATCAGCAGCAAGCGGATATTTCAGCTGGCCAAGGCCGTTTTCTTTGCGGTCTGTATTAATCCACGCCAAATGAGTATGGATTGTATCAGTTGAAACCCCGATGACTTCAGCATCAAGATCTTCGAATTCGTCATAGCGGTCAGACATTGCTGTGATTTCCGTCGGACAAACAAAAGTGAAGTCCATTGGATAGAAAAACAGCACTGTCCATTTATCACTTTTCATGTTTTCCTCAAGACTTACTTTGCCAAATTCTTTACTTGCAAGGACTGCTTCCATTTCAAAACGAGGAGCTTGTTTACCTACCATACGTTCTGGCATATGTATCCCTCCAATTTATAGTTTGGCTTAAAAGCCGAATTCACATGAAAATAAAGGATGTCTACCCATATTTCGTTAATAACATCACAATGCCCATTATATAGTAGCGGATTTTCCGAGTCAATTTTTAACAAATCATGTATGTCTTTGGCTTCGACATTTTCGATTAAAACGTTTAACATGTTCATGTATAGGGTAACTAATCCCAATGTGCAGCAATCAATTCAGAAAAGGGGCTCCAACATGGATTTTATTAAACAATACGATTGGGCGGGACTGATTACAAATGCCGGTGTTCTGCTCATTAAACTCATCATTATGATATTGCTCTATTTTATTGTTCGATCATTAGGCATGAAAATCATTAAACATCTGTTTGCAAAATTCGAGGAGCAAAACAGCTTGTCTATCGGACGTGCACATACGCTCCGAAGCCTGACTCTTAATATATTTGCTTACATATTAATTTTTATATTCTTCGTCATGATTCTGGATTTGTTTCATTACGATCCAAGCGCTCTTTTAGCGGGAGCAGGAATCGTCGGACTGGCTGTCGGATTTGGCGCCCAAGGGCTTGTCAGCGACATCGTGACAGGTTTTTTTATTTTGCTTGAAAAACAATTGGATGTGGGAGATTATATTACCGTTTCCACCTTTGACGGAATTGTTGAGCAGGTTGGTTTAAGAACAACTCAAATCCGCAGCTTCGATGGGACACTGCATTACATCCCCAACAGAAACATTACAAACGTGAGCAATCATTCCCGGGGAACAATGCAGGCACTTGTTGACATTAAAGTGCCGGCTGAAAGAAACATTGATGAAATGATTCACATTTTACAGCAAGTATGTGATGAAACGGCAGCCGCTCTCCCTCAAATAAAAGAAGGCCCTAATGTCATTGGGATTCAAGAACTGGGGACTTCTGAAATTGTGATCAGAGTCATCGCCAAAACAGAAAATATGGAACAGTGGCGAGTGGAGCGAGTGCTTAGAAAGGAAATAAAAACCGCGCTTGACCGAGCTTTTCCGAAAGAAACAGAATAAATAAAAGAACCGAAGCGTTTTGCTTCGGTTTTTCATTTACTGAATTCTGCTTTCAACTTCGCTGCAAATTTCTTCAGCAGTCATTCCGGAAGCTGTAATGACAGGTGCTTGAGTTACCGTATCAGCTATCCCTTGCACATTATTATCAAGACCCGTTACTACACAGCAGTCACAGCCTTTTGCATCGGAAGGGCTTTTCATCATTACAACGTCATATCCTTTTTCTTTTAATGCAGCTTCTACATCTGATAACGATTGTTCAATTCCAATTTTTTTAGCCATTATTGAACACCTCCGTTTACTAGAGTGCTCATTTCATGGAATTTTATTCTTTCATTTGTACTTAATTGGCATAAACAGAAAAATAACCTGTCATGACATTAACCGCTGTTTCTATCGCATTTTCATCGGGATTCAGCTTAGCGTGATGAAGCCCGTGTTCAGAATCAGCGCCGAGCCAGAACATGAAGCCAGGATATTTTTTCAGCATGTAGCCAAAATCCTCTCCGGTCATTGCTTCTTTTGCTTCAATTACTGTCGCCAGTTGATGTTCAGCAACAAAAGACATAAATTCTTCTGTCAATCCGCTTGTATTGTAAACTTGGTGATACACAGAGGGATAAGTCACCTTTCCTTTGCAGCGGAACCCGATTTCGATTCCTTTCACTAGATCTTCAATCCGTTCCTTTACCTTCTTCATCGATTCTTCAGAAAGCGTACGGATCGTCCCTTCAAGATGGGCCGTTTCCGCAATGATATTTTGCGCTGAGCCTCCTGTAATTGTACCGACTGTTATAACGGCGCTGTCCAGAGGATCAGTATTTCTTGAAATAATTGTTTGCAGCTGGGTGACAAGTGTGCTTGCTGCTACAACCATATCCTCGGCCAAATGCGGATAGGCCGCATGCCCCCCTTTCCCTTCCAGATCGATGACAAGCTCTGATGTATTCGCAAAAAGAAGACCGCTTTTTGTCGCGATGGTGCCTACCGGCAGCTCTGGAGCAATATGCAGCGCAGTGATCAAATCAGGCTGCCACTTTTTTAATACATCGCTCTCAAGCATTGGTTCCGCACCGCCAGGTCCTTCCTCTGCCGGCTGAAACAGAAAGAGCAAATCATGTTTGACCGGATGGTTGACAAAATGGTCAATAATGCCGAGTGCAATCGTCATATGCAAATCGTGTCCGCAGGCGTGCATGTTGCCGTGATGCTCTGAAGCGAATGGAAGACCGGTTTGCTCTTCAATAGAAAGCGCGTCGATATCAGCTCTGTATGCCAGCATTTTTTCCGGTGCCGTCCCGTTCACCTTTACAAAAAGCCCTGTTCGCCATTTCTCAATTTCAATTCTGTCTTGCGGATATTGTTTCAAGACATTTAATAAATACTGCTGGGTTTTGAACTCCTGAAATCCAAGCTCCGGTATACGGTGCAAATCTCTGCGGATTGCGATGAGCTCCTCTTTCTTCATCTTCATTCCTCCTGCCTATACGAATAAGGCGTGGATATATCATCCACGCCTTTTTTATCAAACCATTCCTTACAGCTGGCGTAATTCCTGCTTGATTTCGGTTTTGCCTTTTGTTTTCTCATCAATGTCTTTGATTTTTTTAGCAGGTGTTCCTGCAACGACAGTGTATGGCTCAACATCGTTTACTACGATCGCGCCCGCAGCAACAACGGCTCCTTTACCTACTGTTACACCTTCAAGCACAACAGCATTAGCGCCGATTACAACGTCGTCTTCAATGACAACCGGTTTAGCGGATGGCGGCTCAATAACGCCCGCAAGTACGGAACCCGCACCGATATGGCAGTTTTTACCTACAGTAGCTCGTCCGCCAAGGACAACGTTCATATCAATCATTGTGCCTTCGCCGATGACTGAACCGATATTGATAGAAGCACCCATCATGATGACTGCGTTATCACCGATTTCAACTTGGTCGCGGATGATCGCGCCCGGCTCGATACGCGCTTTAATATTTTTAAGGTCAAGCATTGGGATCGCAGAATTACGGCGGTCATTTTCAACCACATAATCTTCGATTTTGCTTTGATTTTCTTCAATTGCTGTTTGGATTTCGCTCCATTCGCCGAAAACGACTCCAGAGTTTCCGTTGATAAAAGCTTTCGCAGATTCGCCGAAATTGATTCCTTCGAGCTCACCTTTCACGTAAACTTTCACAGGTGTAGATTTTGTACTATTTTGAATAAATGAAATAATTTCATTTGCGTCCATCATTTTCATATGTAAAGTCCTCCTCCTGATTTTCTACCTCATTACTGTATCAAAGGAAAGATACAAAGACAAGAAAAAAAGGAACAGCAGCTTTAGCAGTTCCCATTGGGTGATCAGACAGCGCATCCGCTTTTCTTTGCGAATTGTCTCCCGAACTCCATTAATTCTTCCTCTTCTTCACCTTCTGGATTATTTTCAATTTTTACTGAAGGCAGCACAATGTCGCCTCCGCGTTCTTTTATTTTTGCTTCGAGTGTATCAACTGCTCCGCAGAAAAATTCATATGCTGTATCACCGGAACCGAATACGGCGCATGTTTTCCCGGAAAAATCAATTTCATCCATATCTTCAGCAAGGTCTAAAAATTCATCGGGCAGATCTCCGTCTCCCCACGTATAGGTTCCCATAATAATATGATCATATTCGTTAAACAGCTGTGCATCATCAATATCCATCGCTTCGAAACGGTCTGCTTCCGCTTCCGCCTCCTGAAGCCCTTTCTCAATCAAATCTGCCATTGCTTCAGTGTTGCCTGACATTGTTGCATAAACGAGCAAAATCTTCCCCAATTCCTTATTCCTCCTCTAATGGATCATTGCAGAAACTTCATACGGCTGGACAAATTTACATTCATACAAGCCTGCACAAAAGAAATTCTCTTTCTGATTGGCTACTCTCCATCCATGCCCCTTAATGGTATCGAACCATTTTAACGCCCGGGCTTCGAGATCGGCCTGGTAAATTCTCGAATACCCATTTTCATCTTGTGTTGCTGTGACATATATAATCCCATCATCCTCTGATATATCAAGAAATGATTCTTCTTTTCTGATCATGCTAGATTGTATGGTGAATTCTTCATCAGTCAAAATATTCCGTACAGTGACAGCACCGTGCTTTCCTTTCACAGAACCCATCGCCGCCACCAGCCAATTTTCTTTAAACACGAGCATGGATGCCGTCATCCGGTTTTCCTCTTTCTTAACGATTTGGACAGTATCACGTGTAAAGTCGTAAGCCCAAATGCCTCCAAAATATTCATGTATTTGCGTGCCGATGAAAAGACTGTCTCCATGCAGGCACAACGAACGGATAACAGGCGGGTGATCAAATTCCGCAAAAGGTTTGGCTACGCGCCATGAAACCCCGAAATCATCCGATACATAAATGCAATGCTTGCCATGGGCGCAGACAAACCCGTCGTTTCGGCCGGTAATCGCCCACACTGTTGCATTTGTCGGAAAGCTCGACATCGTCCAGGTTTTCCCTTCGTCAGACGAACGAATGACCGTTCCCTTTTCACCAACGCCAAATAAGTAAGGCCCTATGTAGCTGATGCAATGTATTTTGCTTTTCAAACGAAAAAGCTTTCTCCAGCCCTGCTCCAAGGAATAATGAAAAATGCCTTCTCTTTGTACCGCCACAAAATAACCAGAAAATGCAGATGCCGTGACAGCAGTCGCTCCTTTATGAAACATGGCTTTTTTCCTTATTCATATAATCAGCCCAAGCAAGAAAACCTTTCGCAAACGCCCGGCAGCTTTCCACATCTTCATCTGTTTCAGGTGCAAGTTCGATTTTCAATGTTTCCTGGTAAACAGCGGCTCCCGCCTCTTGCAGCATGGAACTGAACAAATTGACCGCTTCACAAAACTTTGGATATGAATAATCTCCAGAGCCGAAGCAGGCTGTTTTTAAGCCATTAAGCTGAAGCTGTTTGACCTCTTCAAAAAAATCTTCCGCTTCGTAAGGCAAATCGCCATCGCCCCATGTATAGGAGCCAATCAGCACATAATCGTAGGATGTCAAAGCAGTTACATCTACATCATCTATCTCGATACAGTCAATGTCCAACTCATTTTCTTGAAGTGTATCTCTTATAATCACAGCAATGTCTTCTGTATTTCCTGACATGCTGGCATATGTAATCAAGGCTTTAGCCATGTTATCACCTCATCAATTGATAATGATTTTCAATATCATATGTATCACTTTAAATGATAATGATTTTCATTGTCAATACATAAATAAAAAAAGACAGCATATCGCTGTCTTTAAAATGGATTTTCCTGATCAAGCATATCCTTTATCACTTGAACAAAAGCTTGAACTTGCTTCAGCTCAAAGGCAGGTTCATAGCCTAATAGCCATGTATCCCTTCCAATCGGATGCTCTTTCGTGTCTAATAAAGGCATTTTATTGACTTTATCTTCATTCTGAAGAGTAACAGACGGCAAAATGGCATAACCGATTCCGTGCAGCGCCATCTGTTTGCACGTTTCAATCTGATCAACCAATATCGTCTGTTTTGGCGACGTTTTAAATTTTTGATGCCACCAGTGCTGAATTTCCTGAAAATAAGTGCTGTCGCTTTTAAACTGGATAAACGGCCGTTCTGTATGGGCGATATCTTCGATGCAGGAAATTTCAGTGTCCACTAAATACAGATGATCTGTCATTAAGTAGTCTTTACGGCCCTTCCATTCAGGATTTCCTCTTATAATTCCGATATGAACCTGATCTTCATATAAGCTTTTCAGCATTTCGCTGCTCCAGCCGGTAATGAGAGAGACCTTTGCATTCGGATACTTTTCCACATACGTCTTCAGGACTTTTGGGAGCCAATGCTGACCGATTATAGAGGCGACGGCAAGCTTCAATGTGCCGTGAATCTCACCTTCAAGCTCATCAATATTTTCTCTTATTCTTTCTTGCTCTAACGTTACATCATTCGCAAACTGAATGATTTTCTCACCGGCCGGCGTTACCGTTAACCCTTTTTGGGATCTTAAAAAGATTTTTGTGCCCCACGCCTTTTCAATTGTTTGTAATCGCTGAGATAAAGCCGGCTGAGATACAAAAAGCCGTTCCGCCGCCTTTCTCATATTTAACTCCTCAGCTAAAACTACGAGCATATGAAGCTCTTGAAGCTGCATGTCGTCCTCCTTTTTATAATCAATAAGTTTTTCTTATCTCCCATTCTAATAAATTCTTCGTTTCTGGTTCAAGCCCTAATCTAGTTTAAATTATGTATGCGCTTTCTTTGTTGCTCTGCCAATATAATAAAAATAGGCCGTAAAGCCTACTTATTCAATGAGCGTATATGCTTATTCAATTCCTTTAAAACCACTCTTCTTGTAAAAATCCCTTCAAACACTTGCTCATCATTTTCAACACAGACAAAACCGTTATTAATGACCATGCCAAATCCTTTCATAATCGGATCATTTATATGAAGGCGCGGAATATCGGTCAGCATGACTTCCTGAACAGTAATTTGGTCAAGCTTTTCAAACTCAATTCGTTCAAGCCCGAAAATGCTGTTCATGATCATATTTGTGCCGATCAAACCATGTAAACGATAGGAAGGATCAAGAACCGGGATGGCTGTGTAACCGGTTTTTGTCAGCACCAATAATGCGTGCTCAAGGTTGTTGCCGACTTGAACGTGCGCTACTTTGTCCGCCTCAATCATAAATTGTCCGACTGTTGCCTCAAGAAGCTGGTCTGATTGTAAGCTTATCATGTTTTCGACCCCTTTTCATTTTCATCAACATTACATTCCCTATATTACAATAATATAAACTTTATCAGTATTTGTCGAAAAGTTTCCTTTCAATAAAAAAGATACTCTTTGTGTGAGTATCAATTATAGGGTGTTCCATTAATTTTCAAATCGAAATCGGTCGTAAAGCGTTACAAGTTTTTTGTAGGTGGTTCCGTCAACGTTTTTGGTTCCTGTCTCTATATCGTTGATCTCACTGCTTAATAGCTCGATGGCATATTCATGGTTGATCAGGATATTCAGCAGAAGTTTTTGTTCTTCTTCTGTAAATCGTTCACCGATAAGACTCATTCGCAATCAGGCCCCCTGTTTTATACTGAATACCTCTGAAAGCAAGACAACTTACTTTCAGCTCTACCGCTAGAATAAGTAATCAGAAAACAAACGTCAACCGCATAATTCGACATTTCCCTTGGCTTTTCAGCCGGAATTATTTTGTGAAACGATTTGCATAGCTGAAGGCAGTGTATGAATCTGGTTTTATTTTCGCCTCAATCCCCATGGAAGTGATGCGTCCTGTCATTTCTTGAATCAGATCTTTTGTCAGCCCTTTTTTCCCAATATCCAAGTGAACTTCAAAGGTAAGATCCGCCCCCTCACCGGTAAAAGGCAGGAGCAGATCGGTAATATCCATTAAGTGTCCATCAAGAATATGAGCGGCCGTTTCTTGGCTGTACGCCGTTTCTAACGAAATCTTCTCCCGAAGGCTATGTATGGGTCTGTCGACTGTATGATTTTTCAAACAGCCCCAAGCTCCCTTGCCTGTACGATGCAAATGCAATGCGGTAATAAACTTTGTGTAATCGCGGTAGACCTGTGAATCGGTACCGATCGATAACACATAGGAAGAACGGGGATCCTTTCGAACAAAGGCTTTAAGCCGTTCCATTACGTCTTGAAAGGTCATCTGTGCTTCTGAAAGATTATAAAACAGAAAAGAATCAGCCATAACGACACTCCTTTTCAAGGATTTACAACCATGAAACAAGTATGTTCCTTATCGTTTATTTCGATTACTTTTTGCAGAAGCGGAAGCTTGTTCCCCACATTTCAGGAATCTTACTGAAGAAGTTCAAAGATTTCGATGGAAACCATGTCGATATTATCAAACGGATATGTGTTAGGTTTTTCACCTTTTTGGAAAACCGTCAGTTCAAACGTTTGATTTTTTTCGAAATATTTAACACTGCATATTTTCTCACCATTTACTTCGAAATAACGCTGCATTGGCTCGTTAGCCGCTTCCGCCGTTTCTTGCAGACTTTGCAGCCGTGTGATGATACCCATTAATTGTGACATTCTAAAAAAAGACTCCTTTCAAAAAGCAACTTCAAATCAACAAGTATTTATTATAATACAAGTTCTATTGAGCATCATACCATAAAGTCGGACAGGATGGCATTTTCACTGCTGAATTTAAGAAAAGAAAAAAAGTGAAAAAACGATTTTTCTTTAGTTTAAAGCTTTTTTTGAAAGTCATGCACACAATTACGATTTTTTTAATAGGGCTGCAGCATTAAGAAGCCTTTTTGCACTTTCATCAATAACTTCTTTTTAAGATTTCTGGTGAAACTCCACATGCCATACTCCTCAGCAGCCATACTGGATACGAGACCGTAAAACGATTTGTTGCTTCGGAAATATGTAATGGACACCACACCGCATTTGCCGTCTAACAGCACTTGCACCCCGCTGCCGCATTAAACCAGGGGGTTCTGGTGCTGAAAGAACATTTATGTTCCTCCCAGCGTTCAACATTTTCCATTAAAAGGTTTATGGTTTCATTGGATTGTCTTATGCTTTGGCAAATAAAAAAACTTGGCGGGGGTAGCGCCAAGTTTTTTCGGATCTTGATCTGATAGAGGGGTTGGGGAACAGAGAGTAGCTTCTCTCTATAATTAAATGATAATGATTCTCAGTATCAATGTCAAATGTTTTTTGATATTTTTTTCAATTCATAAAAAAAACGGCCTTTCAGCCGCTTAAATCAGTCCATCCTGCTCATATAAATAAGAATAAGGCAAGTCTATAAATAAATACATTTGGTCCTCCATCGGATACGAAAACGTTCTGATCATTTCACCTGTTTCCAAATCACTGTACAAATCACTGAAAAATCCTTTTCTGAGATTTCTCATTCTCATAATGTTCTCCAGAAAATAAGGGCGCCAGCTCCAATTCTTTTCCGCGTATTCCGGCTGGTAAATCCATTCCCCATCTTGTTTAAACACATTTCCCGTCAGCTGATCGCCTTCCTCATCACACATGTAAATTCTAAAGCTGCAATCTGTCAGCTCTTCCGCCAGCTTTTTAATAAAGTCATCATCAGAAGACAGACTGTTTTTTCTCAAAGATGTCACAGCCTGATGGACTCGTTTGTAAAACTGTTCAGAGTGCTCATAGACGGTTTCAAGCTTCTTTTTCTCATGTGTGATAAATTGGTGAAATTCAGTTTTAAGCCTGTGTTTCAATACATCTCTCTCTAGAAACGTTTCAGACGGAGACACCAAGTAATAGCCTTGAAAATAGCGGCCACCGTTTCTCCAAGCGTACTGAAGCTGGAAGTTTGCCTCGATGTCTTCATACAGCAAGGCCGCCCCGATTTTTCTCGCCAATAAAGATATGCTGTGTAGCACATGCTCGTATGACGGTGACGGCTGTGACACTTTCAGCGCCTGCAAATCGATTTTTAACAGATCTGGCGAGAGCAGTGCGATTCTGTCCAAGTTGCTGCTTTCTTTTCCGATGTTATCAACTGCAATTTTTATTCCGTATGTACGATAGTAGGCAAGCATATGGTAGAGCTGCTCAATATCCCCTTCAAAAGTGTGCTCCGTAATTTCAAGCACAAACCGATGGAGTTCGATTCCTTTTGCTTCATATTCTTTTAGAAGCTCCAGAAAGCTTTCGCCATGATCAAGCATCAGCAGATTGGCATCCTGATTCATAAAAATCAGCAGATCAGAATCGGCCTCTAAAAAACGGTCAAGAGCCTGGCGGATAATTCTGTTATCAACCTCTAGTTTATATTCTTCGGGTATCCCCGCGTCTAAAAAGAAGGGTCCGAGGCTTTGAATTTCTGAATCTGCCAAAATACGTCCAAGCACCTCATATCCGACAATTTTCTGTTCCTCAGCACTGAAAATCGCCTGGTAATATGGAAGGACATCATCAATGTTCGTTAAAATATCAAGTGGATCCAACATGTTATCACCTGCTTCTCTATCTTTGTCTGATTATACCACATTGAATCCAAAGATTAGTATTCTTTAAAACGGATAAGGATTCAGCCATTGCCCCCCATCCATTGTGATACAATCCCCGTTTATATAGGATGCTTCGTCAGAAAGTAAAAATGCTGCCAAAGCGGCGATTTCCTCCGGTGTGCCCAGCCGGCCGAGAGGGACGCTGTTCATTGTGCGGGCCTTCGCTTTTTCCGATTCAAAAAGCTTCTCCGCGCCTCCTGTTCGTTCAATCGGGCCGGGGGCGATCGCATTTGTGCGGATTCCATATTGGCTTCCCCACTCAACGGCCAGCGTTCTTGTCAGTGACAATACCCCTGCTTTGGCTGCAGCGGAATGAACGACTCCTGCGCCCGCTCCCCAAGCGTATGTCGCAGCCATATTTAAGATGACGCCCTTCTGCTGCTGCTCGATCCAATGCTTTGCCGCGGCTTGGCTGCAAAAGAATGTGCCGTTTAAAACAATCTCAATAACGGCTTTCCATCCATTAGGCGTCAGTTTTTCTGCCGGGCAAATAAAATTTCCGGCCGCGTTGTTAATCAGCGCATCGAGCCGCCCAAAGGCTTTTATCGTTTCTGAAATCATGTCTGAAGCGGCGGAATCTGAACGGACATCCATTTGAAAACAGGCAACCTGCCCCTCAAAGGTCTCAATTTCTCTTTTTGTTTCCTCAAGTGCTTCCTGGTTCCTCCCTGTCACCATGACGTACCAGCCTGTTTCAGCCTGTTTTTTTGCCATTGCTTTTCCCATGCCGCTTGACCCGCCGGTAATGACAACCGCTTTTTTTCCCATATTTCCCCCTCCTATGAATGAGTATTCATTCAATATTATTCTATCATTATATGCCTGCTTATGTCAGTACATGCTGACATGAGATTTTTTCAAGATACAGATGATATAATAGAAAAACTCTATTAAAGGTTGGTTTGAAATGAAAAAGATGTCCAGAAGGCAATTTCTAAAAGGAACGTTTGGGGCTCTTGCTGCCGGTGCTATAGCGGCCGGCGGCGGATACGGCTATGCCAGATATCTGGAGCCGCATATGATCGAGACAACCGAACACACAATCAAAAGCTCTCTCATTCCGCACGGATTTGACGGGTTTAAAATCGTGCAGTTTAGTGATACACACTTGAGTGATTATTTTACTCTTGAAGATTTTAAAACTGTCATCATGACAATTAATGAATTTACACCTGATCTGATTGTTTTTACCGGTGATATTATCGATGATCCTGATACGTATCAAGACCACCAGGCAGTCATTCCATTATTAAGAAAACTGAATGCTCCCTTTGGCAAGCTTTGTATATACGGCAATCATGATCATGGAGGCTATGGAACTGCCGTTTACAAAAGTCTGATGACGGCCGGCGGTTTTACGGTGTACCGTAATGGCTATCAAACATTGTCGCTCGCAGATGGCAGCGAAATCGAGATTGCTTCGCTTGATGACTTAATGCTCGGAAACCCAGATTATGAAGGCACACTTTCACGGCTAAGCGACAGGCTGTTTTCCATTCTGCTTGTCCATGAGCCTGATGCTGCCTTGAAAACAACAGGGTATCCGGTGAATCTTCAGCTTTCCGGCCATACACACGGCGGCCAGATTCAGCTGCCTTTTTACGGACCGATTATTACGCCTCCGTATGGAAAGGTCTATACAGAAGGAATGTATCAAGCAGGCAGCACTCATATTTACGTAAACCGCGGCCTCGGGATGACCAGACTGCCTTTGCGGTTTCTAGCCAAGCCAGAAATCACAGTCTTTACCTTAAAAAGCAAAAATTAATGTAGCAGGATGGGTTCCTCATCAATACTTATATGTAAAAAAGAAAGGATGAGGAAACTGCTTACGTACCAGGTGAAGCAAGGTGATACACTGAACAGCATCGCGGCTGATTTCAGAATCAGCACGGCTGCATTACTCCAGGCTAATCCGTCACTGCAGGCAGGGATCATTGTGGGACAGCGCATTGTCATAACCGGTCTGCCGGACCCCAATACAATTCCGTATCATATTGCAGTCTCAATCGGAGCGAAGACGCTTACGCTGTTCCAAAATAATCGGGTAATGAAAACCTATCCCATCGCCGTTGGTAAAATACTGACGCAAACGCCCACTGGCGAGTTTTACATTATTAACCGCCAGCGCAATCCCGGCGGCCCATTTGGCGCATATTGGCTAAGCCTTTCAAAGCAGCACTACGGAATACACGGAACGAATAATCCTTCTTCAATTGGCAAGGCTGTTTCTAAAGGCTGCATCCGCATGCATAACAAAGATGTAATAGAACTCGCTTCAATTGTGCCAAACGGAACAAGAGTCACCATTAACCGGTAAAGTTTTCTTATTTGTTTCAAAAACAAGCGGTTTATAATATGATAAAGTGGGACCTTTAGGGTAAGGAGCGTTTTTATGGATATATTTAAAAATCGTAATTTTGTTCGTTTATTTTTCGCAGCACTCGCTTCTCAAATGGGCACGACAGTAGGCAACATGGCATTTGCTTTTTTCTTGCTGGACCGATTCAGCAGCCAGCCTTCATATACGACCTTGGCGGAGCTGATGTATTCTCTTCCAACCATATTTGTATTTCTGATCGTGGGAGTCGTCGCGGACCGGTTTGACAGAAAAAAGGTAGCGGAAAACTGTGATTGGATCAGAGCAGGCCTGACTGTCGTTCTTTTTTTCACTTTATTTACCGGCAATATTCCTCTTGTTTTCTGTATTTTATTTATCAGAAGCGCTGTGACGAAGTTTTTCTTTCCAGCAGAAAACAGTTTGGTACAAGCCATTCTGCCCAAGGAGCACTATGCGAAAGCGGCGGGGCTTAACCAGATGCTTTTTAGTATTTTTATGGTGTTCGGAGTCGGAATAGGCGCTTTCATGTACAACACAATCGGTATTGAAGGCGCCATTATTCTTGATTTTGTCAGCTTTATCATTTCCGGGCTGCTGATCCGCAGCTGCCGGATTCCGAAAGAAGCCCGACAGCCAAACGGTGCATTCAGCTGGAGAAAAGCTTCTGTTAAAGATTCAATAAATGATTTTAGAGAAGGCATTCTCTATATTTTAAAAAACAAACTGCTGGCATCTCTTATTTTCGGTTTCTTTATTTTTGGATTTGTCAATGGAGGATTCGCCGTATTGCCGATGTTTACAATGAAATACGGATTGGCGCCTGACCGTTATGAGTGGCATACATCTGTATTTACGATTGCACTCGGGTTTGGGCTGCTGGCTGGAAGTGTTATCGGCACGGTCATCTCTAAAAAAGTGAAGCCGCACTTTTTAATGTCGATACCGATTTTCGTTGCCGGCTTGCTGATTTTCGTCCTCGGCTACACGAATGTTTTATGGGTGTATTACGCGGCAGCTTTTACCCTGGGAATGTGCATCGGACCGATTAACATTGCAATCGGTGGGTGGATGCCAAAGATTGTTCATCCAAAGCTGATGGGACGTGTAAGCGGCTTGCAGGACCCTTTTATGATGTTTGCACAGTCTTTGACACTCGGCTTAGTTGCGCTGTTATTCCCTAAGTTCGTTTCAAATATTGATTATCTTTATTACGGTATGGCCGTAATCATTCTGCTTGTTTTTATTTTTTATTTTGTTGCACTGCCAAAGTACAGTGCACAGGCTGCGGAAGTGAATGTTCAGGAAGCTTTTCAAGAGCTGCCGAAAAAGAAAGCAAAATCTGTATAATATAGGTTATAAATGCGCTTTTTTTCTCAGAAAAAAGCGCATTTTTACATTCAATATTTGCATTTCAACTTTAAAAAAGTATAATCTAATCATATAGAATTTGATAAGAGCAAAGGAGAGAAATAATGGACGACCATGCATATACGAAAGATCTGCAGCCAACCGTAGAAAATCTTTCAAAAGCAGTTTACACTGTGAACCGCCATGCAAAAACCGCCCCCAACCCTAAATACCTATATCTGCTGAAAAAACGGGCTTTGCAAAAGCTTGTTAAAGAAGGTAAAGGAAAGAAAATAGGGCTTCATTTTTCAAAAAATCCAAGGTTCAGCCAACAGCAATCGGACGTGCTTATCTCAATCGGAGACTACTATTTTCACATGCCTCCAACTAAAGAAGACTTCGAACATCTTCCGCATTTAGGTACACTTAATCAATCGTACCGAAATCCTAAAGCTCAAATGTCTTTAACAAAAGCAAAACACCTATTGCAAGAATACGTCGGCATGAAAGAAAAGCCGCTTGTGCCAAATCGCCAGCAGCCAGCTTATCATAAACCTGTCTTTAAAAAACTTGGCGAGAGTTACTTTTAAAATAAAAACAGCCGTGCCACTTCGGGCACCGGCTGTTTTTTATTTATTCGATGACATACGTATCCACTTTTTTAATCAAATCACTAATCTCTGGCTTGCTGATTTGCTCATCTGCGCCAACGACTTCTCCGCGGTGACGCAAATCATCCGTAATTAATGATGAGAAAATCATAACCGGCACATCTGAGCTTTTCGGATTTTCCTTCAGCAGCTTTGTGAGCCTATGTCCGTCCATCTTTGGCATTTCAATATCAGTGATGATCATATCAATCTGCTCTGATAAATCAGTTTCATTCTCAGCAAGGTTCATAATGTAGTCATATGCCTCTTTTCCGTTCTCAAACGAAGAAATATTGTTGTACCCTGCTTCTTTTAATTCATCCTGTAAGAGGCGCATCAAGAGCGGTGAGTCCTCTACTATGATCAGCTTTTTATCAGTTCTTCTTTCATCGAAGCCCTCGGTATGCATGTTGTATGTATCCACACCTGAGTCTGATTCAATGTCATAAATAATTTTTTCATAGTCAGGCAAAAAGATCATCACTTCTTCGAGCTTAATAATCCCGGTAAGGTGCCGCTCCATTCCTTGATTTAACGATGTCGGCTTTTCAATCGCTTCCCAGGATACTCTGTGAATTTGAGAAACAGAGCCGACATGAAAAACAATTTTCCGTTTATTGAATTCAGTCACGATATATTTCTCGTCTTTTGATCCGTCAGGCTCAACTCCAAAAAATGAGAAGAGGCTGATTACAGGGAGAATTTCTCCTCTCAGCTTAATCATTCCTTCTACATGCTGATGGGAGTGAGGCACTGATGTCACCTCGACCGGCTGAATAATTTCCCTTACCTTCATGACGTTAATTCCGAAAGCATTATCGCCCACGCCAAACTTCACAATTTCTAATTCATTTGTACCAGAATCCAATAAAATTTCGTATTGTTGTAACGACAATTCAATCCCTCGCTATTCGCATTCAGTATTGTACTGTATATATCGGCGTAAATTGTAAAAAGTGAATGGCACGGCTCTTCAAAATCGAATTCTGGGAGAGACAAGCTACGCTTCTTTAAAAAAGAAACTTTTTTCCTAATAACCATTGACTTTCCAACTAACAGTGATAAAATAGTCAAGGATTTTTCCAAAGAAGGGTGTAAATAATGGGTACCTTAGTAATATTTAAAGAAAATGAAATGACTGTTTTAGAAGATATCAGTGAAGAGACTTACCTGCATATGAAGAAAGAATCAGCTGACCTTCAAGAAGAGCATCCCCCGTATATGATTTGGCACGAAGACCTTCATTTTGATTATGGTTATTAATGAAATTGGCACATATAAACAATAATAGAACATGATACAATAAAGACAATCAAATCGCTGGTTGTCTTCTTTTTTTCTGAAAAGAAAGGTATGTTTAGAAAAAAGGCGCATACAATCGAAATATATCGGCTAAAAAGGTGACAAATGATCAGCTAGTGGTAAAATAGGATAAACTCATTATATTTGTTAAGGTGATGAATTATGGAACATTTGCTGAATCCGAAAGCAAGAGAGATTGAAATTTCAGGAATACGCAAATTCTCAAATCTTGTAGCTCAACATGAAGATGTCATTTCACTTACAATCGGCCAGCCTGATTTTTTCACGCCGCATCATGTGAAAGCTGCCGCAAAAAAAGCCATTGATGAAAACGTGACGTCATATACCCCGAACGCCGGCTACCTGGAACTGAGACAAGCTGTGCAGCTTTATATGAAGAAAAAAGCGGATTTCAACTATGATGCTGAATCTGAAATCATCATCACAACAGGCGCAAGCCAAGCCATTGATGCTGCATTCCGGACGATTTTATCTCCCGGTGATGAAGTCATTATGCCAGGCCCGATTTATCCAGGCTATGAACCTATCATCAATTTGTGCGGCGCCAAGCCTGTTATTGTTGATACTACATCTCACGGCTTTAAGCTTACTGCCCGGCTGATTGAAGATGCTCTGACTCCTAACACCAAGTGTGTCGTGCTTCCTTATCCGTCGAATCCGACCGGCGTGACATTATCCGAAGAAGAGCTACAAAGCATCGCCGCTCTTCTAAAAGGCAGAAATGTCTTCGTATTGTCAGACGAAATATACAGCGAATTAACATATGACAGACCGCACCATTCGATTGCAACACATTTGCGGGATCAAACCATTGTCATTAACGGCTTGTCAAAGTCCCACAGCATGACGGGATGGAGAATCGGATTTTTATTCGCTCCAAAAGACATAGCAAAACATATTTTAAAGGTTCATCAATACAATGTGTCGTGTGCGTCCTCCATTTCTCAAAAGGCAGCGCTTGAAGCTGTGACTAACGGATTTGACGACGCCCTGATCATGAGAGAGCAGTACAAAAAACGGCTCGATTATGTGTATGACCGCCTCGTGTCGATGGGACTTGACGTTGTAAAACCGTCTGGCGCGTTTTATATCTTCCCTTCTATTAAATCGTTTGGAATGTCTTCTTTTGATTTTAGTATGGCTCTTTTGGAGGATGCTGGTGTGGCACTCGTGCCGGGCAGCTCGTTCTCAAAGTATGGTGAAGGATATGTGAGGCTGTCTTTCGCATATTCACTGGACACGCTAAGAGAAGGCTTGGATCGTTTAGAATTATTTGTATTAAAAAAGCGGGAATCAATGCAGACGATAAACAACGGCGTTTAAGCCGTTGTTTTATTTTTTTGGAAATGAAATTTTAAACGCTGTGCCTTTTTTTGGATGGCTGTCCACATGGATAACTCCCTGATGATTTTCAATGATATTAAATGTCACCATCAGTCCAAGCCCCGTTCCTTTCTCTTTTGTCGTTAAAAATGGTTCTCCAATGCGGTTCAGCACCTTTTCAGGAATGCCTTCCCCTTCATCTTTTACAGTGACATGGACAGAATGTTCATCCTCAGTTATGTTAATGTCTACTGTTCCCCCGTCAGGCATTGACTCAACTGCATTTTTAATTAAATTAATGAATACCTGCTTTAATTGGTTTTGATCTCCGTTTATATAAATACTGTCTTTTTCATAGCTGGTTCTGATAAAAATGCCATTCAAATTTGCTTGTGTTTCTAACAGGGCTGAGACTTCACCAATTAATTTTTTCAAGTTCAAGTATTCTTTAACGGCATTTTGCTGGGGTTTTGCCAGCATAAGCAGCTCACTGAGTATTAATTCAATGCGGCTGAGTTCAGAAAAGACAATATCAAAGTAATGATCGTTTCCTTCCATTGTCGGTTTCATGAGCTGTAAAAATCCTTTAATCGCTGTCAGCGGATTGCGTATCTCATGTGCGATTCCCGCGGCGAACTGCCCTGCGATCGATAATTTTTCTGATTTCAGCATCAATTCTTCAGTTTGTTTTCTCTCAGAAATGTCCCGAAGAATGACTTGGACGGCCGCTTCACCAAAAAAGGTCGTCGGAATGCAGACCATCTCCGTATAGATGACCCTGTTCTGGAAGGTGAACCAGGATTGCTTGACGATTTCTGATTCTGTTTTTTGCTCGGCGATGTTTTGGATTCTCTCTTTAACATCCTCATGATCACAAGGATGCAGCTGATCGTATATGTTTTTGCCAATTAAATCCTCATACGTAGCCGCTTCAAACAGAGAAATTCCCGACTCATTCATAAATACCCATTTTCCATTATGAATCACCGCAATGGTATCGATTGAGTTTTGAATCAGCAGCTGATATCGTTCACGGCTTTTTTGCAGGATGGTTTGGAATTTTTTCCTTGAAGAGATGTCGATCAGCAGCAGCAGTTCAGCCTGCTGGTTTTTGTAGACGGTCGGGGACGCTTTCACTTCTAAATGAACAGGTGTGCCATCAAGCCTTTTCCACGTCTGTTCGATCATTCCGACTTCCATTCCTTTTTGCATTCGTATAATCCTGTTTTTCACGATATCATGATATTCTTCTTCAATAAATTCATAGGACCATTTCCCAATAATAGCATCCTTGCTTTTGGCTCCCAGCATTGAAAGCATCGCGCTGTTTACATAGACGATCTTGCCTTTGACACTGATGCATAGCGGACTCGGGAGATTTTCAACTAACCGTTCATAATCATCCGTTATATATGTAGTCGATTCCGGGCTTGCAGGTTCGATTTCATGTTTTTCGCAGTTTAGGGACTGATGGCCTGTTTCTTCTTCAAGAATCTTCATTTTCAAAATGATTTCCCGTTCTGTACGCTCAGCTCTTGTCGTAACGATTTCTACCGCAGCCTCCACCCACACAATCGTGTGATCTTTTTTAATAAAACGAAAGGTGCACGGCATCAGATGATGTTCATTATAAAAATAGCTTTCAACTAAAAATTGGTCTTCCTCATGCAGAAACGTTTTGAGGAATGATCCAATCATCTCTCCTTGGAGATAGCCCAAATGCAGTTTAGAGTTGGCAGATATATAAATGATGCGTCCATTAGAAGCCAAGACTGCATGAATATCGGTTTTCGTTTGAAATGGTTTAACATGATGCGTATCCTGTTCCACAGAATCCCTCCTTTGCATGATCATCGTGTTTCAACTTATACAGATTGACTTTTACCTAGTATGATTCGCTAGAAAATGAGTATTCTCCTTCTATTCTTATGGTGAACGTCAATTTTTGAATAAAAGAAAGGGTACACAACCCTTCAGTTGTGCACCCTGCTTTTTTTATTTTTTACTGTGTTTCTTTTCGAGCTCTGCGTAAGCGTGGATAGCTCTTTTGGCAATAATTTTATTGATCTTATCATCATCATCTACTGATGGAACAACAACACTAAAGGCCACTTTTGGATTTTTCGACGGGTAATAGCCGACAAAAGTCAGATTGTATGTTTTTTTCCCCCACCAGTTGCGATTCGTGCCGTAGTAAAATGTTTCCGCTGTTCCCGTTTTCCCTGATACATCTTCTGTAAAAGTATTTTTAGCTGTCCCTGATGTGGTAACTAATTTCATTCCGGTCTTTACCTGTTGTATGTCACTTTCTGTGTTATTAATTTTATTGAGAATGTTTGGTTTTCTTTGTTCAATTGTTTTTCCGAGACCCTCTTTATTGCCGGGCTCATGGATACTTGTAACAATTCTTGGCTGGACACGGTAGCCTCCATTGGCAATTGATGAGATGTACTGCGCCATTTGAAGCGGTGTGTATGTATCGTATTGACCGATTGCCAAGTCTAGTATTAATCCCCCTACAGCATCAGGCGTAGTTTGCATTCCCGCTGATTCCTGCGGCAGATCAATACCTGTCTTTACGCCCAGACCAAATTGGCTGTAGTAATTTCTCATTTTGTTTAAATCTTTCTGATCAGCAGGCAGAGGTCCATGCGGCTTGTATGTTACACCGGCAATATGCATAGCGACATTGAACATATATACGTTTGAACTTTTTTGCAAAGCAGTTAATTCGTTAATGGTTCCCATGTTCATGTAGGATTTCTTTGGTCTATTACCATATCCCGCTAAATAGAGAGGCATATCGACATAATATTTATAATGCGGAATTCCGTCCTGATAGCCGGCAAGTACGGTGGCACCCTTTACTGCTGAACCCATTTCATATTGGGTTGTAAATGCCCCTATCGCATAATCCTGAATTTTGTTTGTTTCTAGATCAATCTTTTTTCCTGCCATCGACAAAATATCGCCGTTATTCGGATCCATCATCACGACAAAGGCTCTGTCAAGCATATAATTTCCGCGTGCGCGGCTATTTCTCACTTCCTCTTCAATGATCTTCTCTACTTCCGCCTGAAGCTCCATGTCAAAAGAAAGCCGAAGATCGTATCCTCTGCTGCCTTTATCAATGGTTTTTTGGCTGACGACATTTCCTTTGTTGTCTTCTACGTATTGTACTTTTTCCTTATGGGAATTTAAGTAGTCTTCATATTGATACTCTAAATAACTTTTCCCCACTCTGTCATTATTCGCATAGCCTCTTGTTAAGTAGAAATCTTTCCGGTCACTCAGCAGCCCCTGATCAGGTGTCGTGACGCCCCCAAAAACGGAATAGAGAGTTTTGTCGTAAGGATATTTTCGTGTCCAATCGTTTACGATATCGATTCCCGGAAGCTCTTCTAAATGCTCAGACACAATTGAAATTTCATCATATGTTAAGTCGTTTTTTGGCCGTTGCGTGGAGCTTTTCTTCTCATCAAGCAGCGTTCCGTTCTTTCCATTGCTGTTGCTTTCATTTGGGTTCATCGCCTTTACGATTTGAGGTTCATAAGCATTTCCGCTTGAAAACCTTGTATATATCGCAGCGATTTCCATTTCTTCATCATCTCGCTGAATAGTTTTCAGCTCTTGATTCGGCACACGCTCAATTTGAAGCTTGTAAGCCTGGGCCCCTTTTAGGTTGCTTTCAGATTTCTTAAGCAGAGCGGCGGCTTTTTTCGGATGAGACGCGATCCAGTAATCACGTAAATCTCTTTCCTTCAAAAATTCGGTATCAATATGGATTAAAGCAGCAAGACGTTTCGCTGTTTTGATTTTGTCTTCTGTTTTTGTGCTCGATGTTGAAACATACACAATTTCAGGCACACTCTGGTTATCGACAGCCACTTTCTGGTTTCTATCGTACATCTTTCCACGCGGCGCGGGATAGTACGCTGTTTTTGCATTTGCTTTTTCAGCGTCTTCTTCATGCTGTTCGCCTTCAACAATTTGAACAACGCCAAGCTTAAAGATTAACGCAGTGAATAGAACAAAGACAGCAAGGAAAAAAAGGTTCATTCTGATCGCCCGGTTTCCTTTGCGCTTTTTCTTTGGTTCACGTCCTATTTCAGTCACTTCTGGTTACCCCTCTCAAATCATTCAATATATTTACATATACTGAGATTAATTGTAACACCTTTGTAACAGTTGTTACAGCAAAAAGGGATAAAAAAAGCTGTCAATATAAAAACACATTAAAATATAACTAACGATTCAAAAAAAAGGAAGCTATGTAACTGTATGATAAACTCATGAAATGCGCTGATTCGCTTCGTCTCAGCGGTTCAGCGCATGTTGGTTACAAAAATGACAATCTCTCTTTGTCAAAGGAAACTGATGGATTCTTTATGACAAAAAAGCTATGTTATGATTTTTTTGTAGAAACAAACAACAACTCTAGGAGGTTACGAACTAATGAAGAAAGCATTTATTTTATCTGCTGCCGCTGCGGTTGGATTTATCACATTCGGAGGCGTACAGCAAGCATCAGCGAAAGAACTCTCCTGCCAGCCTGTGGTGACGGTAAAAACGGGGAACACAGTGCAAAACATGTCACTTAACGATGTAGTGAAAAAGCTGCATATTAAAACAAATATTAAAACATTAAAAGCTGCAAACGAAAAAGATCTTGAGAAGCTTCTTCAAAAATCTGCGAAGCAATCTAACATGAACATTCAGGATGTTCAAAAGACAGAAACGGCAAAACCTGCACAAAAAACTACAGAAAAAGCAGCTGCTGAAAAAAATACTGCTTCAAAAGCACCTGCAACTGAACAAAACACGGCTTCTAAAGCACCTGCAGCCGCTGAAAAAACAAACACAACAACATCTGCGCCTTCATCTGTAAGTGCATATGAGAAAAAAGTTGTTGAGCTTACAAATGCAGAAAGACAAAAACAAGGCTTAAAACCGCTTCAAATTGATGAAACGTTAAGCAAATCTGCACGCGCAAAATCTCAGGATATGAAAGATAAGAACTACTTTGATCACCAAAGCCCAACTTACGGGTCACCGTTTGACATGATGAAATCTTTCGGTATCAGCTACAAAACAGCGGGTGAAAACATTGCTAAAGGTCAAAAGACACCAGAAGAAGTAGTAAAAGCTTGGATGAACAGTGAAGGACACAGAAAAAACATTCTAAACCCTAACTTTACTCACATCGGTGTAGGCTACGTTGAGTCTGGAAGCATCTGGACACAGCAATTCATCGGAAAATAATAAAAAAGATTGCCTGTTTCGTACAGGCAATCTTTTTTTATTTCACCCAAAGCTTGTATATACTCTGTGTTCCGCTGTTTTCTTCACCTTGTGCAGCAAGCTTGTCATATAAAGATTTCGCAAGCGACAAGCCTGGCATTTCTTCTCCCATTAATTCTGCTTCCTCTAGCGCAATTCCCATATCTTTTATAAAATGCTTCACATAAAAACCTGGCTCGAAGTTGCCTTGCAGCATACGGGGAGCAAGATTTGACAGTGACCAGCTTCCGGCTGCGCCCGTCGTGATGCTTTTCAGGACATTTTCAGGCTGCAAGCCAGATTTTTGGGCATATGCCATCGCTTCAGCGACACCGATCATACCGGCTGCAATTGCAATCTGATTACACATCTTGGTATGCTGGCCGCTTCCAGCCGGTCCTTGATACTGAATATTTTCTCCCATTAAAGAGAAAATCGGCAGACAGGCTTCAAATGCTTCTTTTTCTCCTCCGACCATAATGGCGAGTGTTCCGTTTTGCGCACCAATATCTCCGCCGGAAACAGGGGCATCTAAAGCGAACAATGCGTTTTCTTTGGCCGCTTCAGCAATCTTCTTCGCAAGCGAAGGTTTAGATGTCGTCATATCAATGAGATATGCGCCTTCTTTTGCGTTTTCAATAATTCCGCTGCTTCCGAAATACACTTCTTCAACATCACTGGGATAGCCGACCATTGTAATGATAACGTCTGCTTCTTTTGAAAGATCTTTGACCGTTTCTTTCCATACGGCGCCTTTTTGCAGTATGCTATCTGCTTTTTCTTTTGTCCGGGTGTACACCAATACAGGATGGCCGTCGTTGAGAATATGTGATGCCATGCTTTTTCCCATTACTCCAAGACCGATAAAACCAATTGTTTTTTTCAAGGTCATTCCTCCCAGATGTTTCGTTTAGATTTTAGTTAAAATTTATCATTTTTCCTTCATTTTCTAGACTACCATATCTATACATCATATAGTAGACTCTTAAAATAAAAAAATCCCCAAAACATATCATGTTTTGGGGATTTTTTTGGATTACAATGTGAATTTCGTAATTGTGTTCATAAGCTCTTGGCTTGCATGTTTTAACGTGTCTGTTGAGTGTTTGACTTTATCAAGAGTGATCAGCTGTTCATCAGTTGATGCGTTCACTTCCTCTGCTGCGGCAGCTGATTCCTGTGATATAGCTGATATGCTTTGAATCGCTTCAGAAATCGCAAGCTGTTCTTCACTCATTCTTTGAATTTCTTCGTAAATGTGATCTATGCCTTGTACCAGCGATTGCATTTCCGCAGTTATCGTGTTTAATACCTCTCCTGTCTCATGAATGGCACTGTTTTGTTCATCATTCATTCTGCTTGCCTCTACCATTGCATGAGAGGCCTCTTTTGTCTCAAGCTGAATCAGCTTCACAGTCTCGCTGATATGCTTTGTAGAGAGTGCTGATTGCTCGGCAAGCTTCCGCACTTCATCAGCTACAACGGCAAAACCGCGTCCGCTTTCTCCGGCCCTGGCTGCCTCAATGCTGGCGTTTAAGGCAAGCAAGTTGGTTTGATCAGAAATATTTGAAATCGCTGTAACGACTTCTTCAATATTCTTTGTTTGATTTTCCAAATCAAGCAGCATCGTTTCAACCTTTTTTGTTTCCGTGTTGGCTTCGTTTGACTTCATCAGCAGCTGGCCGAGCGCGTCAAGTCCTTTATAGCTTGCATCCTCGGACGATTTTGAGCGCTCTTTCATTCCGCCTGCCTCCTGAGCGATTTGTCTGATTTTCAATGACAGGCTTTCTGATTTTTCGTTAATGGTCTCAACTTCAGAAGCCTGTTCTGATGCCCCAGCGGCTACTTCTTCAATCGCTTTTGCAATTTGTCCGCTTGTTTCATTTGTTTCCGCAGAAACAGCCGTTAATTGCTCAGAGGTATCAGATACTTTCCCTGAAGAAAGTCTCACCTGCTCAACCATTTCCTTCATATTTTCAACCATCTGGTTAAAGTCTCTTGTTAAAATACCGACTTCATCCTTTGATTTTGATTCCGCGTGCACTGTTAAATCGCCTGCGGAAACTGCCTTTGTTTTTGCGATCAGCTGCTGTATCGGCCCGGTTATCGTTTTGGCCAGGAAGTAACTGAGAATTATTGTTATGATGAGCGCAATCAATGAGATCCAAAGATTTGCCCGATTCATTTTATCTGAAATCCACATTAATTTATCGGTATCAAATTGCGTTCCGACTTTCCAGCCCGTTTCACCGATTGTTTGGTACACAACCATTTCCCCATTTTCATCCTGTATCCCTTTTTTCTCAGATGCAATGGCTTTCAATGTTTGGTCCTTTGATATATTTTTTCCTTGGTTTGACGGGTGGGCTAAAAGATTGCCGCTCGCATCAGCTAAAAAGGCAAATCCATTGTAAGGCACTTTTTGCTTATTGACCATGCTCTGGATCGCAGAGAGTTTCAAGTCATAGCTGGCAACCCCGATCACTTTCTGCCCGTCAAGAATCGCTTTCGATGCAGTGACAATCATGTCTCCTGTCACGACATCTTTATAGGGCTCCGTCCAAACGACTTGATCCGGGGTTTCAGCAGCAAGCTTATACCATGGTCTTGATGTCGGATCATAATCATCAGCAAAATCGGCTTTCGGATATGTAAACATTTCTTTTTTGGCGGTGCCTATGTAAGCCATCGCAACATAATCATCGCTATCCTTGATTTGCTTAATGTCATCGTTAAACAGCCGAGAAGCTTCTTTACTTGGTTTTGTTACAAATGTATGAGCTAATTCCCCATTAGCCAATCTTGATAAAGAAATGGCATAACTCTTTAATTGCAATTCAATATTTTGTTCAAGTGACTGCGTCACGTTTTGAGTTGTATTTTTCCCATCCTCTGTAATCATCGGTTTCAGCGTCAAATAAGAAGACAGCATTAAAAGAACAACTGTGACGATTAACATAACCGAAACAAAAACAGCAATCTTCATGTGAAGTTTTTTAAACAAACCAATCCCCTCCTAATTTCTATATCGGCCTTTTCGTTTAAAAAATGAATAATCAAAAAATAAATTATATGAAAACCGGAATATATTTACTGAAAATTCAATCTACTCTATAATGAAAAAGCATAAGGAGGCTGATGATTATCATAAAACAAGTGTATGTACACAACGGCAAAAAATTTGAGCCTTTGACCATCAGAAACTATACTGAGACTGACATACAGGGGCTGATTTCTCTTCAAAGAGAATGTTTCCCCTCTCCGTTTCCTCAAGAATTGCTATGGTCAGAGGAACAGCTTGACAGCCATATCAATACCTTTCCGGAAGGTGCTTTATGCGCGCTGGTCAATGGGAGAATTGTCGGTTCTATGACTGCCCTTATCGTACATTTTGAGCCTGAATCTCCTGAGCATACATGGGCGCAGGCAACTGATAACGGATCTATTAGAAATCATGATCCTCATGGAAATACTTTATATGTAGTGGATATTTCTGTTTCTCCTCATTATCGAAAGCTAGGAATCGGAAAATGGCTGATGAATACGATGTATGAGCTGACTGTTGACAAGCGGCTGGAGCGCCTTCTCGGCGGCGGGCGCATTCCTTTTTATCATCAATACGCACACGAGATCAGCGCTGGTCAATATGTAGAGGATGTAATGGAGGGCAAGAAAAAAGACCCTGTGCTGTCCTTTCTCCTCCATTGCGGCCGTTCACCGATTCGTGTCGTGAGCAATTATTTAGAGGATAAAGAATCATTGAATTTCGGTGTTTTGATGGAATGGAGAAATCCTTTTTATAAAAAAACGAGCTGTTCATCACAACAGCCCGTTTAAGTGAAATATTCGATTTTCGCGTTAGGGAAATAAGTATCAATATAGGATTCAAGCGCTTCTCGAAGAGCGTGCTCTTCATCTTTTTGATAAATATATTTTCCGATCCCGTAACGGCCCCATTTATAACGGCGCTTTTCTTCATCTAATTCGAGCTTCGTCTTCGGATAATTCTTCTCTATAACCCGTTTGGCCGGTTTTGTAAAACGGTGCTGAATTAATTCAAAAGTAATATCATGTCTGACATCCTGCGGCAAAGCAGTATCAAGCTTTTCAAACAAATGTCTGTACCCTTCCTCCCAGCCTTCATGAATATAAATCGGCGCAACGATAAAGCCTAGCGGATACCCTGCTTTTGCAACCTTTACTGCCGCTTCTATCCGCTTATCAAGAGGGGAGGTTCCCGGCTCAAAGTTTTTAATCACATAGTCGGCATTAATACTGAATCTGAATCTCGTTTTCCCGTTATGCTTTGCATCTAATAGGTGATCCACATGATGAAACTTCGTTACAAATCTGAGCTTTCCGAGCTCACTTTGTCCAAAGTGCTCAATGGCGCGCTTCAGCGTGTGTGTCAGATGATCAATTCCAACAATATCTGACGTACATGAGGCTTCGAACCTTGTGAACTCTGGGGCGCGCTCCTTCATATACTTATCCGCCTGGTCTAATATCTCTTCGACGTTTACATAGGTTCTGATATACGGCTTTGACCCCATGGTTGTTTGAAGGTAGCAGTAATGACAATGCCCCATACAGCCTGTTGCAAACGGAATGGCATATTCAGCCGACGGTTTGGAAGAGTCAAACTTTAATGTTTTCCGGACACCGATGACTAAGGTTGACTTCGCGTTGCGATATTGCTGAAGATGATTTTTTCCAGGAATATTACGCACCTGATTGTGGGATGTCGTTTCTCTGATTTCAATGCCCATCTTCTCAAATTTATCTTGTAGCTCTTGGGCCAGCGGATATTCCAGCGCTCTCGGTTCAATATACACAAGCTGCGGAACAAATGGGTTCTGCATAATGCCACATCCTTTTCCTTTACTAACGTTACTTTTCTCATAAAACGAAAAGGATATAAGTTGTAATGATTTCCTTGTTACTCATACGGATCGATATCAAATAGTTCTTTGTAGAGAGATTTAGCTTCTTCATAGCTTGCAAACACAGCATCGTCCTCTGCAAATGGATGATAGGTTTCATAAATAAACAGCGAAAGCTCACCTTCATGGTATGGGTGATGCACGATTTCCGCTTCCTTTATATGGGCAACATTGGCGGCGTGCGGATTTCTGTAGATCACGTACACTGTATCTCCTGCGTTAAATTGGTTTGACATACTATCCCTCCTAGCCATGTTATTGTGCCCTTCTATACCCTTACTTATGAAAAAAAACCAGACAGGCCGGAGGCCGTCTGGTTTTTTTATATTACTTGAATGTTTCTTTTACGAACGCGACAACTTCTTCTGTCGTGCTCATAGATAAGATTTTTTCTTTGAATGATTCAGCTTCTTGTTTAGACAATTTGCTGATTTGTGTTCTTGCCGGAAGGATAGATGTTGCGCTCATTGAGAACTCATCTAAGCCTAAGCCGAGAAGGATCGGAATCGCAATCTCATCTCCTGCCATTTCTCCACACATGCCAACCCATTTTCCTTCTTTGTGTGCCGCTTCAATTACGAGTGTAATTAAGCGAAGGATTGCCGGGTTATATGGCTGATACAGGTAAGATACACGTTCATTCATACGGTCAGCTGCCATCGTGTATTGGATCAAGTCGTTTGTTCCAATACTGAAGAAATCAACTTCTTTAGCAAACTGATCAGCGATGACTGCAGTTGACGGAATTTCAACCATCATACCGACTTCAATATCGTCAGATACAGCCTGTCCCGCTTTTACAAGCTTTTCTTTCTCTTCAAGAAGGATCGCTTTTGCTTCTTTGAATTCGTTAACTGTCGCAATCATAGGGAACATGATTTTCAGGTTTCCGTATGTACTTGCACGAAGCAGCGCGCGAAGCTGTGTTCTGAAGATTTCTTGCTCTTCAAGACAAAGACGAATCGCTCTGTATCCCAAGAACGGGTTCATTTCTTTAGGAAGCTGCAGGTAAGGAAGCTCTTTGTCTCCGCCGATATCAAGTGTCCGCACGACAACGGATTTTCCTTCCATACGTTCAAGAACCGTTTTGTAAGCATCAAATTGCTCATCTTCTGTAGGCAGCTGATCTCTTCCCATGTAAAGGAATTCTGTACGGTAAAGGCCAACTGCTTCTCCGCCGTTTTCAAGAACGCCTTTTACATCATCAGGAGTACCGATGTTAGCTGCAAGCTCTACATGATGGCCGTCTTTTGAGACAGTCGGTTCATTGACAAGCTTCGCCCACTCAGCTTTTTGAGCCAAATAAGCATTATGTTTTTCTTCATACTCTTTTACAGTTTCCGCAGATGGATCGATAATGACATCGCCATTAATACCGTCAACGATAACAGTCACGCCGTTTTGGATCGTGCCTGTAGCCGCTTTCGTTCCAACAACTGCAGGAATCTCAAGAGAACGCGCCATGATGGCAGAGTGAGATGTGCGTCCGCCGATATCAGTTGTGAATCCTTTTACGAACTCACGGTTTAATTGAGCTGTGTCAGACGGTGTTAAGTCTTCAGCTACAATAATAACCTCTTCTGAGATCATGCTTGGGTTTGGAATTTCAACGCCAAGCAGGTGGCCGGTTACACGTTTTGTAACGTCGCGGATATCTGCCGCACGCTCTTTCATATATTCGTTGTCCATTGATTCAAACATGGTAACGAACATGGAAGACGTTTCTTTTAAAGCGAATTCAGCGTTCACTGAATCAGTGCTGATTTTTTCTTTCACAGGGTTCAGAAGCTCAGGGTCACTGAGAACTAAAAGGTGAGCAGAAAAAATATCAGCTTTATCCTGACCCAGTTCTTTCAAAGCGTGCTCTTTGATTTTTTCGAGCTCTTCTTTTGAACGTGCAATCGCTTCATCAAAACGGCTTACTTCCGCTTCAGAATCAGAGATGTTTTTCTTTTCAACCGTTAAATCTGGCTCTTCAAGCCGGTACGCTTTTGCAATCGCGATGCCGGCTGAAGCGCCAATCCCTTTTAACTCTTGCATTACTCGCCGAGTCCTTCGCTTTTCATTGTTTCTTCTAAAGCGTTAAGAGCATCGTTTTCGTCAGCGCCAGTAGCAGAGATAGTGATCTCAGCGCCTTTAGCGATTCCTAGAGACATAACACCCATGATAGATTTAAGGTTAACTGTTTTGCCGTTATATTCTAAATTAACGTCAGCGTCGTATTTGCTAGCAGTTTGTACAAGAACTGTCGCAGGACGAGCGTGGATTCCAGAATCTGCAGTTACTTTAAATGTTTTTTGTGCCATTTTTATCATTCTCCTTTTAACTTAAAGCTATATTACTTCACAATATTATATCATACAGCCGTACTTGTCATCTGACAAGCACGGCGTACTAACACCCTTATTTTTCAATCTTCACAATGTCTTCTTGCTCTCTGTTGACTGAGCCGCTTGCTTTAATGCTGACTGTTTCTCCTTCAGCAAGGTTTGTAAACACAATCGGAGTCATGAGAGACGGTACATTCGGTTTGACTGCGTCCAGATCAACCTCAAGAAGTTTTTGCCCAGGTTCAACGCGGTCTCCTTCTGATACGAAAGACGTAAATCCTTCGCCCTTCAGGCTGACAGTATCAATACCAAAGTGGATCAAAATTTCTCTTCCACCGT
This sequence comes from Bacillus cabrialesii, assembly GCF_004124315.2. Taxonomy (GTDB): domain Bacteria; phylum Bacillota; class Bacilli; order Bacillales; family Bacillaceae; genus Bacillus; species Bacillus cabrialesii. The sequence goes on along the minus strand of NZ_CP096889.1, from coordinate 1,489,762 downwards.
CGGATTGCAGGCCGATCGCATGTTTCGTCGGGAACACATTTAGAATTTTTCCTCGAACCGGTGATACGACAATACCTTCAGAAGGGAGAATCGCAAAACCGTCACCCATCATTTTTCCTGAGAAGACTTGGTCAGGAACATCGGTAATCGGGTGAATGTCCCCGGTAATCGGAGAAACGAAAACTTCATCGCCGATTTCATTTTGCAGCGGTTCTGCAATGACTTCCTCAACCTGCTGTCCTACTTCCTCTTGAGCAGATGTTTTCGGTTCAGGTCTTGGTTTGCGTCCCGCAATGATGTCTTGCATTTGTGTTTTTAAACCGTCAGAACGCGGTCCGAAAATAGCCTGAATGTTATTGCCGACTTCCAGCACCCCGGATGCGCCAAGCTGTTTCAGACGGTCTTTATCAACCTTTTTCTGATCGTTTACAGTCACACGCAGACGAGTGATACAAGCATCAAGGTGTTTGATGTTCTCCTGGTCACCCATTGCCTGAAGGATCTCATAAGGAAGATCTCCTGCTTCACCTGTTTTCCCAGGTGCTGCTGTTTCAGCCGCAGCATCCTCGCGTCCCGGTGTTTTCAGATTAAATTTGCGGATCGCAAATCGGAATCCGAAGTAGTAAATGACCGCAATCCCTAAGCCGACAGGGATAACAAGCCACCATGCCGTCCGGTTTGGCAAGATGCCGAATAGGAAGTAGTCAATTAAACCGCCGGAGAATGTCATACCAATCTTAACATTCAACAGCTGCATAACCATGAATGAAAGGCCCGCAAACACACAGTGAATCGCAAACAGGACAGGAGCTACGAATAAGAATGAGAATTCCAATGGCTCTGTAATCCCTGTTAAGAAGGATGTCAAGGCCGCTGAACCCATAATACCTGCAACGAGTTTTTTATTTTGCGGTTTTGCTTCATGATAAATCGCAAGCGCCGCAGCAGGCAGACCGAACATCATAAATGGATATTTACCCGTCATGAACGTACCTGCTGTTAATTGTACGCCGTCTTTAATCTGCGCCATAAAGATACGCTGATCCCCGCGGATGATTTCCCCTGCTGCACTCTTATAGCTGAAGAATTCATACCAGAACGGCGAATAGAAAATGTGGTGCAATCCAAATGGAATAAGCGAACGTTCAATCACCCCGAAGATAAACGCAGCAAGGGTTGGATTCGCTTCCACTAATCCTGTTGAAAAGGCATTCAATCCATGCTGGATCGGAGGCCAGATCACTAACATAATAAGACCCAGAATCAGTGCAGAAATTGACGTAATAATTGGAACGAAACGTTTGCCCGCAAAGAAACCAAGATATTGCGGAAGTTCAATTGTGTAAAATCTGTTAAACAATAATGCAGCTAACACACCGACGATAATACCGCCGAACACGCCTGTCGCCAAAGTAGGTATACCAAGCATGTTTACATATGCAGGATGGTTTTCCGTGAAGAACTTGGCTCTTTCAATTGAATCGGAAGGAATGGTTCCGTTTGCAAGAAGAACCGCACTCATGGATACGTTCATTACCAGATAACCGATAATCGCCGCAATCCCTGCAACTCCATCACCGTTGGCAAGCCCGATGGCTACACCTACTGCGAATAGAAGCGGAAGGTTATCGAAAACAATCTGCCCAGCACTTTCCATAACACCCGCTACGAGCTGAACATTGTCATTGCTCAAGAAATGCAGGACTTGAATCATGTCCTTATTTTGCATCGCATTCCCAATCGCAAGCAAAATACCCGCAGCCGGAAGGATCGCAACTGGAAGCATAAGCGCACGCCCAATTTTTTGAAGAACGCCGAATAATGCTTTAAACATAAGAATTGACCTCCTCTTTTTACTAGTCTGACCTTACAGCTAAAAATCATGACAACGAATTCAAAGGCGTAAGTCTTCCAGTTTAACCGTTTACATTTGCCCTTTTACACAACAAAAAGGGCATGAGCAAAATTGGGTGCGCAAAAGAACGAGAATGGACTTCCCGTTTTTTCCCCTCAATCACTCATGCCTGATCGGATCAGTAACACGTTATAAGGATAAACTGAATTTATGAAATTTTATTGGTTAATCGGTACAGATGAAGCGTCAGGTAAACCGCTTCCGCCTCATGAACTGGTTTCTTCAATGTTTGCTGCAAGATTTTAATCAATTTCCAAGCTGTATTGTAGCATAGCGGATATTCATTTTTCAATAATAACATTAATTTTTCTGGTTCTTTAGTCGGTTCGTCTTTTTTAATTCTTTCTATTGTAAATCTGATATGCCGGATCAGCCGCAAATAGTTGACACTTTCCTTGTTTACTTTCATTTGGAACGCGTCTTCAATCACCTCAACAAGCTGCGCCATCAGCTGAGAGTGCTGATTGACCTCGGACAGCGGACGGTTTGTCAGAGCTGAATGGATATGCAGGGCGATAAAACCGATTTCTCCTTCCGGAAGACAAATTCCCGCTTTTTCATTAATCATCTCGATGACTTCTGTGGCAATTTGATATTCCTCCGGATATAGCGACTGAGTCTCCATTAAAAATGGGTTTTTCATATCAAAGCCCTGCTGTTGCCTTTTGATCGCAAATGCGATATGGTCTGTCAGCGCAATGTGAATATGTTCATTTAATGAGTGGTTCGTCCTATTGCTGATGTGATAAATGACATCGTTTGAAATATCAACGAGCTTTTCGTCCACATAGTCAAGGAGCTTTTTAAACTGCTTTTGTTCCTTCTCGTCTTTTAAAATGAACATTTTATCGTAGCTTTTATCTTCAATGACATCATCTTGTTTTTTTCCGAAACCAATACCTTTTCCGATTAAAACGACTTCGCTGTATTTATGATGAGAAGCAATTAATACGTTATTATTCAGTACCTTTTTCACTGTGAAGGACCCATTCACGATCCTCAGCTCCTTTGTCATTCAATACCTCATATCGTACATAACGAACAGAATGCACGTCAAACCTTTTTTCAATGCTTTCACTAAACAGTCGATCTTTCGATGAGACGGTAATCCAGAACTTTCCTTTCAATCGACTGCCCCTGAATTCTTTTTTTCAGCATAGCAAACGCCTGCTTTCCCATTTCCTTTGTCTGAATATCAATCGTTGTGATATCAAGCGCTTGGCTGATTTCGTGGTTATCAACGCTTAAGATGGCAAGCTCATCCGGCACCTTTACTAACTGGGCTCTTGCTTCAAGTAAAAGCCCTGCTGACACTTGATCATTGGCAACAAAAATAGCCGTCGGCTTTTCCTTCCACTTTTTCCACTTATGAAAAAGCGCCTTCCCGTCATTAATTGTAATCGCTTTCTCAACCACCCAATCTTCACGAAACACCTCGCCGATCTCTTCTAATGCTTCTTTATAGGCCTTGATTCGAAAGTGGCTGTTCATGCCTTTTTTTCTTGCCAGACAGATGGCTATTTTTTTGTGCCCTTTGGCCATTAAATAGTCCAAGCCATACCGGAATGCTTGTTGGTGAGGAATGCTGATGGTTGGAAAACGGCTGATATCGGAATTCTGGCAAAGCAATATCGGACCCTCCCATTCCATGAGTTTCTCATCAGCAAGCGCCTTTGAACAAAAAATTAATCCGTCAACCTGGCGCTGCTTTAACTGGGACAGCGCAAACATTTCTTTCTGTACATCATAGCTTGTTTGGAATAAAGAGAGGTGAATCCCGGATTCCGCGGCTGCGTCGGCTATTCCTGCAATCAGCTCTGCAAAATAAGGCAGGCTAATCGTCGGCAAGACTACGCCAATCATGTTTGAACATCCTTTCGACAAATGGACGGCGTGGATATTTCTCGTGTACTCCAATGCTTCCATTGCTTCAAGCACTCGATTTCTTTTGTCTTCACTAACGTAAGGATGATTGTTTATGACTCGGGAAACCGTTGTAACGGAGACACCGGCTTTTTCTGCAATGTCTTTAATATTAGCCATAGATTCCCTTCTTTCTAAATCCCCTTGATCTGGAATGCGTTTCATACAATATGATAGGAACGTACCAGACATATTTTATGTTTTTTGCTGAAAGGAGAAGATCACATGGGTTTCTTCATTTTAATTGGGTTATGTCTGACTGTTCTAGGCGGCAGCTGTCTTGCTGTAAAACCTCTCAACCAAAAACATGAAATTAAACCTTTTCGAACATTTGATGATTTTTTTATTTAATGCAGATAAAAAAGGACGATGTCGAGAACAAAGTCCTTTTTTACTTCCTGTTACGGCAGTATGATTAATTCCTTCGGATATTGGGTCAGAGCAACCGCACCGTCCTTTGTTACATGAACGTCATCCTCAATGCGCACGCCGCCGATCTCAGGCACATAAATCCCCGGTTCGATCGTGTAGACCATACCTTCCTGCAAAAGCGTATCGTTAGCTTGGCTCATTGATGGGTACTCATGGACAGAAATTCCGAGCCCGTGTCCCAGCCGGTGAGGAAAATAATCACCGTATCCCGCCTTTTCAATGATTCCGCGGGCTGTCAAATCCAGATCTCCGATTCTGACACCGGGTTCGCTTGCCTCAATCGCGGCTTTTTCCGCTTGAAGCACAGTCTCGTAAATGTCCTCTTGCTTCGGATTGATGCTCTTGTATGCAAACGTTCTTGTAATATCAGAGCAGTACCCGTCAAGAATAACACCGAGATCAAATAAAACAAAATCACCTTTCTTCAGTGTGGCTGTACCTGGATTTCCGTGAGGCTGGCCTGATTTTTCCCCAAATAGAACCATTGTGGAGAAAGACATGCCCTGAATTCCTTTTTTCTTCAGCTCATACTCGATTTGAGCGAGCACTTCCACTTCACTGATGCCTTCACGCAAAGCGGCTGTGCCGACTTCAACACCATAATCAGCAAGCTTTGCCGCCTCTTTCAGCAAACGAATTTCATCGTCTTCTTTAATCAAGCGAAATTGATTGAGTGTTTCTTCTGCTGATACAAATTGAGCCCCGCCGGCTGAATGCTTCAGCTGTTCTGCGCGCGATAGTGAAATTGAATCCTTTTCTACCGCAAGTGTATGTATACTGATGTTTCGCTTTTTCAAGGCTTTCTCTATCAGCTCCCACGGATTTTCATGATCCGCATAGCCAATAATTTCATGATTCCAGCCTGCGTTGCGGGCCTGACCTGCTTCCATTCCGGGGCAAACAAAAAAAGGCTCCTCTTCTTGAAAAATAAATAAACCCATTAATCTTTCATGCGGCTCTGTGTAAAAACCGGTTAAATAAAAAACATTTTCTTTCGTATGAATAAATGCTGCAGTATGCCCCGCTTCCTTCAGCCATGAAGAGACGCGTTGTATTCTATTCACTTCTTGTTCCTCCCTGCCATTTGCAATGGATTGTTCTGTCTTCTATTGTAACAGGTTTTACCGTGTTTGCCTTTGGCGGCGCCTTCATTTTCCTGATCCATTTTATTTCCTGCTCCTCTTCCTGTATACTGACAGTAGACTTCAATCGCAGGGAGTTGTTCCGTTTTGCTGATGAATTTTTTCAGAAGAAAAGCAGTTATGCTCTTAACGGTTTTGGGAATTTCCGCTCCTTTTATCGGCATGAAGATGGTCGGCTTTTATTATTACAGCTCTATCATAGGCTGTGCAGCAGGTTTCCTATGCTGCATCCTCGCTCTCATCATAGTAATGAAAAGATCTGCTAAAGACAATAAAGAAGGAAAAGCTTGATACATAAAAAACCAGCAGCCCCATTGGACTGCTGGTTTTATTTTAGGAGTCTTAACCCGTTTAATATGACCAAAATCGTACTTCCCTCATGACCAATCACGCCAAATGGCAATTCCATCACCTGCAAAAAGTTTGCACAAATCAGCAGGCAGATCACAGCTAGAGAAAACACGATATTTTGTTTGATAATCCTGTTCATTTTCCGTGACAAGCGGCACATGTTTACGAGCTTTTTCAAATCGTTTTGCATGATTACCATATCAGCGGTCTCAAGAGCGACATCTGTTCCCCCGCCCATTGCAATGCCGACATCGGCCGCTTTGAGTGCCGGCGCATCATTGATTCCGTCACCGACCATTGCAATCGTTCCGAATTCTTCTTTTAACCGTTTAATTTCATTTACTTTTTGGTCAGGCAGGCACTCTGCCGCAACAGTTGTCATTCCGGCTTCCTTCGCGATCGCTTGAGCCGTGTCCTCATGATCCCCTGTCAGCATGGCCGTTTTAATCCCAAGCCGGTTTAGTTCTTCCATAACCTCTTTTGCTTCAGGCCTGATTTGATCTTTCAGTGCGATACAGCCTGCTATTTGATCATCCTTTTTCACAAATACAATCGTATGGCCGCTTTGAATCACATCTGATGCCGTTTGGTCTATGAATTGCGCCGCCATTTGCCCGCCAATAAAACCCGCTTTACCGATCTTCCATTTCGCGCCTGACACTTCTGCCGTAACGCCAAACCCTGATGTTTCTTCTATAGATATGTAGCCGGACTGATTCACGCCGCGGCTTTCAGCGTACGTTGTTATCGCTTGAGCGAGCGGATGGCTGGATTGCGTTTCGATCGCATAGACGGCCTCAAGAACCTCCGTTTCACTGAATCCTTCTGCGATTCTGATCGTCTCAACGGCAGGCTGGCCTTTTGTTACAGTGCCCGTTTTATCAAAGGCGACCATTTGCACAGCGCCAAGCTGTTCAAGAAAGACGCTTCCTTTTACAAGCATGCCGCTGCGGGCGCCATTTGAAATCAAGGAGAGCGCCGCCGGCATAATAGAGGCGACAAGCGCACAAGGTGAAGCGACAACCATAAACACCATTGCGCGGTAGAAGGTTTCACTCCAGCTCCAGCCGAGCGCAAAGTGCGGCACGAATAACAAGAGACCCACCGCGATCAGCACACCTTTTACATAAGCATTTTCAAATCGTTCGATGAACGCCTGTGCCGGTGACACACTGTTTTGCGCAGATTCAACCAGTTTGATAATTTTTCTGAATAACGAATCTTGATTTGCTTTCGTGACACGGACGGTCAAGGAGCCGTTGCTATTCACAGTTCCCGTAAATACAGCGTCGCCGGTGTTTTTTTCTACAGGCATTGATTCACCTGTTAATGCTGACTCGTCAAGGCTTGTTGAGCCCGATTCTATGACACCGTCTGCCGCTACGCGTTCTCCTGGCTTGATCACAATCATGTCACCAGCCTGCAGGTCCGCAACCGGAACTCTTTCGGTTTCGCCATTCACCATCAGTGTTGCTTCTTCAGGCTCAAGCTTCATTAAAGATGTTAAATCTCTGCTGCTTTTATTCATCGTATATGTTTCTAAAGCGCCGCTTAAGGAAAAAATAAATATTAAAATTGCACCCTCTGCCCAGTATCCGATCAAGGCGGAGCCAATGGCAGCGAAAATCATTAGAAGTTCTACATTCAGCGTCTTGGATTCGAGTGTTTCTTCGATTCCTTCCTTTGCTTTCGCAAATCCGCCGATGACAAAAGCCAGCAAGTAGAGTGTTATGGATACTACTTGATGTCCGGATAGGAGCCAGCCTGCTAAAATAAGAGCCCCTGATACAAGAGCTGCAATAAGCTCCGCATGCTGAAGCCACTTTTTTTCTGTCTGGTCTGTTTGTAATGGCTCGTGCGGATCACGTTGAACGATAACTTGTTCATTCATATTGAATTCTCCTCTCTAATTGAGAACGTAAATCATTTCATTTCTCTTATAAAAAACAAAATCGCCGCCTAAAAGGCAGCTTTATCGTCAGTTATTTCTTGATGTCTTCTTTTATTATAGCATGCACAATGAGAATTTCAATTATAATTATTTTAATTTCTTTTTGATAATAATTATCATTAGTGGCGAGTCCATTCTCCATGATACAGAAAAAGCTGAGAGCCATGCTCTCAGCTATTCTTCCGTCCATTCTTTCAGTTGTTCCGCCGTCATCGGGCCAATTTTCGTTTTTTCAATTTCTCCCTTTTCATTCAGCAAAAACGATGTCGGGATCGTGATGATGTGATACTCCTTCATCAATTCTCCTTTTGAGTCAAGAACAATCGGGAACGTCAGCTTGTTTGCTTTAATAAAGTCTTCAACGGCTTGCTGATTTTGCTCCGAGTTCACTAAATTCACCGTTACCAGCTTTACGCTGCCGGATGGATGGGCATCATAAAACGATTGAAACTGGGGAAGCTCCTTTTTGCAGGGCGGACACCATGACGTCCAAAAATGCAGGATGGTTTTTTGCCCTTTATTCGGGATCGAGATATCCTCCCCTTCTATCGTTTTCATAAGAAAAACAGCGGGAGCTGCAGGCTGTTTTTCCTCAGCGGCTGCCGCATCTGGAAACCATGCAATCATCCCCAATAACAAAAGGCATACAGTCAGCAAGCGCTTCATCAACATGGAATCTTCCTTTCATGCTTTTCAATTAGCTTGCCCCTGCTTTTTCTTTATCATCCTTCAATTCGCGGCGTTCTGTTTCCTCCCGTAAGGAAAACAGATACCCGCAGCGCTTTGCAGATCGTAGCATAGTGAAGACTCGTCAGCAAAATCATGCCGGTGTTCATTCCCAAGATAATCCCGAGCATTTGCAGATTTTCCATTGACCCCAGTACATACATCATACTTAGCGCAACGATATGGCTCCACACATTGTGATAAAAAGCCTCTTTTACAAACCCCATCCCGATTAAGCACGCCTGCAGCGGCATGACAAACAGGTGAAAGAGAAAGTAAGGCCACAACAGCTGCAAGTAATACTGCGCTTCAGGAGAGTGAAAAAACAGATGAGTGAGAGGCCCCGCAAACTGGAACATGATCCAGACAGCCGGTATGCCGTAACCAAACGTAATGAAAATCGACTGCTTCAGCCTTTTTAATACGATGTCATACTGCGAAAGCGCATAAGCTTCCGAAATACTCGGTATCATGACGACCATTAACGAATGGGCAATAAAAGCGGGAAACGATCCTATCGTCACAGCCACTCCGGCCAGCATTCCATATTGATCGATCGCCGCTGTCCCGGCAACGCCCGCTGCCAAAAGCGCTCCTTTTACTAAAAAGGGTTCAATCGCGTTGACAACCGCATGAAAAATGCGCAGTCCTGTTGTAGGAATGGAAACGGCAAGCAGTCTTTTCCTCACATCCTTTCCGCGCAAATGAATGTGCTGCTGGCCGGATATCGCTCGCCTCGCTATGATAAATTGTGAATATAAATAAACAAGCACGACCACATCACTTACGACTAAGACAAACAAGGAAATCAACACAGCCATGTCCAATTCAAATGAGTACCATTGAAAAAAGAGGAATAAGCACAAGAGCTGGATGATTTTTTTCATCACATTGGCGATTGCGATCTTCCCCATTTTCTGCACACCCATAAAGTAGCCCCTGGCGATTGAAGTAAAAGCGACAACAGGAATTAAGCCGATGACAATCCCCTTAATAAACGGGTGGTATGTATCAAATACCGGAATAAAAGGAAGCGCAATACTGGCGGCGGCAGTAGAAAAGGCTGTAAAAACGGCCGTCATTCTGAAAGCGTGCCTCAGCATGCTTTCATGAAGCTTAGGGTTTGATTCGGCAATGAATTTAGAAATCGAGATCGGCAGTTCCAGGCTTGCGATGACAATAATTAAAAAAATCGTAGGCAAAATACTCATATAAAGCCCCATCCCGTGCTCGCCAAGCTCTCGCGCCAAAATCATATTCACGACAAATTCAAGGCATTCAGCGAAAAAGGCGGCAATTGATAAAAGAATGATCCCTTTCACAAATCGATTCATGATGTCTCTCCTTGTCTCTTGTACTACCAACATCATATGAGACAAGTTCAAAAATTATTTTATTTTTACCCTTTATATGAAAAAAAGCACAGCTGAGACAAATTGTCTCTTCTATGCTTAGATGGCAAAAACGTGCCTGCCGATTTTTTCTACGATCTTTCTTGATCGAATCCAATCATCTGACGCTGTTTTCGGATTATAAAAGAATATGGCGTCTGTTTCTCTATTTTTTGATGACAGCGCTTCTTCGGCAGCAGCAATCGATTCTTTATCAGGCTTTTGATTGATGCTTCCGTTTGCGACCGGCTCAAAGGCGTTTTCCTGATAAATAACCCCTCTAATGGTATCAGGAAAACCTTTATTCTCCGTCCTGTTCAGCACAACGCTTGCTACAGCTACCTTGCCTTTATAGGATTCTCCCTTAGCCTCTGCGTGAACGAGACGGGACAGCAATTCTTTTTCAGATTGTGTATATGTCTCTTTCTTATCAGTTGTTTTGGCTGGCTCGTCTTTCTCTTTCTTTTCAGTGTGTGCTGATAGCTTAATCGGCTTTATTTTTTTCTGGTCCTTATCAGCAGACAGTGAAGGGAAAGATTCATCTCTGTCTCTATCTATATGTGTAAGCCATTTCGCTTCTTCATGTTTTGTCTTCTTTGTGCTCAGTAGTGAAGCTTGTGTATGTTCAATTTTTGCTGCAGGCATGAAACAAAGAAGAAAAACAGCCAGAGCAGTGAATTTCGTCGTCATACAGTTTCCTCCTTAAAGTGCTCAAAAAACACTTCATAACCTTAACAAGAGATCAATTCATTTTCACGGAAAAAGATTTTCCAACTCTCCCAAGGAAGCATCAGGATGGAATATACCGGATGACAGGCTGATTAATGGAAGGAAAACAGCCTGAAATTCTATAAATCTTGTAAATATAAAACGCATTTATCCATTTTTGGCGATTTACATTTTATTTACGCCTGTTACAGCTGAGTGTCATAAAGGGCCTTCATGTTGTCATATATGATAAAAAGGCTTCTCACGGATGAGAAACCTTCAGCTTCTTGGCTGTTCTAAGTATTGAAAGATGACATCTCCGCCTTGCTGGGCAATTCCTCGGAAATGTTTAAAATCAGCTTGTTTAGATAACACGGCCCTGAAATCCAGGAAATGCTCTTTCTGGACTCTCAGTTCGTTTATTGCGCCGGTGCGCAGCTGTTCAATCAGTTCTGTAATCTCTTCGGGACGCAACAAAAATTCCCCCTTTTTCTTTCTTTGACGAAAATCAATATATCATCTTTAAAGCGTCAGGACAATTCATTAGGGAGATAAAACTCCTTATCGCTTTACTTCTCAATAAAAATACTGCAAAATACTTTCAAAAGGCATTATTATGTTTAAAGGAGAGGAAGCTTGTGAAAATCGCTAAGGTTGGAAACGTCATTGAATTTAAAAATGGATTGACCGGTGTTGTTGAAAAAGTAAATGAGAATTCCGTTATCGTTGATGTGACGATCATGGATAACTATCGGGATCTTGAGTTAGATTCATTGACAGTTGTTAATCATAAAAATTATAAGATCATCAAAGACTCCTATTAAAACCTCCTTATATCCACAATCATTCGAAAAAACTGCAAGACGGACAATTAAACACCTTACATATGAAATTCGCTTTCTCAAAAGCTGCCGGCCGGCAGCTTTTTTACATAAAAAACACCGATCAAGAATCGGCGTATTTGTCTATTTCCGTTATTTCTATATAAAACTCGCTTACAGATCCTGGTTCGTACAGGTTGGTCAATGACGTTGAATAATTTGTTATTTCACCCTGGAAAGCAAGATTTCGTTCCGGAACCTCGACGTTAAACGTTTTTTCATACAACAGGACAGCGATATCATGATAAGTCTCACTCGTAACGTTTAGGGTAAATGAAATTTTGCGCTTCGGCTCGCTTTCCTCTTGATATGCAGCTATTTCTAACGTTACATCGTTTAATCGCAATGTCTTCACTTCGTATCACTCCTTTTTAGTCCATGCATCTTAGCATATCTTAGCGAACGTTTACAATGAATCTGTTCTGAACAGTTATGTTAACCAATTCTTTAGAAAAGACACCTTTACAAACATATGTTCGATAAACTATAATAAAACAGACGAGCTGCCATCCAGCATCCCGTCTTTTCATTAGAAAGCGGCGAGTGGAATTCCCCCCGGATTCACTCGTCTTTTTTCACATAACTCCTCATCAATGTATACGATTTCAGGACTTTTTTGATGATGAAACGAGTAGATATGCTCGGCAATGTAGACAACCGGACGTTCTCTCTGTGATGACCTCATGTATATCGGGCTAGTGGCCCTGATGAGTATGAAAAGAGTATATGAGAGAGCAAAAAAACGCCTTTGCTCGCCTTGATCAGACAATCAGTCAGTCTCCTCATATTCTGCACCGTAAAAACCTTCAATGTTAACATCTCGGCAACCAGATTCTTTCGTGATGGCCAAGTAATGGTTTCTCAACTTTGTTCCCGGTATATCCTCCGCGGCGCTATAATCATAATGGTTTCCAGTAAACTCTCTCTCACTTAACGTGATATAATCTCCGCCTAGTGTAATCCTCTGCAGCTTCATATTAACGGTGCATCCTTCTGCATTCAATATTGAAAATCTGTAATACAGCCGACCTGGCTCATATGGGATATTACGGTTTGGTATAAAAAATCCCGTATGATTTTCAGTCATGATAAAACTCACTTTGTTTCATCATTCGCAGCCATCGCTATCGTATATGGCATATTCAAATTCAACGCGAAACACACCAATAAACTAACCAATAATTTTTTCATCCACAGTCCCCTTTTCCACATGATATCTCATTTCTCTATTTAGGAAATGCAAAGCAAGGTAACATGGGTCCTTTGAAATAAAAAATAGACGTGCTATTACACACGTCTAGGTCACCTCATCTTGATCCATTAACGATTATCAATCGTCTCCGGATACAAATCATGATTCATCATACGGTACTCGGCCATCTTCTCGTACTTCGTGCCAGGCTTTCCGTAGTTTGTATACGGGTCAATGGAAATTCCGCCTCTTGGCGTGAATTTGCCCCATACTTCAATGTAGCGCGGGTCCATTAATTCAATCAAGTCGTTCATGATAATGTTCATGCAGTCTTCGTGGAAGTCGCCATGATTTCTGAAGCTGAACAGGTACAGCTTTAATGATTTGCTTTCTACCATTTTTTCATCAGGAATGTAGCTGATGTAGATCGTCGCAAAGTCAGGCTGGCCTGTTTTCGGGCATAAAGATGTAAATTCAGGACAGTTGAATTTTACAAAGTAATCGCGGTTTACATGTTTATTCGGGAAGGATTCCAGCACGTCCGGCGCATATTCAAACAAATAATTTGTTCCTTGGTTGCCAAGCAGTGTGACACCTTCTAATTCTGATTCTTTTCTTGTCGTCATATTCATCTTCCTTTCTATTATACGCCGCGTTTGTTGCCCCATAACAGGGTGTGCAGCTGCGGAAGCACTCTGACCAGATTCAGCTCCGCGTCGGCAGCTACCTTATCAACAAGCGCTTCATATTTTGCAAGCAAATGCGTAATCAATGTCTGATCATCTGTCGTATGCACGTCATCATTACCGACTTGTAAATAAAACGGGATTTCCGGATAACGCTTGTGCACCGTTTTGGCAAACGCCAAATCTTCATCATTAAAAATGACTACCTTCAAGCTGACAGCATGCTGTCTGTTATTCTCTTTCAGTGAAGTCAAAATGTGATCAAGCTTTTGAAAGTTCGTCACCATTTTTGAGCTTGGCGGTTTTGGGGAAATTGTCAGATCATCGATCAGCGTAAACCAGTCCTGATAAACAGTCCCTTGGGTTTCCAGCGCTGCACGGATGTTGTTTTCCTTCAGCAGCTCGATAAAAGCATCCAGCTGTTTTAACAAGGCCGGGTTGCCTCCTGAGATCGTCACGTGGGAAAACGCGTCTCCCCCGATTTTCTTAAGCTCTGTCAAAATCTCCTCAGCCGTCATCCAGCGAATATCTTTTTTAGCAGACCCGTCCCAAGTGAAGGCGGAGTCACACCAGCTGCAGGAATAATCACAGCCGGCTGTCCGGACGAACATCGTTTTCTGTCCGATCACCATGCCTTCTCCTTGAATCGTCGGGCCGAAAATTTCTAATACAGGGATTCCTTTAGCCATTCAAACCACCCTTTTTCGGACGGTAGACACAATAACTTGTCGGTGTTTCACGGACAAACACCTGTACACAGCTTGGCTTGTTCTCCAATGTGTCTAAATAAGCCTGTACGTTGTCATAAATCGTTTTCGCAACAACTTCAGTTGTCGGCAGCGAATACCGGTCGTCCTGAGAAAAATCTTCATGATCATTTAAAAGCGTATGATCATAGTTTCCGTGCACCAGTTTTTTGAGCACGCTGAAATTAACAAGGAAGCCGGAGTCATCAAGTTCATCGCCGGCAACGGTTATATTTACAGTATACGTATGTCCATGAACCCTGCTGCACGCTCCGGCACTTTCCCGAGGGATAAAATGAGCAGCCGAAATGTGCATGTCCTTATTCAGTTCAAATGAATAAGGATGCTGGGCCTGCGGATAAATTTGAGATAACAATTTATGCACGCTCTCCTTTCATCGCCATATATTCTTCATAACCTTTGGAACGGAGGTGGCATGCCGGACATTCGCCGCAGCCGTCTGCGATGATGCCGTTATAGCATGTCAGCGTGTTATTTTTTACAAAATCAAGCGCGCCAAGCTCATCTGCAAGCTTCCACGTTTCCGCCTTATTGAGCCACATGAGAGGCGTATGAATGACAAACGGCTTCTCCATCGCCAGGTTTACCGTTACATTGCAAGATTTCACAAATTCATCACGGCAGTCAGGATAACCGCTGAAGTCTGTCTCACAAACTCCTGTAATAATGTGGCGCGCGCCAATTTGGTATGCCAAGATAGACGCAAAAGATAAGAAAACCAAGTTGCGGCCCGGAACGAATGTAGATGGCAGTTCGCCGTCTTTTACTTCTATCTCAATATCGTTTCTTGTCAGGGCATTCGGCGCAAGCTGATTTAAAAGGGACATATCAAGCAAATGGTTTTTCACACCAAGCTTTTCTGCAATAGATTTTGCCACTTCAATTTCCTGCGAATGACGCTGGTTATAATGAAAAGTCACCGTTTCGACTTCTTCAAATTCCTTTAAAGCCCACAGCAAGCATGTGGTGCTGTCTTGACCGCCGCTGAATACGACAATTGCTTTTTCTTTTTTCATGATTCCTCTCCTTCTCCGCAATAAAAACGTCGGCGAGAGACATCGCTACAGCTGATTCACACAAAAAAACACCTTTTCGGAAGGTGCTCTAGAAAAACATAAAAAAGGCCGTATCCAAGGATACAGCTCGTCCTTAGTTTTTTATAGAGGGTGTAGCTAGAACCTCTCCCGCATATCGCACGGATTTTCTTCAATTTTTCACTTCTGCTATCTTACCATAATGTTGTTTTTATTGACAACAAAAAAAGTCAGCCACTAGCTTTTCGATCAAGCTTCGTTCTGCAATGACGGCCCGCTTCATTATATATGTATGTTACAAACTGCGCCGCCGGGGAACCTTTTTGCATATCAGGGCGCCGATGAAGGCCAGACTTACATAGCCAAACAAGGGATAAATCGTTGAAATCAGCTTGCCGTATCCAATTTGGCTCGTGATATAAGCCATAATCATAATGGCTGCAAAGATATATTTGCTTTTCATTGGCAGAAAGCTCTGCACTTGTTTTTCCAATCCATATAGATTGCCAATCACTGATGTGAATACTTCTCCGAAAATAATGAGTAAATAAATCAAATGGACAGATCGCGCAAAGAGATAGACCACTTGAGCCATCGGGATGTCATACAAAAATACATCCGGGAGAGTCGACAAAGACAGAAAGCTCGCCGACAGCACAATCGTCAGCATCGTGCCTCCGATTAAAGCGCCTTTTTTGATCACTTTTTCCGATGACATTTCATTCGCAAGCGGGACCAAAACCGCTTGGGCAAGCGATAAATTCAAAGCGCCGTAAGAAAATGCCGATAGGAGCCAATCCCAGCGATGCGGCCAGACCCACTGAGCAGCGTTCCGTGACTCGCTGAAAATAAAAGAGTCGGCCACCACAATCATAGAAAAGATGATCAAAAGAGGAACAACAAACACATTGACACCAAATATGCCTTTTACTCCTCTAGTCATCACAATTAAACTCAATCCGATCGTAATCAGCATCCCAATTTGAGCGGACATCCCCAGCTGTTCCTCAAAAAGCGCTCCTGCCCCAGAAAGCATTACAGAAGTTACTCCAAGGAGAACAAACAGCATAAAGACATTGATAATTCGTCCAGCCGTCTCCCCAAACAAAAATATGTTCATTTCTTGATATGACTTGGCATTGATTCGCTTAGAAATGATCATCAGCTTGGCACCCAGGAACGTAAACATTCCGCCGCTGACGATAATACCGAATAAACCGAACCAGCCGAACTTCAGAAAAAATTCAACAATTTCCCTGCCAGTCGCAAATCCAGCTCCGACTACTGTGCCGACATACACAAAAGCAAGCTGACTTGCAGACCCTTTTGATTGTTCCATTTCTCCCCTCCGAACGAACCGCAGTTTTGTCCATATTTGCCTTTTTATAACCTATGAGACAAGTTCCTTGAAAAGACGAAGAAAACATGTTTTACTGTGTAAACAAATCAAAAATATGTTGTGCAAAAGACTTGAAAGTCAAAGATGGTCAGAGTATACTGTTAATCAAAGTTGGTCAAACAAACCGGCCTTTTTTAAAACCGTTTGGTCAAAGTTAGTCAAATAGTCAGACTGCTCTGAGCATATTGTTTTGAAAGCCGATGGGTTTGCCGTATACTATTAGTCAAAGAAGGTCAAATCAGAACGGCCTTTTTATTCACATTCATTGGTCAAAGAAGATCAAATATTTAAGGAGGTTTTGGCAAATGCGTTGTCAACATTGTCATAAAAACGAGGCGACGATTCGCCTTAACATGCAAATAAATTCCGTTCATAAACATATGGTTCTATGTGAAACTTGCTATAACGAACTGACCCGCAAACCTTCAATGAGCATGGGTCCTCAATCTTTCGGTTTTCCGTTTGAACAGGCATTCCAGCCGAAAGACCAAAGCGCAGCAAAACAAAGCGAGAAAAAAGGGTTGCTTGATGAGCTGGCTCAAAATATGACAAACGGTGCAAAAGCCGGTCTTATTGACCCGGTCATCGGCCGTGATCAAGAAGTGTCGCGCGTGATCGAAATTCTGAACCGCCGCAACAAAAACAATCCGGTTCTCATCGGGGAGCCGGGTGTAGGGAAAACTGCCATCGCCGAAGGACTCGCTTTAAAAATTGTTGAAGGTGATGTTCCAAACAAACTGAAAAACAAAGAGCTTTACTTGCTGGATGTTGCATCACTTGTTGCAAACACAGGGATCAGAGGCCAATTTGAGGAGAGAATGAAACAGCTGATCACTGAGCTGAAAGAACGTAAAAATGTCATTCTGTTCATTGATGAAATACATCTTCTCGTTGGCGCAGGCTCTGCGGAAGGATCTATGGACGCAGGCAACATTCTCAAACCTGCCCTTGCCAGAGGCGAACTGCAAGTCATCGGTGCGACGACGCTGAAAGAATACCGTCAAATCGAAAAAGATGCCGCGCTGGAAAGACGTTTTCAGCCTGTCATGGTGCAGGAGCCTTCCATTGAACAGGCCATCCTCATTCTGCAAGGGATTAAAGACAAATATGAAGCATACCATGGCGTGACATTCAGTGATGAAGCAATCAAAGCATGTGTGACTTTATCATCCCGATACATTCAGGACAGACACCTGCCTGATAAAGCGATTGACTTATTGGATGAAGCAGGTTCAAAAGCCAACCTGTTAATTGATGAGCTGAATGATGAGGATGCGGCTGAACGCTTAACTGCGATAGAAGCTGAAAAAACAAAAGCCCTGGAAGAAGAAAATTATGAACTGGCGGCAAAACTCCGTGATGAGGAAATCGCATTGGAGAAAAAACTGAACAGCTCTGCCGCTCATGCCGATGTCACTGTGGAAGCTGAGCACATTCAGGAAATTGTTGAACAAAAAACAGGCATCCCTGTCGGCAAACTGCAGGCAGATGAACAAACGAAAATGAAAGAGCTTGAAGCAAAACTTCATGAACGCGTAATTGGACAAGAAGCCGCTGTTCAAAAAGTGGCAAAAGCGGTGAGACGAAGCCGTGCAGGATTGAAATCCAAAAACAGACCAGTCGGCTCCTTCCTCTTTGTCGGTCCTACCGGCGTAGGGAAAACAGAGCTTTCTAAAACACTGGCAGATGAATTATTCGGCACGAAAGACGCTATTATCCGCCTCGATATGAGCGAATACATGGAGAAACACGCCGTATCTAAAATCATCGGTTCACCGCCTGGATATGTCGGCCATGAGGAAGCTGGACAATTGACAGAAAAAGTGCGCCGCAATCCATACAGCATCGTGCTGCTGGATGAGATTGAAAAAGCACACCCTGACGTTCAGCATATGTTCCTGCAAATTATGGAGGACGGCCGTCTGACAGACAGCCAAGGCAGAACCGTAAGCTTTAAAGACACTGTGATTATCATGACAAGCAACGCGGGTACCGGCGAAAAACAAACGAAAGTCGGTTTCCAATCAGATGACAGTGTCATCGAAGAACAAACATTGATTGATTCACTGAGCATGTTCTTTAAACCTGAGTTTCTCAACCGTTTTGACAGCATTATTGAGTTCCGCTCACTGGAAAAAGAACACCTGGTCAAAATCGTCGGCCTGCTGCTTGGAGAACTTGAAGAAACATTGGCAGAACGCGGCATCAGCTTGAGTGTGACAGATGAAGCCAAAGAAAAAATCGCTGAGCTGGGCTACCACCCTGCATTCGGCGCACGTCCGCTCAGAAGAACCATCCAAGAATGGGTTGAAGATGAAATGACTGATCTGCTGCTTGACAATAGCGAGATCACAAGTTTTCACGTTACTGCAGAAGACCATACAATCAAAGTGCAAGCAAAATAACGTTCAGCGGTTTCCTATTTAGGAGGCCGCTTTTTTTTTGCAGATTCATACTCTTGATTGAGAAAATACCGTTCCTTCCCCTGAAGCGTTACTTCCCTTTATCCTTTACACTTTTTCATAAGGAGGGGTGAAGCTTGTTTATATACAGTGAATACTTATTTCTATTATTATATGAAGACCGCATGAGGAATAGCTTGCCATCAAGCTGCCAATTTCATTACCGCTAAACCCGCGGGCTTTTCAATTTTGAAAGGCCTGTTTTTGTTTATTTCTCCCTTCTATGCCTCTTCCTTGAATATTTTCATGAACAAATTCACAATGTCCCTAAAGTTCCGGGCACCAAAACCGATATTAACCATAGATAAGCTAGTAAAAAAGGAATTGGTGAAAACTATGGATAAAACTTCGTTAATCGGTATTATTCTTGCTTTTGTGGCATTGAGTGTGGGGATGGTTCTGAAAGGCGTCAGCTTCAGCGCGCTTGCAAACCCAGCTGCCATTTTAATTATTATCGCCGGGACAATCTCAGCAGTCGTAATCGCGTTCCCAACAAAAGAAATTAAAAAAGTGCCTGCGCTGTTCCGAGTGTTATTTAAGGAAAACAAACAGTTGACAATAGAGGAGCTCATTCCTATGTTTTCTGAATGGGCCCAGCTTGCCCGACGCGAAGGCCTGCTTGCTTTAGAAGCAAGCATTGAGGATGTGGATGACGCGTTCCTGAAAAACGGACTCAGCATGGCTGTTGACGGACAAAGCGCGGAATTTATCAGAGACATCATGACAGAGGAAGTTGAAGCAATGGAAGACAGGCACCAAGCCGGAGCCGCTATTTTTACACAGGCGGGAACGTACGCGCCGACACTTGGCGTACTCGGCGCTGTAATCGGACTGATTGCCGCCCTTTCTCATATGGATAACACAGATGAGCTTGGACACGCCATCAGCGCGGCCTTTGTCGCGACCCTTCTCGGTATCTTTACGGGATATGTGTTATGGCATCCTTTCGCGAATAAATTAAAACGCAAATCAAAACAAGAAGTAAAACTGCGTGAAGTCATGATTGAAGGCGTTTTATCCGTTTTAGAAGGACAGGCTCCGAAAGTCATTGAACAAAAGCTTTTAATGTACCTTCCTGCGAAGGACCGCTTGAAATTTGCAGAACAAGGAGAGGCGCAAAATGGCGAGAAAAAAGAAGAAGAAGCATGAGGACGAGCACGTTGATGAATCATGGCTAGTTCCTTACGCCGATATCCTTACTCTTCTCCTGGCATTATTTATCGTGCTGTACGCGAGCAGCTCAATTGACGCAGCTAAGTTTCAAATGCTTTCAAAATCATTTAATGAAGTCTTTACAGGGGGCACCGGCGTATTGGACTACTCCAGTGTCACCCCTCCCGAAAACGAGTCAGACGGAATCGATGAAGTGAAAAAGGAAAAAGAAGAGAAAGAGAAAAACAAGAAAGAAAAAGAAAAGGCAGCTGACCAAAAAGAACTTGAAAACGTAAAGAGCCAGGTGGAAAAGTTCATCAAAGATAAAAAGCTGGAACATCAGCTCGAAACAAAGATGACTAGTGAAGGCCTTCTGATCACGATTAAAGACAGTATCTTCTTTGATTCTGGGAAAGCGATGATCCGCAAAGAAGATGTTCCGCTTGCAAAAGAGATTTCAAATCTTCTTGTGATTAACCCGCCAAGAAATATCATTATCAGCGGGCATACTGATAATATGCCAATTAAAAATTCTGAATTCCAATCAAACTGGCATTTAAGCGTCATGAGGGCGGTAAACTTTATGGGGCTCCTGATTGAAAACCCTAAGCTCGACGCAAAAGTGTTCAGTGCCAAAGGCTATGGTGAGTATAAACCGGTTGCTTCCAACAAAACAGCGGAAGGCCGAAGCAAAAACCGGCGTGTTGAAGTTCTTATCCTGCCAAGAGGCGCAGCGGAAACAAATGAAAAATAGCAAAAAAGGAAGCCTTGTGACATATCAGGCTTCCTTTTTTTACTTATTATGAAACTGTTTTGCGTTTAATCCTACTCTTTTTAACATTTCCGTACACATCTCCACCTCTTCTTCGCTTAATACGCTGATCATTTCATCAATTTCAGCAGCGTGATCAGGGAAAATATCATTCAAAAGACCGATGCCTTTTTCAGTGATTTGTGCAAATGTCACTCGTCTGTCTGTAGGAGACGCTTTCCGAATGAGAAGTTCTTTTTGCTCCAGCTTATCTACAACGTATGTGATGCTCCCGCTAGCCAAGAGAATTTTATCCCCTATCTGCTGCAGCGGCTGATCGCCTTTATGGTACAACAGCTCCAGTACAGCAAATTCAGTCGGATTCAGTCCATGCTTATGAATATGCTTATTCATATGATCGTTAATAGACCGGTACGCGCGCGACAGCACGATAAATAACTTCAGTGATTTTTCTGTCATGTCTCAATCATCCTTTTAGAAACCGTTACAGAGAAACATTAATAAACAAAGACCGAAATGTCAATAAAAATCTTTCCAATATTTCTCTTCTTTTTTATGGTATAAGCAGGCTGAATATCTTTTTCTAATTTTTTTGGTTAATTTTTCTTATTAAAGAAGAAGAAACAATGATATAATACCTCTAATCAGGTGTATGTTGGAGCGATGCAAATTGAAAATACTAAAAGGCGCCTGCGGGAGAGTCAAACTTTATATCATACTAGTCGTGATTCCGGCAATCGTCATCAGCTTTTTCGTATATGAAAAAGAAAAAGATACAATAGCTGCAGAACATAAGCAAGAAGCGAGTGTCCTGCTAAACCTTCACCGCAACAAAATCAATTATTTAATCGGTGAAACAAAGGCGAGAATGACCTCCTTGTCCATCGCCATCGACAGACCGGTTGATATAAAGAAAATGCAGTCAATTTTGGAAAAAACCTTTGATTCAGAGCCAAGGTTTTCCGGTCTCTATTTTCTAAATGCCAAAGGAGATGTCACCGCAAGCACAACAGAATTAAAAACGAAAGTAAACCTGGCCGACAGATCTTTTTTTACAAAAGCAAAGGAAACAAAAAAGACAGTCATTTCAGATAGTTATTCGAGCAGAATTACAGGCCAGCCGATTTTCACCATTTGTGTCCCTGTTTTGGACTCAAAACGAAATGTGACAGATTATCTTGTCGCAGCTATTCAAATTGATTATTTAAAAAATCTCATTAACTTGCTGAGCCCTGATGTTTATATCGAAGTTGTGAACCAAAACGGGAAAATGATTTTTACGAGCGGACAGGCCTCTCATGCAGAGGATCAGAAACCAGTCAGCGGATATCTGGATGATATCAGCTGGGATATGAAAGTATATCCGAACCCGGTCACAATAGAAGAACTGACAAAAAGCCTTTTGCTTCCACTTTCATGCAGTATTGTGCTGCTGAATATCCTTTTTATTCTCGTGCTGTATTATTTGCTGAAGCGGCAGACCCAGCTGGAGCGCTCGGAAAATGAGGCGCAAAAACTAGAGCTGATCGGGACGCTTGCTGCCAGCACAGCCCATGAAATCCGCAACCCGCTCACCGGCATAAGCGGCTTTATTCAGCTGCTGCAAAAGAAATACAAAGGTGAAGAGGATCAGCTTTACTTCTCCATTATCGAACAGGAGATAAAGCGCATTAATCAAATTGTGAGTGAGTTTCTCGTTCTCGGCAAACCGACAGCCGAAAAATGGGAGCTGAACTCGCTTCAGGATATTATCGGTGAAATTATGCCGATCGTCTATTCTGAGGGCAACCTGTACAATGTTGAAGTCGAATTACAGTATTTAACCGAGCAGCCCTTACTCGTAAAATGTACAAAAGATCATATTAAACAAGTGATCTTAAATGTAGCAAAAAACGGTCTCGAGTCAATGCCTGAAGGGGGCAAACTGACAATCTCCTTAGGAGCTTTGGATAATAAGGCCATTATCAAAGTTACGGATAACGGTGAAGGGATTTCTCAGGAAATGCTGGATCATATCTTCCTTCCCTTTGTTACTTCTAAAGAAAAAGGAACCGGTCTCGGCCTTGTTGTGTGTAAACGGATCGTGCTGATGTACGGAGGCACCATTCATATCGAAAGTGAAGTGCGGAGAGGAACAGAGGTGACCATCACCCTCCCCGTATCCGCTTCATAGCCCCCCTGACCGTGTCAGGAGGGTTTTTTATCTTCGTGATCTGGCGTTTCCATTCGACTTGCTTGCAGCTCTCCCAGAAAAGAGTATTTTAATAAAGCGCCACAGCAGTTTCAGAAGCAAAAAGAACATAAAGAATACTAAAAAACCCTTTAAACCTTCCGTGGCATCTAAAAACTCCATATTCCCTCTCCCCGTCACTTTTTGCTGAATTTCGATCGCAAATACGATGACAATGATGACTGTAACGGTATAGATAAAGGACAAAGCTGTCATGCTCCATTTAGATAGCCATGTAAACAAAGCATGAGTAACGCCGAAAAAGAAAATGCCAAAAACGCCGATCACCCAAAAATGCATTTCTTTGTCGGTTAAATGAATGCCAAACATTCCGCACAAAGAAATAAAAGCATCATGAAATTGATTGACCATTTCAGTAATGAAAATCGCCAGTTCTTTCATCAGTTCCCTCTTTCATATGAATTTTCCCAGAAAAAAAGAGCGCTTCTGAAAAGCTCTCTCTTTATATATGCATCTGACAGCGCCGCTATTTATTTGCATCATATGCCGGCATAACATCTCTGCGGGGCCACAAGCCTAATTTCTTTACAAGGCCTTGAATCCCTTGAGAATGTTCGTTTTCTTGCATGAGCTGGTGATACTCATTCATTAAACAATCCAGCTCCTGACTGTGCCTGATCGTGTCATGCCCTGTAAATCCCTGCTTTCTAGCGGCATCTATCATTAACTTTCTTTTTTCATCAATAGACACCAACAATCTTTCTTGTTCAGAACAACCGCCCATTCACTTCACCCCTCGCCGCTAAGAAATAGGAAACAAGTTTGATTGGGTTATTGTGCATTATTACAGATTATACTTTATTTGTAAACATATTTTCATTAAATAAGTTATTTTTTCAGGTATAATAGATATATTGATAGGATTAGAAGAACAATACCCAGATGAAGAATATCTTAAACACACCGCCAGGCAGGAGGTATGCTCAATGAAGAAAAGGAAAGCAATGATGCTCGGAGCGGCAGGCGGAAAAGCGATTTTAAAAAGGAAAAACCGGAAAAAATTCATTCAGCACATCACTGTTTTTTTTCAAATGCTCCGTGATTGGAGAAACGGTGACTACCCGCGTTCACAGGTGAAAACCCTTTTGCTTCTAACTGCTGCGATCTTCTATATCGCCATGCCGCTCGACATCATTCCAGACGTGATCCTCGGTCTTGGAATCGTAGACGATGCAGCTGTTTTAGGTTTGATTTGGATGCTGATAAAAAAAGAAATGTCACAATATGAAAAGTGGCGTTTGCAATAAATCTAAAAAGCCCCGTTCGATGAACGGGGCTTTTTTTGCTTATTGATTCACGCTGTCTTTTTCATAAATGGGAACCCAGCCTTCAGTCGTGACAAAGATTCTCACAGCGACAACTTTGCGGTCCTCCTGTAGCGTGAAATAATGGCGGATATTTTCAGGCACAGAGATTAAATCTCCTGGGTTTAAACGGACATCAAAAAACGTGCCGTCCTTGCCTTGAATGACAAAAATGCCGTGTCCGCTTACGATAAATCGGACCTCATCGTCTGTATGGTGATGCTCTCTTTTAAAGTTCTCAAGCAGTTCATCAAGTTTCGGATTGCTGTCTGACAATGAAATAACATCCTGTGCTTTGTAACCGCGGCGGGCTGAGATATCTTTAATTTCAGTTTCAAAGGCATCAAGAATTTGCTGTTTTTCTTCTTCTGTCAGATCATATTTCTCTGAGAGCTGTTCGGGGAGCTTCGCGATATCCCATTGCTCATAAATCACCTCTTGACTGTCCAGAAAGCTTGCTACTTCCTCTTGATTTTCAATCGTTGTATTTGCCTCATCATGAATTCGAATGGTTGCCATTTCAGTTCCTCCTTTTATTTAACCAGCTGATGCTGGAGTGTTTTCAATTTTAAATGGTAGCTGAACAAAAATTCATATGCTTCAAGCACTCTTTTTGCTTCAAATGCTGTTCTTCCCCAAGCGGTAATACCGTGATTGCGGATCAGGACAGCTCCTGAATCTTCTGAAACTTCTTCCGCAAACAATGCCGCTAGCGTCGGAATATGAGCCGGATTTTCAATGATCGGTATGGTCACTTCCGCATTCTCTTCCCACAGGCCGAGCGCTTTTATAATTTCCTGGCCCCTGAATGTAATGTTCTTTTGGTCTCCGTACAGCTCAGAGATTACATTATTGTTTACCGTATGAACGTGCAGGCAGCATCCGGCATTGGTTTTATTGTACAAATGTGTATGCAAGAGCGTTTCCGCTGACGGTTTCAAAGAATGTCCGTTTTCGGCAGGCTCTCCGTTTTGATCCACCAGCAGAAAATCTTCATCGGTTTCTTTTCGTTTATCTTTACCGCTCGCGGTTACGAGAAATGTCAAAGGCTCATCAGAAACTTTAATAGACAGATTGCCGCTAGTCGCCGGAAACCAATCTCTTTCTGCCAATTCCCGTTTTACTTCAGCGAGCTCTCGCCAGCGTTCTTGTTTTGCAGCCATTCCTGTACCTCCGTTACATTCTCAATATCTTTTCTAACCTCATAAAAATCTTGATACGGGAGATGATTCAGGTTACGCTCCCGGCATTCGTTTAATAAATAATCCCTTGCAAAGCAAAGGTCAGACAGCTTTGCCGCCTCCACATCTGTAACCGAATCACCGATCATGATGATATATTGGTTCGGTTCAGAAAGTTCATGTATCACCGACGGCTTGCAGCACCCGCATTGATTGCCGCACGTTCCCTTGCAAGAATGCGGCCAGTCAATATGAATATAGTCATTGTCAAATGATGCATGGTTGCAATAAATATGGTCTTTCTCCACAATGCCTTCAAGCAATGGATACACAAAAAAATCCATACCTCCGCTTACGACATAAAACGGAAGCTCATGCTCCTTGACAAACGCTACAAATTCCCGAAAGCCATCCCTGATTTTTGCATCTTCCAATACGAATCTTGTAATCTCTTCTTTTAAACTGCTCGGCAGTAGGCCGAACATCCGCCCGACACCTTCCTTAATCGACAGCGTTTTGGAAAGCACGCCGTCTTTTAATGCCGTCCATTCCGGCGGAGCGAACGTTTTCATAATGCTTATAATGTTGTCGTTCATCGTGATGGTTCCGTCAAAATCACAAATAATTAAAGGTTTTCGAGTCGTCATACGGCCTCAACCTTTCCCCATTTATCTAGCGCGAGTTTCAGGTTCTTGCATTGCTCGGCTTTTTCATCAATCGGCTGGGCTTCTAGGACCGCATCAATAATGGCCCTGAACGCTTTGCCTCCGCCTTGGGCGCCGTTCGGATGTCCGTGCACGCCTCCTCCTGCGTTAATAATATGATCTATGCCGAAATCCCTCATCAAAAGCGGAACCATGCCGGGATGAATGCCTGCTGACGGAACGGCAAATGTTTGATGAAAGGCATCCTCTCTCACACATTCTTCGTGAATCGCCAGCGCATCCTCTCTCGGAAGCGCAACCGAACCGTATGGAGACGGAAAGAGACTGAAATCAGCGCCGCAATACCGGTTTAATTTTCCGAGCAAAAGAGCGTGAGAAAACCCGTAAAACGGAGAAGACGTAAACGCCCCGCTGACAGCTGGATGCGCCATGATCGGGATGTGGATTTCAGGATCTTCCGCAAGGCTTTGCATGACGTCCAAGCCGTAAGCGAAGACATTAAACAAAAGCGCGTCCGCTCCCAATTCGGCGGCGCGTCTCGCTTTGTCTTTCAGGTCAGCCGTGCGTCCAGTCAAATTCACCGCATATAGTGTTTTGTGTCCTGTTTGCTCATACGTTTCTTTCAATATTTGCTTTCCCTCTGTAATTCTTGTTTCAAAAGGGGCCAGACCTGTCTCAAAGAAAATTTCATCGTCCTTAATTAAGTCAACTCCGCCAAGCGCCTGCTGTCTGAGCTGTTCTTTAATATCACTCAGATCTCTTCCGATAACTCCTTTAAAAATACTCATTAACAGCGGTCTCTCAAACTCTCCCAGCAGCTTCCGGATGCCGTATACGCCAAACTTCGGTCCCGGCAGCGTGCGCTTAAATGCTTCAGAGAACTGAAGATCGAGTAATTTGATTTTTCCGTCCAACGAGAGCTTGCCAAACACTGTTGTCAGCAAAGCCGGAATGTCCTGAGAGAAATTGATTTCAGGATAAGCAATTGTGATCACCGCTTGTTTTCCTGATGCAAGAGTTCCCTCTCTCTCCTCAACCTTTATCACCCGCCCCTTGTGTTTTTGCATTTGCTCCTGTTTTAAAAGGGGCAGATCAGTCCAGGAGCCCACTGTCAATCCTGTTGCGATTTGTTCTGCTTTTTTCTCCGTGTCGGCTCCCGGTTCTGTCAGGAGATATGTTGCTAATAACTCACTCATGCCAGAGCTCCTTTCATTTTCATCCATATAAAAAAACCTCTTCAAACAGCAATCGCGTCTAAAGAGGTTTCGTTTCTCGTCCGAATCTTATCTCTCAGCCGCCAGCTGCAAGAATTAGCACCGTGCTTTACAAGTCGGTTGCCGGGCTTCATCGGGCTCGTCCCTCTGCCTGCTCTTGATAAGAAAATATAGATTTTATAAATTATTTTGAATTATCCCATCGTTATAGGATCTTGTCAATGCTTTTTTGGGTAAACAGGTTTAGTTTCCCAATTCGATAAGCGGCTTCCTTGAGTCTTTCTTCACTTGTCAGCAGTCCGACTCTGACGTAGCCCTCGCCATATTCACCGAAGCCGTTTCCAGCCGCAACCGCCACATTCGCTTTTTCAAGCAAAAGGTCTGAGAACTGCTCAGAAGTATAGCCTTCAGGCACAGGCAGCCATGCAAAAAATGAACCTGCCGGAGCTGTCACATCCCAGCCGATTTCCCGGCATGCCGTGATCCAAGCGTTTCGCCTGCTCTCATATCGGGCATTTTGCTCCGCCACACACGTTTGATCAGCTAGCAGTGCCGCAGCTGCAGCCTCCTGAGTCGCTCTGAAAAGACTGACAAACATATGGTCTTGATATAGATTAATCGCTTCAATGACCGAAGCGTTTCCGACGGCAAAGCCAACCCGCCATCCTGCCATGTTATACGTTTTTGACAGCGTATAAATTTCAATGCCAATATCCTTCGCACCTTCAGTCTGCAAAAAGCTTAAAGGCTTGTTACCTTCAAATCCTACAGCGCCGTAAGCAAAATCGTGAACGACACAGACCCCGTTTTCTTTTGCAAAGCTTACGGTTTCTTCAAAAAATTCAGAGGTAGCAACAGCTCCGGTCGGATTATTCGGATAATTTAAATACATCAATTTCGCTTGATCCCTCACCTCAGCGGGGATGCTGCTGTAATCGGGTAGAAACGACCTGTCCTTTACGAGCGGCATCATTTCCATCTTCGCTTTCGCGAGTGTGACACCAGACCAGTAATCAGGGTAGCCCGGGTCAGGAACTAAAATCGTATCACCGGGATTCAACAAGCATTGCGGGAGCTCAACCAGACCAGCTTTCCCGCCGAACAATACAGCGACTTCAGTTTCCGGGTCAAGATCAATGCCGTATTCTCTTTTGTAAAAGGCTGCCGCAGCTGACTTCAGACTGTACGACCCGCGAAAAGACGAGTATTTATGATTTTCAGGATCGGCAACAGCTCGTTTCATTTCCTCGACGATATGCTCAGGAGTCGGCTGATCCGGATTTCCCTGTCCGAGATTGATAACGTCATATCCGTCTGCGAGCTTTCGGTTCACTTTCTGCACCAGAGAAGCGAAGAATTGTTTAGGCAATTCCTTCAATACATGAGACTGTTCAAATTTCATCTATTCTCACCTTCTAAAAAAATCTTGAAATGATAGTCCATCATCATATATGGTTAAATGAAAAAAGTAAAGCAAAATTTGGGGTGTTAAAAAGATGAAATGGACGATATCTTGTCTTCAATTTGATATTTCATACGGTAAACCTTCGGAAAATATTAAAAAGGCTGAATTTTTCATCGAAAAAGAAAGCAAACATGCTGACGTGATTGTTCTTCCTGAATTATGGACGACCGGATATGACCTTGCCAACCTTGATGAGCTCGCTGATGAAGACGGGCGTTCTGCCCAGAGCTGGCTGAAGAAAACGGCAAAGAAACATGGCGTTCATATTGTCGCCGGCTCGGTCGCTGTCAGAAAGGATTCCGATGTTTATAATACAATGTACATCGCGGATAAGAAAGGGCAAATCATTAAAGAGTACAGTAAAGCCCATCTTTTTCAGCTGATGGATGAGCATGTGTATTTATCTGCAGGTTCCGAAGACGGATACTTTGAGCTTGACGGCGTCAAAAGCTCAGGACTGATCTGTTACGATATCCGTTTTCCGGAGTGGATCAGAAAACATACGACAAAAGGCGCCAACGTGCTGTTTATTTCCGCGGAATGGCCTCTCCCCCGCCTTGATCATTGGAAAAGCCTGCTTATTGCCCGTGCCATTGAAAATCAATGCTTTGTCGCCGCCTGCAATTGTACCGGTTCAAATCCCGATAATGAATTTGCCGGGCATAGCCTGATTATTGATCCATGGGGGCGTATACTTGCTGAAGGCGGCCGGGAAGAAGGCATTGTCCGAGCGGAAATCGACCTTCAGGAAAGCGTTGAGGTGCGTGAAAGTATACCTGTTTTCGATGATATCAGAAAAGATTTATATTAAAAAATAGATTGACAACTTACTAAAACACCTGTTACTATGTTCATCAACTGATAAATTAGAATTGTTTAACAAGTGAATATATTCTCTTATCGAGAGTTGGGCGAGGGATTGGCCTTTTGACCCCAACAGCAACCGACCGTAATTCCATTGTGAAATGGGGCGCATCTTTTTCGCGCCGAGACGCTTGTCTCTTAAGGCACGGTGCTAATTCCATCAGATTTGATCTGAGAGATAAGAGAGGCGGACATAGACGTTAAGCCTCCTTCTCTCTGAGAAGGAGGCTTTTTTACGGCCCTTCAGCTGCAAACATATCAAGAGATTACATAATTGGAGGTTATGACAATGGGAGTCACAAAAACACCTTTATACGAAACGTTAAATGAAAGCTCCGCAGTGGCACTGGCGGTGAAGCTTGGTTTATTTCCAAGCAAAAGCACACTGACATGCCAGGAGATCGGCGACGGCAACTTAAATTACGTTTTTCATATTTATAATCAAGAACACGACAGAGCGTTGATCATCAAACAGGCGGTTCCTTATGCAAAAGTGGTCGGAGAAAGCTGGCCGCTGACAATCGATCGCGCAAGAATCGAAAGCAGCGCGCTCATCCGACAGGGCGAGCATGTCCCTCATCTTGTTCCAAGAGTGTTCTATTCCGATACAGAAATGGCGGTTACCGTGATGGAGGATCTTTCTCACCTGAAAATCGCAAGAAAAGGACTCATTGAGGGTGAAAACTATCCTTACCTGTCACAGCACATCGGTGAATTTTTAGGAAAAACACTATTCTATTCATCTGATTACGCGCTTGAACCTAAGGTGAAAAAACAGCTTGTTAAACAGTTTACAAATCCGGAGCTGTGCGACATTACAGAAAGACTTGTCTTTACAGATCCTTTCTTTGACCATGACACAAATGATTTTGAAGAAGAGCTTCGTCCTTATGTCGAGGAGCTTTGGAATAATGACAACGTAAAATTCGAAGCCGCTAAACTGAAAAAGTCGTTTTTAACATCTGCAGAAACACTGATTCATGGTGATTTGCATACAGGGAGTATTTTCGCCAGCGAACATGAAACAAAGGTGATTGATCCTGAATTTGCTTTTTACGGACCGATCGGCTTTGATGTGGGCCAATTCATTGCCAACTTATTTTTGAATGCACTCGGCCGTGACGGGGCTGACAGAGAGCCGTTATATGAACATGTCAAGCAGGTCTGGGAAACATTTGAAGAGACGTTCAGTGCAGCCTGGGAGAAAGACAGTTTGGATGTTTACGCCAAAATCGACGGTTACCTTACAGATACGCTCAGTCATATTTTTGAAGAGGCGATCGGGTTTGCGGGCTGCGAGCTGATACGCCGCACGGTCGGCCTTGCCCATGTTGCTGATCTTGATACGATCGTGCCGTTTGATAAACGAATCAATAGAAAACGGCTGGCGCTCGAAACCGGTGCAGCCTTTATCGAAAAACGTTCGGAATTCAAAACGATAACGGATGTTATTGAATTATTTAAGTTACTTGTAAAGGAATGATCCATTCATGACCCATTCATTTGCTGTTCCGCGTTCTGTTGAATGGAAAGAAACAGCCATTACCATTTTAAATCAGCAAAAGCTTCCCCATGTGACGGAATATTTAGAACTGACAACGAAAGAGGATGTATTTGACGCCATTGTCACGCTCAAAGTAAGAGGCGCCCCGGCCATCGGCATTACGGCTGCCTTCGGACTTGCGCTTGCTGCAAAAGACATTGAAACGGATGATGTCACTGAATTCCGCCGCAAGCTGGATGACATCAAACACTATTTAAACAGCTCACGGCCTACCGCCATTAATTTATCATGGGCGCTTGAGAGACTGAGTCATTCGATCGAAAACGCCATTTCCGTAAATGAAGCAAAAACAAACCTTGTCCATGAAGCCATTCAAATTCAGGTCGAGGATGAGGAAACGTGCCGGTTGATCGGTCAAAACGCCCTGCAGCTTTTCAAAAAAGGCGACCGGATTATGACGATCTGCAATGCAGGTTCTATCGCGACAAGCCGCTACGGTACAGCGCTCGCTCCATTTTATTTGGCCAAACAAAGAGATTTGGGATTGCATATTTATGCCTGTGAAACAAGACCTGTCCTTCAAGGTTCGCGCCTTACCGCGTGGGAGCTGATGCAAGGCGGAATTGATGTCACTCTGATCACAGACAGCATGGCCGCCCATACGATGAAGGAGAAACAAATTTCTGCTGTCATCGTCGGCGCCGATCGCATTGCAAAGAACGGTGATACGGCAAATAAAATCGGAACATACGGTCTCGCGATTTTAGCTAACGCCTTTGATATTCCGTTTTTTGTCGCCGCACCACTATCTACATTTGATACGAAAGTGAAGTCTGGCGCCGATATCCCGATAGAGGAACGGGATCCCGAGGAAGTAAGGCAGATTTCCGGAGTCCGGACCGCTCCATCCGATGTGCCCGTCTTTAATCCCGCTTTTGACATTACACCCCATGATCTCATTTCAGGAATCATTACAGAGAAAGGGATTATGACCGGTAACTATGAAGAAGAAATTGAACAGCTGTTTAGAGGCGAAAAGGTTCTTTAAAAAACCGCTGGACTTAGCTCATTCCGGGCCGAGTCAGCGGTTTTTTCGTTTGTTTTTATTGACCGTGATCATTTCATCTTTTTGAGCGCTTGATATGATATGCAGTTTCACAAACAGTTTGGCAAAAACGGCAATTTTCTCAGAGCGGCTCGGCTTCAATTGCTTTGTCCTCCTTTTTCACCAGACCAACTTTTTTAACTTAATAAAATGATATGTCGGCCGTGAAAAAAGGGAACGTGCCATATGTTTTATTTTTCTTTATAGGAAATTTGCTCAATGTTCAGCAAAAATGCTTTGATATCGGTTTTGCTCCCGGCGTAACCTGTTAACGCGCTGTTTTTGCCGATCACTCTGTGGCACGGGACAAAAATCGGCAGATCGTTACGTTTATTAGCCTGTCCGACAGCACGCACCGCTTTCGGACTGCCGACCGCAGCGGCAATGTCGGCATAGCTTCGGGATTCTCCGTATGGTATCGTCGCCAACGCTTCCCACACTTTTTGCTGAAAAGGGGTGCCCTTTTGGCTGAGCGGCAGAGCGAATGTCTTTCTTTCACCGGCGAAATACTCATGAAGCTGTTTTTTCGCTTCTGCCAGATAAGGTGTTTCCTTGTGCTCTGTAGTCTGAACGGTTTCTTTCCAATCCATCCAATCTTCCTGACTGAGAAATAGACGGGTAATCCGACCATCCTCCTCGGCAATAATAAATTCTCCGAGCGGCGTTTCCGCTGTCGCGTAGTAGTTCATTCATCAATCCTTCTTTCTTCAGCATTCTGTCTGACGGGAAGCGTAAGGTGAAAAACGGTCCCCTTCCCTTCTGCACTTTCTACCATGATTTCGCCTTGATGTTCTTCAATAATTTTATAGCTTACCATTAGCCCAAGTCCAGTTCCCCGTTCCTTTGTCGTATAAAACGGTTCTCCAAGGCGCTTTAATTTATCTTCTGTCATTCCGATTCCTTCGTCTTTTAAGGAGATGAGAATATGATCGTGATCCAATGTGCTTATCGTCACAAAAATGTTTCCACCGTCTGGCATCACTTCAATGGCATTTTTTAATATATTGATAAATACTTGTTTCAGCTGATTCGGTTCACAGTAAATCGGAGGAATGTCGTCAATTAAATCGAGATGCATTTGTACGTTGCTGAGATTGGCTTGCGCGTTCAGAAGATCTATGGTGTCTCTCATTATTTGGGTAACATGTTTTTCTTCATACATAATGGCCTGGGGCTTGGCTAAAATCAAGAATTCGGTGATGATGGATTCGATGCGCTTTAATTCTGAGGTGATCACGTTGAAGTATAGGGCGTAGTCTCCCTCCACACTCCCTTTCAAAAGCTGAATGAAGCCTTTAAGTGCAGTCATCGGATTTCTGATTTCATGAGCAATGCCGGCAGCGAGTTCGCCGACAACATGAAGCGTATCTGACTTGCGCAGGCGTTCCTCCAGTTCTTTTCGCTCCGTTACGTCTTTAAAGATAGCCAGGTTCATATTTTGAATAATATTTCGTTTAAATGAGAATTCCAGTTTTCTGTTGTCCCTGCTGCTCAGCAAAAACGGAATTTCGTTGTCCATTTCATCAAAATTAATCTGCCTTGCCGGTGAAGCAAGATTTTCTATTTCATACGAAGAAATAATATCTAACAGGCTGTGCTTTTTAATCTCTTCATGTGACAGGCCTAAAATATTGCTTGCTAACGGATTGGCATCGATGATCCTGTATTGATTGTCGAACAATACATTGCCATCCATTGAGCCGTTGAACACTTTTCTGAATTTCAGTTCACTTTCCCGAAGCTCCTTTTCCATCCGCTTTCTGTCGCTGACATTTCTCAAAATCGTCAAGTGCTGGTTTTCAAGTATTGTCCGCTTTGAAGTGAATTCGAGTTCTTTGAACTGCCCGTTCCCCATTTGAAACAGTAGCTCTTCTCTGATCTCTCCGTATTTTGCGTATTTCCTTTTCGTTAGGCTGTATTTCTGCTGCGAATCAACGAGAAAATCACACAGCCTTCTTTTCAACAGCAAATTCATCGGCAGCTCAAAGATTTTACAGGCTGACTGATTCGCTTTCACGATTCTTCCGTCATTCGACCAGATGATAATGGCATCCATCGCATTTTCAAATATTTCTCTGAAGCGCTCCTCGCTTTTAAAGAGCTGCAGCTCCATAGACCGCTTCTCTGTGATATCCCTCATAATAGACATATAAAACCCGCTGATGATGTTTGAGGTAATCGTAAATTCAAATAGCTTTTGAACGCCTGAACGAAGCTTGACGGGAAGCTCCCCCTTCGCTTTTCCCTTACGGTTGAGGGTCTTCCAAGTGTTGTCGAAATCTTTTCGTGAGCCGCTGTCTATGAACTTATACAACGATAAATGAGACAGCTCATTATGATTGATTTCAAAGCTTTTACAGAAGGATAAATTGGCATCGATAAAACCGCCGTCTTTATCAAACAGGACGATTCCGTCAACAGCCCTGTCAAACAAGTCTTTAAAAAGCTGTTCATTCATAGAGAATTCCCGCTCCAGAATCTTCTTTGATGATATATCTCTCATGACAACAAAAAAGAAATCCTCGCCGATCCCTCTTTTGGCCAGAAACTCTATGTATTTTGTCGCACCGCCATCAAGCCTGATCGGAACCTCCTTCCACAGGAAGCCTTTTTTTAAAAACTTCTTTACGGCAAGATTCAATTCATCCTTTGGGACTGAAAACAAAAAATCCAAAACGGAACGCTTTTTCAAATCTTCCGCATCAACTTGAAGCATCCTCTCTGTCGCTTCATTCGCTTGAACGATTCGCATTTCATTATCACATATAAAAATAGCATCGAGCGTATTGTTGACAATCACTTGATGCTGATTCAATTCCTTTTTCAGCCGGGCATTTTCTTCTTTGAGACGCTTCAGTTCTTCCTGCAGCTCCGAATTATCCTGGACACCAAGAGTTTCCATGCTTGTACACTCCTTCTTCAAAACCTATCCCTCAATATTTCTACAAAATGCGGGAACTTCCTTCATTCGCCCTATAAATTTCAGAAAATTTCAGCGCGATTACATATCGAAGACATTTTCTACGATCCTTACTGTCACTTTACATCGTCCTAACAATCAGCGGTTTTTTAGATTCCTTTTTCATCTTTTATTTTAAAATATATACCAGCAGGGAATAATCTCTTAGTGACTGATGAAAGAGAAGGTGATGCTATGAATAAATCGCGGGACAGTTATTTTGATAATGCAAAATTCTTATTGATATTCCTTGTTGTTTTCGGTCATATTCTTCGTTCCTTTATTAATGATAATCATTTTATGCTCTACCTCTACAAGTTCATTTACACATTCCACATGCCTGCCTTTATTCTTGTATCCGGTTATTTCGCGAAGGGCTTTAAACGCCCGGGGTATGTGAAAAAGCTGGCGGTAAAGCTGATTATTCCGTATTTGATTTTCCAAATCATCTATTCCGTCTTTTATTACATTATGCAAGACGAAAGCATGGCAAATGTGAATCCGATTGATCCACAATGGTCGTTATGGTTTCTCGTAAGCTTATTCTTTTGGAACCTGCTGCTTTATCCTTTTTCAAAGCTTTCAAAGCTGTGGGCGCTGTTTGTCAGTTGCGGAATCGCCGTGCTGATCGGCTATCTGGACTTTGTCAGCAATACGCTGAGCTTGTCGCGGACATTTGTATTCTTACCGATGTTCCTTGTCGGATTTTATTTAAATCAACATCATTTTGATATATTGAGATCAAAACGAGGCAAACAAATTGCGCTTGGGGTGCTTGCCGCCGTCTTCGTGATCTGCTGGGGCATTGACTTTGACTATTCTTTTCTGTTTGGCTCAAAACCGTATTCTTCATTCGGTGACGTTACCTTGGCAAGCGGACTTTCCCGAATCGGCTGGT
The DNA here is from genome assembly GCF_004124315.2 of Bacillus cabrialesii. Taxonomy (GTDB): domain Bacteria; phylum Bacillota; class Bacilli; order Bacillales; family Bacillaceae; genus Bacillus; species Bacillus cabrialesii. The sequence continues at coordinate 1,453,468 of NZ_CP096889.1, read as the reverse complement.
ATGTGCTCGCCTTTGCGGCAACCTTCAGCTTTTTAGCGCTCGTTCCGCAAAAACGATATTTCTTTACCAAATGGGGCACCCGGACATTTTATGTGTATTTGCTTCACGGGTTTATTATTAAAACGCTGAGACAGGTAGGGCTTGAGGATGGGCTTACTGACTATCAGAGTTTAGTGATTCTCTTGCTGTTAACAGCAGCCCTGACATCAGTCCTCTCAAGCAATTTTGTTAAGACAGTTGCCCAGCCGTTTATAGAGCTGAGAATGACCAGTCTATTGCAAGTTGTCAGAGGAACGGGCAAAAATGCTTATATAAAATAGAAAAGCGCCTCTTAAGCGGAACACCGCCTAAGAGGCCTTTTTTATTTTCGTTTTTTTTCTTTTTTCTTGTCAGGCTTTGTGACTTCCAGCGTTTCGATGATCTTTCCGGCATTATAATCCCCAAATTCACTTGAGAATTCTTCCTCCAGCACCTTTTTATTCATAGGCTTTTTATGATTTTGCATGTCTCTGCTATGACGATTTTTCTTCAAAATCACATGCCTCCTTGCTGACCTTGTTTGGAATTGCGATTTGCACCCCTAAAATTCGGGTCGTCATGATACTGTGTCTTATATGAATTTGGGTCCATGCTCTCGGTAGGTGTATTGTTATTTTTAATGGCTTCATTCACTTCAGCTTTGCGCTTCATAGAAATCCTCCTCGCCAGTTTTTATTTCGCTAAAGATGCAGGAGCGTTAAACTGCACCTGTTGATGTTAGGTTCTCCAACTGAAACGGCGCCACACATCTTTTTTTTGGCAATCAAAAAACACCGCAAAATGTGCGGTGTTTTTCTATCCGATAATCACTCTCTCCTTCGGATAATGATAATTCGCTTCAATTTCCTTTCTGCCGATCAGATACAGGAACGTCAGGATACCGATTCGCCCGATAAACATGACAATCATAATGACGCATTTTCCAACGTTGCTTAAATCAGCAGTAATTCCAAGTGAAAGACCGGTTGTACCGAATGCCGAGCACACTTCAAACAACAGCTCCGGCAGAGAATGCTTTTCTGTGATGATCAGGATAAGTGTTGCGCCAAAAACGAGCAGAATCGCCATCATCGTGACAACAAGCGATTTCATCAGATCAGCAGGATGCAACTCCCGTTTGAAGACCTTTACGGACTTATTGCCGCGGGCAAAATGAAACAGCGCTAAAAGGTTCAAGGCAAAAGTCGTTGTCCGTATGCCTCCCCCGACTGAGCTTGGCGACGCTCCGATAAACATCAGCGCGCAAATAAAAAATATGGTAGCATCTGATAATTGGCTGATATCAATCGTTGCCAGCCCCCCGCTTCGGGTAGCCGTCGATTGAAACAGAGACAGAAACAAAATGTCATGCCATGACTTTCCCGCAAATGCGTGGTTTGCTTCCAAGACATAAATGCCGATGGCCCCAAATAAGACCAGTGAGCCGAACGTAATGGTCGTGATTTTCGTAAAAAGTGTAAATGGGTACCTCCGATGCTTTGAAAACAAGAAATCCTTTACTTCGACAAGCACAGGAAATCCAATTGCGCCAAATACAATTAAAAGCATTGTAATAAACTGCACAAAATAATCGTGGCGAAATGGAATCATGGATCTGCCGGTTATATCAAATCCGCCATTTGTGGTTGCACTGATACTCGCAAAAAATCCGTGTAAATAAGCTTCCTGATAGGAATCATAGTAGGTTAAAAAATAGGTGCCGAGTATGAGCCCGCCAAAAAATTCAATCCACAAGATCAGAAAAAGAACCTGCTTCATGAGATTGACAATCCCCGAAAATTGGGATTGGTTTTGGTCAACCATAATCAATTTCCGTTCTTTCAGCCCGATTCGTTTTCCCATGATCAGCCAAATGAACGTTCCGAGCGTCATAATCCCGATTCCGCCAAATTGCAGGACAAATGCCAATATAAAAATGCCTATAGTGCTGAATGTATCAGCTGTATCAACTACAGTCAGCCCCGTCACGCTGACTGAACTGACAGCCGTAAACAGCGCATCTATAAACGTCCATTCTGCCCCCGGTTTATGGGCCGCCGGCAAACTCAGCAATATAACGGCCACCGTAACCGCAAGAAAATAATATAATGCGATCAGCTGGGCTGGTGATAGTGCCTGTATCAATTTTCCAAGCTTAAATTTCATGTAAAATCCTTCTGCCTCTCTTTTTAAGTACGGTAATTATTCTAAAGATATTAGATTCATTTTTAAAGGCTTTTACGAACATTTTCTTAACTTGCTTATTTTTTTATTATTTTAGTCAATGGATAAAAGAAAAAACCTCTGAGGATTCTCTCAGAGGGACAATGTGTTTGTATTATTTAGCTTCCAATCGTCTGATTCGCTCATCTAAATCAGGGTGTGTAGAGAAAAGCGAAGAGCGCTTTTTGCCATTAATCTTTAATGTTTGGACAGCTGTCTGATCGTCTTCTATAATGCGTGAAGAGTAGCTCTTAAGCGTCCGAAGCGCATGAATCATTTTATCCTTGCCGGCAAGATCCGCTCCCCCTCTGTCAGCATGGAATTCACGATGGCGTGAGTACGCAAACACAACCAGGCTGCCGAGTATGGAAAAGACAATCTGAAAGACGATCATTGCAATAAAATGAACGATCGGCGCAAGATCTTCCTTGACAAAACGGCTTGCAATCCATGCTGCGATACGGGATAAAAAGACGACAAAGGTATTGACGATACCTTGTAAAAGCGTCATCGTTACCATATCACCGTTAGCGATATGCGCGACCTCGTGGGCAAGCACACCTTCAACCGCGGCATCATCCATTTGCTCCAGCAGCCCTGACGACACGGCCACAAGAGAACGGCGTTTTGACGGTCCAGTCGCAAACGCGTTCACTTCAGGCGACCGGTAAATGCCGACCTCCGGCATTTTCGTTAAACCGGCAGAACGGCTTAATCGATGAACACGATCAACCAATTGCTGTTCCTCATAGCTGAGCGTGTGCTTGTTCGGATTCAGCACTCTGACGCCCATCATCGTCTTGGCCATCCATCTGGACATCGCAAGAGACGTAAAGGAACCGACAAAACCAACGACTAAACTGAACACAAGGAGCGCTATTAGATCAATACCGCCATCAGCTGTAAAGTACGTTCCGACTCCGGTAACAGAGCTTAAAACAGACAAAACGATCCCAATAGTTGTAAGCACCAAAATATTCGTTAAGATAAACAGAAAAATTCTCTTCGCCATAACAACCTCCGTTATTTTAAGTTCAAAAGAACCCGTATATCTAAATTATAAAACATCCGTTTGAAAATGCAAGGAATTCGACGTATGATGTTAATGTAATTGCTGACGCTTCAATTTTGAACTCATACATAGAGCTATATCCGCGTCAAATTGTTTTAAAGAGGTGAACAATGAACACTTTTAAACTCAATCGAACCGATATGGTGCGGCTGCTCTATTCCCTAAAAGGACAAGGAGAAATAAGCCCGCTCGACATTCTCGTCCAATCTGCGAACATGTCAGCAGAAAAAGCAGCCAATCATCTTGAAATTCCTGAATTTCTTACAAGATACGAACGAAAAAAACAGAAAAAAGAATACGGTCTCTCTACAAACGAAATTGTAGAGCTTGGCAACTTATGCGAGCTGACTTCGTTAAAGTCAACCGCGATCCAAAACTGGGTAAAGCGTGATATCAAGGATCTGATCGGACATCCTGAGCTGGGTAAAAAATACTCAGTTGAACAGGCAGTTATTCTTTTAATTGTACGTGATTTAAAATCCATTTATGACTTTGAACACATTAGGGCGATTTTAAAAGTGGCCTTTAACACGATCTCAGACAGATCAGACGATGTCATCAGCCCGCTTGCTTATTATGAAAGCTGTGCATGTGTGCTAGATGCCGTTCATCATCAAGAAGAGCCTTCTATGAAAGAATCAAATCTGCAGGAGATCGTCGAACAGGAGGCAGAGCGTCTCCGCCGCCGATTTAAAGAACTGAATGACAGCCAATGGCTAAAAATCAGACAGATTATCGCCATTACAGTCCTCTCCATTTTGACGTTCCATATTCAGGCAACCGCACATAAAATGACAGCGGATATTTTATAATCTGCGTCACCCCGGCCCCGAGCCGGGGTTTTCTTTATTCTCCAAACAATTGCCAGCATAAATAAACCCCGTACATTTCAAACTAATTACGCGTTAAGAATTTCTTTATAGAAAAAGGAGATGAAAAAGATGGCGAGCAGAAATAAACTCGTTGTTCCAGGGGTGGAGCAGGCACTAGACCAATTTAAACTCGAAGTGGCTCAAGAATTCGGTGTGAACCTTGGTTCTGATACAGTTGCACGCGCTAACGGCTCTGTAGGCGGAGAAATGACAAAGCGGCTGGTACAGCAAGCACAATCACAATTAAATGGCACAACTAAATAAATTCAGGTCTTTATTCGCCGGGGTCACTCGGCGAATCTTCAGTTTGGGCTGAATGATTATCACTGCTGTAGCCGTTTGGATTACGGCGGTCAGAAGCGTTATCCCCGCTTGACGAAGAACGATTCTTTCCTTGTTCACCGTTATTCCAGTCCCTGTGATATTGGCTTTGATTCTTTTCAGCGCTATTGTCCTCATTTCCTTTATCTTGAGGATCTTGTATTGGGGTTTGCTCATGGTCCCCATCTTTTTCGTTATTTTTGTTTTCATCTGATTCCTTTACATTTTTATCTTTGTCACGATCTTCAGTCTGGGCATCCGTTGTATCTTCTTTTTTGTCTCCGGAATCTGCATCATCCATCTGTTCATTGTCATCTTGCTTGCTGTCCTGGCCGTCAGTTTGATCGATGTTTTCATCCTCACTTCCGGCACCCTTTTGATCCTCTTCCCCGGATGGTTTGCCGGAGTCATCTTTTGACTCTTTATTGTCAGTTTTTTCATTTGATTTGATGTAGCTGCCTGTTGAAACGCCTTCCTTCTTCGCTTTTTCTCTCGTTTGCATATCTGACTCGAGAGATTCCATACGATATGTCGTCTTATATTTTTCCCTTACATCATTTAGCTGTTTTTTCACAGCTTTCTTATATGTATTGTCTTCCGTATTTTCATAAACAGTGGAAATCAATATTTCTTTCGATTTCTCCACATATCCGTGCTCATTGCAGTCGGTTATAATATCGTCAATCACCTTTTTAAAATCCGTCTTCTCCCAATCATCAATATCATTCACGACCTTCTTTCCCTCATCGTTTAGAGGCGTCAGTTCAATGACTTCGTAATCGCTGTTTAACGCCATTTCGAAGCTCGGGTTGATATCGATTGTCATATACGCATAGGCCTTGTTATTAGAAAAAACGGGGAGAACTATAAAAATAAAAAGCATAATAGCAGTCATCGTAAAAATCCCCATTTTGAAAGGGCGCAGTTTTAAAAAATCAAAAAAGCTGGCCCTTCTGCCCATGCGTGATTCACTCGGAAGCATGATTTCTTCTCCGATATCATAGCTGCGGCGATCATTTTTGGCTTTTAAAAATTGTCCGTCAGGGGTCAGCAACGTGACGAATTTTCTATTTTTCTCTACTATAATCCCTCTTCTCATGAGTGCAGCACCCCTTTAAGATAATCTTTTAAATAAATATAATCACCCGTAATGATAATACACATCGCAATAATATATTTTCTGTTTCTCTCAATCGTTTTTCGGCTTACAGATACAAGCTGTTCGAGCTGTTTTACCGGAAGCTGCTTCTTTGTATACAGGATAGCGGCCAACTCTTCATGTTCAACAAGGGTCATTGCCACCTTTATGGCGTTTTGCCTTGCGTCCGCATGCTTCGGAGAATTTTCAAGCAGCTCTTTAAACGATAAACCATAATCTTTGAGCTGCCTTTGAAAATAGAGAATTTCCTCCCGCCTCTGCTCCTGTTCAACCTGACGGCGGTATTCATCAATGGAAAGCTCGGCTTCAATCAGGCTTTGCGATGACTCCTGATCGTCTCCTTCCTGTAAATCGATATTTATATTTTGTGCGCTTCTGGCTTCTTTTCTGATGTAATCAATGACTTTTCTTTTTATAATAAGCTCAGCAAAAGCGAGCAGAGAATTGCCTTTTTCAGGTGAGTATTTTTCAATAGCTTCATTAAATGCGATCAGCCCGATGCTGAACTCATCGTCTTTTTCATCTATATATCGTTTACAAACGGATGAAACCGTCTTTGCGATAAATGGCTTATATTGCTGTATTAATTCATTTTGCAGATCTTTATTGCCTTTTTGTATACTTTCAACAGATTTTTCAAGCGTTTGCTTCTTTTTTCCCAATTTAAACAAAAGGCTAAGCACTGGTTTCACCTCAGTTCCTCCCTATAACTACTCATTAATGATAGCTAATTTGATAGGGATTCGCAAAGGAGAAAAAGAAATATTGATTTCCAATGTCTCAATTATGACAAACCATTCCGACGTACTATACATGTTTTCGTGCCTTTCTAGAGAATTAAGGGGGTTTTATACGTGTTTTTTGTAACAATGCTGTTATAAAAATGTTATTTTATTTCGTCCATGAAAACGTTTTAAACATGAAAAGACCCTGCTATTAAGCAGAGTCTTTTAGATTACGCCTGTTCCCGGCTGCTGTTTTTTTGTTCGTTTTGTGCGTCCTCCGGCTGTTTTTTTGCCCCTGACATGAACCAGCCGCAAATCGCGATTGCCGCTAAGACACCCCAGAATATCAGCTTCCATGTTCCAGAATGGATAAAGTGCTCCGAAACAACCGCTATGTCATGATGGGCAAGTGTATATAAAGCAAGCTTCACTCCGACCCAGCCGACAATGACGAAGGCTGCTGTTTCTAGGCTTGGACGTTCCTTTAATAACTTAACAAACATTGAAGCCGCAAACCGCATGATCACCAGTCCGATGATACCTCCGGCCAAAATGACGATAAATTGTCCTCCGTCAAGACCGCCGATCTTCGGAAGCGGCGTTGCCGGAAGCGTAACCGCCAGTGCCACTGCTGCTAAAATGGAATCAACCGCAAACGCGATATCTGCCAATTCAACTTTTAAAACAGTCGGCCAAAAACCGCTTTGTTTCGTCTCTTTATGTGTGTCTTCCTTCTTAAATACATATCTTTTCAATAGGTGGCTTGCTGAAATATACAGCAAGTAGATTGCGCCAATCGCTTGAACCTGCCAAACGTTGACCAAAAAAGAAATTGCGAATAGAGAACCAAAACGCAGAACAAAAGCCCCTGCCAACCCATAAAATAACGCCTTTTTTCTTTTTTCCTCCGGCAAATGTTTTACCATTACCGCCATGACTAAGGCGTTATCGGCAGCTAAAATCCCTTCCAGCCCGATCAAGACGAGAAGAACCCAACCATACTCTAATAATAATGCTGCATCCATAAATGATACCCTCCCAAAAAAGTTGTTTTCTTTCTCTTCATCCGATCTTATGCCGGCCGGACCATGCAAAAAAGACCTTTGCCGACATAAGGCAAAGGTCTTGCTAGACATGAATTCAGGCATGCCAACAAAGCCGATGGATATGGCAATCCATGAAATGACGACTTTGTTTCCGGAAACAAATCCGGACGCTACTCCCCTTTGGGATTTCAAGAAATATGATATTATACGTCAATGATATGCGCAGCGCGATTATTTGTCAACGTTTATTTTTTAAAAATACAGAAAAATGTCCGGAGTTCGTGCGTTTTTTCCTCTTTTTCACCAGTAAGTAAAACACGAACAGCGCCAAAATCGCTATCCCGATTGGAAGCATGTATTGATCGAGAATAGAGCCGACTTCCTTCCAGTTTTCACCGAGCTTCACACCTAGATAAACATATACGAATGTAATCGGCAGCATGGCGATAAACGTATAAAGCGAAAACACCCAAACGTTCATTTTTGCAATTCCGCACGGTATGGAAATCAACGTCCGGATGCCTGGCAAGAATCGGCCGCTGAAGGCAACAAATCCCCCATGCTTTCTGAAAAATTCATCCGACTTATCGAGCGCTTCAGGCTTAATAAAGAGGTACTTCCCGAAACGTTCAAGAAACGGCCTCCCTCCGTATCGGCCTATCCAATACAGCGTAAGCGGACCTGCCACTCCCCCAAGCGATCCCGCCATAACAGCGCCAAAAAGCGTCATATCTCCTTTTGATACCCAATACCCCGCAAGCGGCAGGACGATTTCAGCAGGGATAAACTCAATACAAAGCGCTAGAAAGATACCAAAATAAGATAAGCTTTTAAACGCTTCTATCCATGACATTACCAGCTCTTCGATAGCCATCACTTCCCCTTTTCCCTATTTATGTATAATGCTTTTTGTTATTTCGGCAAACGTCAACATGATTTTAACACATTTTTCACGGTCAGCTGAACTAAAAATAAATCTTGCCGGATTTCTAAGGCCTTAAAGGCTGAAACTCTGCGATTAAGCAACCGATAATAAAATGAGTCAACAAGACTGGAACTCACGACACGGGGGGAATCTCCATTTGGAAATACAAGTTACGTATAATACGACACTCATCTGTTTATCTATTCTTATTGCCTGTGCCGCATCGTACATTTCTCTTGAACTGTCAAGGAAAGTCACGATCAATACGGGTTTAAAAAGCAAGATTTGGCTGATAGGCGGCTCACTCATTATGGGATTCGGTATTTGGTCCATGCATTTTGTAGGGATGATGGCCGTCCATATGGAGATGCCGATGCAATATGAATTCATGCCTTTAATTGCATCCATTGGAGCAGCTGTTTCCGGATCTTTTGTGTCATTATATTTTGTCAGCCGGCACATTCTTACATATTACAGACTGCTTACGGGATCAGTTGTGCTTGGCGCATCTATAGCATCTATGCACTATCTCGGAATGTCTGCCATTTCCCGGGTAATGATTATGTACGATCCGTTTCTATTTACACTATCCATTATCATTGCGATTGCGTCATCTTTCGTCTCGTTAAAAATATTCTTTGACTTAGCCTTGAAAAAACATTCCGATCATCTTATGTTCTATAAAGTCATCAGTTCGATTGTAATGGGTATAGGGATTTCAGGCATGCACTATACAGGTATGCTTGCGGCTTCTTTCCAGATGGACATGGCGCCGCCCGGGGGCCATATGGAGGTCCATACGTTTCACTGGTCTTTTTTTGTTACTTTAATCATTTTCTGTATACAAACGCTATTATTATTCAGTTCCCATGCTGATCGAAAGTTTATTAAACAGAGTGAACGTATCAAGGATAACGAACAGCGGTTTCAATCTTTGATCGTCCACAATATTGACGCGATCTTTATTTTGTCATTAGAAGGAGAGATTATATCATCCAACCGTGCCGGTGAGGATATGATCAGAGACTTCGGCTTTAGCATGCATGATTGGAGAAACTATACATCACAGAAGATTCAGCGCCTTTTTGAGCAAGTCAAAAAAGATAAACAAGCCATTAACAGCGATAGTGATCTTATCACTGAGAAAGGCCAATTTCACTTAAATATTACGCTCATACCTGTTGAGGTCAATCAAGAGCTGGACAGCATCTATGTCATTTGCAAGGACATGACAAAACAGTATAGAGCAGAAAAAGAAATCCATAGAATGGCTCATTACGACTCACTTACAGATTTACCCAACAGGCGGCATGCCATTTCTCACTTAACAGAGGTGATGAATCGCGAACATACCTTAAACTTTAGCACCGTTGTATTCTTTCTGGACTTAAATCGATTTAAAGTGATTAACGATGCATTAGGACATAATGTCGGCGATCAGCTGCTTCAGCTGACGGCGAAACGTTTGTCCTCTGTTGTCCCTGAAAATGGATTTATCGCCCGTCTTGGCGGTGATGAATTTATTATCATATTAACGGACGCTAATACAGGAACCGGTGAAGCCGATGTTTTAGCAAGAAAAATTATCCAAAAATTCAAACAACCCTTCAACATTCAGGATCACACACTTGTCACATCTGTCAGTATCGGGATTGCGATATCACCGAAAGACGGGACGGATGGTCTTGAATTAATGAAAAAGGCTGATATGGCAATGTATGCCGCTAAAGAACGAAACAAAAGCAAATACAGATACTATTCTTTTTCAATCGGCAACAAAGAAACCGTCAAGCTTAACCAAGAGATGATACTTAGAGAAGCAATCGAAAACGATAGATTTGTTCTGCATTATCAGCCGCAATTCAGTGCGAAAAGCCAAAAAATGACAGGATCAGAAGCGCTGATACGCCTTGTCAAACCCGACGGGCAATTGTGTCCGCCCGGAGAATTCATCGGTGTTGCTGAAGAAACGGGTCTCATTATTGATATCGGAAAGTGGATTATAGATGAAGCATGCAAGCAGGCAAGAGCTTGGTATGACAAAGGGTATAACCTTTCTGTCGCCATTAATATTTCCGCCAGGCAGTTTCAATCCGAAGATCTGATTCCCCTGATCAAGGATGCGCTTGATAAATATCAGCTTCCTCCGCAGCTTCTTGAGGTGGAAGTGACAGAAAGCATGACAATGGACAATCTCGATCACTCCAAGAAGGTTTTGACGTCTTTAACAGAGTTAGGAATCAGAATCAGTATAGACGATTTCGGAACGGGTCACAGCTCGCTTAGCTATTTGAAGGACTTTCCGATTCACAGACTAAAAATCGACAAATCGTTTATCGACGATATTCAGACCCACCCGAAATCAGAGCAAATAACCGGTGCCATTATTGCCATGGGCCATCAGCTGTCTTTGCAGGTGATCGCTGAAGGTGTGGAAAATTCAGCTCAAAAACAGCTTCTATACGAAAAGGGCTGTGACCATTTACAGGGCTTCTTTTTCAGCAGGCCGATACCGCCTGAACAACTCGAACAATTAATTCTCGAACAGCCGCCGCATTAAACAGCGCGGCTGTTTTTTTACCCATAAGTTACTACACATGAATCGAACTCCTCCACTTCACACTAAAGAAAAAAAGGGGTTTATCGATATGCATACAATGTGGAAGGGATCGATCAGTTTCGGATTAGTAAACATCCCCATCAAGCTATATGCGGCCACAGAAGATAAAGACATTAAGCTGCGCAGCCTTCATAAAGAGGACCACGCGCCAATCAAATACGAAAAAATTTGCACAAATTGCGAAAAAACACTCGGTCCTGATGAAATTGTGAAGGGATATGAATATGTAAAAGGTAAATATGTGGTGCTGACGGACGATGATTTAAAAAGTTTAAAGCAGGAGCATGAAGAGAAAGCGGTGGAAATTGTTGATTTTGTTCAGCTTCAGGACATCGACCCGATTTATTTTAACCGCTCCTACTTTGTCGGACCCGGAGATAACGGCACGAAAGCTTATACTTTGCTGCGTGAGGCGCTGCGCTCAACCGGAAAGATCGGCATCGCCAATATGACAATCAGATCAAAGCAGCAGCTAGCCATTCTCCGCGTTTATGAAAATTGTATTGTGATGGAGTCTATCCATTATCCGGATGAGGTCAGAAGCGCCGCTCATGTCCCGGGCGTGCCTGATCAATCGAATGTAAACGATAAGGAACTGCAAACCGCTATCACATTAATAGATGAGCTGACTGCTGAGTTTGAACCTGAAAAATATGAGGACACGTACCGGCAGGCGCTGCTGCAAAGAGTCAACGACAAGCTTGAAAATAAAGAAACAGCCGTCACTCCTGATAAAGCGCCTCCTCGTGAAGACGTCATTGACCTGGTCAGTGCCCTGCAAGCCAGCATCGACCGAACCAGAAGGCCGAACCGTGAAACCCCGGCAGCCGCACCAGCACAAGCCGCTGAACCGAAAGGAGCCGGGGACAAAAAACGAAAAACGACGAGAAAAAAAGCCTCCGGCACGTCATAGCCCATGGCGTTTACCATGCAGCCCGTCCTTACTTCGTCACCGCCAAAAGGAGCAGACTGGCGTTATGAAGTAAAATATGACGGGTACCGCTGTGTTCTCCGTATCCATTCAGCGGGTGTGACTTTAACTAGCAGAAATGGTTTGGAGCTTAACAGCACCTTCCCTGAAATCACGCAATTCGCCAAGTCAGCCTTTCAGCATATGGAAAAGGATCTTCCGCTGACGCTCGATGGGGAAATCGTATGTTTGGTGAATCCTTGCCGTGCAGATTTTGAACACCTTCAAGTGCGGGGGCGTTTGAAAAAACCGGACAAGATTCAGGAATCGGCAAACGCGCGTCCGTGCTGCTTTCTCGCCTTTGATCTTTTAGAGCGAAGCGGAGTGGATGTATCGTCTCTTTCGTATCTGGAACGGAAACAATCGCTGTACGATTTCATGTCTGCTGCAAAGCTTCCTGCGTCTCCAGACCCTTACGCTAGGGAAACCATTCAGTATATCCCCTGCTATGATCATTTTGATTCCCTTTGGGAGATGGTCACAAAATATGACGGAGAAGGAATTGTAGCAAAGAAAACAACCAGCAAATGGCTTAAAAAGAAGCGGTCGCCCGATTGGCTCAAATATAAAAATTTTAAACATGCTTATGTTTGTATAACAGGATTCAACCCCAACAATGGATTTTTGACAGTGTCTGTGTTAAAAAACGGTGTTATGACACCGATTGCCTCTGTCTCGCACGGAATGCGCGATGAGGAAAAAAGCGCTATACGCGAAATTATGGAACAGCACGGATATCAAACACCTTCAGGCGAATTTACGCTTGAACCATCAATTTGTGCAACCGTTCAATACTTAACGATTCTCCAAGGCACATTAAGAGAGGTATCATTTGTCGGTTTCGAGTTCCATATGGACTGGACCGAATGCACATATGCGCAAGTCATGCGCCGCTCAAAACCAGTCCATCCGAAGCTGCAATTCACAAGCCTGGATAAAATCATATTTGAAAAGAATAAAAAAACAAAAGAAGATTTTATTCAGTACGTGATTGAAGCCAGTGACTACTTGTTCCCATTTCTGAATAACCGTGCTGTCACCGTCATCCGCTATCCGCATGGATCAGGGAGCGAATCGTTTTTCCAAAAAAATAAGCCGGACTATGCGCCGGATTTTGTTCAATCTTTCTGTGATGGAAGCCATGAACATATTATCTGCGAAGATATGTCTACACTATTATGGCTTGCCAATCAGCTTTCTTTGGAGTTTCATGTTCCTTTTCAAACCATTAAAAGCAGACGCCCGGCTGAGATTGTCATTGATTTGGACCCGCCTTCCCGAGATGATTTTCTCATGGCCGTGCAGGCCGCAAATGAACTGAAGCGGCTGTTTGACTCTTTTGGCATCACGTCATATCCGAAGCTGTCCGGCAACAAGGGCATCCAGCTTTATATTCCCTTGTCCCCTGAGGCATTTACGTATGAAGAAACACGCCAATTTACACAGCTGATCGCAGAATACTGCACCAATGCATTTCCAGAGCTCTTTACCACAGAACGTTTGATTAAAAACAGGCACGGCAAGTTGTATCTCGATTATTTGCAGCATGCAGAAGGAAAAACGATTATCTGCCCCTATTCAACAAGAGGAAACGAGCTTGGCACTGTCGCAGCACCGCTCTATTGGCACGAGGTACAATCATCCTTAACACCCGCTATGTTTACGATCGATACCGTAATCGACCGGATTAAGAAGCAGGGCTGCCCTTTTTTTGATTTTTACCGCAACCCGCAAGACGAACCTCTTAGCGCCATTTTACATCAATTAAAGAAAAAGAGCTGACTATTAAAGTCAGCTCTCAGGCTGTCGAGAAAATCTCGACAGCCTTTATTTTTCCTTAAAATATCCATTCTCCTGTAATAAAATAAAAGAAAGACTAAAAAGGACGGTGTCTTTCTTATGTTCCACACAAGAAATTCTTCTCAAAACACAGCCGAATTTGTTCTGCTTGACCAACTGGTCGAAGAGGATCATCTGCTTCGAAAAATTGATAAATACATAGACTTCTCTTTTATCATTGAAAAGGTTAAGCCTTACTACAGCGAAAACAAAGGCCGCCCCTCACTTGATCCACTAATTTTATTCAAAATGATGTTTATCGGCTACCTCTACGGTATCCGTTCAGAAAGGCAGCTCGAAAAAGAAATTTACTACAATATGGCGTACAGATGGTTTTTGGGACTGAATATCAATGACCCAGTTCCGCACCACTCGACCATCAGCTGGAACAGACGCACACGCTTTAAAGATACAACCATCTTCCAAGACATTTTTGATGAGATCGTTCTTCAGGCCATCAATCATGACATGGTGGGCGGACGTGTCCTATTCACTGATTCCACTCATCTGAAAGCCAATGCCAACAAGCATAAATACACAAGAAAAACAATAGCGCAGGATACACAAAACTATATCAAGGATTTAAATGAAGCCATACAAGAGGATCGGGAGGAACACGGAAAAAAGCCATTAACAGCCAAAGAGGAGGTGAAAGCTGAAAAAGAGATCCGCCACAGTACAACCGATCCGGAAAGTGGCTATCTGTATCGCGAAAACAAACCAGAAGGTTTTTTCTATTTAGATCACCGCACAACAGATATGAAATACAACATTATCACCGATGCCTATGTCACACCCGGAAATGTCCATGATTCTGTGCCCTATCTTGACCGATTGGATCACCAAATCGCACGATTTGGTTTTCAAGTAGAAGCCGTCGCCCTTGATTCTGGTTATTTAACGACTCCCATCTGTAAAGGATTAGCTGACCGCCATATTTTTGGCGTTATTGCCCATAGACGATATCACCCTACCAGAGGCTTGTTTCCAAAATGGAAGTTTCATTATGACAGTGAGAAAGACAGTTACATTTGCCCGAACCAGCAAACACTTACATACTCAACAACTGACCGAAAAGGCTACCGGTCATATAAATCAAATCCTGAAATATGTTCCTCATGCCGGCTGCTTGGGAACTGTACAAAATCAAAGAATCGGCAGAAAGTGATTACTCGGCATGTATGGGAAGATCATAAAGAAAAGGTCAGACAAAATCGCTTGTCTGTTTCAGGAAAAAACCTCTACAAAAAAAGAAAAGAAAAAATAGAGCGAAGCTTTGCAGATTCAAAACAGCTGCACGGGCTTCGCTATTGCAGGTTGAGGGGGAAACGAAATGTGAGTGAACAAGTTCTTCTCACAGCCGCATGCCAGAACATGAAGAAGATTGCCACATACCTAGCCAAGCAAGGCTAGGCATGTGGGAGCGCTTTTTCTGCATCTGAAACCTGATGAAAATCTAAAGAAACAGCATAAAACAAAAAAGCTTGTGGAGAAAAACATCGTTTTCTCTACAAGCTGAGAGCTGACTATTAAAGTCAGCTCTTTCCGTTTAACTGTATTTTTTATCTAACCGCTCTTTTTCCTGACGCTGCAGCGGACTCAGCGGCTCATTATACAAATCGATATCAATCGCATATTTCGGGCGTCTTTTCACTTCTGAAAAAATCGTCCCGATATACTCTCCGATAATCCCGATTCCCATTAATTGCAGCCCGCCCAAAAACCAAATGGAAATGATGAGCGACGCCCAGCCTGCATTTGTATGACCGAGAAGCTTTTGAATAAACGCGCCAATTCCCGCCACAGCGCTGAGGAAAAATAAAACAAAACCTAAAAACGTAAAGAAGCGAATCGGCGCGACACTGAATGATGTAATCCCGTTAAAAGCAAATGATAGCATTTTTTTCAGCGGATATTTCGTTTTACCGGCAAAGCGTTCCTTGCGGTCATACAAGACTTCGGCTGATTTAAAGCCGATCATGGGAACGATGCCTCTTAAAAACAAATTCGCTTCCGGATAGCGCGTGAGCTCTTCAAGCGATCTTTTATTCATTAAACGAAAATCAGCATGGTTATAAATTAATTTTATTCCAAGCTTATTCATGAGACGATAAAACCCTAAAGCGGTCGTGCGCTTAAAAAAGGTATCCGTTTTTCTGCTGCGGCGCACACCGTAAACAATCTCGCAGCCCTCATGATATTTCAGCATAAAATCCCGGATCACAGAGATATCATCCTGAAGATCAGCATCTATGGAAATGACGCAGTCTGATCTGTTTTTCGCTTTATGCAGTCCGGCTAAAAGCGCTTTTTGGTGTCCGACATTACAGGCTAATTTTAAGCCTGTTATCTTCTTGTTTCTTATGCTCTCCATAGCAATCAAAGCCCAGGTGCGGTCTTTGCTGCCATCATCGACAAACAGAATTTTACTGTCTTCAGAGATTAATTTTTCTTCAATTAAATCATCTACAACCTCTGTCAGCTGACGGCTGGTCTCTTGAAACACTTCCTCTTCATTGAAACACGGAACGACGATGGTTAATACTGGATGTGTCTGTTTCAATCGATATCCTCCTTATCTTGTTTCATATAAATAAATGCGCCAGGCGGAATCTTTATGGTCAAACGTCTTAACGAGCGCGAGATGGTTTTGATCAGCATTCATAATCGGAACTGATGAGAAAATATAGCGACCGCCCATTTTTTTAAATACATTTGTATTCAATTGAAGGTTGTTAATCGTTTTCTTCGAGTTCTTTTTGAAATCATATCGTTTACCGAGTTCATCGACGAAAAGGTAGCAGCGGCTTCCCCATTCGTCAAAGTATTGTTTGAGCCGAGCGTTTTTTTCCAGCTCTTTTTCGATGATTTTCCTAAATTCATATTTATAAGAGAGCGGGTACAGATTGTTATACGTATCTAACGTGTAAAACCCGTTATATTGGGCGATCGACGGATGCAGTCCGATGCTCGCCACCCTGTATGAATCTTGCGGACGCCCGATATATTCCTTAATCTCTTTAAATTGCTCGGATGCATAAAACTCCCGGAATGTCGGCGCATTGTAGTGGACGCCGTACGTATATTCTTCATTAAAAGGCGCCAACACCATCAGCTGAGCAGCGACTGCGGCGTGTACAAACCACTTCCACCCTCTCCCCATCCGCCAGATGAGATATAAAGCAAGCGCAAAGCTCACGTAAATGACAAGCGGCCGCAGAAAATGAAAACGGGCAAAATTAAATTCAGCTAAAAAGGCAAATTTCTGCTTTGGAACCGCCCATATTTTGTTGAACCAAAGCGCATACCATAATGACAGTCCGTAATTAAGCACACATAAAAACAGATAAACATTTTCCGGCCTTGTCCGATTTCGCTTAAACAGCACAGCTGCAAATACGAGCAGCAGAATCGGGAGGATGACTACGGTATGAACGGTCATCACATGATTATGGCCATAGACAAAGTTTTTTACGGATAACCGAAGTGAATGCCAAATGTCATGCCTGGACGAGATAAATTCTATCCGATGCATCGGTGCGTGCTCAAACAGCATCGAATAGACAAGCCGATATTCAACGAAAAGATAAATACTCGTCATGAATGCAATACTGCCTAAAAAAATCAAGTTCCATCTTCTTTTTGTGATGGCATCATACAGCCAAAAGCACGCCATTCCCGCCAAGAAAAAGAAAAAGCCTAAGACAAAGCTTGAATATAAAGGAAGCAAACCGAGCGTCAGCCACTCTCTCCATGAGATATCCCCTTTTCTGATATTCAAAAAAGCCCACAATGCCAAAGGATATCCAAGCGTACTCAGCATTCCCGAAGGCCAGAAAGGTGTTAAGGCAAATGCCAGAGATACGCCAATTCGGATGAAAGCCGCTTTCGGCTCCGGAACAACATGTTTCTTCAGCAGCACATACATTCCAAAAAAAGCGACAAACCTTGTAATCGTCTGGCTTATGGCATAGGCGGTCATGGAAGAAAAGAAAGCGTGCAGCCAAACAATTCCGCTCCACTCAGTGCCAAAGGCATCCCGCGGCAGCCCATTAATGATTTGCGGAATGGCCGCGTCAACCTTGCCGACAATTTCTCCGCTGTCTGCCAGAACCTTGTACCAAGCGATATTGGAATCTAAATTATCGTGGACGCGAATATGTGCATCTTCTTTTAAAATATAAAGCGGGGATACATACAGCAAAAGGAGAAATAATGCGATCCAGAGATAATATGTTTCTTTTTTGTGTTGTCTCATCAATTGTAACATCGCTTACACATCCATCTGTTATTCTGACTCCATATCCGGCATGTTCTGCCTCATGTGTCAAAATTTATTATCCCTTTTCCTTTCCAAAACATTCATCAGATGACAACCCGTTTTTCAACCTGTCTCTTACCCATTAATTCCCGCTATCCCTAAGGCTCGGTTACTTACTATACTGATAGGGGGAGGGGATATATTTTGTTTACAATCTTACTTTCATTGGCCATACTCGCATGTGCGCCATTTATATATAAAGCGAACCGCAATACAAAAGATGTAAAGGTCAACACCATTTCAATCGATCAAAAAGACGGCCTTCCAGCCAGAAAAAAATTAAATATCCTTCATTTATCAGATCTTCACTTAGAAAACATTTCTGTTTCACCTGAAGAGCTGTATCATTTGACAAAAAATCAGCCTGTGGACATCATTGCGCTTACCGGGGATTTTCTAGATCGAAAACGTAATATTCCGAAGCTGGCAGGCTACTTAAACGCGTTGCAAAAACTGAAGCCTGCATATGGAATGTACGCGGTGTTTGGCAATCACGATTATGTATTAAAAGAAAAGGACTTTCAGAGATTGAAACGTGTTTTAGAGGAAAACGGCTGTATCACACTGCAAAACGAACATGTTCGTATCGAAACGGCTGCAGGGCCTGTCAATATTATCGGTATTGATGATTACAGCACCAACCGCAGTAATATTACCGGCTCTTATCAAAATCTAGAAAACGGCTACCATCTTGTATTAACACATGACCCAAACATTATTCTGGATATGAAGGATGTTCATTATGATTACTTGCTTTCAGGCCATTTTCACGGCGGACAAATTCACTGGCCTAAACCGTATCATTTGGTGAAAATGGGCAAGCTCGTCCGCATGAACATGATTAAGGGGCTTCATTATCACCACGATAAGCCGTTTTATATCAGCGAAGGGTTGGGACAAACCGGTGTAAATATCCGTGTCGGAAGCCGCCCTGAAGTGACATTTCATCAGATATAATCAAAAAAGACTGTGCTGACCAAGGCATCAGTCTTTTTTTTGATAGGTTCTTTGAAGCTTTTCTCTTGAAATAAACAAATAGGATGAATTCGGTAAATGCCTAAAGCTCACTGGCTTTGACGTTAAATATAAAATCGGCACATGAGTAATCTTTTTAAAGCATCTGTAAAAAGGATTGGCGGGAGTGACCACATCGAAGCCGAGCCTTTCCACTCCTTTGTCAAGCATTGTAATTCCAATGATTCCTTTGATTTTCTCGCTTTTTTTATGATTATTGATGTAATCCAAAAGTGTCGGCATCGATTGATATACTTTTTGATAGATAATGATCCCCTTTCTGACTGCGCTTTCAATGCTTTGCAGCTCCCGTATCAGCTTAATATTGTGCAGATGGATTTTAACGAGCACATCATTTTTTCTTATATGTGTTCCGTCGCTCAGCACGACATGATGCCCTTTGTACTTCGTCAGCCTGACTCGAAAGACGCTTTTACGATCTTTGTCAACCAAGGTCAGCCTTGAAAAAAAGAAATAAATCGGGTCAACAACTCTCCAAATGGTAAGGAAACAGGCTTTCATCTCTTCACCTTCCTCATGATTAAAAACACCCTTATATTTTGCGATTGTTCTCCTCAAAATATAGTTGCCATATTTTTTAAGGAGGACCGTCATGAAAAACATTCTCATTTTTCCTTTTTTAAGCATTTCCACCGGGCACCATCATGTCGCCGATGCCCTGCAGGCTGAACTGGAGTCTCAAGGACTGGCATCTGAGAAAATTGATATCTTTTCGCATGCGTATAGACGGTTAGAAAAACTGTCCTCTGAGGCGTATTTAAAATGGATTCAGCATTTCCCGAAAACGTACAGCGGCATATACAGGCTCCTCGCCTGCGGCGATTATCAGAATGACAAACGCTATACCATGTACGAATGGCTGTTCACACAACAAATGAGGCACATCCTCCAAGAAAAACAGCCTGATATCGCGTTCTGCACACATGCGCTGCCTTCATATCTGCTAAACCGGCTAAAACCGGAATATCCGAATTTAAAGGTTGTGAATGTATACACTGATTTTTTTGTGAATCAATTATGGGGGCGGGAGAACATTGATGTCCATTTTGTTCCGATCATGGATGTCAAGAAGCAGCTCCTGTCTGAAGGAATCGATCAGAAAAACATATACTTGACCGGCATTCCCGTTCACCGGATGTTTGAAATGGGATCGACATACACCTGTCAGCATCATCCGCCATACACCATCATCATCACAGGCGGCAGTATGGGGATCGGGGGAATTTCAAAATGGGTTCAGGACCTCTCGCCAGGCGGAAACATCTTATACAAAATATTATGCGGCAGGAATGAAAAGCTCTACTGCGATGTCAAAAGTTTAGGCCACCCTTTTATTGAGGCGATTCCCTACCTTGAGAGCAAAGCAGAGATGAACCGTTTATATGAACAGTCGGCAGGCATCATGACAAAACCCGGAGGTGTAACCATCAGCGAATGCTTACGGAAACGGCTTCCGGTATTTATTTATCATGCGCTGCCGGGCCAGGAGGAAATGAATTTGAAGCTTCTAGAGGAAAGGAAGCTTGTCACAGATATGAGAAACTGGGACATGCAGAAGGCAGAAGAACAGATTGCGGCATTTTTCCAATCGAATGAACAGGTGAAAGAATATGAAAAACATGTCAATGCATATCTTGACGAAATATCTGACCGGAGGATTGAAGATGTTTTAAAAACAATCATAAGACAAAAAAAAACACTCTCCTGAAACAGAGAGTGTAGAATAGTTAACGAAACAGCAAGTGCTGGCTGTGAATGCCTGCTTTCTTCAGGAGGACGATCAGCTGGTCCTGTTCATCAGGAGATAGGCCAGAAAATGCTCTCGCAATACGCAGTGCATGAATCGGATAAATTTTATCCAAATACTCATTTCCCTTGTCAGTTAAATGCGCGTAAACGGAGCGTTTATCTTTCGGGTCTTGCTCCCTTACTAAAAACCCGTTTCTTTCTAATTTGTCAATGACATATGTGACGTTTCCGCTCACAAGCAGAAGTCTCGACCCAATTTGCTGTAATTTTTGCGGGCCTCTTGTGTACAGGAGCTCCAGTACAGCAAACTCAGTCGGATTAAAGCCGTGCTCTTTGCTGTCACGGATACTATGTTCAGACACACTTTTGAAAGCCCTTGCAAAAACTCTGTACAAATTCATCGCACGCTCAACTTCTTCTTCGTTAAACGATAATCTCATCATATCTACCTCGTATATAGGATTTTTATAAAAAAATAATGAAAACCCTTACATATAATAAGAGTTCAGTCCCTTACTATATGTATTCGCTATAATTCGAGAAATTCCTTCTGAAAGCAAAAAAATCCTTATACATTATCTTGTATAAGGATATTTTTTGTGATTTGCAATACTCCGGAAGAAATATGCGTATTCCTTTCGCAGTTCGGAAATCGTCATTTTGTTCATGACTTCTTTATTATAAACTCCAATTTGAAAGAGTTTTTCAGAATAATGGCTTCGCTCTTTTTCTAAAGCGGATTTCAATAAATTACTCATAGCGTCCTCCTTCATTTTGAGGTATCCTATATACAAGATACCCTATTTAAATGAACGTGGTATGAATCTAATGTAAAGAATTTATGTTTGCGAAGATTTTCGGTACAGTCCGTTTTGAACCGATCTTAATAGTTGAAAAGCATGTTCTCCGGCAAGCTGCATAAACGTCTCCAGCATTTCATCACGTTTGATATCCAACTCTATAATTTCTTTTGCCAGTGAGACCGCTTTTTCTTCCTCCATGATTATCCTTCCTCCTCAATGATTCGTTACATATAGGATAAAACGCGCTTGTGTGTTACGCATTATTCTTGTTAATTTTTCTGCCGCATTTTTTCAAAAATCTTCTATTTGATGTTAGAAAATATGACAAGCGTCAGGTTTTTTCTCTTTGTTTTTTATATACTATTATCAAAAGACATCCAGGGGTGGAAAAATGACCACAGAAGATCATTCTTATAAAGACAAAAAAGTGATTTCAATCGGGATTGTGAGTGAATTGACAGGATTGTCCGTAAGACAGATCAGGTACTACGAGGAACGGAAGCTCATTTATCCGCAGCGTTCTTCAAGGGGAACGAGAAAATATTCTTTTGCCGATGTGGAGCGGCTGATGGATATTGCCAATAAGCGTGAAGACGGTGTACAGACGGCAGAGATTTTAAAGGATATGCGCAAAAAAGAACAGATGGTGAAAAACGATCCGCAAGTGCGGAAAAAAATGCTGGAGGGGCAGCTTAATGCTCACTTTCGGTACAAAAACCGGTAAATAATAAAAGTCCGACTCGCGATTGAGACGGACTTTTTACTTTTATAATGAGTGTATGAATGCAGTGGCGATGCCGAAATAAATTAATAAAGACAAAATATCGTTTAGCGTTGTAATCAGCGGTCCTGAAGCGATCGCCGGGTCTACTTTCAGCTTGTGCAAAATAATAGGAATAATCGTTCCTGACATCGTGCCGATAATTAACGTAAAAAGCAATGAAGAGGAGACAACAAATCCTAAAAGCGCGTTCCCCTGCCATAAAATGGCGATAATCGCAATCAGAACAGAACAAACCGCTCCGATATAAATACTTGTTCTGAACTCCCGAAGGATCAGGCGCACAATCGTTTTTTTGTTCATTTCTTCTTTAGACAAACCTCGGATGACAACCGCGAGGGATTGTGTTCCCGTATTTCCTGTCATTCCTGACACCATCGGCATAAAAAACGCCAGCGCGACGACCTGCTGAAGCGCATCTTCAAAATAACTGATAATGCTTCCTGAAATCAGTCCGATAAACAAGAGTAAAATCAGCCATGGCAGGCGCCGGTACGCCGCCACGTAAGCCTTTGTGTCAAAAGTGATGTCTTTACCGGAAGCGGCAAATTTTTCGTAATCCTCATCAGCTTCCCGAATAACCACGTCAATAATATCATCGACCGTTACAATGCCGACAAGCACGTTGTTTTCTTCCACAACTGGAATCGCCAAGAAATCATAACGTTCAATCAGGCGGGCAACTTCTTCCTGATCCTGAAGGGCGCCTGCTGAAATGACGCGGGTAAACATTAAATCCTGCACCTTTTCTTCAGGTTCGCCTAGAATCAAATCACGGTAGGAAAGTACGCCCACCAGCTGTTTGTTTTCATTGATCACATATAAGTAGTTGATCGATTCAGCTATTTCAGCAAAGCTTTTCAGTTTGACGACCGCGTCTTTGACCGTATAATGCTGAGGAATCCATACAAACCGGTTTGTCATCATGCGTCCCGCTGAGTCAGCCGGATAATTCATCAAAAGCTGTACAGCTTTTGACTCTGACGCTTCCATGCTGGACAAAAGCTGTTCTTTCAGTTCTTCGTCCATTTCTTCAAGCAATTGAGCAAGGTCATCGTTGTCCATTTTGTTCATCGCTAGTGTTGCTCTGGTTTTTCCGACTTTATTTAAGACGGCAAGCTGAAATTCGCGTTCCAGCTCCCCGATCATATCAGTGATATCATCTACAGTTAAATAAGATAAATAGCGGGCGCGGTGTTTTTCCGGCATTTCTTTAAAAATAAACGCCATATCATAGGGCTGTAGCTCATCAATAACGCTTCTGAAATCCCTGATTTTCCCGTCTCGCAATAAAATAATAATGCGTAAAATGAGTTCGTCATAGGTCATGTTTTGAACCATCGGGACTCGTACCTCCTCTACGGAGACGTGCCGGCCTCGGCTGAAGGTGCGGCAGATCGTCTCCTCATCGTGTAATCAATTGTCTTGCTGTCATAGTATATGGGTACTTCTTCAGATTGACTCGAATGGGGAGAATCCATACTCCGCACCTCCTTTTGTAAACTTCGTTTTAAAGGCATAAAAAAAGCCTTCGGGATTGAAGGAGAAAGAAGCACGGCAAAAAAGCGTGCGGGCGCCTTCAATCGTAGAGCTTTAGCACTGTATGGCATAGGATCAAACATCCAGCTGCGTTAAAAATCACCTTATGTCGATGATTTCTGTTGACCCATTGGCGTCTTTGGACATTTTTGGGCAGCAGCGTATCTCCATACAGGAGCCTCACCTAACGAAGTTCCTAATTGAATTGACACACTGAGATTACAGAAAAAAACAAGCTGTGTCAACTCAAAAAAGTAATTAATGCGCTTTCATCACAATTACGGAACAAAACAAGGGCCTAAGCCCTTATTCTGTTGTTTGCGTCTCATCATCTTCAGAGAGCAAATGATATGTTTCGTGAAGAAATAAGGCATACTCTCCTTCCTTCGTCGGATGAGGGACAAATTCAGCCTGATTGATGTATTGCTCCTCTTTCTTTTCCATGCGTTTCGCCTCCTTTTCTATTTAGATTGTCCAAAAGAAGGTTTCTTATCATGAAAAAACCCCCGCTCTAGCGGGGGTTTGATCAGTCGTCTATCTCCTGCTTGATGATACGTCCATCCTTTGCGGAAATGTCAAATTCCGCCTCATCTCCTTGTTTCGTTTGGATTTCAATTTCATAGATGTAAGTACCGTCGTCTTCGTCAAGCTTGCTTTCTGTTACTGTTCCATTTGTTTGCTTTAAAGCAATTTCTTCAGCTTCTTCTTTTGTGATGGCGACTTGTTCCGCTTTCTCTTGTAACGGGTCATTGAGCGCTTGTCTAGTATTAATATCTACATAAACATCGTAGTCTTCACCGTCTTTTTCGATCTCCACTTCATAGGCTTCTTTGCCGTTGTAAATGTCTCTGTCGATGTCTTCCACTGTACCGTCAACAACCGTTTTAGCAATCGATTCTGCTTCCTGTTCAGTGAGTGCAGAAGTCTTTGAAGAAGCAGTTTGTGTGTGTTCATTGTTTTCTTTCGCAAACGCGTTGTAGCTGAATCCGCCGGCTGCTACACATCCTGCTAAAAGGCCAACCATCCATCTTTTCTTGAGCATATGTGATTCCTCCTTTGTTTTGTATGAGTACAGTTTACACACTCAACATGAAAGGAAAACGAGAGAAAGATGAGAATTTGATGAGAAACCGTCAGTCTTCATACACAATGTTTGCAACCTTTCCGGTGTAGGCATTTATTTTCACCGTCGCTTCCTTATCATCAGGAAGATCAACATCCACTTCAAAGATGAGAGTGCCCTCATGTTCTTCGAGATCTGCGTCATCCGCTGTCCCGCCCGTTTCTCGCTCAGCAATTGTTTTGGCTTCTTTTTTCGTAATCCTCGTTTTTTGCTGATCTTTACTGCTGATTTGATCAGCAGACATGACTGCTTTTGCCTCCATGTCCACCTTCACTTCGTATGTTTCTCCATCTTCTTTTTGAATGATATATGCGGCAACACGATTCTGTTGTGTTTGTTTTTTGACGGTTCCCGGCACCCGGTTAAGCGCGAGTTGCTCGGCTTCTTTTTCTGTCATGGCAGATGGATTCACCGCTTTTACTCTGTTCATTGAGAGAATATCAGCCGATTTTGCGTCAGCTTTGATAAAATAAGTTCCCTTTGGATTTTCAAGGGTCATATCATACGTTTTTTTATCCTTTGATTGTGTTGCTTTCGTGACCTCGCCCTCATATGAGGCTTCGATTTTTTTTACGACAGCCTCCTTTGACAGTACGTCCTCATGGGTTTGCCGAATGATGAGAAACGTACAGACGATAACGGCTAAAACCGCTGCCGCACTAGCAAAAACTGCTTTTATTGTTTTGTTCATCGGCTTCCCCCATCCTGTTCTCTGAATTGCATGGTGACAGCCGTTCCTTGCCCCGGCTTGCTTTTGACAGACAGCTCAATGCCGTGCTCATCGGCGATTTGCTTGGCAATGGAAAGGCCTAAACCCGTTCCGCCTGTTTTTCTGTTTCGTGCCTCATCCGCGCGGTAGAACCGCTCAAACAGATGCGGAATATGCTCCTCAGGTATTCCGATGCCTTCATCACTCACAGACAGAAACGGCCGTCCATTTCTCATTCCGGCTGACACAACAATGGCTTTTTCACTATACTTTATTGCATTATCGAGCAAAATCGTCAGCAGCTGTTTGATGCGTTCTTCATCAGCTGTTACAAGCAGTCTCTCCTTATCTGTTTCAAGCAAAATATCACGCTGATAAACGGGGTGGAGCGTTTGCATGACGGCGCGCGACACTTCAATCAGATCGATTGTTTTCATGTCAAGTTCAAGTCCTTTATGGCTCTTGGCCAGCGCCAGCAGCTGGTTGGTCAGTTTCTTCATATGAACCGCTTCTGAGTGAATCGCTTCGATCGACTCCTCAAGCACCTCCGGCTTTTTTGCCCCCCACCGCTTCATCAGGCTGCTGTAGCTTTCTATAATAGTAAGCGGGGTTTTCAATTCGTGTGAAGCATCTTGAACGAACTGCTGCTGTTTATCATAGTGCTCTTTCAGCATCATTGCCATCTCATTAAATGTCAGCCCCATTTGATATAACTCGTCGTGTGACTGTCCTTCTAAAGAAATCGTTTTGAATGCTTTTTCCCGCTGTATGTCTTTCATCGTCATCATTAATCGCCTGATCGGATTGATGATACGGCGGGCGAGCAAGCTGCCGGCAAAAAAAGAAGCGATACAGACAGCGGCACTTGCGGCGAATAAGATGATTT
The DNA here is from genome assembly GCF_004124315.2 of Bacillus cabrialesii. Classification (GTDB taxonomy): domain Bacteria; phylum Bacillota; class Bacilli; order Bacillales; family Bacillaceae; genus Bacillus; species Bacillus cabrialesii. The sequence goes on along the minus strand of NZ_CP096889.1, from coordinate 1,426,732 downwards.
TCAGCAGAAACAGACTCTCTTCTGTATTCTCCAGCCTTTCAACCAGCTGGAGAGATACCACTTGCCCATCGGTCCAAATCACCGGAACAGCAGCCTCAGCAAACAGCTTGCCGTCATGTTTCCTTACATCTGCCGCTTCCCCGCTGTGAAAAGAAAGAGGAAAATCTTTATACGCTTTTTCTTTTGTGATCGTCATGACGGCTTTTTGATCCCCATTCACTACACGGACCATGCCGTTTGCCGGAAGATAGGCCTGCAGCATATCCTGCAAAGCGACTCCTTCCGTTTCAGCAGCATGCAGCGCTTCGGCAATGTTATCCGCCTCATCTGTAAGCCGGGCTGCATCCTTTGAGGTCAGCGCGGACGAAAAAATCAGATAGACTGCGGTGTGGATCAACATTAATAAAACCAACAGCGATATGGATGTGTACAGATGAATCTTGGTCTTCAGCTTCATCGTTTACCCCTTAATGGCATAGCCGACTCCGCGAACGGTATGGATCAGCTGTTTTTCGTAAGGATAGTCCAGTTTTTTCCTGATGTATCTGATATAGACGTCCACGACGTTTGTATCACCGATATAATCAAATCCCCATACCGAGCTTAAAATCTGTTCCCGGGTCAGCACTTGCTGCGGATGCTTCAGCATATAAACGAGCAAATCAAATTCCCGCGGCGTCAATTCCACCTCTTTGTCTCCGCGTCTTACTTCACGGGTTTTTTCGTTTACCCGCAACTCGTCATATGTAAGAAAAGCGCCGACATCTTCTGCTTTTGTTCCATTTTGCCGCAGCGCAGCCCTGATTCTCGCAAGCAATTCCTCGATTTCAAACGGCTTGGTGACATAGTCATTTGCACCGATATCCAGCCCTGTTACCTTATCAGGAATACTGTCGCGCGCCGTTAATAAAATGACCGGTGTTTGCTGATCCGTTTTTCTCAATCGGCGCAGCACTTCCAGTCCGCTAAGCCCCGGAAGCATGACATCAAGAAGCACGAGGGAATACCCGCCTTCCGCTGCCGCATTCAGCCCTTCTGTTCCATTGTGTTTTATGGTGATGTTATATCCTTCATATTCCAATTCAAGTTGAAGCACCCTGGCGATTTTTTCTTCATCTTCCACAATTAATATGTGTCCTTTTTCCAAATTTGATCATCCTCTCCTGTCCCTATATGAAAAAAATGATTTCATTGTTTACAAAATGATTCTTATCATCTATTATGATGTCAAAATAAAAAATTGTATACGGAAAGCACTAGGGGTGCTGTTTTGGCTGAGATAAAGCGCGAAAGAAACGCGCTTTGATCCCTTATGACCCGATCTGGATAATACCAGCGTGGGGAAGTGCAGGTTGACCGAATGGTGTATTTTTTTGTGCGCTTAATCGATCTATGACTGCATATTCCCTTAGGATATGCAGTTTTTTATTTTATCAAAAACAGGAGGATGGAGAAATGGAGCACATTTGCGGCACAAGCAGAATCGCCGGTTTTCGCTTCTCTTTATATCCGATGACGGATGATTTTATCAGTGTGATCAAGTCTGCACTGAAAAAAACAGACACATCTAGGGTTTGGACGAAAACCGACCATATCAGTACCGTCTTGCGAGGATCGATTGATCATGTATTCGACGCTGCCAAAGCCATTTACCTTTATGCGGCGAACAGCGAAAAGCACATCGTTATGAATGGCACGTTTTCCATCGGATGCCCAGGCGATACACAGGGAGATACATACCTTTCCGCAGATGATAAGCGTGTCAATGAAGATGCTGTCCGAAGCCTGAACGCGGAAGCGCCATGCCAATTTGCGCTTTATCCGATGAATAAGCCGGATTATATGGGCTTGATCATGGAAGCTGTCGACATTGCGAAAGCAGAAGGCACCTTCGTACAGGGTGTCCATTACGCGAGCGAGCTAGACGGGGATGCGCATGACGTATTCAGAACATTGGAAGCTGTTTTCCGCATGGCTGAACAGCAAACAAACCATGTAACCATGACTGTGAATCTCTCGGCTAACAGTCCATCAAGAAAAAACAGAAAGCAGGGATAAAATGAAAAGCTGGAAAGTAAAAGAAATTGTCATCATGTCCGTTATCAGTATCGTTTTTGCCGTTGTTTATTTATTATTTACGCATTTTGGAAACGTGCTTGCCGGTATGTTCGGACCAATCGCTTATGAACCGATTTACGGCATTTGGTTTATCGTTTCTGTCATCGCCGCGTATATAATCCGAAAACCGGGTGCGGCGCTAGTTTCTGAAATCATTGCCGCTCTCGTTGAATGCCTGCTGGGAAATCCGTCTGGCCCGATGGTCATCGTTATCGGCATTGTTCAAGGTCTCGGGGCTGAAGCTGTCTTTCTCGCGACACGCTGGAAAGCATACTCTCTGCCTGTCCTTCTGCTGGCAGGAATGGGATCTTCAGTCACCAGCTTTATCTACGATCTCTTTGTTTCCGGCTATGCAGCCTATTCACCAGGTTATCTTCTCATTATGCTTGTGATCCGTCTGATTTCCGGCGCGCTGCTTGCAGGGCTTCTCGGAAAAGCTGTCAGCGACTCTCTCGCTTATACGGGTGTGTTAAACGGAATGGCACTAGGAAAGGAACTGAAAAAGAAACGGAAGCGGGCATCAGAACATGCAAGCCTGTGATGAGCTCCTTAAGGTTAACAAGCTCAGCTTCTCTTATGAAGAAGACGAGAAACCGGTTTTTCAAAACATTTCGTTTGAGCTTCGTAAAGGAGAATGCGCTTTATTGCTAGGGCCAAGCGGGAGCGGAAAAAGCTCGCTCACCCTCTGTATAAACGGTCTTTACCCTGAGGCTTGCGACGGCATCCAGTCCGGACATGTATTCCTATTGCAAAAGCCGGTTACAGATACCGAATCCATCGCTCAGCATGCCGGGGTCGTCTTTCAGGACCCTGATCAGCAGTTTTGCATGCTGACGGTGGAGGACGAAATCGCTTTCGGGCTGGAAAATCTCCAGGTTCCGAAAGAAGAAATGACGAAAAAGATCGATGCCGTTTTAGAAAAATTATGTATTACCCATTTAAAAGAAAAAACGATATCCACTCTGTCAGGAGGACAAAAGCAAAAAGTTGCTCTCGCCTGTATTTTGGCAATGGAGCCTGAGCTTATTATGTTAGATGAGCCGACTTCTCTGTTAGATCCTTATTCAGCGCGGGAGTTCGTTCACATGATGAAAGATCTTCAGCGGGAAAAAGGCTTCAGCCTCCTCGTCATTGAGCACCAGCTTGATGAATGGACGCCTTGGATTGAGAGAACAATTGTGCTGGACAAATCAGGCAAAAAAGCGCTTGATGGCCGGACGAAAGATCTATTTCAGCACGAAGCGGAGATCCTAAAGGAATTGGGCATCGCGATTCCAAAAGTATGTGACCTTCAGGAAAAGCTCAGTACGCCGTTTACTTTATCAAAAAAAACGCTATTCAAAGAGCCTTTTCCTGCCGGCCATCCTAAAATGAAGGAGGCTCCTTCCGGCAAGAGTGTGCTTGAAGTCAGCAGCCTTTCGTTCGCGAGAGGACAGCAGACGATTTTCAAAGACATCAGCTTTTCATTGCGTGAAGGCTCTCTAACGGCGCTTGTCGGACCGAACGGCACTGGAAAATCCACACTCTTATCTGTCCTCGCCCGTCTTATGAAGCCGAAAAGCGGCGAGATTCATCTATATGATAAGCCGGTGCAATCGTATAAAGAAAATGAACTGCGAAAGCGAATGGGATTTGTTTTTCAAAACCCGGAGCATCAGTTTGTCGCCGATACAGTATATGACGAGCTGCTGTTCGGCCAGAAAGTAAGCGCTGAAACTAAGAAAAAAGCGCAGCACCTGCTGCATCGTTTCGGTCTTGCGCATTTGGCTGATCATCATCCGTTTGCGATCAGCCAAGGGCAAAAACGGCGCCTGAGCGTAGCTACCATGCTCATGCATGATGTAAAGGTTCTATTGTTAGACGAACCCACCTTTGGGCAGGACGCCCGCACGGCGGCTGAATGCATGGATATGATTCAGCGCATCAAGGCAGAAGGTACCGCTGTTCTCATGATTACACACGATATGGAGCTGGTCTCTTCGTATGCAGACAGCGTGCTTGTGCTTCACGACACAAGCCTGGCTTTTGACGGATCTCCAGCACAGTTATTTTCTCAGGAAACCGCGCTTGTCCAAAAAGCGAAGCTCACCCTTCCCCTCTTATATGAATGGATGGCATATCAGGAGGAGGTGCGTGATGAAGCAGCTGTTACATCTCATTAATCCGACAGTGAAAGCGGCGGCGGTTTTTTGCTGCGTTGTCATGCTGTCGTTTATTTACAACCCATACACCCCTGCGTGTTTTTATATCATCATCGTTGCGGGAGTCCTTTTGGCGGCCGGAATCCCATTGAAAAAGTGGTTTTTGTTTACGATTCCGTTTTTGATTTTGGCATTCGGATGCGTATGGACAGCCGCCGTTTTCGGCAAGGTTCCGACAACCCCTGAAAATTTCTTGTTTCAAGCCGGACCTATCTCGATCAACAGTGAGAATGTGTCTGTCGGCATTTCTCTCGGGTTTCGTATTTTGTGCTTTTCCGCCCTATCGATGATGTTTGTTTTTACGACCGATCCAATTTTATTTATGCTGAGCCTTGTCCAGCAGTGCAAGCTCTCACCAAAGCTTGCGTATGGCGTCATTGCAGGATTTCGTTTTCTTCCGCTGTTAAAGGATGAGGTCCAGCTGATTCAGCAGGCTCATAAAATCAGAGGGGGAGCGGTGGAGAACGGCTTTAAAGAGAAAATCAGCACGCTAAAGCGGTATACCATCCCGCTTTTGGCAAGCGCCATCAGAAAAGCGGAACGGACGGCGCTTGCGATGGAATCGAAAGGTTTTACAGGAAGCAGAAACCGGACATATTACCGCACACTGACCGTCAATCGACGCGACTGGCTGTTTTTTTGCCTCGTCCTCCTGTTATTCGCTGGATCTTTTCTCGTATCTTTATATTTTGCCTCATAAAAAATCCGCTATCGACGATAGCGGATTTTTTCTTATTGATGATAGTTTAATGCCTGAGCAAGATTGGTTTTGATTGTAATATTCGAAAAATCAATCCCCAGCTGTACAGCGGTTTGCGCGATTTCAGGCCTGATTCCTGACAGGGTTGACCGGACGCCGATCAAATTGAGGGCCTCAATCAATTTAAAGATTTGGTGCGCCACCATCGTATCAACTACCACAACACCTGAAAGATCGATTAACAGATGCTCCACCCGTCTTTTTGCACAAGCATGAAGGGTGTTTTCCAGAATAAACTTTGCCCGCTCGGTATCAATGTCACCAACAAGCGGAAGCAGAGCTGTTGATTTGCTTAGCGTAATGACAGGCGAGCTTAATTCCAATATCATTTCTCTCTGGGCGTTTAATTGCTGCTTGGCATTCGTTTCAGCGTGATCGACGAATGTATAAATGGTAAAATCAAAAACTCTCACAATCAAATCGGCCCATTTTTGTTTTTCTCCGGGTTCAAACGCCGACTTGTTTTCTTCTGCGAACTTCTCAAAATACTTCGTATATAATCTCCGGTTTCTCATAAACTCTCGAATGACGTACTGAACCGGAGTGTCGAGATGCTTTTGATCATTCGTCAGCTCAATGACCCACTCTTGAAATTCTTCGAGAAATTGTTTTTCCGGTAAAACATACATGTAATTCAGATGCCGGTAAAATTCTCTGTCCTGCTCTTTTAATTCTTCCGTTACTGTTGCATTATGTAAGGCGTAAAGCGAATTCGGATCACTTTCCTCCATCGTTTCTATCCATTCCTCGGCCATTTGCTCCACATGCTCTGAAAAAAACGCATATAATTTTTCATTCAGTTTCATTACACTGCTCCTTTCCCCAACACTATTATAACTTGACTGCCAGCTGAATCCCAGTCATACACGCTGAAGCTATCCAATATTTTGAAAATTGCTAATTCTTTGGGGTGTATCCTTTTTTTTCAATATGCTTCAAATGGCTCTGTCCGAGCGGTTGCTTTTTTCATATAATATGAGGCAACACCCTTGAATCCACTTGAAAGCATAAAAAAGGAGGGCTTTTTTATGAATGGTGAAATCCGCTTGATCCCGTATGTGACGAATGAGCAGGTCATGGATGCAAACGAGCTTCCTGAGGGCATTAAAGTGATTAAGGCGCCAGAAATGTGGTCAAAAGGGGTAAAAGGCAAGAATGTAAAAATTGCAGTATTGGACACGGGATGCGACACAAGCCATCCAGATTTAAAAAGCCAAATCATTGGCGGAAAGAACTTCACGGATGATGACGGCGGCAAGGAAGATGCGATTTCCGACTACAACGGACACGGCACACACGTCGCCGGAACGATTGCAGCTAATGATTCAAACGGCGGCATTTCAGGAGTTGCGCCTGAGGCAAGCCTATTGATTGTGAAGGTTCTTGGCGGTGCAAACGGCAGCGGACAGTACGAATGGATTATTAACGGCATTAACTACGCTGTGGAACAGAAAGTCGATATCATCTCAATGTCCCTAGGCGGACCAAGCGATGTGCCGGAGCTGAAAGAAGCGGTGGAAAACGCCGTCAAAAACGGAGTGCTTGTCGTTTGTGCAGCGGGAAATGAAGGTGACGGCGACGAACGCACAGAAGAGCTTTCCTACCCTGCGGCTTATAATGAAGTCATCGCAGTTGGATCTGTTTCCGTAGCGCGAGAATTATCAGAATTTTCTAACGCGAATAAAGAAATTGATCTTGTGGCACCGGGAGAAAATATATTATCCACCCTTCCTAACAAGAAGTATGGTAAGCTTACCGGCACTTCAATGGCTGCCCCACATGTCAGCGGAGCGCTTGCTTTAATCAAAAGCTATGAAGAAGAATCATTTCAAAGAAAGCTTTCTGAACCTGAGGTTTATGCACAGCTGATCCGCAGGACACTTCCGCTTGATATTACAAAAACGCTGGCAGGTAATGGATTCCTGTATTTGACCGCTCCTGATGAGCTTGCAGAAAGAGCAGAGCAATCACATTTAATGACCCTATAAAATTATTTTTCTTATATAATATATATCAAATTTTGTAAATAAAATTTCAAATTCTATGTTGACAATGAATTTGAATTACTGTTAAGATTACCAACAAATGATTCAACTTTTCAAAAAATTAATAACATTTTCTCTTATCGAGAGTTGGGCGAGGGATTGGCCTTTTGACCCCAACAGCAACCGACCGTAATTCCATTGTGAAATGGGGCGCACTGCTTTTCGCGCCGAGACTGATGTCTCATAAGGCACGGTGCTAATTCCATCAGATTGTGTCTGAGAGATGAGAGAGGCAGTGTTTTACGCAAAAAAAGCCTCTTTCTCTCATGGGAAAGAGGCTTTTTGTTGTGAGAAAACCTCTTAGCAGCCTGTATCCGCGGGTTAACGAGAGTGTTTTACATATAAAGGAGGAGAAACAATGACAACCATCAAAACATCGAATTTAGGATTTCCGAGAATTGGACTGAACAGAGAATGGAAAAAAGCACTTGAAGCGTATTGGAAAGGCAACACTGATAAAGATACGTTTTTAAAGCAAATCGACGACCTATTTTTATCCGCAGTAAAAACACAAATTGACCAGCAAATTGATGTTGTGCCTGTTTCTGATTTCACACAGTATGACCATGTACTCGACACAGCAGTCAGCTTCAACTGGATTCCGAAACGATTCAGACATTTGACTGACGCTACCGATACATACTTCGCTATCGCCCGCGGAATAAAAGACGCCGTTTCCAGTGAAATGACAAAATGGTTTAATACAAACTACCATTACATCGTGCCTGAGTATGACGAGAGCATTGAATTCCGCCTGACAAGAAACAAACAGCTCGAAGACTATCGCCGGATCAAACAGGAATACGACGTAGAAACCAAACCTGTGATTGTCGGCCCTTATACATTCGTCACGCTTGCTAAAGGCTATGAACCGTCTGAAGCAAAAGCGATCCAAAAACGATTGGTGCCGCTATACGTACAGCTTTTGAAAGAGCTTGAAGAAGAAGGCGTAAAATGGGTTCAAATCGATGAGCCGGCGCTTGTTACCGCCTCTAGCGAAGATGTCCGCGGCGCAAAAGAATTATTTGAAAGCATGACTAGTGAGCTTTCATCATTGAATGTGCTTTTGCAGACGTATTTTGATTCTGTTGAAGCTTATGAAGAGCTGATCTCTTATCCGGTACAGGGAATTGGCCTTGATTTCGTTCACGATAAAGGCAGAAACCTCGAACAGCTGAAAACACACGGCTTTCCGACAGACAAAGTGCTGGCAGCCGGCGTGATCGACGGACGCAACATTTGGAAAGCGGATCTTGAAGAACGCCTTGATGCCGTTCTTGATATCCTCAGCATTGCAAAAGTCGATGAGCTGTGGATTCAGCCTTCCAGCAGCCTGCTGCATGTTCCGGTAGCGAAACACCCTGATGAGCATTTGGAGAAGGATCTGCTGAACGGATTATCCTATGCAAAAGAAAAACTAGCCGAGCTGACAGCTTTGAAAGAAGGTTTAGTATCAGGAAAAGCGGCAATCAGCGAACAAATTCAGCAGGCTAAAACCGATATTCAGGCGCTCAAACAGTTTGCAACAGGTGCGAACTCTGAACAAAAGAAAGAGCTTGAGCAATTAAACGATAAAGACTTCAAGCGCCCGATTCCGTTTGAAGAACGTTTAGCCCTGCAAAATGAATCTCTCGGCCTTCCGCTTTTGCCGACGACTACGATCGGGAGCTTCCCGCAGTCTGCTGAAGTGCGGAGCGCACGCCAAAAATGGCGGAAAAACGAGTGGTCTGATGAACAGTATCAAAACTTTATCAATGCAGAAACAAAAAGATGGATTGATATTCAAGAAGAATTGGAACTTGATGTCCTTGTCCACGGTGAATTTGAACGGACAGACATGGTCGAATACTTCGGTGAGAAGCTGGCCGGCTTTGCCTTTACAAAATACGCTTGGGTTCAATCATACGGCTCACGCTGTGTCCGCCCGCCAGTCATCTACGGAGATGTTGAATTTATTGAACCGATGACGGTGAAAGACACGGTATATGCACAATCATTGACTTCCAAGCATGTAAAAGGAATGCTGACGGGTCCGGTTACGATCTTAAACTGGTCTTTCCCTCGAAACGACATTTCGAGAAAAGAAATCGCATTCCAAATCGGGCTAGCCCTTCGCAAAGAAGTAAAAGCGCTTGAAGACGCAGGCATTCAAATCATTCAAGTCGATGAACCGGCGCTACGCGAAGGCCTTCCATTGAAAACCCGCGATTGGGATGAGTATTTGACTTGGGCGGCAGAAGCATTCAGATTAACCACTTCTTCCGTGAAAAACGAGACGCAAATTCATACACATATGTGCTATAGCAACTTCGAAGATATCGTTGATACGATCAATGATCTTGATGCCGATGTGATTACAATCGAACACAGCAGAAGCCACGGAGGATTTTTAGATTACTTAAAAGACCATCCTTATTTGAAAGGGCTCGGCCTTGGCGTATATGACATTCACAGCCCTCGGGTGCCGTCAACTGAAGAAATGTACGACATTATCGTTGATGCGCTCGCCGTCTGTCCGACTGACCGTTTCTGGGTAAACCCAGACTGCGGTTTGAAAACAAGACAGCAGGAAGAAACGGTTGCAGCATTGAAAAACATGGTTGAAGCCGCAAAACAGGCAAGAGCTCAGCAAAAACAGCTTGTATAATATAGAAATGGCCATCTGCCTTTGGCAGATGGTTTTTCTATTAGAAAGCGGGAATCGGTTTCCGATGCTCCCCATCCCCTTCTTTTACTATTTTGGCTGTTCCATTTTTATCAAATTCCACAACACTCAATGATGTATCATGTATGTATGCAGAATTCCATATGTCATTAATGCGTCTTCTCTTGATGATATTTAACAGCATTAATATAAAAACAGAATGGGTAACCAAGAGAACATTACCGGAAGAATGACGGTCTAAAATCGTTTGGAGAGCCAGCCTCACCCGGCTTTCAAGATCAAAAAACGTTTCACATCCCGGCTGGCGATAAGCTTCGGGATGATGTAAATAAGCATGAAAAAGATCAGGTTCGCTTCTTTCAATATCCTCTTGTTTTTTTCCTTCCCATGAGCCTAGTGACATTTCTCTAAACATATGATCTTTAACCAGCGGGGGCCGGCGCGATCCCAGTATAGTTTTTGCCGTCTCTTCCGTCCGTTTGCTCGGACTGAAGTAAACCTGATTGAATTCAACATCCTTCAGACGCTCCCCAAGAGCGCGGGCGTTGTAGAGGCCAAGTTCTGTTAAATCAGAATCCAGCCAGCCCTGCATCCGTTTTTCCACATTCCATTGCGTCTGTCCGTGCCTGGCAATATATAAATGCAGCATGATCATCCCTCCACTTTTCTCCTCTTTATCTTAGCAAATCCCTCCAAATATTTTGTTTATTTTGTACTGTTTGAGAATATTCTTTGCACTTCTTTTCGGCTATACTTATAGCACTCAATTGATTGGAGGGTTTAGAATGAATCATGAAAAATTCTTACAACAGGCTGTCGACCTCGCTCGTGAAGGAGTGAATGCAGGAATTGGCGGGCCTTTCGGAGCCGTTATTGTGAAAGACGGATCGATTATTGCCGAGGGACAGAACAACGTCACGACAAGCAATGATCCGACTGCCCACGCGGAAGTGACGGCTATTCGGAACGCCTGCAAAGCGCTTGGAACATACCAGCTTGATGACTGCATTTTGTATACGAGCTGTGAGCCATGCCCAATGTGCCTGGGCGCCATCTACTGGGCCCGGCCGAAAGCCGTTTTCTTTGCAGCAACGCACACAGACGCTGCCGAAGCCGGTTTTGATGATTCATTCATTTATAAAGAAATTGATAAACCTGCTGAAGAAAGGACGATCCCCTTTTATCAAGTGACTCTTATGGAGCATTTATCCCCGTTTCAGGCATGGCGGGATTTTGCCAATAAGAAAGAATATTAAAAGGATCAGGCATGTGCGGCCTGATCCTTTGTTAAATCGCTGAAAAGCCGCTGTGCCCGTGAGCACTTCGGATTGGCATTCAGCGCTTTTTGAGCATACAAAACAGCAGTCATAGGCTGGTGCAATTCAGCATAACAGACACCGAGCCAGCAGCTTGATCTAAAATCGGCTGCTCCTTTCACCTGTACGTACAGATGATTTTCACTAGTGGTCTGCAGGCAAGCTTCAAACGCTGTGATCGCTTCTCTGACTTTTTTAAGCTGATACATGATGATCCCTTTATAATAGTGAAGCGTGCAGTAATCCGGATAATGCGCCAGTGCTTCATTGATATCCTGTTCCGCTTCTTCGTACCGCTCTGCGTCAATTAATAATTTATACTTTAAATAATAGTAAGCAGGAGGCGGAATTAGCTTTTTTCTTTTATGTTCATTGATACAATCGCTCGCAAGCCAAAGAGCTTTATCATGTTCGTTTCCTCTGTCATATTCAGCTGCTTTCTGAAAAATGAGAGACGGATCAGCGGAGGATGTCAGCAATGCTGCATTCAATAAGCTCATGTTGCGTTGATGCTTTTGCTGTGCCTCCCGCTCTAAATACCCGTAATGGTGAATGATACATGGAAGCGAGAAAGTGGCGCTTGCCTCTTCTCCCTCCGGCCTTTCACAAATCCTTCCCGTAAACGTGATGTTTCGCTGATTGCGGAGCAGTCTGATCTGCCTTTGTTCGAGCGCTTCATTTGCATCCCATTGCTTTCCTGTATAGTTCAAGACCTTCACGCAACCAAGAGGCGGCAGGCTGTCAGTCAGCAGTGAAGGCAATAGGCTGCCTGTGTCGGGGTCTAGTTCTTCATCGGCATCCAAGATCAATATCCATTCTCCCTTGGCATGCTGCAGGCTCGCATTTCTCGCCTGTGAAAAGTCCTGTTCCCATTTATGATGATAAATCTGGGCATGAAAGCTGCTGCAAATATCTTCCGTACGATCATTCGATCCGGTATCAACCACAATGATTTCGTCAGCAATATGCTGCACACTCTCTAAACAGCGGGCGATATGGCGTTCTTCATTTTTCACAATCATACATACTGACAGCTTCGGTCTCTTCATGTGCTCACCTTTTCTCTAGTCTGAATTCACCTATACTACATGTATTCACACTTCGAAAAGATCATGCCCGCTCCGCATGCTTCCGCACAAAAAAACATCCTGAGAACCCTCAGGATGCCGGTCATTATTTTAATTCTAATTTCACATCAATATTTCCTCTAGTTGCCTTTGAATAAGGGCAGAACTCATGAGCCGCATTGACAAGCTCCTGCGCCTTGTCCCGATCCAAATCTTTCGTGTTCACAACAAGTGTGACGCCGATTTTAAACCCATCGTCGCTCTCATCTTTCATGAGGCTGACCTGCCCTTCAATTTCCGAATCGATTTCGATATTCTGCTCTTTGGCCACGTGTTCGAGCGCGCCGCCGAAGCATGCAGCGTATCCTGCCGCAAAGAGCTGTTCCGGGTTAGTGCCGGTTTGTCCTTCTTTTTTCGCGTTTGGCATCACAATATCAAAATCAAGAACGCCGTCATCTGAAGTAATATGTCCTGCCCGTCCGCCTCGCGCGGTTACTTTTGCTGTAAATAATGCCATTTGTATTCAGCCTCCTTATTTATATCTAGTTGTTATATTTCCCTTTCAGAGCTTTTTAAACATGCTATGTTTGCCGAGAATAGGAAAAGTGATATTTTTCAGATACAATAGAATGGAATGTCAGAAAGAGTTGGTGAACAAGATGGAAAATGAATTTGATCATATGAAATTGGAGAATCAGCTATGTTTTTTGCTTTATGCGAGTTCGCGGGAAATGACAAAGCAATACAAGCCGCTGCTTGAAAAGCTGAATGTGACGTACCCTCAATATTTGGTCTTGCTTTTGCTATGGGAACACGAAACGCTTACTATCAAAAAGATGGGAGAGCTGCTGTATTTAGATTCGGGAACGCTCACTCCGATGCTAAAACGAATGGAGCAGCAGGGTTTGATTACGAGAAATAGATCTGAAGAGGATGAGCGGTCCGTGTTGGTTAGCCTGACAGAGGACGGGGAGTTATTAAAAGAAAAAGCGGCTGACATCCCGCGGACGATCCTAGGGCTTTCAATGCAGTCCGGAGAAGACCTGAAGCAGTTAAAATCGGCTCTATATACATTGCTGGAAACACTTCATCAAAAAAAATGAGGATGCCTTATACGAGGCATCCTCATTTTCTCTTATTCAGCTACTTCAAGCGTAACATCAATATTTCCGGAGGTTGCTTTTGAATACGGGCAGACACCGTGCGCTTTTTGCACAAGAGCCTGTAATTCCGATGCACTGACTCCTTTTCCTTTCACCTGCAGCGTCACACCCAATTTATAGCCTTGATCCGCTTCATCTTTTAACAGGCTGACATGCGCTGTAACCTCTGTCTCCACCTTCACTCGTTCTGTTCTTGCTACAAGCTGCAGGGCGCTGTCAAAGCAAGCTGCGTAACCCGCCGCAAACAGCTGCTCCGGATTAGTCGCTTTTTCTAATTTCTTTGCTCTTGGTGTCCCCGGCATCGCGACATCAAGCTCAAGTACGCGGTCTGATGAGATCACCTTTCCTTCCCTTCCTCCTACCGCTGATACTGATGCTGTAAATAATGGCTGACTCATGTGTCATTCCCCCTATATATATTTTACACAATTAAATTGTACACAATATAATTTCTGGTGTCAATTTATTGGTGCATAAAAAAAGCTTATCCCTTTGCGAGATAAGCTTTTTTCATCGAACATTGCCCCGCTACTCGCGGATTTGCCCAGTTCCTTTAATGATGTATTTTGTAGAAGTCAGTGCAGGAAGCCCCATTGGCCCTCTTGCATGAAGCTTTTGCGTGCTGATGCCGATTTCGGCTCCGTAGCCGAATTCAAAGCCGTCGGTAAAACGGGTTGACGCGTTATGATAGACCGCTGCAGCATCGACAGCCGTCTGAAAATAAGCCGCGTGCTTGTCATCTTCAGTTAAAATCGCTTCCGAATGATTCGTGCCGTATGTTTGGATATGCCTCACAGCTTCTTGAACGTTCTCTACCGTCTTTACGCTGAGGACAGGCGCTAAGAATTCAGTTTCCCAATCTTCTTCTGACGCTTGTTTGCTTGAAGGATGAAGCTCACATACAAATTCATCACCGCGAATGTCAACGCCTGCGTTTTCCAGCTGAACCAGCAATTCCTTCCCGTGCCGCTCCGCCCATGCCTTGTGGATCAGCAGTGATTCAATCGCGTTGCATACGGAAGGCCGCTGCGTTTTGGCATTTACGACGACCTTTTCAGCCATTTGCGGTTTGGCCGTTTCGTCAATGAAAATGTGGCAGTTCCCCGCTCCGGTTTCTAATACAGGGACTGTTGATTCTCTTACAACGAGATCGATCAGTTTCTTGCCTCCGCGCGGAATCAATACGTCTAAGCCATCATTTAACGTAAAGAGCTCTTTGGCCGTCTCTCTGCTTGTATCCTCAATCAGCTGCACAGCGTGAATCGGAAGTGCTGATTGCTCAAGTGCCCTGTGAATAACACTGACGAGTGCTTTGTTGCTGTGGATGGCTGAGGAGCTCCCCCTCAGAACAACCGCGTTCCCTGTCTTCAGGCAGAGGGTAGCCGCATCAACTGTGACATTTGGCCTCGCCTCATAAATCATTCCCACGACACCGAGCGGCACACGGATTTTTTCAATAAACAAGCCGTTTTCCTTTTCAATCGTTTCAAGAGATTCGCCGACGGGGTCCGCCAAGTCGATTAAGAGCTCTACCGCGTCCGCGATGTCGCGAATGCGTTTCTCATCCAGTGTGAGACGGTCAATGACATCCGGTGTTAAACCATTTTCTTTTCCGTTTTTAATGTCTATTGCATTCTCCGACAAGAGAAAATCCAGTTCGTTGCGGAGTCCGTTTGCAATGAGACTGAGCGCCTCATCCTTTTCGGCCGTTGTTTTCATGATCATTTCGGCTGCTGCTTCTTTCGCCAGCTTTGCTTTTACAGAAACTTCACTCATTTTTCCGCCTCCTAGTCTTTTAAATTGACCCAGTCATTCCTGTGAATAACCTCAAACGTTTTCTCTAAACCAAGTTCATCGCTTCGTTTGCCTCTGGCCTCCATAATCTCCTCGGAGGAGTAATGTGTTTGGCCTTTGCCGATCACGCCGCCCGGTCCCCTGACTTCCACGACAGCACCTTTCGGAAAGTTCCCTTTCACGCCCACAACGCCAGCCGGCAGCAGACTGCTTCCGTTATGGATCATCGCTTCCTCGGCACCAGCATCAATGAGGATCTCTCCTGATATCGGCGAGTGGAACTGAATCCACTGTCTCGTGTTGTTAACCGAGGATAGTTCTTTGTCTCCGATATACGTACCGTCTCCCCTGCCGTCCAAAATGTCCGCAAGCTTTTGCTCTCCGCTGCCTGTTCCAATGAACACTTTCACTCCAAGAGACAGCGCGGTTTGTGCGGCTAACAGCTTTGATTTCATTCCGCCGGTGCCGACCTTTGATCCGGCTGAACCCGCATATCCCAGCAATTCAGGCGTGATCTCCGGCAAATAATCAAATCGTTTCGCCTCAGGATTTTCATTCGGATTGGCGTCATACAGCCCATTAATGTCCGTGAGAATCATGAGCTGGTCTGCATGAATCAATCCGCTGACTAACGCAGAAAGCATGTCATTATCCCCGAATGTCAATTCTTCAACAGATGTAGAATCGTTTTCATTGATAATCGGAATGACGCCGCGCTCCAGTAATTCCATAATCGTTGCATACGCGTTTCGATACCGTTCTCTTTTCGAAAAATCATTTCTCGTTAACAGAATTTGTCCCGGAGTCAGTGCGAATTGTTTGAATTGATTCATATATTGCTGCATTAACAGTGTTTGTCCGACCGCGGCCGCCGCCTGTTTCCCTTTAATAGTAACGGGGCGGGACGGATAGCCGAGGCTGGAAAACCCTGCCGCTACGGCTCCCGAGGTAATCAGAATCATTTCATGTCCCGCTTTTTTCAACAGGGAAATGGCCTGTACATGCTCGCTGATTTTTGCCTCATCAATGCTTCCGTTGCTATTCGTGAGCGAACTGCTTCCTATTTTCACTACTATTCTTTGTTTTTTCATTTATTCTCCTCCGCGGCTCTTCGCCAGGCAACTTACAATAAAAAAACCCATTTCATCCTGATTCATAAGGACGAAATGGGTTTCCGTGGTACCACCTTGATTGAACGCGCTTATGCACGCTCCGCTTTCCTGTAACGCCAGGTTACGCGCTTAGGTTTTCCCCCTAAGACTCCAAGGCAGGTTCGGCAGGTTTCATGCGGCAAAATGTTTCAGCGATTC
Source organism: Bacillus cabrialesii (assembly GCF_004124315.2). GTDB lineage: Bacteria > Bacillota > Bacilli > Bacillales > Bacillaceae > Bacillus > Bacillus cabrialesii. Next base: position 1,410,293 of record NZ_CP096889.1, on the reverse strand, counting down.
ATTTTGCTCTCTGTCACAGAAAGGTCTGCTTACTAATCCTCTTCAACGCTCAATGATTTTTTTATATTATGCAAAGAAAAAAGAGTCTTGTCAAGGTTTTTTGTCACTAAAAAGAGCCCGCATGGCGCGGGCATCCTGCCGTCTAGTTAAAGACGATTGTTTTATTTTCGTGAACGATGACGCGGTCTTCCAAATGCCATTTCACAGCACGGGCAAGCACGCTTCGTTCAATTGTTCTGCCAATGTTTTTCAGTGCTTCCGCATTGTCGCGGTGGTCTACGCGCTCAATATCCTGTTCAATGATCGGCCCTTCGTCCAGATCGTTTGTGACATAGTGAGAGGTCGCTCCGATCAGTTTCACGCCGCGCTCGTAAGCCCGTTTGTACGGATTCGCACCGATAAAAGCAGGCAGGAACGAATGGTGGATATTGATAATGCGATTCGGATGAGCCGAAACAAAGTCAGGGGTTAAGATCTGCATGTAACGAGCGAGAACGATCACGTCAATCTCGTATTGCTCAAGCAGTTCAAGCTGTTTCTTTTCGACTTCCGCTCTGATGTCTTTGTTCGCTTTCATATAATGGAATGGAATGTTCAGCCTTTCAACCAGCTCTCTCGCTTCCTCATGGTTGCTGATGACAACAGCGATTTCCGCCATAAGGTTGCCGGTTTGCCATTCCCAAATCAGCTCATGCAGGCAGTGAAGCTCCTTTGAGACAAAAATGGCGACGCGCTTCAGCTCGCTTGCCAATGTTAAGCTCCATGTCATGTCGAATTTGCCCGCAACAGACGCAAACGCCTCCTGCAGTGTTTCTTTTTTCTCACGAATGCCCGCGCAGTCGAATTCGATTCTCAGGAAGAACCGGCCGCCTTCAGGGTCGGTCGTGTATTGATTTGATTCTATAATATTGGCGCCGTGTTCAAATAAAAACGCGGAAACCGCGGAAACGATCCCCGGCTGGTCGGGACAGCTGACCAAAAGGCGCCCTTTATCCTCATTTCCGTCACGGTATGCGTTTAACCGCTGAGTCATATATGATTTCATGAATAATCCCTCTTATCTTTGTAAGTCTAAACTATTTATCCATTATACTGAAGATTTGATAAAAATCAATTTATGACAGAATTTTTAAACCAACCGCTGAGCATAAAATCAACGCGATAAAGAAGATCCGTTTGGCGTCTTTCGGCTCCTTGTAAAAGAGGATGCCGACAAGCGCTCCTCCGGCGGTGCCAATCCCTGTCCAGACCGCGTAAGCCGTTCCCATCGGAATGGTTTCCATTGCATACGACAGCAAGGAAAATGATGCGGCAAAACCAACAATGATCAACAGCACCCATTTCACGCTTTTTTCTTTCGCATATTGGTTCATAAGGGCCACGCCGGCCATCTCCAAACAGCCCGCGCATAATAAGCTGATCCAATGCAGCATTATGCCTCGCCTCCTTTTTCCTCTGTCTCATCCTGTGTCACAAGCTTCAATCCGATTACACCGATTAAGAGCACGCCGATTAACAAAAGCTTCGGCCATCCAACCGGCTCGTGAAACAGAATGATTTCACTCAGCACGGTTCCTGCCGTGCCAAGCCCGGTAAAGACGGCATACACGGTTCCGACAGGCAGACTGTTTGTCGCCTTCATTAAAAGGTAAAAGCTGACTATGATACCGACGGCAGTGCCGCCCCACGTTAAGGCTGAGTCAGCGTGCTTTAAGCCGACCACCCAAACAACCTCGAAAACGGCGGCAAACACGACTAATCCCCATTTCATTTCAAATCATTCCTTTCTATCTATTAATATTCTCCGAAAACAAAAAACCCCGGACAGTCGTCTCACATGAGATTGACTCTCCCGGGCTTTTTTCCCTCCGTGTGCATACACGCCTCTATTTACGCGTATGTGTTTTCTCTCGGACCAGTCCATATCCATTGACATGCGGAACCCTAGAAAACTTTACCTGACATCATGATACTATAACTTGGCTCTTTCTTTCAATTGTTAGATTTTCTTTCATATACCGCGATCGGTTTATTCCACTTTCTGATCGTTCTATCGTAAAGCATGCCAATTTTCTCCGCTACCCGTATGGACGCTTTGTTATCGGGGTCAATCAATGCCGCCATTTTGCCAAACAGCCGCTCGTTGAAGCCGTAATCCAGGCATGCCCGAGCCGCCTCTTGCGCATAGCCGTTCCCCCAGTGGCGGCGCGCAAACATATAGCCGATTTCCATTACTGTTTGATTTTCGACCTGCTGGGGCACGATGCCGCATTGTCCCAAAAAATCCCCTGTCTGTATGTCTTCTGCGATCCACAGACTGACGCCGTAGCCTTTCTCATTTCGTTTGTTCCAATTGATCCACTCGCGTGTTTGCCTCTTGTCTTTTAAACCGGAATAATATTTCATGACATCAGGATCGCTAAAAAGCTCAAACAAAGAGGCTTGATCCCTGTCTTCCATACAGCGCAAACGAATGCGATCGGTCACAAGTTTCGTTTTAGCGCTCATATTTCGCCACATCCTGTTTCCATTCTTTTTTGAGGGCTTCAATATGTGCTTGATGATAGCGGTTATGATCCGCCATATGCCAAATGCCCCACCGTACGGTCGCGGTGTCACCATCGTAAGAAAGCGGCTGATGCAAATCATGTTCAGTTAAGGTGTGACAAACCGATTTCAGCTCATTTACCACGAGCTGATGTCTTTTCAGGAGCTCATCTAATCCCGGCTGATTCACCGGTTCTGGCAGCCGTCCGCTTTCATCAGTCATCGGGCCGTATGCCTGTTCAATATGATCCGGTATCCGGTTTTCCTTGATTCGCCAGACCCATCTGATATCAACATTTGTGATATGGTGCAAAAGCTGAGCCGTGCTGTTTTTTGTTTGGCAGTGCCACTTATAGTAAAGTTCACTGTGTGTCATGTGACTTACAATAGAAGCCATACGGAGACTGTTTTCTTCCACTGCGGAATACAGAAGACTGACCGTCGGCGCCATGTCGTTTCTAATAAATAAGTCTTTCGTGTTCAGTTCCCCTCCTACCTAGGTACATTTGACGCCAAACAAAAATTCCCTTTAAAAAAGAAAAAAGCTCTCGTTAAAACTAGAGAGCGATCTTAATTGTTATTTCCCGGTTTATATAAATAAGGATCATGCTGCGGTTCATTTGCGGTATTCAAATCAAGCGATATATCGCCGCGGGCATTCATTGTTCCAAGGGTGATTGACGACAGCAGCTTGGGGCTGTACCCTTTTTCCTCGAGCCTCTCAAACAGCCATGATCGGTTTTTTTGGAGGTATTTCAAATTATGATCAAGGATTTCGCCATCCAGTATGAGTGGAATCGGGATAAAATTCCGTTCAGCTTCCATATTCAAATCCCGCACCTGCACCGCTCTCGCCTCCTCTTTTGGGATGACGCTTACTTCTCCCGTTTCTTCAATGATGGCAAGGTCAATGTCAGCAGGATCGGCATAGCCCTTTTCCCTCAGCTTGCCGAGCAGTTCATTAACCGTCAGCCTTTCTTTGCGCAAGCCGTGTTCATCAATGTCGCCATTACGAATTAAGACAGTCGGGCTTACGACCAGCAGCCATCGCCATTTATTAGAAAGAGAGAGCTTGCTCATCAGCAGATAAAGCACCAAAAAAGCGCCTGCGTAATAAATTGACATCGGCAGCTTGGATGTAAGAATCGGTTCACTGATAATGGTGCCGATCGCGAAGGTCAAAAGCAGATCAAAATTATTCATTTGTGACACGGCTTTTTTACCGGCAAGCCGAAACAGAATATACGCAATCGAAAATACGATAATTGGCTTCAGTAAAAATGCCCATACCAACCACAACACTGATCTTTACCTCCATCCGCTAGTCATATTGAGCCTATTGTGCCCCGAGGCAGAGCCTCTATGCATCATACCCTTTATCCCAGTATTTAAATAGGCGAACGTGCACTCAGCAGGCACATAACATAATAGAAAGTGACATCGATTGGAGGCTCAATATGAAACATCAGCAAACAAATGCCCATTGGCCCTATGATCTGTCATCAGCACCCCACCCCGGCGGCTACAAGGAACAGCATACTTTCGACAGATTAGCTGGTTTAGAGCTGAAAATGGAGCAATTGATCAGAGTGATTGAAATAAACAATGAATTGCTGAGAACGCTGCAAGAACAGCAAAACCATGTTTGCACGAGCGGCGGCGGATCAGTGATTGTCCGAATGTAGAAGCAGGCGTTTGTCCGCCTTTTTCTATCTCAATAAAAAACTCTTCTCTGAAAGGAGAAGAGTTTACATGTATGTGATTAAACGGACTGTGCCATGCTTAATTGCGGGCCGAATAGCTCATAATGGATAGACTCCGGAGCTGATCCGAGTTCTTGTACAAGTTTATGCATCGCCGTAATAAATGACGATGAACCGCAAATATAATAATCCGCATCTGTATTAGCAATCAGTTCTTTGAGGAACTGCTGATCAATCTGCCCTTCATGAAATTGAAGATCACCTGCACGGTCTTCCTCTGTCGGCTCGCGATACACAAATGCTGTTTTGACAGAAGAATGGCTTGCCGCTTCTTCTACTTCATGACGCAATGCGTGGTATTCACTGTTTTTCGCGGCATGAATGAACAGAATCTGCCGTTCAGGCTGCTTAGAAACAGACGTTTTCAGCATGCTGATCATTGGTGTAATGCCGACCCCGGCACTGATTAGAACAAGATCTCTTTGTGATGAAGAATCTAAAACAAAGTCCCCTGCCGGTGCGCTGACCTCTATTGAATCGCCCTCACGCACGCCATCGTGTAAATAGGAAGACACGACACCGTCTTTTTTCACTGAAATTCGATAATAGTCTTTTCCCGGCATATCTGACAGGCTGTATTGGCGGATATGCGTATATTCAGAATCAGGAATCCGCACTTTGATGCTGATATACTGCCCTGCTTGAAATTCAGGTAACGGCTTGCCGTCTTCCGGTTTCAGATAGAAGGATGTGATTTCTTTGCTTTCCTGCTCTTTTTTCGCAATGACGAACGGCTTATACTCCTTCCAGCCGCCGGCTTGCTGCTCAGCCTGCTCATACATTTCTTTTTCAATTCCGATGAATGCGTCAGCGATTACACCGTACGCTTTCTCCCACGCCTGCATAATGTCAGGTGTCGCAGCGTCTCCCAGAACATCTTTAATCGCAATCAGCAAATATTTTCCGACGATCGGATAATGTTCAGCCTTAATTCCGATGCTGCGGTGCTTGTGTCCGATTTGTTTGACGACCGGAATGATATTTCCAAGCTGGTCAATATTTGCCGCAGCTGCAATAACGGCATTTGCAAGTGCAGCGCGCTGTGTTTTTTTCTTTTGGTTCGTTTGATTAAAAATGTTTAGAAGTTCTGGATGGTCTTGGAACATCAGTTCGTAAAAACGGCCAGTGATCGTTTCTCCATGCTGTTGTAATACCGGTACAGTGCTTTTAATAATTTCGATTGTTTTGTTATCTAGCATCGTATAAACAATCCTTTCGAAAAGATGTATTTAGAATATATCTTTAAAATACATGATCTTACGAATAAAAGATATATCTGAAATGAATCTTTAAAAAAGTTGTCACAAAATTATCAATTTAACGTGACAATTGTTGCTTTTTTATATAATCCCCTAGCAAAAACGGACTAACCGTTGTAATTATCACCACCGAAAAGATAAAAAGCGCAAAAAAACCCAAAACAACATCCGTTTTGGGTTTCACGTTTACCAAGGTTTATCAGTTCCGAGCGCATTTGCAAGCGCCTGGCTGTGTTTTTTGCGGTTCTTTCGTTCATTCGCGCGCTGAACCGCTGTATTATGCAGCATGATTTCTTCTTCTGTTTCCGGCACGACTTTCGGTACAGGCACCGGCTTGCCATTTGAATCTAATGCGACAAATGTCAAAAAGGATGTCGCGGCAAGCTCCCTTTCGCCAGTCATCAGATGCTCCTTAATGACTTTCACGAACACCTCCATGGAGGAAGTGCCGACCCAGGTCACATAAGATTCCAAGCAGACAGACTCCCTTTGCCCGATCGGCTTCAGAAAATCTACTGAATCCATTGAAGCAGTTACTGTTTCCCGTCTGCAATGGCGCGCCGCGGAAATAGAAGCAATATCATCAATATAGCTCATTAATTTTCCGCCAAACAGCGTATTATGGTTGTTTGTATCAAGCGGGAACACCCTGCTTGTCTTTACAACCTTTGACTCTTTACAAAATTTTGTTTCCGGTGTTTCCATACCTTACTCCCCTTTGATGTCTGATCGTTTAGCTAAATGCACTCATATTCTCCTATTAAACAATATTCTCTGCCATTTGTCTAAAATTTAAAATGCTTTGTCTGTCAGATTTTCTTTCCAAAACGTTTAATGATTTTGGTGATGAGGGAATAATACATGTATTCTTCACACGTGTCAGGAGGAGAAACAAATGGACGTATCCATCCCGAAACATCAGCACAAAACGGTATGCCGAACGGAATACGGCACCCTGCAGAAAGTCATTTTATGCAGACCGGAGCATATGACCATAAAAGATGTCATAAACGAAACACAAAAACATTTTGAAGATGACAATATTCACGTGAAAACCGCCACTGATCAGCACAGCCGTTTAGTGGAAACACTCAGGTCACACAACATCGAAGTCATTCTATTGCCCGTCCGCGACGGACTCCCCGAGCAGGTCTTCACCCGGGATATAGGGTTTGTCATTGGAGATAAAGCCTTCCTCTCCAGCATGACTGAACCGATTCGCCAAGGGGAAGAAGCCGTCATTACAGAATTTTTTCACAGTCAAGGGATTTCTTACACCCGTATGTTTGATACAAGCATTGAAGGCGGCGACGTCATTATCGATGGTGATACCGTCTACGTCGGAATCAGCCAGCGCACCGACATATCAGCCATCGGCCAGCTGGAAGAGGCGCTTCCTGGATATACAATCGTTCCAGTTCAGCTGCATGAAAAATTTTTGCATTTAGACTGCGTATTTAACATCGTATCTGAAAGGGAAGCGTTAATTTACCCTAAAGCCCTTGAACCAGAGGCAGCTGATATGCTGGCAAAACGTTACGATCTCATTGAGGTGCCCGAGGACGAACAATTCACGCTTGGCACCAACGTCCTTTCAATCGGAAGAAAAACGATCATCAGCCTTCCTTGCAACCGCCATGTCAATCAACAGTTATCGAAAAGAGGCTATCACATCATCGAAATCGACCTGTCGGAAATTATTAAATCTGGCGGCTCCTTTAGGTGCTGTACGATGCCGCTGATTCGCGGTGAATGAAGAATATTCCCCTTTTTCATGTTTTGAACAGCTTATTTTATCAAGATACGTTAATATAGAGGTGACATCATTTTAAGGGGGAAATCGCATGACAAAGTACATAGGATATGTCGGAACATATACAAAAGGCGGAAGCGAAGGGATCTATTCATTTGAGCTTGATACCGAGAAAAAAACACTCACCGAGCCAAAGCTTGCCGCTAAGCTGGGCAACCCCACATATGTGACGCCGAATAAAGACAACACCATTCTTTATTCCATTGAAAAAGCAGATGGCCAAGGCGGAGTTGCCGCCTATCAAATCGATAAAACCAGCGGCGAATTAACATTTCTGAATCATCAGTTAATTGATGGCCCATCACCATGCCACGTAAGCGTTGATGATCAAAATCAATTCGTATTGACTGCCAATTATCACAGCGGGAAAGTACACGCTTTTCCGGTTCAGGAAGACGGAAGCCTGCAGTCACCTGCTTCTGAAGCGGCTCACACAGGAAAAGGGCCGCACGAAAGACAGGAAAGACCGCATACACACTACGCGGGGTTCACACCTGAACACAATTATGTTGTAGCGATTGACTTAGGGACCGATAAGCTGTACACCTATAAAATGAAAGACGGCGTATTGACTGATTCCGGAAGCCATTCCTTCGCTCCCGGCGCAGGCCCTCGCCATATCGCTTTTCACCCGAAAGAAAAATACGCTTACGTGATGACAGAATTAAGCAATGAAGTGATTGCGCTTGAATACAATCCGACAGCCGGCGAATTCAGAGAAATCCAGGTCGTTTCTGCCATTCCTGAAGATTTCATAGATAACAGCCAGGGAAGCGCCATTCATGTCACACAGGACGGCCGTTTTGTTTACGTCGCCAATCGCGGCCATGACAGTATCGCTGTATTTGAAGTGAATCAATATTCAGGCGAGCTGGCTTTCGTGGAAAGAGTTTCGACTGAAGGAAACTGGCCTCGTGACTTTGTATTTGATCCAACAGAAGCGTTCCTGGTTGCTTCAAATGAAGAAACAGGCAACCTTGTCCTGTTTGAAAGAGACAAAGAAACCGGCCGATTGACAGTGCTTCCATCAACGGTTTCTGTCCCTTTCCCGGTTTGTGTGAAATTCTTACATCAAGCATAAAAGCAAAGACTGGCTCCGGAGCCAGTCTTTTTTGTCTATCTCACCTTTTCTTTCGTCTCAGCAGTTCGATACAAATGGCAAGCGACAAATCGGCCCGCTTCGATTTCCTGTAGCTGAGGCCTAGATTCTCCGCATTCAGGCATGGCCTCCGGACAGCGTGTCCGAAACACACAGCCGCTCGGCGGATTGACCGGGCTCGGCAGCTCCCCTTTTAAGAGGATGCGCTCACGCTTGTCCTCCAATTCAGGGTCGGGGATCGGAATCGAGGATAATAACGCCTTTGTATATGGATGCAGCGGTTCACGATACAAAGTGCTGCTCTCTGTGATTTCCATCATGTGCCCTAAGTACATGACACCGATCCTGTCACTGATATGCTTCACCATCGAAAGATCGTGGGCAATGAATAAAAACGTGAGGCCTTTTTCTTTTTGAAGCCGTTTCAGCAGATTGACCACCTGCGCTTGAACCGAGACATCAAGAGCAGAAATCGGTTCGTCCGCCACGATAAATTCAGGATTCAGCGACAGTGCTCTGGCAATCCCGATTCTCTGCCTCTGTCCGCCGCTGAATTCATGGGGATAACGGCTGCCAAAGTCGGAGTGAAGCCCCACTGCCTCAAGCAGCTCGTCCACGACGAGAAGCCGCGCTTTATGGGTATTGTATAGATTGTGAATCTCCATTGGCTCCAAAATAATTTCTCGAACGGTCATGCGCGGGTTTAATGAAGCATAAGGATCCTGAAAAATCATCTGCAGTTTGCGGTTGAAGGCAAACTGCTCTTTCTCACTCAGTGCATGAAGGTTTGTGCCGCGGTATTTCACACTTCCTTCTGTCGGCTGATACAGGCGCATCAGCACTCTCCCCAAGGTTGATTTTCCGCACCCCGATTCTCCGACAAGCCCGAACGTTTCTCCTTCATGAATCTGAAAGGTGACCCCGTCGACGGCTTTGACTGTCCGCTTTTTCCCTGCGTCAAAATGCATTTTCAGCTGGCTGACTTCTAACAAAGGCAGTGGCGTCATTTGTCTCCCTCCTTATTCTGAAAAACAGCGGCGGACCGCACAAAGTTCTTTTTCATAGATTGTCTCTTTTAATGTAAGGATTTCGATTGATTTTCCCGTCTTTGGAGAATGAAGCATTTTCCCGCCGCCGACGTACAGTCCGACGTGATGAATCGCTCCTTTTCCTTCCTCATAAGCAAAAAACAGCAGGTCGCCGGCTTTCATATCATCAAGCGGAACTCCCTCCCCCGCCTTTGCCTGATCTCCCGCATCACGGGGGATGCTGTATCCATTGGCCTTACATATACTGTACATAAACCCTGAGCAATCAAATCCAAACCCGCTGATCCCTCCCCACAGGTAGGGAAGCCCGAGAAAAAACGCTCCGGTTTGAATGATGTCTTCAGCGGTTCCTTTCTGTTCGCGGACAGGCACTGCATCAGTCTGCTTCACAAACCTTTCTCCCAAAACGGTTGAAACCTTAATATATCCGTTTTCTTCTGCAATGAAGGGGAGAACCGTCAAAAAGCTCAATTCGATCTCCTTTTCTCCTTTACTATTGTACAAAAAGGCAGCAGGTTTGCTGATCATGACATCGTTTTGTGTATGGATGGGACTTGATTTTTTCAGCTGGTTCTTTTTCATCCAGCCCGGATATCCGCGTGGGTCCTTTCGGGATGGCTGGCTCGGCACGATCACAGACACCCATTCGCCCTGTTCTGCCGTCACCAACACCTTTTCGCCAAAAAGAACCTGAGTTTGGATCACATTGTCTGTACATAATCCAAGCCGTTCCTCATACGTCATGCGCTCCAGCCAGTCTCTGATCAATACGGTCGGACGAAGCATCGCTTGATCTGATTGACGCGGTGAATCGGGCGCTGTCCAGATGTTGGCCACTGCTGATATGACAGTATGCATCATTGCTCTATTCCCCCTTTCAACGCGCAGCTCCGGTGATTCCGAGACCCGGTCTGTCAGGCATCGCAATGGTGCTGCCGCTGTATATTATGCCGCCTTTGATGACATCTGTTTTCAGCATCAGCGGCGCATCAAAATCAAAGCGTGTGATGTTTCTTTTGCTTGCCGCGAAATGCGCCGCGGCCGTAATGCCCAGCTTCGTTTCGATCATGCTGCCGACCATGCACTCCACCCCGCACGCCTCAGCCATGGCATTGATTTTCTCTGCTCCGCTGATGCCGCCTGCTTTCATCAATTTAATATTAATCAAGTCAGCGCTCCGGCTTTGAAGAACTTCGAACGCCTGGCGCGGCGTAAAAACACTTTCATCGGCCATAATCGGCGTGTCTGTCGCATCCGTCACCTTTTTAAGCCCGGTGAGATCATCTTTATGGACAGGCTGCTCGACAAGTTCAATGCCAAGACCTGCATCCTCCATTTTTCGAATGGCTGTTACCGCTTCTTTCGGCGTCCACCCCTGATTGGCGTCTAAACGAAGTTTCACGGCTCGCCCGACTCGTTTTCTGATTTCCTGGATACGGGCGATATCTGTTGCGATATCATCTTTTCCGACCTTTATTTTCAGCGTTTGAAACCCTTGTTTGAGATAATTTTCAGCATCCGCTGCCATCTCTTCAGGTGAGTTGACACTGACGGTATAATCCGTTTCCAGCGTATCACGGTATCCGCCGAGCATTTGATAAAGCGGCAGGCCGCACATTTGCGCCAAGCCGTCGTATACCGCCATTTCCACAGCTGCCTTCGCACTTTGATTTCCGGTAAGGAGATGCTGTATGTCATGCAGAATGGCCTCCCAGCCAGACAGGCTTTTTCCAAGCAGTGCCGGCTTCAAGACATTGTGAATTGCACTTTCAATGCTGTCCATGCTGTCTCCTGTGATGACTACCGTCGGAGGCGCTTCTCCCCATCCGATTGCGCCGCTGTCATAAGTGATTCTTACAATCACCGATTCAGCCGTATACACAGTGCGAAGCGCGGTTTTAAACGGCTTTGTCAGAGGTACAGCGATTCGGCTCGTTTCTATTCGAGTGATTTTCATGTCTTTAGCGCCCCTTCTGAAACGCCCGCCTCGATGACGACTGTTTTTTCTGCTGTATCCATAACAGCTCGCACACCGATCGGAACGGCGATACTCGGCGAGCAGTGGCCGATTTTAAATCCTCGCAGAGCAGGCCTGCCCGCCGAAACAATATAGTCATCAAGCACCTGCTCAAGCGACAGAGATTTCTCCCTCTTCATAGGGACACAGTTATGAAAATCACAAACAAGGATTCCGGCCGCGTCCGTCAGCTTCCCTGCCATTTTCAGCTGATTCAGCATCCGGTCGATTTGATACGGCTCCTCGTCAATATCTTCAATAAACAGAAGCTTCCCTCTCGTATCGATTTCAAACGGCGTGCCCAGCGTAGACGTCAGTAACGAGAGATTTCCCCCGATCAGCTCGCCTTCCGCATTTCCGGGAACAAGCACCGTCAACGGAGAAAGCTCTTCTGTATAGGTGAATTCCGTCTCTTGGAAGAGCTGCCCATACGACGCTTTTGTCAGCGGGTGAACGTCGTTGAGGCCAATATCTGAGCTGAGCATCGGGCCGTGGAAGGTGACAAGACCTGTGTTTTGATGGATGGCCGTATGTAAAAACGTAATATCGCTGTATCCCCAGAAGATTTTAGGGTGTTTGCGGATTAAACTAAAATCGATGCCGCCCGCGATACGTCCTGTCCCAAAACCCCCGCACGCGCACAGCACCGCTTTTACCTCCTCGTCTCTGAACATCTCATGAAGATCAGCCAGCCGTTCATTATCCTGTCCCGCTAAATAGCCGTGCTGGTTTTTTAGTGCCTTGCCCAGCTTCACCTGAAGACCGAGCTCTTCTAAAAATAAAAGCGCGGTTTCAAGCTTTTTCGGATCCGGCGGACTTGCGGGCGCGATCACTCCGACTGTGTCACCCTTTTTCAGCGCTTTTGGCTTCTGATTCAACACAATCACTCCTTTCATTTGCTCTGCACCCTACGTATACGTGCAAGAAAGAGAAAAAATACCGCTCCTTCGCAGAAAGAAGCAGTATTTTCCCAATCGCCGGCGTCAGTTTTTATCCGCCCATTTAAAATCGATATAGCCGACGGGATGCCTGACGATTCCTTTTACATGCTCGTTTTGCAGGTTGACCTGATTATAGAAATAAACCGGAATGATCGGCGCTTCATTGATCAGCAGCTTTTCCGCTTGATGCATAAGAGAGAAACGCGTTTTTTCATCGGCTTCATGCTTCGCCTGCTTGATCAGCTGATCGTATTCTTTATTGGCCCAGCCTGTGCGGTTCATCGAATTTCCTGTTTGGAAGGCTTCCAGAAAGCTGATAGGGTCCGCGTAGTCAGGTAAAAATGAGCTTTGAGAGAATTGGAATTTCAGCGCTTTTTGATCCTCTAAAAATACGTTCCATTCCATATTGGCCAGCTTCACATCGACCCCAAGGGTATTTTTTAATTTTTGCTGGATCGCCTCGGCGATTTTTTTATGCTCCGGCTTTGTGCTATAGGTAAGAGTAACTGCAGGAAGCTTATCATAACGCTCTTCCTTCATGCCCTTTTCCAGCAGCTGCTTCGCTTTGCTTTCATTTGGCGTGATCAGATCTCCGCCAGCTTTACGGAAATCTTTGCTGTCAGGCTGTGTAAATCCTGGCGATACAAAGGCGTGCGCCGGCTTTTCATTGTTTTTCGTGACATACTTTACAATTTCCTTTTGATCCACAGCCGTCGCAAAGGCTTTTCTGATGTTTTCATTTTGGAACGGCTCCATGTTCACATTAAACCGGTAGAAATAGAGGCCCGCCTGGTCAACTATGCTGACGTTATCCTGATCCAGCAGCTGATCGCTTAATTCAGCAGGGACGTAAGCGGTATCCAGTTCCCCAGACTGAAACATCTGGTAATCTGTATTTCTGTCACTGACCATCGCCCATTTCACCTTATCAAGCTTCACGGTATCTTTATCCCAATACGTGTCGCTTTTCTCCATTGTGATGCTGTCATCATGCTTCCATTCCGTCAGCTTAAACGGACCGTTCCCGACAAATGTATCCGACTCAGCAAACCACTTTGGGTTTTCTTTATCGACTTTTTCGTTTACCGGAAAATACGCCGGATTGGATACGACGCTGAGAAAATATTTTTGCGGCGCTTCAAGCGTTACTTCAAGGGTTCGATCATCCTTTGCCGTCACCTTCACATCGTCTTTTTTCCCTTTGCCGCTGTTATACGCTTCGCCGCCTTCAATCAAATAGCCGAGAAACGCGGAGGAAGCGCCCTTTTTCGGATCAAGCATCCGTTTCCACGCGTATTCAAAGTCTCCGGCCGTTACCGGATCTCCGTTTGTCCATTTCGCATTTTCCCGAATTGTAAATGTGTAGGTTTTTTTATCTTTCGATACAGACCACTTCTCAGCCATCGCCGGTTCAGGCTTATGATCTTTGCCAAGGCGCGTCAGCCCCTCCATAATGTTATTTAAGGGCTGCCATGATACATTATTAAAGCCGATCGGCGGATCGAACGAAGTCGGTTCATTTTCGTTATTTACATACAACACCTTTTCTCCGCTTGTTTTTGCTTTATCATTACCGCTTTCTTTTTCTGCCTGTTCGTTTGCCGTACATCCTATCAGCGCAAACGAGATTCCTAATGCAAGACTCATTCCCCAAAGCTTTTTCACTCGTTTCATCCTCTTCCCCCTTTTCATGTTCAATCCTTCGCATCTCCGGACAGTACCGCATGCTCGGCCCGTTTATCCTGCAGCCAGCAGCTGACAGTGTGTGTGTCAGATCTAATTGTCTGGCCCGGGTATACCCTGTCACACACGATCATCCTGCTCGGACAGCGGGCGGCAAACGGGCACCCTGCCGGAGGCGAAAACAAATCCGGCGGCGTTCCGTCGATCGGAATCAGCTCCGCGCCATCCAAATCAAGCCGCGGGACAGAGTTCAGCAGCCCTTTTGTATAAGGGTGCTGCGGCTGATAAAAAATATCTTTTCTCGTGCCAATCTCCGCTATTTTTCCCGCATACATGACTGCGACTCTGTCAGCAACCTGGGCCACTACCCCTAAATCGTGTGTAATCAGAATGACAGACACATTCGTTTTTCTCTGAATCTCTTTAAACAGCTCCAAAATCTGCGCCTGAATGGTCACATCAAGAGCGGTCGTCGGTTCGTCTGCGATTAAGATGTCAGGCTCACAGATCAGCGCCATCGCAATGACAATCCGCTGTCTCATGCCCCCGCTGAATTGATGGGGGTACTGCTTCAGGCGCTCTTTCGGATCGGGAATGCCGACCAATGACAGCATGGAAAGCACCTCTTCCCTCACCGCTTTTTTGCTCATTTTTTTATGGCGGAGGAGCGCTTCCCCAAGCTGGTCTCCGACAGTCAGCGTCGGGTTTAACGCCGTCATCGGGTCTTGAAAAATCATAGAAATGTCGGCTCCCCTTATGCTTCTCATTTCTTTGTCAGAGAGACGGCAAAGGTCTCTTCCTTTAAATAGAACGCTGCCGTCTGTCACTTTTGCCGAATAGGGCGGAAGCAGGCCCATAATGCTTTGGGAGGTCACGCTTTTGCCGCAGCCGGATTCGCCGACGATCGCAAAGGTTTCCCCTTGATACAAATCAAAGCTCACTCCTCTGACCGCCTGAACCGTCCCGCCGTAAGTCGTAAAAGAAACGTGAAGATTTTTGACTGACAGAACTTTTTCCATAGAGCTACCTCCTCAGCTTAGGGTCGAGCGCATCCTGCAATCCGTCTCCAAGCACATTAAACGCATACATCGTCAAGGAGATGAAAAAGGCAGGAAAAAACAGGCGCCACCAATGCCCAGACAAAATCGTAGGCAGGCCGTCATTCGCCATCACGCCCCAGCTGGCAAACGGAGCCTGTATGCCGAGGCCCAGAAAGCTTAAAAAGGATTCTGCGAATATAGCGGCAGGTACGGTTAATGTCATTTGTACGATGATCGCTCCCATTGTATTCGGCAGCAGATTCTTCCGGATGATGCGAAAGGTTTTGGCGCCAAAGGTTTTCGAGGCGAGTACATATTCATAATTTTTAATCTGAAGCACCTGGCCTCTTACAATTCTCGCCATGCCTACCCATCCGGTGACGGTAAGCGCCACAATAATGGTGCCCAGCCCCGGCCCCATCAGCACCATCAGCAAAATGACAACAAGCAGATACGGAAGCCCATACAGCACTTCGATAATTCGCATCATGATGCTGTCAGTCCTGCCGCCTTTATAGCCGGCAACGCCTCCGTAAATGACACCGATCACAAAATCAATCAGCGCTGCCATCACTCCGACAAATAACGAAATCCTCGCTCCGTACCATGTTCGGGTAAACACATCACGGCCAAGCTCATCGGTGCCGAACCAATGATCGGCTGAGGGCGGAAGATTTTGCTCGGTCAGCGATTGGCGCGCGACACTATGAGGCGATAAAAAGGGCCCGATCACCGCCATGACAAAAAGGAATAAAAGAATAAAAAGTCCAGCCATCGCTAATTTATTTTTTTTCAGCCTCCTCCAGGCATCCTGCGTGTATGACAAACTCGGCCGCTTGACCGAATCGGCTTCTCGATTTTTTTCCTGATTCGAGACAAACCATTCATCTGGCACCTGAATGTGCTGCTCTGGCTGGCGCTCATCCGTTTGTACAGGGAGATTCACACGCTTCACCCTTTCTTATGCAGTTTAATGCGCGGGTCTAAGAAACCGTAGGCCAAGTCGACCAAAAACAGCATGATGATCAAAATGACGCTGTAAAAAACAGTCGTCCCCATAATCACCGGATAGTCCCGCTGATTAATGCTTTCAACAAAATATTTTCCCATTCCCGGAATGGCAAAGATTTTTTCAATGACAAAGCTCCCTGTTAAGATACTTGCGACAAGTGTGCCCAGAACGGTAACGACAGGCATGAGTGCATTTCTGAGTGCGTGTTTTACGATAATGTTGAACGGAGAAAGCCCTTTCGCTTTTGCTGTGCGGATATAATCCTGCGTTAAGACTTCGACCATGCTTGACCGTGTCAGCCTGGCAATGATCGCCATTGGCCCTACAGCAAGCGCTGCGGTCGGAAGCACCATATGGATCGGGCTCGTCCATGTGGCAGCGGGAAATAGTTTGAAATTGACGGCAAACTGCTGAATGAGCAATGTTGCCAGAATAAAATTCGGAATAGAGATGCCGAGTACAGCCAAACTCATCGCGGCGTAATCCAAAAAGCCGTTGCGGCGGAGCGCGGCGATTACGCCCAGAACCAGCCCGGATATCACAGCAATGACAATCGCTGTCATCCCAAGCTCAAAGGAAACGGGAAAGCCGCGTTCCAGCATATCATTTACGCTGTCTGACGGTTTTTTGATTGAAGGTCCGAAATCGAATGTGATGATGGATTTTAAGTAGATGATATATTGGAAAATAAGAGGATCGTCTAAGTGATAGTAGGCTTCGAGATTTTTTTGAACGGCTTCATTTGTGCCTCTCTCCTCGTTAAAAGGAGATCCGGGAATGACCTTCATAAGAACAAAAGTCAGGGTGGTAATCACCAAAATCGTAGCTGCCATTGCCCAAAAACGCTTCATCATGTATCGCGCCAAAGCCTAAAACACCCCTTTAGCAGAATGATGTCCGCATCGCAAGCTCCGTCATGACAAGCATCGCCTGATAGGCTTCAAGCATGTCCTTCGCCTGAAATTGAACGGTTGTGGTTTGCGGCTTTATTTCAGTTCCCGGCATCAGATTCGCCCATTCTGCCTGGCCGTAATTGGCAAATTCAATGCTCAAAACCGGTCTGTCAGGCGGTGTGAGCGGTTTGACTTTATCTTTGTTTTGCAGGGCAAATGCGGTTTTTTCTGTCAGCAGCCGGCCGGCTTTCGCAGGGGACAAACACTTCACTGCCGATCTTGAAATGGTTTGTTTGACAGCGGCTGTCGTAACGTTCGGAATGAGCTCTTCCGCTTCCTTCGCCGCACGATCATCTCCTGCGACCATAATGACCGGGACATCATAATAACCGGCAACGTATGCATTTAACCCGAGCTCACCGACAGGCCGATCGTTTATGTAAAAATGCCGGACGCCGAAAATCATGCTGTGTGACATGACACCGGGAGTCGATGCTCTCGCATGATAACCGAGAAACAAAGCGCCTGTAAACGTATCGTCCAGCCCCTCTACCATTGAAAAAGGTTTGACGTCGCCGGAAATCAAGTCTGCTTCAGGATGAAGCTTTTCAACCATCAGATTATTCATCTTCGAATGGCTGTCATTGACCAGCACCTCAGTACACCCGCTGTTAAACGCTTCAGCAATACAGTAATTCGCTTCTTCAGTCATGATGAGCCGTCCGCGTTCATAATTACGCTTGCCGGAATCCACAAAGGTATCATCCGGAAGACCCGAAATACCTTCCATATCTACTGACATGTACAGTTTCATAACGCTCCTCCTTTTTTACTAAATTATGAATATTCTAACAAATTATATTAAAAAAAGAGGAAAATTGCAATATAACTGGGGAAAATCACAACGTTTCAGTGAGAAAAAAAGAATCCTCTTGCAAGGATTCATGTTTGTTTCTCAGCCTGTTCTGTAAGCAGTTCATATTTTTTCAGCGTTCTTTCAAACACCTGATCAAAAACGTCCGGCACAGAGGCGCGTATCACCTCAGCTCCCTCTCCGGTAATTCCGCCTTTCGTTGCGACACGTTCCAGCGTTTCCTCGAAAGACATCTTCTTTTCAATCAGCAGCTTGCCAGTTCCGTATAGCGAATGAATCAGAAAATCAAAGGCTTCTTCTTTAGAAAGGCTGCTTTTTCTGGCAGCAGCCAGCGCCAGTTCTTCGAAGACGGCAGCTATAAATCCTGGTGCCGAGCTCGTCAAATTGCTGGCGGCATCCAGATTCGATTCTTTTATTTCTCTGACACGGCTGAAAACCGATAACAACTCATTAAGACGTTCCTTTTTATCCGCTGTCAGTGCTTCACTGTGAACGACAAGTGAGATGCCCGCTTCCGCTTCGGATGTAATGGCAGGAATGACACGTGATATACCGGCTTTTGTTTCAGCCTCCAGAAGACGCAGCGGCACACCGGCGGCAATGGATACGATATGAGTATGCCTGTTCACGTACGGGCGGAGACGGCGCAATGTTTCGACGACATGGAGCGGCGGGACACATATAAAAATCAAACGGCACGTTTCCGCCCAGTTCTCGAGCGAATCAGCCGATACATGTGGATAATCTGCCATCAGCGCACCCAGCCGCTTTCCTTTCGTTCTTGTTTCAATAAAGAGTTCATTCTCCTTTATTTGTTCATGCTTCAACAGCTGCCTGGCGATCATATCGGCCATGCTGCCATATCCAATCAATCCAATCTGTTCCATCGACTCAGTCCTTTCATATACAATATGAAGTGTACCGTTTTCCGCACTTTTTCACAATTTCCCATAATCTTTTCATTTTTATCCCACAGTTTTTGTTTATGATAAACTCAAGTCATAAACCTATCATAATGAGAAATTAGTGAAATATAGAAACGGAGTGAACATGATGGATAACTATCGTGACGAAAACAGAACGGAAGGAAATGAGAATGAGGTCTTTCTAGCGAAAGAAAACGATCAAAGCACCTCCTACTCAGCCCGCAATGTCATTCATGACCAGGAGAAGAAAAAACGAGGGTTCGGATGGTTCAGACCGCTGCTTGGCGGAGTGATCGGCGGCAGTCTCGCCCTTGGCATTTACACGTTTACACCGCTTGGCGACCATGATGCTCAGGACACTGCAAAACAGTCTTCCAGCCAGCAGCAAACGCAATCTGTCACAGCCAAAAGCACATCTTCTGAATCTGCCAAAAGCTCATCAAGCTCAAGCAGCTCATCTGCATTCAAAAGCGAAGATTCTTCTAAAATCTCAGATATGGTGGAAGACCTTTCACCGGCGATTGTCGGTATTACCAATCTTCAGGCTCAGTCAAACAGCTCTTTATTCGGCTCCGGCTCATCCGGTTCCAGCTCTGATTCCAGCGAAGATACAGAAAGCGGTTCAGGATCAGGTGTCATTTTCAAAAAAGAGAACGGCAAAGCATATATCATTACAAATAACCACGTCGTAGAAGGGGCATCTTCGCTGAAGGTATCTTTATATGACGGTACTGAGGCGACAGCAAAACTGATAGGCAGTGACTCGTTAACAGATTTAGCGGTCCTCCAAATCAGTGATGACCACGTAACAAAAGTGGCAAGCTTTGGTGATTCATCTGATCTCAGAACAGGTGAGACCGTCATTGCGATTGGAGACCCGCTCGGAAAAGACCTGTCCCGTACAGTAACGCAAGGAATTGTAAGCGGCGTGGACAGAACGGTTTCGATGTCAACATCAGCCGGCGAAACGAGCATTAACGTCATCCAAACTGACGCAGCGATTAACCCAGGTAACAGCGGCGGCCCATTGTTAAATACTTCCGGCAAAATCGTCGGCATTAACAGTATGAAAATCAGTGAAGATGACGTTGAGGGCATCGGATTCGCAATTCCAAGCAACGACGTAAAACCGATTGCTGAAGAATTGCTGTCTAAAGGACAAATTGAACGTCCGTATATCGGTGTCAGCATGCTTGATTTAGAACAAGTGCCGCAAAACTACCAAGAAGGCACACTCGGCCTGTTCGGCAGCCAGCTGAATAAGGGCGTATACATCCGTCAGGTCGCCTCAGGCTCTCCTGCTGAAAAGGCCGGATTGAAAGCGGAGGATATTATCATCAGCCTGAAGGGCAAAGAAACCGATACAGGCAGTGAATTGCGCAATATTTTATATAAAGACGCAAACATCGGTGACACCGTTGAAGTGAAAATTCTCAGAAAAGGCAAAGAAATGACGAAAAAAATCAAACTCGACCAAAAAGAAGAAACAGCTTCTTAAGAAAGCGCCTCAGGCCGCAAAAGCGGCCTGAGGCTTTTTATTGAACAAAAGGCCTGTCTGAAACTCTTTGATGAGACATCCATCATTCAGACTGACATCATTCAATTCTTGAGGCTTCCATTGCGGGAGAAGGATGTATAACATGAATGCGGGTTACAAGATTCGCTTAAGCTCGGCATTGACGCGGGGAGTTACACTGGGTGCCAGTATTTTATTAAACATAACTGGTACGGCTCTGATCATGTATTTCTTAAAAAAACTCTCAATAGAACAGCCGACATTCCACAAAACGGCAGATGAAAGTCTTTAGGCTTTGCCGTTTTTATTTCAATATGACTAAACCGGAGTGCAAGTTCACATTCCTTTCTCCGTTACCTTATTCCCATATATCTATCAGCATCTTTTCCTTTAATCGCAGCATGGAATATAAAAAACCCTTGTCCGCAATGGACAGGGGTTTCAGGTTATGACATATGCTGGTCTCTATAAAGTCTTTTATTTTCAATTCCATACGATTTCTGGACGATGTAAAGCGGCCTGTCTTTGGCTTCATCGTAGATTCTGCCGATATATTCGCCGATCATCCCCAGAATCAGAAGGACGATGCCGCTGAACAGGAGCTGGATCACAATAAGTGATGACCAGCCCGTGATTGTGCTGTCTGTGAATAGCTTCAGATAGAGCACGATAAACATATACAGAAATCCCGCACCTGACATTAGAATCCCCGCATAGCTTGCCAGCTTTAGCGGTTTGTGTGAAAATGTCGTGATGCCGTCCATTGACAGCTTCAGCATTTTCTTCAGCGGGTACTTTGTTTCTCCGGCGAGCCTTTCATCACGTACGTACTCGACCGCTGTCTGTTTGAAGCCCACCCAGCTGACGAGCCCTCTGACAAAAGGATTTTTTTCTTTTAATCTTTTCATTTCATCACAGACTTTTCTGTCCATGAGGCGGAAATCCCCCGTATCAATCGGGATATCAATATCCGTCATGCTGCTGAGAAGCCGGTAAAACATAGCCGCAGTTTGTTTCTTGAAGAAGGTTTCCCCTTTTCGTTTTGTCCGCACGGCGTACACGACCTCATAGCCTTCCTTCCATTTTTCAATCATATCTAAAATCAGTTCAGGAGGGTCCTGCAAATCGGCGTCAATGACGGCGATTGCATTCCCCTGTGCATAATCCATCCCCGCTGTAATGGCGATCTGGTGCCCAAAGTTCCTTGAAAAATCAATGATTTTCACTCTCGGATCGATCAGGCTGTGCTCTCTTAAAATCTCAATACTGCGATCTTTGCTTCCATCGTTGACAAAAAGCAGCTCATAGTTTTCCTTTGTTTGATCCATGACCTCTTTTAAGCGCTGATAGGTTTCATGAATGACAAGCTCTTCGTTATACACAGGTACAACAACTGAATATTGAATATGTCTGCTCATGTTTTTCCCTCCTATTCATCAGCATTTAGTTCATATAATGCAGCTGACTGATTCATTCCGCCAGGTCCGCCGCTCATTTGGCCGTTTTCGTCTGAAGTCTTGCTGTTGCTTGATGTATCAGCTGAATCAGTATTTTCTGTTTTCTGATCAGATGATGCTTGTTGATCAGAGCTTGATTGCCATTTATCTGAAGACACTTTCTTCCCGTTTTTCTGAACCCATTCAACAATATCGTTGTTTCCGCCTCTTCCCATTCCAGAAGCCAAGAAGTATTTTACTTTTCCTTCTTTTACGAGCTTTTTAAATTGAGTCAGCGTGATAGCAGGGTCAGAACCGCTGAATCCGCCAATAGTCATAACAGCTTTTTTCGTTTTAATAATATATGGCGCCGCTGTGTTCGAGTCGGTTGTGGCGAATAGGTACTCAGCTCCGGAGTTATTCTCCTCCAGATATTTGATCAGTTTTTCATTTACAGCCGCATCAGACATTCCCATGCCTTTTCCGCTCATAGATGCGAGCTGAGGCCCTGTTTCAGGCTGTGAGCTGTTGCCTCCGTAAAGAAGCGGTGTGCTTGCCCAATAAATCGGCATCATCAGCAACGCGAGAAGAGCTGCAAGTGATACATAATAACTGATCGGTTTTTGACGCTGTTTAAACAGCAGCAGAGCAATCGCTGACAGCGCGCCGATCACACCTACGCCAATGCTCCAGCCCACTCCGATTTGATCATAGTAGTTTCTGAGAATAAATAATTCAAATCCAGTTGTCGCAATAATCGCTGTCGGCAGAAGCCATGATTTCCAGCCAGTCTGATTACGGTAAAGATGAACAAGGGCAACCCATCCCGCACCGACAAGAGCCGCAATCGGTGGTGCCAGCATAATGAGATAATAATGGTGGAAAAATTCTGCCACACTGAAGAATCCGGCAATCGGCACAAGCCATGCAACCCAGAACAACGTTTCCTTCTGCTGTGCAGATAATCTTCTTCTTTCTCTCACGCCTGCGATCAGTAAGCCGGCAATTCCAAAAATCGCAAACGGCAGAAGCCAGCTGATTTGATCAGATAATTCTTGTTGGAAGAGTCTCAGCGGGCCAGGTGTTCCTGTTCCGAACATTCCTGAACCTGATTGCATTTTCGAGCCGGTTCCTGTACCGCCTTTCCCTCCGTCTCCGCCGGGTCCGCCTTGGCCGCCATCTCCGCCGCTCGGAGGGCCTTCTTGACCGCCGTTTGGCATTTGGCCATTGGATGGAGGTGCCGTCATATTGCCATTGGATGATTTGTCATCACTTGATGAGCTGCTGTTTGATGATGGACTAGGCGGTGCTTGAGTCTGTGTTGAACTGTTATCAGATGAAGACATTTCTTTTGAAGCGTCTCCGTTTGGTCCCCCCTGTCCGCCTCCGGAATTTTGGCCTGTCAGCCGCTGAATTCCGTTATAGCCGAAAGCCAATTCCAAAACAGAGTTGGTCTGGCTGCTTCCGATATAAGGCCGCTTGCTTGCAGGGATATTGTCAACAATGAGCGGCCATGATAACGAAACGGCTGCTAATACGGCTAACGCACTTACCAACGAAATGATTTTTTTCTTAATAGTGGCGTTTGCCGCAATCAAATAGAACAATAGGAAGGCCGGTAAAATCATATAAGCCTGAAGCATTTTCGTATTGAAACCTACTCCAACAACGAAAAACGCCGCTAACAGCCAGATCAGTTTTCCTTTTCTAATCGCTTTGAAGAGAAGCCATGTAGCCAGCAATAAGAAAAACACCAGTAATGCATCAACATTGTTTGTGCGCGCTACAGCTACAGCAATCGGTGTACACGCCATCACAAATGAAGCAATGCGCGCCGCCGTTTTTCCGAATGTCGGCTTAACTAGCAAGTACATCAGAAGGACTGAGCCTACACCGGCCAATGCCTGAGGCAGAATGACACTCCACCCGTGCATCCCGAATATCAGTGCGCTGATCGTCTGGATTTGATATGTAACAGGCGGTTTATCAACTGTTATAAAGCCGGCAGCATCGAACGAAGCATAAAAGAAATTATGAAAGCTTTGCATCATACTTGTAACTGCCGCGGTGTAATAAGGATTCACCGTGTCGTCCTTCCAAATGTTATAAATATTTAAGAATGCAGATGCGAGCAAAATGAGGATGAGGACGATATCCAGCTCGCGTTTTTTCTTTTCCACGTGTTTTCACTCCTTTTTGTCTAACTTTGAAATAGTGTAACAAGCAAATATGAATAAACTATTAATAAACAAAGACAATATTTTTGCCGAGTCCATTTCATACCGATCGCCCATATACACAACGGATTTTAAGCCTTTTCTCCCAATCGGCATCTGACATGCCGTCTCAAAATGTATGACGACAATAAAAAAACCTTCCGGCGCCGCCGGAAGGCAAATGAATTGCGATTTTATTGAATCGGTTTTAGTTTTGCTTCAATTTCAGCTCTTCGATGTTCAAGATACGGAGGAAGAGCGATCGTTTGGCCAAGCTCATCAAGATTTTCATCAACCATAAAGCCCGGTCCGTCAGTTGATAGCTCGAACAAAATACCGTTCGGCTCTCTGAAATACAGCGCCTTGAAGTAGTAGCGTTCAACGATGCCTGAATTGCTATAGCCTTCACGGCTGATGATCTGGTGCCACCCGGCAAGTTCTTCTTCATCTCTGACCCGAAATGCGACATGGTGAACACTTCCTTTGCCTTGGCGCTCGCGCGGAAGATCGTTTCTTTCTAATAAATGGATTTCCGTTGCCGCGCCTCCTTCTCCAGATTCCAAAATAATAGCGGTTCCTTGTCCTTCGACTGCTTCACGGCTGATTTCTGTAAATCCAAGAATATTCGTTAATACGTGTAAGGTCGCTTCAGCGTATGGCACAGTCAGTTCAACCGGCCCTAACCCGCGAAACGAAAATTCTTCAGGAATGCCGCTTTGTTTAACAGGCAGACCATATCCTTTGCCTTTCTCATCAGCAGTCAGCACGAGGCGCTGTCCTTCATGATCTTGGAATGCCAATATGTCACGTCCTGCTCTTTTGGTGATGCCGCTATGCGCCACCTGATGCTCTTCAAAACGTTCTTTCCAGTAATGCAGGGCTTCTGTGCTTGGAACACGCAAACCAATAGAAGAAATACTGTTTGTTCCCGCATGAAACGGCGCAATACGGGGAATCTCGAAAAACGTCAGCTCAGTTCCCGGATTTGCCACTTCATCTCCGTAAAACAGATGGTACATTGTCGGTTCATCTTGGTTGACGGATTTTTTGACAAGCTTTAACCCTAATACCTTCTTATAGAAATCTAAGTTTTTTTGTGCGTCGGCTGTTAGTGCTGACACGTGGTGAATGCCGTTGACTTTCATATGCTGTCCCTCCAGGTCATTTTATCTCGATTTCGAGATATCGTATCATAGTTGTACATTTATTGTTCTAGTAACAAGGTATTTTATTCCCACGGGAAAGTCAACTTATCAGCTTCAGCGAAGGCTTGTTATTGCGCAGACTCCTCATAGCGCACTCCAAATCGGTTAAAACACGTATGTGAAATACGAACTATAAAATATAAAACACATATATTTATTCGGTTCCTACTTAATAAAGCAGGCGTTTCCACCAATTTATCAGCCATACACAAAGCAAATATCGAAAATCAGAAAATTTATTTTATTTCACTTTTCTAAAATAGGGTTTACAATATGAAAAATAGATTCTTCATCATGAAGCTTCAACATCATAGGAGGTTAAGGACATGCATACTGAAGACAACGGTTTGAAAAAAGAGATAGGCCTCTTGTTTGCCCTTACTCTTGTCATCGGAACCATTATCGGGTCTGGTGTTTTTATGAAGCCTGGCGCTGTGCTCGCTTATTCTGGCGATTCAAAAACAGCGCTTTTCGCCTGGCTGTTAGGCGGTATTTTAACACTGGCGGGCGGTTTGACAATCGCGGAAATCGGAACGCAGATTCCAAAAACCGGCGGGCTTTATACGTATCTTGAAGAAGTGTACGGCGAGTTTTGGGGATTTTTGTGCGGCTGGGTGCAAATTATCATTTACGGGCCGGCCATTATTGCCGCGCTGGGTTTATATTTTGGATCTTTAATGGCGAATCTTTTCGGCTGGGGATCTGGATTATCAAAGGTAATCGGAATTATAGCCGTTCTCTTTTTATGCGTCATTAATATTATCGGTACAAAATACGGGGGCTTTGTCCAAACGCTGACAACGATCGGTAAGCTGATCCCGATTGCATGCATCATTATTTTTGGCCTTTGGAAAGGCGATCAGCACATCTTCACAGCAGTAAACGAAAGCATTTCCGATATGAACTTCGGGGCAGCTATTTTGGCTACACTATTTGCGTACGACGGATGGATTCTTCTAGCCGCTCTCGGCGGTGAAATGAAAAATCCCGAAAAGCTGCTGCCGCGTGCAATGACGGGCGGATTATTAATCGTAACAGCCGTCTATATTTTCATTAACTTTGCATTGCTTCACATCCTGTCTGCGAACGAAATTGTCACACTTGGCGAAAATGCGACAAGCACTGCCGCCACCATGCTGTTCGGTTCAATCGGCGGAAAGCTGATCAGTGTCGGGATCATTGTCAGCATCTTTGGCTGCTTAAACGGAAAGGTCCTTTCTTTCCCGCGTGTTTCATTTGCGATGGCAGAGCGCAAACAGCTTCCATTCGCTGAAAAGCTGTCACACGTACACCCGACGTTCCGCACACCATGGATTGCGATTTCCTTCCAGATTGCTGTGGCTTTGATCATGATGCTGATCAGCAACCCTGATAAACTGTCGGAAATCTCGATTTTCATGATCTACATTTTTTATGTGATGGCTTTTTTTGCGGTCTTTATCCTCCGCAAGCGAGCAAAGGGAGAAAAGCGCGCCTACAGTGTTCCGCTTTACCCATTCATGCCGATTTTGGCAATCGCGGGCTCATTTTTTGTATTAGGCAGCACACTCATCACAGATACACTGAGCTGCGGATTATCCATCCTCATCGGCCTTGCCGGACTGCCTGTTTATTACTGGATGAAAAAACGAAAAGCAAGCTGATAAAACGGTTCCCTTGTTTAGGGAACCGTTTTTTGGTGAAACAGAAGATAAAAGTTGACAGGAAAAACACAACTTTTGATATACTTTTTACGTTAAGCAGAAATTTTTTGCAAACTTGGGTCGTTTTTTTGAAGCGAAGTAGGCCAAAATAAGGAGACATGATTTAACGAAAAAGTCAAGCCGTGTTTTTTTCGACTTTACCTGTTTTTTTTCGACAAAAGGCTATATAATAATTTGATGTGTGCATTGTCTCATTCAAACTATGGAGGGTTTTTAATGATAAGAAGAAAAAAAGATAAGTTCTCACTCCTTTTAACAGAAATTGCAAAGAACATAGACGAAACTGCAGAATATTTTGTGAATTTTAAGGTCACCAACCAAACGACGCTTAAAGAATTTGCAGATACGTTAAAGGAATATGAAACAAAAGGTGACAATCATGTTCATGTCATGATTAAAGAGCTTAACAAAGCGTTCATCACTCCTATTGAACGCGAAGATATCCTTCAGCTGACAAACAGCCTGGATGATGTGCTTGACGGAATCGAACATTTCTCTGCCATGATGGAGATTTTCTCAATTACTTCATCAGACGAGCATATCGATAAATTCAGCGGATACATCAGAGAATGTGCGAAAGAAATTTTAATTACAATTGAGCTGCTGGCAGAAAACCGCTTAAAGGATATTCAGCCTCACGCGATTAAAATTAAAGAGTATGAGCACAGCTGTGACAACCTGCACAGAAAATCATTAAAGAATCTTTTCGGAAATGAAACAGACCCGATCAAAGTTATTCAATATCGTGAAATTTATGAAACGCTTGAAGAAATTGCCGACTCTTGCCAAAGTGTTGCCAACAATCTTGAAACCATCATTATGAAAAACGCGTAACGAGGGGTTAAAATGGATATTCTATTAATATTAACGATACTAATAGTCATTTGTGCTCTGGCGTTTGATTTCATCAACGGGTTTCATGATACGGCGAACGCAATTGCGACTTCGGTATCGACAAAAGCGCTGAAACCGCGCCACGCCATTATATTGGCGGCTGTGATGAACTTTATCGGAGCAATGACATTTACAGGTGTTGCCAAAACCATTACGAAAGACATTGTGGATCCTTATACGCTGGAAAATGGTTCTGTTGTGATTTTGGCTGCGTTAATCGCTGCGATTGCCTGGAACCTGATCACATGGTACTACGGCATCCCAAGCAGTTCATCCCATGCCATCATCGGGGCAATTGCCGGTGCGGCAGTAGCGGCAGCCGGGTTTGCTTCGTTAAATTATAAAGGCTTCATTAAAATCATTGAAGCACTGATCCTTTCACCGATTCTTGCTTTTGTCGTTGGGTATATTTTATACAGCATCGTCAAGCTGATATTCAAAGACAGCAATTTGGCGAAAACGAACAAGCAATTCCGCAGAGTGCAGATTCTGACAGCTGCCCTGCAATCGTATACACACGGCACAAACGACGCGCAAAAAGCAATGGGAATTATCACAATGGCTCTCATCACTGCGAATTTACATACTTCTGCTAATGATATTCCAACCTGGGTGCAATTTGCCTGCGCGACAGCCATGGGTCTCGGAACATCAATCGGCGGCTGGAAAATCATCAAAACCGTTGGTGGAAAGATCATGAAAATTCGTCCGGTAAACGGTGTTTCCGCTGACTTAACCGGGGCTGCCATTATTTTCGGCGCCACATTTATTCATTTGCCGGTTAGTACGACCCACGTCATTTCTTCATCAATCCTTGGCGTCGGTGCGTCACACCGGGTAAAAGGCGTAAACTGGGGCACAGCCAAGCGGATGCTTATTACATGGGTCATTACGCTACCGATTTCAGCGACACTTGGCGCCATCGCCTACTTTATTTTAAATATGATATTTTAATGTTACACCGCTTCTGTTAAAGAAGCGGTTTTTTTGTTGGAACAGGAAAACCATCCGTATCTCTCGAATACAATAAGCAGAACCTAATTCAGATGTGAGGGATTAATGTATGCTTTTATTCTTTCAGATCATGGTCTGGTGCATCATGGCCGGATTGGGCTTATACGTGTACGCCACTTGGCGTTTCGAAGCGAAGGTCAAAGAAAAAATGTCCGCCATCCGGAAAACATGGTATTTGCTGTTTGTTCTGGGCGCTATGGTATACTGGACATATGACCCCTCGTCCCTGTTTGCCGACTGGGAACGGTATCTCATTGTCGCCGTCAGTTTTGCTTTAATCGATGCTTTCATCTTCCTAAGTGCATACGTCAAAAAACTGGCCGGCAGCGAGCTGGAAACAGACACAAGAGAAATTCTCGAAGAAAACAACGAAATGCTCCACATGTATCTCAATCGGCTGAAAACATACCAATACCTATTGAAAAACGAACCGATCCATGTTTATTATGGAAGTGTAGATGCATATGCTGAAGGTATTGATAAGCTGCTGAAAACCTATGCCGATAAAATGAACTTAACGGCCTCTCTTTGTCACTATTCGACACAGGCTGATAAAGACCGGTTAACCGAGCACATGGACGATCCGGCAGACGTACAAACACGGCTCGATCGAAAGGATGTTTATTACGACCAGGACGGTAAGGTGGTTCTCATCCCTTTTACCATCGAGACACAGAGCTATGTCATCAAGCTGACGTCTGACAGCATTGTCACGGAGTTTGATTATTTGCTTTTCACATCATTAACGAGCATATATGATTTGGTGCTGCCAATTGAGGAGGAAGGTGAAGGATAATGGAACGCGCGTATCAAAACGGATGCGAGCCCCGAGCGGCGAAGCCGTTTAAAATCCTGAAAAAACGTTCAACCACCAGTGTCGCAAGCTATCAAGTCAGTCCGCATACAGCAAGAATCTTCAAAGAAAACGAACGGCTGATTGACGAGTATAAACGAAAAAAAGCATGATCACACTAAAAGGACAAGGGAAAACAGCTCTTGTCCTTATTCCTTTTCTGATGAGGGTTACATATACTAAAACAAACAGAGGATATTGTCAGGTGATACAGTGAAAAAATTGGTGAGGCGTGTGAAATTTGTTGATTACGGAAGGTTTGGACTTTCCGGGTATTCGCTTCGGGTGAGGGAGCGGAGTGCAGGGATTTTAAAAAAATTGAAGAAGAAAAAATAAATCCCGGAGAAACTCCGGGATTTTTCGTCAACTTAATTGCGTTGCAATCTTCACTTTTGTCGCCGGCCCATAAATCCCATCGGCCGTTAAACCGTTAACAGACTGAAAACGCGCAACCGCATCCGCTGTTTTCGGCCCGTAAATGCCATCAATTCCGTTGTTGACAGCGCCTTTATCAGGGTAAAAATAGAGAGCGGCCAGTGCTCGCTGCACCTGAAAGACGTGTTCTCCTGAGGTATATGGTGTTGTCAATTGAATGATACCATCAGGGAGCGGATAGAGCTCGGGTTCTTCAGCGTACGACGGAGCACTTACAATCAATACTTGACCGACCTGAATAAGATTCGGGTCTTCGATATTGTTCCACTCTTGCAGTTGAGCAACAGTAACCCCGAATGCTCTCGCGATGGATGTAAGTGTGTCACCTTGTTTTACGACGTAGGTTTGGCTGCCGCCTCCCCCAATTCCCGCTTTGAACGAATCCCACGTATCCAACAGTTTGCGCGGACATTCCTTCCCAGACCAATATTTATGAGGGACGACATTGGCAAGACTGATATTGTGCTCACTCATTAATGTTTTGATCAGCCATTGGGCATTTGCTGTTGCTTGTGCAAAGTCTCCATCGGCATTTTCACAAATTTCAATCCCGATAGAAGCCCGGTTGCCGCTGCCATTTCCATCTCCCGCATGCCAGCCGTTTTCATTTAAAGGCAAATGCTGATAAATTTCTGTATCATCGACTGTAAAATGCCAGCTTGTCGCCGTATCAGGATTTTTCAAATAGCTGGCATGGGCTGCAGCATCCGCTCCGACAGCAGTGTTCGCTGTATTGTGCACGGTAATGTAGAGCGGTGTCATTGCGTAGCCCGGACGGTTATTTGCACCGACTGGAATAAAGTCTTGAATAATGTTCACCATTTTCATCTCTCCTTATTTCGTCAGATTATTTTCCTTTAACAAGTCGCGCTGTTTTTTCCCTTTTTCTGTTACATAGTTGTTTTTAAACCAAGCGGCAAGTGTCGTTCCAATTGTAAAAATGACAGATCCGGCAGAATAAAGCGCGTCAGCAAGCTGATTGACCTGTTCCTCCTGGATATCCAATGGTGATTTGCCAAGCATCAGCATGGTCTGATTGATTAAGGCAACCAAAAGAAGCACCGTCCTAATGACCGTGCCTTTGTCAAACCTTTTCATGAAAATCCCCCTTTAATGCTGCAGCAGGTTGTACATAATGGCGATTGCTCCGCCAATGATCCCTGTGCAAACTGCTGTAATGATGGCACCTGTGATGGTGCGTTTAATCCATGTTGTATTTTCTTCAATTTTGTTTAATTTTTCGTTCAGTGTCATGATTTGCTGGTCTTGCCGGTCTGATACGCGTTCTAATGCGGAAACCCTCTGCTCAAGCGCTTTCTGTTCACCTTTCATGTCTGCTAAATCCTGCTGAAACACATTCACATCTGCCTCTTGCTGCATCATTCACTCCTCCTTTACATGCGGATCACCTCCCTTCCGAGGGCCGAAATTATGATGAAACTGCTGTTCCTTTTATCGAAAGAGTCCCGCCGGTGATACTGGCGATCTCCATGATGATCTCCTTAAACCCTTGAATATCGAAGGCCCATGCTTCAGCTTTCCCTAACGTACTGCAGGCAGCGGATGCATCATCCGATTTCACTCCTCTGATCGGGAGTTTCTGTCCTGACACCGATTTGCCCCAAAATTTGACCTCACTCGTTTCCGCTGTGCCGTATACTTCAACGAGTAAATGAGCGGCGCCGTCCACGGATAATGCAGTGCCCTCGCCAGCGGACTCGGCATTTTCATGAAAGACATGGTCAAATGTGTTGCCGGCTTTTACTTTCAGCCGTCCATCGCCTGTCTGAATCTCCGATAAGTCAATCTGCAAAGGAGCTTTTTGATTTACACGAACGTCCATTTCTCCCGCGCCGACTGATTGGTATAAGACAAACTCTGATTGCTGAAGATTCCCGTTCACATAGCGGAAGCGGTAATAGCGTTTAGAAAGATACACCCAGTCCGTCTCCGTCAGGACACCGGCTGCGACATTAACTGCTGCTGTCGTTGTCCAAACATTGTTGTTGTCGCTTTCTTCTATAAAGAGCGTGCCTTCACGATCTGCATACGCCCAGCCCTTTACTTTCGAAACCAGCACTGCGCCCAGCCGGTCTTGCCCGAGCTGGCTGTATGCCTCAGTCGCCTTTAAGGCCGCGTTCGTTAAAATTTCCGCGACACCCGACAAGTTTGAAACAGGCGTCACAAAATCATTTTTTTCTCCTCTGTAGGGCTTTACTGCTCCGGCTTTTCCAGTCTTATCGAGAGGAAATTCATATTGATACTTCACCATCTTCATCCTCCTTTTCATCTAAAAACAGGCAAAATAAAAAAGCCTTACATGGCTTTACCGGTAATTTCTTTATACTGGTCAGATGTAATCAGCTTTTTGTTCACACCCTCTGCCAGATCCTCAATTGAACAGTCTTTATATGCTAATGCCTGTTTCACCATATCCGCTGTCGCCCACTCATAGTAGAGGGCTAGCACCCAATAATTCATTCAGCAAGATCTCCTTTCAAGGAAAGTAATGAAAGCTTTATATCTGACAGCTCGCTTCCTAATGTTTTGTTCAGTTCTTCAAGCTGCTTGCGTGCCAGCTTTTCCTGTGACAATTCCTGAGCAAGAATCTCCACCTGATCAGGCGGCTCGTACGGCGGGTTTTTTTGCAGCTCTTCCCACCAGGACTCGAGTTCTGCCTGAGTCGGTAACGGGGCCCGGAGATTCCATTTCTCAATGTATGAACCGTTACCGTCATTACGCAATTCAAAATCCTTTCTCGATACTGCTTTTGGATACTTGTACATAATGGCATCATATAAGATCATAAAGGTACCTCCTAAACTCTCGGATAATTTCTTCCGCCAAGCTCCAGAACATCAAAATAATTGAGAACTCCATTTGAATCTGCAACATATCGTGTTACATCCCCGGAATAACCAACATAAACATAAATTTCAACATAATCTCCTGCATCAAGCGGAACTGTAACAGATCCAGTAACGGTTGCATTAAACTCATTATCACTGTTATTGGAAGGGGTAGGCATTCTAAATTGATTCATTAATTTATACTTTGTGCCGTTTACATAAACATATAATTCAAAATTGGAGTATCGCTCAGTATTCTCTATATATAAACTTGCACCGACTAAGTGCATACCTGCATGACTGGCTACAAACCTATTGTTTTTCGTATCAAACAATTTATGACTATCTTTTATAATACGGTTATATTTAATTTTGTTATTTTCTCCTTTAATCAGAGCTTGACGTCCAGTAGTCCCTATATTTACATGAGCAAACCCTGATATCTTCTGCCATGCGGTCCAGCCAGAACCTGCCCACCAATGGCGGATCCAAGTCCCAACATGATCATAACTTCCACTAGTTGTGTCTGCATTTCCATAGAAATACTGAGTAAAGCGATAATTACTATGCTTTTCATTTTTTACAAATCCATAGGTTAACGGGTACCCTGTAGTGTTATTACCTCCTATGTCCATAAAGGTGATACCAGTTGGATAATCATTTCCGCTTGTTCTCGCGTCTTGAATTGCATTTGAGCCTGTATGAACAGTTAATACTTGATTTGTATAATTTGTGTCAACATAGTTTTTTGCATCAGACAAAGCTTTATCCGCTTTAGCTTGAGCAGTGGTTTCTGTTTCAACCTTGTTCCATCCTTGCCACGCAACAGTGCTTCCATCATAATAATTCGTAAAGACATTGTTTCTGTAATCAGTAGCAAAAACCCAACCAAACATACCTTTTCCGTCGGTTGATTGGCTAGTCAAATGAAATACGCCTCTTATTGAAAATGGAGATGGGGCATTTACAGCTTTTCCATGTGCATAAAATGTGCCCATGCCTCTACCTTGATCAATTATTTTTTGAAGAATGTCCTCTCCTTCGTTTGCTGCAATGGACACCCCTCCTAAATCGCTTGTTATTTTAGTAAGCTGAGCCCCATTCCATTTGCTCCTCTCAGCTGATGTAATGTGTATCACTGAATCCTTAGCATGATTAGATACTTTCGCCTCTGCTCCAGCTGTTGTCTCTAATTCAATCCAATCCGACCAGTTTCCTCCTGATATCGTTTTTCGATACGTTTTATTAGCATTATCAAAAGCGATAATTTGCCCGTAATTACCAGTCGCATTAATAGTCCATAAACCCCTGACTGAAGTTCCTGGACCATTCACCGTTTTTGGCATGGAGGTGAAATGAACCATTCCAGTATTCTTCGGAACAATTTCATGAAAATCATCTGTTTCGCTTAAATATATTTTTGCTTGACCGTTGTCTGCTGTGACTTTAAAAAGCTGGCTGTTATTCCACTGGTCTTTGTCCGATTGTGTG
Organism: Bacillus cabrialesii; assembly: GCF_004124315.2. Lineage (GTDB taxonomy): Bacteria > Bacillota > Bacilli > Bacillales > Bacillaceae > Bacillus > Bacillus cabrialesii. Next base: position 1,375,765 of record NZ_CP096889.1, on the reverse strand, counting down.
ACATGCATGTCCGACTTGGCTGCATGAGCGTTCACTTTTGTTTGAGCGCCTTCTGTTGTCTCTAATTCAAACCAATCAGTCCAATTCCCGTTTGAGAGTGTTTTGCGGAATGTCCTATTATCATTTGTCATTACAAGCACATGTCCGTATAACTTACTATCACTGCAAGTCCAAAATCCTCTCCCTGAGCCGCCTGGTGAATTCAGAGGCGATCCCGTATAAGAAAAATAAGTCAATGTAGGATAGTTCATCAGTTCGGTATGGAAATCACTTGTGATATTGAACATAGGCTGTCCATCATCTTTTGTAATCTTAGATAATTGACCTTTGTTCCATTTCTCTCGCTCTTCCTCTGTAACATGCCGCACCTGATCTTGCTCATGCAGTTCAAAATCCTTCTTCGCCGCTTGCTGCACATTATCCACGTTCCCCAGCCCGATTTGCGCCTTTGTTGTGTTGTGGGGGTTGTTCATGTCGTTTTTGTGGGCGGCCAGGTCTGTGTGGGCGTCTTTTATGCCTTTTTCCCAGCGGTTGACGTCGTCTTCGTTAATTGGGTCGTCCGGGAGCCAGTCTGTTTTTTCTTCGTATGCCATGTTTACACCACCTCAAAAGTAAATCTGAAATCGAGTGTTCTGTTTTCGCTGACGTCCAGGTCAGTCTTTCTTTCTGTGATCACATTGCCCAACTCGTCAAAAATTTGGACCGTTTCGATATGCTTAATGTCCTCCTCACGTTTTGTCAGGACGGTGACTGTCGCTCCGTCAATGGCGAGTTCCACTATTTCTGTTTTTTGTCCGTTAAGCAGCACGTGATCAATTCTGCTTTTCAGATCTGCCGCTGTACGTTCTCTGTATATGGTTGAAATCAAGTTAAAACCACCTCATTGTTGTTAAGGGTGACCGAATAACCGACCTTCAGCTCACTGGCTGTTCGGTATCTGCGGTGATTCAGGATGACTGTGTCTTTTATTTGCAGCGTCTCGTTCAATCCGCCTCTGAGCGTATACGCCAAATGAGCGGGCTTCATGTTTTCTATCGCTTCGATCAGCTCATTCATGTGCTGAAGGTCATCAACATTGATATCCACGGTAAAGTGGTATTCGCCGGGAAGCAGGCGGACTTGTGCAGACGGGTTTTTCAAGAAACGGTTCACCGCTTGCTCAATGGCCTTGTAAGTGATTGGCGGGATGTTCGACATTTTTGAAATGAGCCGCAATCGTCTGATCTCCTCAGTGTCACCTGATTCCCGCGGGACGTTTAAAATTTTTTCCCAGCGGCTGAGCCCCCATGTCGCCGTCGGCACGAATAACTGATCCGTCAGATCAAATATGCTGTTATTCTGCTTATCAAACTCAGGCGCTTCCGCTTTCAGCAGCTCGGCCATTTCTTTAAGGCTGGTGAGAAATGGCGGCAGATACGCTGTCATATCATCTAGTTTGCTCAATGATCTTCACCTGCCCAAGCTTAGGAATTTCCACGTCGCTCAGCACCAAATTTTCGGAGGTGCCGTTGATTTTAATATTGGAATAATCACTGACTGACGGTGAATTATAGACGATATTGTTAATTTGCGATAAGCGGATGACGTTATCTTCGAACGCCATTTTCTTAAAGAGATGTAAAACGCCTTCTTCAATTTCCGACCTCACTTCATCAATCGAGTGATTGATCTCGGGCAGCACTTCAGCAGAAATCTCAACTTCCTTCCAGACCGCGCTTTCCACTGTGACAACGGCTCCGATTGGCGCCTGTCCCTCTCCTTGTCCCGGTTCAGGGTCGATATAATCTTTCACTTTTTGGATTAAGATATCGGAAGCCGGCTCGAGATTGGCATTCGTGACGACAATTTTGACCGTACCTTCTCCATTCCAAAGCGGGAAAATCTTTGCTTTTCCGACACCGTCCACTTCTTCAGCCCACTCTTTATAATGCATTTTATTGGCACTGACAGCCTCGCGCCGCACTCTTGTAAAATACCGTTCTCTTAAGCTGTCATCTCCTTCTTCCTCTCGCCCCGGAATGAGGATTTCTTTGACAACGGCTGTTTCTAATCCGGGAATGGTATCCAGTGAGAGTAAATTGCGTCCGGTCAGATTGGCGTTCCCTGCTTCACCAGGTGTTTCACAGACTAGCGTTCCATCTGCTGTATATTGAAAATAAAGATTATCCACATAGAAGCGGGAGCCCGCAGGAATGGTCACGCCAGACGTAAACTCTCCCGCTCTGACCGCCTTTGTCGCGGCTGTCCGTTCAATCCCCGCTTCCGCTGCACGCCGGTCTAAAAATTCGCCTTGCGCGGTATCAGAGAAGACCAGCTCAAGCACAGTATCCAGCCATATATATGACTTCGCAAGCTCGGCTGCCGCCGGGGCTAACGCATTATAAATGACGCTGCCTTCTCTTGTGTCAATATCTGCGGAGATGCTGTTCAGCATACGCTCCATAATCTCTTCAAAGGTCTGATCTTCAAACATTTTCGCCAATCACCTCCTCAATCTCAAGCGTCCCTTCATCTGTCTCCACCACAAAGGAAACATGAAACGTATCGCCTTGTTTTTCTATCTCAAAATCTGTTACAGCAGATATCCGGTCGTCATAAACGAGCGCCTCTTCTATCAGCCTCGGAATCTCCATTTTTTTATAGGCATCGGTCGTTTCATGATCTGTAAGCACGTCCTGAAGCTCATTTCCAACATTATGGCTGTATACGGAGTACGCATATCGTTCTGTTTGTAAGGCGATATACACGAACTGCCTGATCGCTTCAAGCCCGGTAATCAGTTCATTTGTAATTCTTCCGTTTTCAAAGTCTATTTTATAGGTTTGCGAGGTTTCAATGACTTCGCTGTCATCTTCGATATCCTCAAACTCCACTTCTGGTGTCAGGGCCATGATGCCCACTCCTTTTTACATGCTAAATAAAAACCCCTTCGTGCGAAGCGGTTTGTCTATACTTTATCTAAAATAAAAAACGATTGCCCGCCAGTCAGAGCCGCGGTCATGACGCGGTCCCCCGGCTCGAGTGCATCATCTTCTCCGGACTGCATTCGTTTTGGGATGATGAGGGCGTCTGCCGGTATAATCAGTTTGTTGTTTTCTTTTAATTTGATTTCAACAGGAGAAACCGAAACCACCTCAGCCGAAAGCAGCTCCACCGGAGACTCAGCGTCAACTGCGCCGACGGCCAAATGTTTAATCGCCTCACTTAATCTCATCAGGACACTCCTTCCGGCATCGTATTCTTTTCGACAACATCAATCGTCATCGTATGTTTCGTTCCTTTAAATTCGTGCCGGTCCGTATCTACCCAATAGGTTTTCTTGATCCCGGCCTCCGGAATGGAAATATAGACAGGCAAGCCGCTCTGCACTTCCGGAATGCCGACCGCCTGAATATTTTTCAGTTCTTTTTTCACGCCTTTTTTTTCAGCAAGACGGACATCTGCCCGCTGCTGAAGCTGTGCCTGGTTGATGTCATCTGTAACCGTTTCTGTATATTGAAGCACACCGTATTTGTTTAAGCCTGAACCGTCCTTGGCAGACGCTTTATACGTCTTATTGTCCTTCTGCCGGCGGAGCACCACCCGTGTTGCAGTGTCATTTATAGAAGTGCTGTATTGGTAGCCCGTAATATTGACGCCGGTTTCCAGCACCCATACCTCTGACGGATCTGGCCAAGCGCGCAGACCGAGCTTTCCTTTTTCCGAATACAGCTGATAATGTCGTCCGGTCTGGCTTTTCGTCTGTTTTAACGCTTTTAAGATGATGTCATACAGAGTCGTGTCATTTTTAATGACAAGGCTTTTGATCGTATGGCCTGTATTCGCAATCGAGGCAGTCGGAATTTGGAAATCATTGGCGATCCTTTTGATCATCTGATCAGCCCGCTGGTTGGAAAAGACGTACACATCCTGGTTTTTGACCAGATACTGAAGCATATCGTATGCGCTGAAAGCAAGCGTATGCTCGTCCGGGGTTCTAGCAAAAACAATGCCCCGAAAAAGCTCTTTTCCCTTCCACTTAAATAAGACCGTATCTCCTTCTGTAACGCTGTAATACGTCTGGTCGCCCTGTTTGATGACAATAGTCGCTTCAATGGAGCGCGGCGCCTGATAACGATGGCCTTCCAGCGATACGCTTTCTGCCACCAGCTCAAGCCATTCTGTGTCTTTAATGACGAACAGTTCTATCATCACACATCACCTGTTTCATTGCGGAATCTTTAATTTTTGGCCGGGAAAAATCCAGTGGCCCGGCTGCCTGATGTTTCGTTTGCTTCGTTTGATCATTGCTGTTTTATTGGCGTTCCAAATTTTGCGCCATTGCGTGCTGTTCCCGTAAAATCTGCCGGCAATGTCCCACAGCGTGTCTCCCTTTTTCACTGTATAGGTTTTCGGAGAAGCCTTCGACGGGCGTTTTGCCTTTGTTTTTTTCTTTTGCTTGATTTTTCGGGGGGAAGCGGTTTTGTATTCTTTTAATTGAATATCAAACGAGCGATCGCCGATATCCTGCTGGCCTTCGCTATAGGAAAAACCTTCAATACTGCAAGTTAAATTCACTTTAGTTCCCGTAATCAAAAACTGAACCGGTTTTTTGGCCTTCATCCATTTTTCAATTTTTGTTATCGCATTTTCCGGCGACGGGAAGTTTTGATATTCAGCTATCGGGCTGTATTTCTTCGGAAAAAACGAAGAGAACGAAATTTCTTTCGCTCCCTGTTCGTCAATAAATGTAAGGTCACCGAACTTGGCTACTTTAACCGTCTCATTTTGTACCGTATTTGAAATATTCAGCTGATCGGGAAGAACGGGGAGCCGCAGCTTGTCCTTCCCTTGTGAAATCCAAAACTCATATACGGATTTAGTCAAATGCAACGACCCCCTTCGTTCCAACATTGATATCCTTTTGCAGTTCATCTATAAGCGCCTGCTTGATTTTCGCCGCTAGGCTTTCGGCGTCTTGTCCATTATGGAAGTGCTGGTCACCGTTAAATTGAATATAAATCTCTTTTGATCCGGAAACTGCTGACGTCGGCCGGCTAGCTGAAGTAACTGCTGAAACTTGTCCCGATGAAAGCTCAGACTGCTGGGATTGAGATGGATCTGTCACTTCCATGCCAAGAGCCTGCGCCGCTCTCTGAAGGAGGTAGCGGCCGCGTATGCCCCGCTCCTCCGGAATGATCCATTCCCGCTTGTTTCCTTCACCGACACGGGCGATTTGTTCTTTTGTAATCAGTCCGCCGTTGGCATAACCGACATAGGGACCGCCACGTTTCAAGCTTTTAATACCAGGCACATTGTCAATTGAGCCGTATCTACTTTTGATGTAGCCAATCGCGGCAGCGGCATTGTGAATCGGGTTTCTGATGTTACCCATGCCCGGTGCTTTATGAGCATTGAACGTGGTTGGAACTGTCTGCATGAGACCTTGTGATGGATTTCCTGCTTTTGCGTTACTATCCCACAGGTTAATAGAGTTAGGGTTGCCCCCTGATTCATACTGTGCAATCGTCATTAATCCCGAGAGCCAGTTCAATGGTGTCTTTGTGGCCATCATTGCAGCCATAAGCCACTGTTTCACATTTCCGCCTACTGCACCCATTCCGGAATAAGCTGCTGCCAGTGATCCAGCTTGTTTTTCAGCATATTTTTTCACATCGACAGAATCCAGACCTTTTACAACACCAACAGAGGCAAAACGTCCCAAGCTCATCATGACACGAGAAGGTGAATGGATATCTAGCTCCTCACGAAATGCCTTCTCAACTTTTTTCGCCAGTTCCTTGGCAGCCTCATGGACTTCACTTGCCTTTGAAGTCATGCCTGAAACAAAATTCCCAATCATTCCGGTTCCCCAGCCGTTTGATGATTCTTTAGACTTCAAAAACGGCTTATTCACATGAGTATTTACGTACTGATCAGTCCCGGTTTGTGAACTATTTTGACCGGAAGCAAACCCTTTGATTGTACCGGTTCCCCATGAAGAGGATTTATTAACAGTGTTCTGAAATGGTGTTTTGACTTTCGTCTGTAGGAAGCCATCCGTTCCGGTTGCCGTACTGTTCTGACCGTTAGCATAACCATTGACCACCTGTTTTCCGTAATTCGGAGAGTAGGAGATCAAATTTTTCATAGGTTGGCCAACGTTTTTCTGTTTCCAAGTATCCATTGAAACGACATTATCGCCAATACCTTGATCAAAGCCTTGCGTGAACTGTTGACCGAAAAAAGCAGCCTGTTCATTAAGGCTCGATGTATCAACGGTAGGAGACACTGTAGCGGAAACTGTTGCTCCGCCAGCTAGAGGTGAAACAGCTGTTTCTCCACCTGCTGATGAAGCAGAAGCCATGTCATCAACAACGCTCATTCCTAGTTTAGAAGCGGCCTGAGAAAGAAGCATTTTACCGCGGCCCTTGTTGTTATCAACAGGAATCACAAACTCTTTACCCGCTTCACCAATCCATGAAATGGTTGGTTTCGTAATATAGCCACCCGTCGCATTCCTTTCAGTTTCAAGAACGCTTTTTTGTTTAGGGAAAATACTTGTAGGCGCTGATGATTGAGACTGGACAAGACCAGCAATTCCTCCGCCCCCGCTAGTATTTTTACCGGATGAAGACTTACCGGTTTCCTTTATTGTTAATCCAGTAGCTTCCTCACCTCTACCGATAAGGTTATTTATGAACCGTCCTCCAGCGCCGGCCAATTCTTGGAGTTTAATGACCCACCAGAAGGTATCTTCAAACTTCGTCTTAATTCCGTCAGCTATTTTCTCTAACGGTTCACCAACATTTTCAGTGAACCATTTTTCAACGCCTTTCCAAGCGTCTTTAACTGCTGTTATAGCTGACTCAAATTTTTCTGTAATGGATTTTTTGGCATCTTCCACTTTCGAGACAATTGGATTCCAAACGTTTTCACTGAACCATGACGAAACTGCACTCCACTTGTCAGAAATCCATGTCCATGCTTCGTTAAGCTTTGTCCAGATCCAGTTTGCTGCATTAGTGACAGCATCACTTACTGGCGTCCAAACATTATCCATGAACCAAGTTGAAACTGTAGACCATAATTCTGAAATAAAAGTCCATGCTTCGTTGATCTTCGTCCAAATCCAATTTGCTACGTTACTAACAGCTGTACTGATTGGGTTCCAGACGTTGTCATAAAACCAAGTTGCCACTTGCAGCCATTTTAATTGGATCCAAATTCGTGCATAATCAATATGCGCTTGGATCCAGCCGGCAACAGTTGCAACTGCATTACTAATCGGATTCCAGACATTATCCATGAACCAAGTTGAGACAGTGGACCAAGTGTCTGAGATCCAAGTCCAAGCGTCATTTATTTTTGTCCAAATCCAATCAGCAGCATCAGTGACACCGTCAACTAATGGATTCCAGACGTTATCCATAAACCAACTTGAAACAATACTCCACAGAGCTTGGATACCATCCCAGGCAAATAAAAAGGCACCTACTACTAAATTTATAATCGGAACTGCAGTGTTATAAATAGGGGTCCACACGTTATCCACAAACCAGGATGACACGTCATTCCAGGTATCAGTCAGCCATTTCTTAGCATCCTCAAATTTATCGGTGATCTTATCAATCTTATCTCCGGCCCAATCACTAACAGGGGTCCAGACATTATCCATAAACCAATCCGAGAAATCAGACCAAGTATCGCTGATCCAATCGACAGCATTTTTCGCACCGTCAACAATTCCATCCCATGCTTTTGAAGCGCCGCCATCATCAAACCATTTTCCGATAGAGGATCCCAAATCAGAACCTCCGATACCGCCAGCGATACTACCGACAACTCCGCCGACAGCAGTGCCGACAACAGGAACGACAGAACCAACGGCTGCTCCCGCGGCTCCACCAGCAGCAGCTCCGCCAAGATTCCCCGCAAAGGAACCAACTTTTTCACCTGCATTTTCTTTGTTCATCCCGAGCAAATCGGTTGCCGCTAATGCAGTTCCTAAAAGAGGTATACCTTTCGCAAATTTCCCCAAACCTTTTAAAGGCGTTAAAACTTTCCCCCATTTTGAAGAGTCGGTGGCAGTGGACCTCATACCTCCAAGCCAGTTTCTGAACTTAGAACCAGAATTTCTTCCGCTTGTGGCACTTTCTCCTGATGCACCGCTCTGACGTCTTCGTAATACCTCGCCTGGAACTCTCAGTGTTCGTCCTGAATTCCTTGCACTTGTCGGACTTTTTCTTTTTTTATATCTTTTGTTGGCTTTGCTTCCAGAGCTATTACCTCCGCACCCACAGCAGCAGCAACAGCATCTCTGCCCTGTGTTGCGTTTATCAACTTTATCATTACTCTGCGTATTCCCAGGCGCAGTATTTGCTTCATTATCATTTTTTTTCAATCCAGGAATTTTTTCAAATAACGAGTCAAGAATCGTTTCTATTACTTTATCTTTAAATGCTGTTCCGAAGTCTTCTAATGTTTCCATAAACCAATTCTTTTTTTCTTCCGGTTTCTTCTCGCTTATCTTATCAGCAGCTAATTTTTCTTTAGCGATAATCTTAACTGTATATGTTTTTTCAAAATCTCTTAAAAGGGCCGTAATTCGATTAGCGTTTTTTGTTATCTCATCAATCACTTTTAATTTAACTGTATACGTTTTTTCAAAATCTCTTAAAAGGGCTGTAATTCGATTAACGGTTTTTGTTATTTCGTCAATCACTTTTAATTTAACTGAATACCCATTTTTAAGGTTCTTTTGCAAATATCCCAATATTCGTTTTGTAGCTGGGGTGATTTGATCATTGACGAAAAGACCGACTGAAAACTGATTTCCGCTCAACATTTTTCTTATTTTTTTATAGGCATCTGTTACATGTTCAATTAGACTTACAGTAATGTTTCTTTCTTTTGGGAGCCGTTTCAGCTTATGCTCAATAACATCAAGTCCGGCAGTAGCCTGATCATCAAGGACCACTTTGACTTCAAGTGATTTTGCGAATTTCAAAACAATATAGTCATTGATCTTTCTCAATTTGTAAAAGGCTTGGTCCTCTGCCTTAATACTGATTTTGATTTGTCGATTAATGGTTTTCACCTTTTTTTCGACCATTTGAAACCCTTTATGAATTCGTTTTAACTTTTTAGAAACTTTATCTTCCAGGTCAAAACGAGCTGTCAATTTAGCGATATTATGTACCTCCTTTCCTCGATTCTTTTTCCATTAATTCAAGCTTATATCCAATCAGCCCATACAAAAGCGCCTTAAAGTTTCTGGGCGCTTCATACAGTTCTAATAAATCTGATGGAGAATAATGAAGCTCGTGCATCGCATAGTAGAGATACACGGCTTCTTTATGCCCATCCTTGATTAGTTTTTTGCTTCTTCTTCCAGATCCTCTAATTCATCTTCAAATCCATTAATCTCAATCGCTTTGTTTAACCAGTTCGCGTATTCGCCTCCAACTGAGAGGACACGTTTCGCAACTTCTACCGGGTCGGCCGTTTTGTATGCTTCTCGAAGCTCTTTTGAACGGAAGTCCGGATAAACGGTTGATTCAACTGCGATTCGGGCATAAAAGCGCTGGCTGTCTAAATCTTTTACACGGCCTCTGCCTTTGACATTTTTATACGTTGTTGTTTCTTTCTCTAATTCATCAATGCGCTCCGTCGTGATCGCTTTAAAAATAAATGGCACGATGTTCCCTTGTTTATCAACAAAACGCTTTGAGATCGGCACTTTGATTTCTTCAGCTTCAATTGTTTTTCCCGGCATAAAAAAGGAAAGATCATATACGTTTTCGTTCTTCTCGCTCATGTAAAAAACTCCCTTGTCTTTTGATTGGTCTCATTATGAAAAACAGACCTTTCTGCGAAAGGTCTGCGTATGGCAATTTCAGTTTTGATTAAAACGTGTCAGAAAGCTTTTCAGGCACGTCGAAGTCTTCGAATGTAAATGGCACTTCTTCTTCTAACGCTTCTGAATCGACATCAAGGCTTGCGATTTTGGCAGAGTCAAAGTTGACGTCGTACAGCGTGACTCGCTCTGTGCCTCGTCCGGATGATTTATCGTCCAGCACGGCTTGGAGTGTGAAGTAAGGGTCGCTGCCTTTTTTGACGTAGTCCATCATCAGGATCACGAATTTGGATGTGACTTTATAGAACGTCGCTGTCCCGGTTCCGTTTGCCCCTGTTGTTTTATGGCCTGTCATGCGCCGGCCCATAATGTTTACTTCAGACTTGTTTTTCTCGACGTTTGCTTCAAATGTTTTGATGTGCGCCATTTCCTCGCCATCGAGAAATAAGCGGCCTTCTTTACCTGAGATTGTGTTTTGTGCTTTTAATGCCATATTAGTTTACCTCCACATTAAAGTAGAATTTTTCTGCTGCGTCGACAGGCTGTACAGCCAGGTCAATCAAGAAGCCGTCACGGTCTTCATTCATTGAAATGGTGATATCTTCATCAGAATCAAAGCCAGTGATGCCGCCAGCATCCTGAAGAGTTGTCATGTATTGTGTGATCATCGTTTTCACATACTGCAGTCCGTCTTCAGACGCCGGAATATCGCTTCCGCTGCCTTTTCTCGATTTAATCAAGGCTTTCAGCTCGCGTGTTAAATCATTATTCACAGCGTCCAAGACACGGACGATTTTGTTTTTCGCGAACTTTTTGTTTTTCTCAGCTGTGAACGTAACGAGTGAGTTAATGTCCTTTTCTACGCTGACGGATTTATCGCGGGCATCGAATGTGAATAAAAATTCACCTTTGCCCAGTCGTTCAACAATCGTATCGTGGTCAAGGCGGTGCAGCACATCAACCGCGCCTTCGTACTCTACGAATGTAAGTGATTGGTTAAAGGTTGCTCCTGCGCTCGCACCAGCTACCCAAGCCGTTGCTTTGTCCGGTGTAACTTCCGTGCCATCTTCCAGCAGGACACCTTCTGTTACGTTGATGATGCCTTCATAGTCACCGGCATAATTGGCTGTGACGCCTTGCACTTTTTGTCCTTGGCCGTCGCGCAGACGCTTAATGAAAGCAGCAAATGTCGCCTTCAGCTGATCCCCTTCCGCAACTGGCAGCACAATCACATCAAAGTTCTCCGTTTCAGCCGCAGCTAAGAAATCTGTATAGTCGGAGTTGACAGGGGCTTTATCTGTACCGCCGGATAAACGGATTCCAGCGGATGCATTCAACGTTTCAGCGGCAGTTTCTCCTTCTGATCCAGTGAGCGGAATCGTAGAAGAAAGATCGCCTGTTCCGGTAAAGGTGACATAGCCGTTGGCTTTTAATTCTTCAGCCTTTTTGACGGTCTGTTTATCAACCTCTGATTCATCCATATACGTTGTCACGTCAAAAGCAGCGCTATCAAGCACATTTGGGTTAATTCGGATGATAATGTCATTTCCTTTTGATCCGCCGTATACGGCAGTCGCTTTGACGCCCTCAGCAATATCAGCAGACGCTCGGACACCTTCGGTTAGACGGTACATTAATACCGTTTGCGCATTTTTCTTCGCTTCACGCAAAAGCAATAAAGATGGATCATCAATGCTGAGGCCCACTTTTTTGTTTAAATCCTCGACGCTGGAAATGGAGACGAACGTTTTTGCTTCGCCCCAGCTTGATGCGACCGGAAGTGCGACTGTCCCCCGTTCACCGAGTGACACCCGCTCCTGCGCTGTCGTTTTAAAGTTAAAATAAATGCCTGCACGTTCTTTTTCTTTACCTGTTGTAAATGTTCCGCCATTCATGATGACATGACCTCCTTAGTTAGAAATGTTTGAATCAATTGTTTAGCTTGTGATTTCGTCATACGTGTTTGATCCACGCCAAATAAAGCCCCCTGAAGGATATCCGGCTTAACGCCGAACAATTCCTTCGCGTGCGTAATCAAATCCGCTGTATCAAAAAGAGCTTCCCGGCTCTCTGTATGTACAGCCTTCTTCTGTTGTTTGTCCTTTGCCACCCTTTATTTCACCCCGCTGTTCATGTCGATATCCTGTAAGACAGGCTGTTCTGTTTTGTAATAATAATATCGGCTGCTCCACCTGATCACCATGACCGCCTCGCCCCTGTCTCCCACCCTTGTCTCAATTCGGGTGATGCGAACCATATCCCCCGTTTTTTCACCGGATTCACTGAGCAGCGGAACCATATTCCTCGCTTCTCTGATGGCATCCGCGAGCCTGTCCGCTTCATCCAGCGCCTGAACGGAGTCATGATGAAACAGCTTCACACTGAGACTGTAGGTTTTTTTAAATGTGGAGACCGTATCTGTTTCCTCGAAAACAGATGGCGATGGGACGTATAACGACGGCACCTGAAACTGATCAGGCAGCTCACGTTCATAAATGGGAACAGACCACTGGCCGTACAAAAACGCCATGATCGATCCTGTTTCGCTGTTCATCCTGCTCCTCCTTTACAGCTTCTTCAGCCACTGGCGCAATTTGCTTTCCAGCGATGTTTCAAACAGCTGTTCATATAAAAGCAGCGCATGATCCCAGTAGCTCGTGCCCGGGATCCATTTTCTCTTGAGCGCCATTCCCGTTGAAGCCGCGGGATCATACATAAACCGCGAGCCTTGAAAATGCCCCGGCACCCACCTCACATCTTCTTTTGACGTCCAATGGCCGTCATTCAAAAATGAGGCGTAATCAAGCTGTGTGCCCACTTCAAGCGAAAGCCCGCCGCTTTGCACAATCCAGAGATTGTCCTCCGCGCCTTTCTCGAACGAGCTGAGCAGTTTTTCTGTATCAATCGTTTGTGTGCTGATGAGTTCAGATTGGACGATCTCCAGAAAATCTTGCCCGCACTCCTCAAGCCAACGGGATGCCTGTTGAGAAAAGCCGCCTGAGGCCGCTTCTTTTAATGAGGCATTCAGCTGTTTCAGTCCCGTTATTTTCATAGGCTTTCATCCCTGACCGCGATGACTTCCCAATGATGATGCCTGATCTTTTTCGGTAGCTTTAGTATATATGCGTGATCCTCCCAGATGACTTTATCGTTCACGCGGATGTCCGCTGACAACGGAAAATGGACGAGAAAGCTGTGATATACAGTTTGATCCGGCTCCTTCTGGATCAGCTGCTGCGTTTTTTCAGTGAAATAGCAAGAGACATCTTGTTCATCAGGTGTGTCAGGATATGAAATGACCGGCTGCAGCTTGTCCGCTGGAATGCCGAACCGGCCAGCAGACGGCACTTGTGCAGCCTCATGATAAATGTCACAGCGGTGCATGAGCATCTGCTGATAACTCATAAAGACCTCACCTTCAGTCTGGAGGATTCAAGGACGTAGCCCGGCGTAATAAACTCTTCGAGCAAATGATACACCTCAGGCCGCTGAATGCCGCTTTCTCCGGAAACCGTATAGGAATAATCCCCCATTTTTTCTGACTGATAGCTTGATGAGGCTGATTCATCGCTGTTCACAAGCGCAAAATACTGGGCAAGCTTTACTAAAGCCAATTTCGCCTTGTCGGGCAGCGGGTCATAAACGCTGTCTTCAAAGCGGTGGCCCGTGATGAGAGCCGCTTCCGCTTCCGCCTCGATGATATCCCGCGCCAGCAGTTCCTCCGGCCTGTTTTTCACTCGATCATAGATCGAATAGGAGGCTACGTCAGTCGGTTCAATGAGCATGAGCTGACCACCCCGTTTCTATTATTCTTTTACGTTAATTAATTTCGCGCAGGCATCCTCTTCCTCGAACTTGCTGTCGAGCTTGGCCGTTAAGACAATAATGAATTTACGGGAGCGGATGTCTTTGTCGACTTCAATTCGGATATTGCGGGAGAAGCCGAGAATGATATTTTTCGGATGTGTGAGAATGATATCAGAAGCGTCATATTGCGCGTCTCCCTCACCGACTGTGTACGGCTGAATATTGGATACCCCTTTAACCGGTACGCCGAACGCTGTTGATAAGCCGCCCTGAACAGCCTGGTCCCCAAGGTTTGTCTGGCGGTCTGCCACGCGGTCCTTCCATTCAACTTCTAAGCCGTGAGACGTATAGAATCTGAATTCCTGAGGAATGCGCAAATATTTCGGCGGAACAGCCTTTAAGCCTTTTTTGAATGTCGCTCTGGACAATTCTTCACCGTTCATATCAACGATGTGGGACACCGCTTGTTTGCGAATGCCGTCCAGCTGCGCCAGATACGGATCAGTTGATGCAGTATCACCGTTTACAATCAGCTCTTCAATATCAACGGCTGCGCGCTCGGCTAAAATTTGCATGATCGTCTGCTGCAGGCCGTCTTTTTCAATGTTGTTTTCGAGTGTGTCATACGTGATGTTGATTTCCGCAATGACTTCCTTCGTATTCAGCTGGACAGTGCTTGTCGTTGGAACTGTCAGCTCGTCGTTTGACAGTGCTTTTCCTTCTTGAGCAGCCCGCAGAATACGCTGGCCGAAGCCGATTTTCTCAAATTTTTGCGAGTCATTTTCCATTTGAATCACGCGGGATTCACTGAAAATGGTCGGCGTGTTTTGCACCATGCGGATAAAAGCCGACGCTTGCGCAGGGTTCATTAATCCGCCGCTTTTTAAAGCAGAAAGCGACATTTCCGCTTTCCGAATGATATCTTGATTTCTCAATTGATTTCCTCCTCTTTGACTGGTTTACAGCAGTCCGCTCCAGATTGATTTTTTGACTTGCTCTGCATTGCCGCCCGTTTCGTCCGCTGTCTGTTTAGACGCGCCTCGCGCTTTTTCCAACGCCTCGATGCGCTCGATAAGCGGGGCAAGCATATCCTCAACGAGCTTTTTCAGACGCTCGTCATCACCCGTCTGCTCAGGCTTTTCCTCCGTGTCTGTGTTTTTTTCAATCCGCTCAAGCCGTTTGAGCAGAGGGTAAAGCGCATGCTCGAATGATTCTCTCATGTCTTCTTTTCTCATTTCTTCAGTCTCCTTCCCTGTTTTGTCAGCCAGCATCTGCTTGAACACACTGAAGAATCCCGCTTTTTCAACCGGTTCTTCTTCATACACATCAGCAGTGCCCGCCATGCTGTAGCCGGTGATGATGCCGGCCTTAATCTGTTCCCACACCTCGTCAGACGCTCTTGTCACGAGCACCCACGAGCCCTTTGTAATCTGCTTTGACCCGATCATAAAATCATCAGGCGCCACATATGACTCGACTACGACGCCGGTTCCGCCTTCAAAGCTGTGATTGATATCAATCTCCCGCGCCTCCGCGAGAAAGCCGTGCGCCGCTTTTTCAATTTCCTCCGCGGTCATAAAATCGCCGTGGGCATCAGGAACATCAGGCTCATACACGATTCCGTACACGAGCTTTTGTTCATCCTGCTCACTTTTGGTAAACAGCCGAACCTTTTTTTCAAATGCCGGGGGTCCGGCTGACTTCGTAAAGAAAAATTCTGTCTGGTTAGCCGCCTTGTCCACATAACTGACAAAGCTGATTTTGGCATTTCTTAATTCCCGCGCCACCTGCTTGATTCACCTCCCTTCAGGACGTTTTGATCGCTTCGATGCTTTCTTTCAGCTCCTGCATGAGCGCAGTCAGATTTGTTTTTTCCGCATCCTGTCCTGCGGGCCGTTTATAGATTTCCTCAGGCCATTCCTCCAGCGTTTTGCCAAGCACACGTCCGGCAAGGTCGCGTAAATCATTCGGCGAGACCGCTCCGGCTGTAATAAAAGGACCGAGCACTTTCGCAATCTCAAGGGGATCCCGAAAGTCCGGTCCTTTTAATGTCAGCCTGACATCATGGATATTCAGCTCCGGCAAAAGCAGCGTGTTCAGTTTATTTACGAGCGTTTTTCGCTCCGGCTGAAATACCTGCTCCTCCGTAATTTTTCTGGCGGTATCCGCTGTCGCCCGGTTGTATTCCTGAGCCTCGCCTGTATACAGCGGCGGGAGGCGGAACGCCGAGCGCAGCTTATTTCTGCTTTTTTCATCGTATTCAAGAAACAAAGCGTCGTTTTGGAGAATTTCCGCCAAGGATTTGATTTCCACGGACACCGGCGTGATATCCTCGCCCCCGTGGAGATCCTTCTCTTTTGCGATTCCTTCCGCTTCAATCAGGAGAAATTTATGGGCGTTTTCCACGCCTTCAAGATCATTCATGTACTCTTGCAGCTCCCGGTAAGAAGCTTCCGACAGCATCCCGTTTTCCACTGTGATGGCAGCGGGTACGTGACGGCCCTGCTTAAAATACATGAAATTGAGCTCTTCCGCTTTTCGCGCTCCGTATAAATTGACGATATTGCCAACCCAGCGGGGCACGCCGTATACGCCGCTTCCGATTTTGAGGTGAATGGCTTCATTTGCTTGGTACTTTTCTGCCAACGTGCTCACATATTCACCGGTGCGCATGTCCATGTTTCGCGGATCGCCGTATTCTTTGAAAAACACTTTCTTTCCATTGATCATCTGCACAAATTTCCGGAAGCGTTTTTGCCGTTTGATTCTTTTCATTTTTCCGTTTTCTTCATACATAAAAGATACTTCGACAGGCTCCCCGGCTCCGCATACACGCATATTTTTCACATCTAAATATTCGATGCCGGCCGGTTTTCCCATTCCGTCGCGCAGCACTTCCATAAAGCCGTTGCCTGTTTTTTCTCTGTCTTCGATGGCATAGCCTAAAATCATTTCAGCAGATTCGTCAAAATGAAGGCATTTATAAAAGGCTTCAAGTCTGGACCAATCTTTTTCCGCTCTTTTCTTTTTCGTCTGATCGACGTCGCTCGCGTTGACATCAAACGTATACTCAACATCGAAGCCAAAACCTGTAATGTTGACTCTGTACGCATCAATGCATTGCTGAAGAATCGTCGAATATTCTGCAATGGTTTTGAGCTCGATGATGTTGTAGGGCGGTGCGATAATATCCTCTCCGTACAGCTCAGAAAAGTCATCTTCATAGATTTGCTTTGTCTGAGGAGCGGCGCCGTTGGCTTTGAATACAGTCGCTCTGACTGTTTGATTATGCATCATTTATGACCTCCTCCTTTCCCGGTTCGGCCGGATTCGTTTGTGTGCTGTCTCTTTCATATCAGCCACTTCATAATCATCAAGCGCATACCAAATGGCAGATAGCGTATGCGGGTCAATCGTGAATTCATCTTCAATCAGCGCGCCGTTTTTATCTTTGGCGTACGTCAGCGTCTTGAGTTCATAGATGACATTTTCACAGCGGTCCGAACAGAAGATCTTTTTGAATCGTTTCACCTTTTTGGTGTATTGAAGCCTGGAGCCGGGAAACTTTCTGGCTCCGACCATTCGAAAGCCCTGCTGGCGGAAATATTGGATGCTTTTCGGCTCAGCGGAGTCGGCTTTGATCAATTCCTGTGTGTCAATAAACTCACGCAGCTCCTCAGCCGTCCTGTCATCTGTCATTTTGTTTTGATAATACTCCCAATAAATATAGAGATATTTTTTTTCAGGATCAACGGCGAGCCGAACAACGGCATTGTAGGATTCCTCAAATCCAAAATCCATGCCTGTGCGAAGAATCGGCTGGCCGATGGCTGCGATGCGTTCTTTTACTTGATCATGCGGGAGCACCTCGAACTGCGGCAGCACCCTGATCCCATTGACGCCAAATCGTCCTTTACGGGCAATCCGGTATAGGTCAGGATCATACGCCTTGAGTCCGTCAAGCTGTTTCACATAACTTTTCGGGAGAAAGAGGTTATCGTTCGCTGTGGAATGATGATAATACGTATCTCCCTTCACAATCGTCCGCTTTTCGTAAAGTTCGCTGTCATCAAGCACAAACCGTTTATTGCGTTCATCCCGAAAAAAATGCCGGTACGTCCAGTTGGAGGTGCCGACGGGATTGGTGGTGCAGATCATATGAAGCTTCAGCCCAGGGTGGCGAAGACGGCCGATTAATTCCTTAAAGCCTTCATACTTCACCTCTGAGCATTCTTCAATCCATATCAATGAAATGTTATGAACTGATTTTAATTTCGCAGGATTGTCCATTCCTTTAAACATGATCCGGCTGCCGTTTTGAAACCGCAGCTGCAGCGGGGAAGAAAGAGATGCCGCAGCCTTTGTGAGGCCGAGCTCTTCAATCACCTCTTGAAACAAGGCGAAGGTCGAATCCCGATGGGTATCGAACACCTCGCGGATGACAAGAGCCGTCCGTTTTTCCTTCAGCAGCTTTAACACGATTTTCAATGCGGTATGATAGCTTTTGGATGAGCCGTAGCCGCCGACGAGAAACTGGTACGTCTGCTCCCAGTTGAACACGTAATCTTCGAAATGAGGGTTGATTTCTTTTACAATCATGGCTTGTCCTCTTTTCGTTTGATCATGATTTCAATCGGCGCTTGGCTGTCATCTGTTTTCTCCGCTTTTTGTTTGGCAAGCTTTAATTTCTCGTTTTCAATTTTTTGTTTCAATTGATCCGGAAACAAATCAAAATATAAGGACAGTTTCTCGAGCGCCTTCATTTTATCGGCGAGCTTAATGGCGATGCCTTCTTTGCCAAGCTTCGCTTCCGTCACAATGGTGCCGTCAACGAGCCCGGAGTCTTTGACATCGACAAAGCTGATTTCCTTCATAATCGGGTTATCATCTTCATCGAACAGCGGCCCCGATTTTCCGACAGCCTGGACCTCTTTTTTTCCGAAGGTCACATAGTCCGTAATATCCGCAAACGCGATCTTGATATAAACCTGCAGCACATCCATCGCTTCAATAAACATTTCATTGACCATTTCTTTTTTAATGCGTCTGATTTCAGCAGCGACCTTTTCATTCTTTAACAGCCTGCTGCCCGTCACATGGGCGCTGTCCGGAGAATAGCCCGCTTTGATTGCTGACTGTGTGGCATTGAAGCTTTTGACGTAATACAAGCAAAACAGCCGCTGGCGTTCATTTAGTTCATCATTGTCTATGCAGCGCTGTTTTTGTTCGTTTCTGGTTTCAGAAAACAAGGCCTCTTTCCATTTGTCTTGTTTCTTCCAGATGCCGATTGTTTTCGCGGAAACGCCGATGATGTCCGCGATCGCCCGATTTGTGATGTTTCCCTGATGTTGTTGATAGATTGCTAATGCTTGTTCGCGCTGTTGTGTTTTCATGCTACGGCATCACCGCCACCTCCAGCATGGATGTCTATTCATAAAAGCGGCTGATCTCGCCAGCCGCTTATGTGTCATGCTCTATTCACTTATAGGTGGCAAACGTATGACAAGCATTCAGGCAAGGGATCGATTCATTTCCGCCTGCTGTCTTTGCATCTTTATGATCGCCCGTTTGATGGTCGTTTGCACAGTGGATTTTTTCACGCCGAGAAGATCAGCGATCCGTTCATAGGAAAAGCATTCTACCTTGTGCAGCAAAAACATTTCTTTTTCTCTGTCCGTTAACAGGGATAACGCTTCTTGGATTCTCTCTCTGTCTTCTTCTGATATCTGGCCGTCCGGCTCAAACATCATAGCGCTGGAAAATGATTCGATGATTCTCGGGTCTTTGATCATCAGCCGCTGGTAGGCGTCACGCCGGTCAATCGCCCGTCTGATGCCGGGCTGTCTTCCTTTTTCAAGCCATTCTGTTACATATTCAAGATCAGTAATCATATTTCTGATGATTTTTTTATCCTTCAGCTCTTCAGCTGAAAGCACGGATTCATCTGCCTCAGCGAGCGGTTTATATTGTGTTCTTGTTTGTTTGAGCGTGCGTTTATATTCAAATAGTAAGTCTTGCATTCTATGATCCTCCTTATTTTTGGCAATAAAAAACGGACACCAATCAACGCACAAATGCTGTGCAGTTGATCAGTGTCCGCAGGCTTTCCGTCTTGGACGTATTCTGTTTTCGCTTTAGTTTAATTTGTAGCCGATTTCAAATTCCACGCGGGCAAGGTCGCCCTTTCTCGTTTCGACGAGCGTTTTTCCATGCTCCGGCGCTTCTGTGATCCATGCTTCCTGCTTGATGCCGTCCACTATAATCACGCGGATTTTCCCCTCCTCCAGCTGGCTCTCCAGTGTGATGGAATCGATATTCAGCAATTTTTTTGGATTAATCATGTTTCTTTTCCTCCCTTTCTGATTCAGCTCTATTTTTAGCCTTTTCTAATAGCTGAATGATGCGCTCCTTAGAATGATCAGAATTCCCTTTCAGAAAATCAAGAGCTGCTTCAGACGCTTCCAGCAGTTCGGGCGCAGCCGCCATCAACGCGGCATTGCTTTTTTGCGAATAAGAGCTGAGGTCGAATACAGCGGCGATCAGCCGCCCGTTTGAATATGGGAATCTTTCTTTTTCTTCTTCACTGTAAGCTGAATAAATATAAATCGGTTTCGTATCCCCGCACGGGACAGCACGCCAAGGCGCAGGGCTTTTCTCTGCCTGTTTTGTTTTTTCCAATAGCTTCACTTCCCGTCTTCCTTATACCATTGTTCAATGTTTTTTTCGGTTCGCTTTGCCCGAAACAGCAAAGCAATGAAAGCGGCCAGCTGTTTAATCACGGACATTCATCCTCGCTTTTTCCGCTGTCAGCATTTGCTCCAGCTTTTGAATGACCGGCGTTAAATCCGTACCGGACCGGCAGTTCGGACATGGATGGAAAACAGCTCCAATCCCGGTATGTTCCACAATGACTTTCTTTGTTTGACAAAGCTTGCACATTATTTGACGCCCTCCAGTCTATGGTTCAGCTCGTAGGCTGATCCTTTGATAATCACTAAATAGTCGCTGCACATTTCGTAGATTCTCGTGCCGAGCGCTTCATCGACCCGGACAAGTGTTTCAATCGTCAGCTCGCTCGAAAGCAAAATCGGTTTATGATTTAAGTAGCGGTAGTTAAGCACCGAATACATTTGCTCTAATTGCCAATCTGTAGCGCGCGGTTTGCCATTAACCGGTTTAAACAGGTCATCTATGAACAGCACACCCGCCTGCTTCATCCGGCTCAGCTTCTGTTCCAAAAGGTCAAAGTCATTTTTCAGATCGGTAAAGCCCTCCACGAACGGAAAATAAATGACCGGCACGTGGCGAGTTCTCATCAATTCATTGGCCGCAGCAGTCAAAAGGTGCGTTTTCCCTGATCCGGGCTGTCCTAAAAGGGCGATGCTGTTTTTCCGGCTGTCCTTGATTTGTTCGTAATCTGCCACATACTCTTTTGCGCATTCAAACGCGTCTTTTATGGCCTGCGGTTTTCCCTCCGTGCGAAATTCTCTGAAGCCCAGCTGTCTAAAGGCGTGTGTAATCTCACTTGCGCCAAGCAGCCGCTTCACCCTCCGTTCTGCCATGCAGCTGCACATCGTCCAGACTTCCAGGCCGTTCTTGTGAACGAGATAGCCTCCCTGATCCTTGCATTGCGGGCAATCATACCTGCTTGCGTCTGATTCGGCCGGTTTGTCCGCCAGTAATGGACGTCTCCCTCTTCTCAGTTCGTCCAAAATGTGCTCGATTGTTCGTTTTGTCATGTCTTTCCATCCTCTCATGTTGAATTGCGGCATTTTTTTTGGCCTGCTGCGCGAAAAATCGGTCTTCAATGAATTTCGAGCAGTAACGAAAGGCCTTGATTGTTTCTGAAGCGGCGGTTCGCCGGTTTTCAAAGGCTTGAAAGCATTCCTCAAGCCATTTGATTGTTTGCGTCACTGGAACGCCGATGGCGACAATACGGGCGATGGCTTGATAATCTCTTGAGGAAGGATACACGGTGCGTCCTTCTTGAGCCGACCGTAATTGTGTAAACCGCTTCGCAATGTGATCCACTGCATCATCAGCAGCAGTATATGTGTTTGTTTTATCTTTATCAGAGCGGACATCTGTGTCTGGTGCCTGCGGCGAAAATGCCCGTTCCTTTATGCTCCGTTGGGCAACTTTGTCCGATCTGAAGCTGAATTTTTTGGAATGCTTGACCGAAATCATCAGTCCGTATGGCGCACGGACAGCCTTGATGTACTCATTGGTTTCGAGAAGCTCTAGCCATCTTCTGACGGTTTTCTCACTTACGCCGAAGACAGCCGCCATTTCTCTCGCTTTTAACGGCTTATGGCCGAGCACGATTCCCCATCTTACGCCGTCTTTTTCAATTTCTTTTGTTGTTGAACTGATAAACCAGAGAAACAGCCATAGCGCCGGGCCGATTTTGTCATAATGTTCTGAATTCAATAACCCTGAATATGTAGGAAAAGGATAGCTTTTATCGGTTTTCATATGCTGCCGCTTCCCCTTTTAACATCATGTATGTTTGAAACTGTTCTTGTGTTTCAAAGCGGAACACCGGAAGGCCGCATGCCGTAAACGAAATGGTGCCGCCGGCTTGTCCAAGGTGGCGCTGATCTATGGGATTTTCACTAAAAACAATGTGGATCGGATACATGTGATCACTCTCCTGATCTTTTTTCGATACGTTTCGTATCAACTGTTACCAAGTATAAACGATACAATCCGTATCATCAAGTAATTTTTGATACTTTTTTTATCATAACTTTATTTTGATACAGATTGTATCTATAATCATAAGTAACTTAGGGAGTTTGAAAAAGAGAGGTCATAGTATGATAGGCGGCAGATTGAAGAGTCTCAGAGGGAAAAGGACACAAGAAGAAATCGCATCTCACATCGGTGTGTCGCGGGCACGATATTCCCACTATGAAAACGGGCGAAGCGAACCTGATTACGACACACTCCAAAAGCTGGCTGATTACTTTCAAGTAACGACTGATTACTTATTAACAGGGAAAGACAAAAAATCCGACGACGATATGTTTTCAGATCCGGACTTGCAGCTTGCATACCGCGATATGCAGGATTTTTCCCCGGAAAGCAAGCAGCAGGCCATCGAATTTATCAACTATTTAAAAGAAAAAGAGAAAAACCGCAAACCGAAAAATAAATAACTTTCTCTGTTCTCTAAAACATATAAAAAATAGACCGATATAAAGAAAAAAGTGTTTATTTTTTTAAGAAAAGGGAAAGATTTCAACACACTTTCCAGTCCTATAAGGGCTTTTCTTTCTCGCTAAAAATAGAACACATGTTCGAAAGGGAGTATTCAATTGGGCGATTACTTATCACATCTGGAGGAATACGTAAAAAATTTATACAACCGGCTGGGCATCACCTCTCCCCATCACATTGACATGCTGAAAATCGCAAAGGACCTGGATATTTGGGTTCATTTTGAGGATATGGGGAGCATGATGGTCAAATACGACGGTATGTACAGTATCGTATTGAACCAGAGAAAATCACGGGAAGAGCAATGGGAGGATTTTGGCCATGAACTGTGCCACGTGTTAAAGCATGCAGGCAATCATTTTCAGATGAACAAGCTCTTTCGGGAACTGCAGGAATTTCAGGCGAATCAATTTATGTATCACTTCTGTGTGCCAACCTTTATGCTGTTGCAGATGGAACTGCCGCAATGGAGAAGCCAGGCGCTTGCCACAATCGCGGCGGTATTCCGGGTAACAAAGGAATTTGCTGAAAAAAGGCTTGAAATGTTTGAACGGCGTAAAGCAGGTATTCAATTTCAGAAGCGGCTCGCTTACTTATTATCCAACAAGCGGCCAAATGTATACGAGGAAGGCGATCAGCAGCACTTGCAGGTTGCTGAAGAAAAATCGTTATATCATATCGGCAAAAACAGCTGATAAAAAAGGGCTGGGGATATTTGTCCTCGGCCCGGAATAAGTATTAATATTTTGACATCGGAGGAATGGTATTCTGCAGCCACATTGGCGCCGGTTTAAGATGAGGCGCAGACGCGAACGCAATCGGCGCCGGGATATACCTGAACTCGCCCCGGCCGTCAAAGGCTTCGCCATGAGCCCATCTTCCTTGTGAGCTTTCATCCCCTCTGGAAAAGTTAAACAGGTCATAGGCCACTTCCCCCTTTTCGAGCTCACGCGGGAACGTCGTTGGAACGACAATATCCCGTTCTCTTTCTTCCAGCTCTTTAATGGCCGCATACCACATATTTTGATGATAAGTATCCCTTGCAATCAAAAATGACAGCATATCTCTTACCCCTGGATCATCAGTCATGGCATAAAGCCGTGTCACCTGAAGGCGTCCTTGGGATTCCGCATTTAAGTTGGCGCGAAAATCCGCGAGCAAGTTTCCGCTTGAAATAATATATTTGGCATTCCATGGATATCCTTCGCTGTCAGCCGCCATCGCGCCCAAACCTGCGACAATTGCATGCTGCGGGTTCATTCCGGACAACACTGCCGCCACAGCGGGATCACTTTTATAAGCATTTTCCTGCACATCAGCCGGTGCATTGTCCAAAAGCCTGGAGATCATCGTTGCAAGCATTTCCACATGCCCGATCTCTTCTGTACCAATATCATAAAGCAAATCTTTATATTTCGCGTCTGCACGGCAGTTAAAACCCTGAAACAAATATTGCATCATAACACTGATTTCACCGTATTGGCCACCCAGCACCTCTTGGAGCTTTTTCGCATAAACCGGATCTGGATGAGCAGGCTTAGCTTGATATTGAAGCTCTTTAATATGATAAAACATATTCATTCCTCCCTACACTATCGCACAACCACAGCGTATGAAGAAATGGGCCGATCGTGCAGGTCCGTTTTATTCAATCATAAAAACCAAGTTTAACAGCTTCCACATATCGACAAAACAAATCATTTTGTATGTAACTTTCATTGCGGCAGCCAAAATTTCGGAACAACGCCTTTCGCTGTGCCGAACTTACTTCCAATTGCAGTCCCATTTCCCTTTTCGTCCGATTGACAATATTTTTCGGATGCACACCTGCCAGCCGGTCTTCCTCACTCGTGAGCTCAGCACTGAAGCCCGCTTCATTCAGCCGCTCGCAAATAAGCTCGGCTTTTTTACGATCCGCGCCTCCGACCAATGTATGCGGTGTTTTCGGATCATGATACCCATGAAATGCTAGTGCATAATGGTGGGCGTTCACTTTTTCTAAAGCCAGCGGCTCGTCAAAACGTGTGCTTGTCAGGTGCAAGGAACGATTGTCCCGCTTCTTTACACCTTCAAACAAATAAATCGAGCATTGATCGGAAAATGCCCGCACCAGCTCACTGACGCCAGGCTCAATTCTGCCGCCGTGGGGACCGAGGACGATATGCTCACTTCCGGTTTTCTCCTCATAAATAATCCGGTACTCCGATTCAGAAGCAGAAAGGGCTGCAAAGCTGTCATACATATCTTTCATTTGAACGCTCTCCTTCATCAGTCAGCACCAGTTTACTCTAATTCAATAATGAATGAAAACTTTTTTTATAGTATGATTGGATAAAATACGTACCAGGAGGTATATGATGGGATTTATTGATGGTTTACTTGGCAATGCGTCAACACTGTCCACGGCTGCGGCGAAAGAAGAACTGGCTCATATTTTGCTGGAGGGGGAGAATGTCAATGCTGCATTTAAACTGATTCGCGATATACTTGTCTTTACTGAGAAGCGGCTTATTCTTGTAGATAAGCAGGGAATCACAGGGAAGAAAACGGAATTTCAATCGATTCCGTACAAAAGCATTTCCAGATTCAGCGTGGAAACAGCCGGACGCTTTGACCTTGATTCAGAGTTGAAAATCTGGATTTCCGGCGCGGAGCTTCCCGCTGTCTCGAAGCAGTTTAAAAAAGATGAAAGCATTTATGATATTCAAAAGGTGCTTGCCGCAGTTTGTCTGTAAGAAGAACGGAAGCCTGGCAGCTTCCGTTTTTTTAGTTACAGCTTTGCCTCTATTTTCGCTTTCGTTTTCGGACCGTAAATCCCATCTGCCGTTAATCCGCTGACAGACTGAAAACGTTTCACAGCATTTGCTGTTTTCGTGCCATAGATGCTGTCAACGCCGTGATTTTTCGCTCCTTTATCAGGATAAAAATAAAGGGCGGCTAAAGCGGTCTGCACTTGCTTAACGTTTGTCCCTTTCGTAAGCGGGCTTGTCACTTTGATCACTCCGGATGGGAGCGGATAGGAAGACGCGGCATGGCTTTTAGAAGAAGATGCCGGCTGTGGCAGCTTAATCACCTGTCCGACTTTGATGTGATTCGGGTCGGTGATACGGTTTATGCTTTGCAGTGTTTTCACACTAACACCGTGTGATGCGGCAATCCCTGACAGTGTGTCGCCTTTTTTCACATGGTATTCAGACGCCGCAGAAGAGACTGAAGCCTTTTTCGCTGATACGGCTCCGTTTAGCTCCTTCTCAATTGCCGCCTTCACTTGATCCCAGCGTCCCTCTGATAAAATGCGGTGCGGGCAGTACTTTCCGCTCCAGTCCTGATGCTTTCTCACCCGATCAATTCCCCAGCCGCGCTCCTTCAAAAGCTGTGCGACAAATGAAATCGCCAAGGCTTCGGCTGCCTCATACTTTGGACCTCCCGATTTGCTGTAGCAAATCTCTACGCCGATTGATTTGCGGTTACCTGTACCGTTTGTGCCGTCTCCCGTATGCCAGGCGTTTCGGTTAAGCGGCAGGCCTTGAATCACCTCTTTATCATCCACCGCAAAGTGAAAGCTTGTCGAGCTTGTGTTCCCGATCATATAGCTGATTTCATTAGCTGCTGACGCATCGTTTGCCGTGTTGTGAATGGTAATGTATTCAGCGGACATTGCATTTGGGCACTTCAGCGCGTATTTTGCCTCAGAAACCAAATTTTTCTTTACTTGAATGCTCACCTATCATCTCTCCTTTTTCTTTTTCACCAATAGGTGGCATTCGTAGGACGAAAAGCTCATACATACGTCACCGGAATATGGATCATTGTGTTAAACTGAAGTTCAAAAGGAGGGGATGATCTTGAATACATACTTAATGCTGACCACGAGAACAGATCAATTCAATCAAGAGCATGTAGCCGGACATTATCAATTTTTGGACCGCCTGCAGGCAGAAAATCGCTTAAAGATGTTCGGGCCATTCAGCGACGCCACAGGCGGAGCTTATGTCATCGAAGCAGGTTCGCTGGAAGAGGCGGCGGAAATCGGACATGCCGATCCGCTGGTGGCAAACGGTTCTTCTGAACTGACCATAAAGGAATGGAAGCTGAAATAAAAAAGACCCCTGAGGGTCTTTTTATCATCATCATGTTTGATTGCGTGCCGCAATATGAAATGTTTTTCCCTCTGTGTCTGCTGTTTCTCCTGCATGGACCATCCCCTGAGTAAAGCTAAACCCGACCGCAACGAGCAACAAACCTGACATCCATTTAGATTTCATATAAACAATCTCCTCTCTGGATTTGTTTTTGTGCGTGCACCATTTTCTCATAAAATGAAAGTGCTTTTTCGGGCTGTCCGTTTTCTATATAGAATTGGGCAGCATCATGCGCCAGCTCTTCAATATAAGGATACAGCATATGTTCTTCAAGAAATTGAAAGGTGTGTGAGACTGATTCTGTGTCAATGTTTTTTCCGTATAACGCATGTAAAAATTGAAAAAGCTCCACAAATAATTCATCACTGTATTGACGGGCGATTTCCAATCCTTCACGATATTTTTTTTGCGCTTCGGCATCATTTTTTTGTTTATACAGAACCTGTGTTAAAGAGTAGATAGAATGCGGAAGATTATCGAACTTTTCCGACTTGCAAATAGAAACAGATTTCTCAAAGTATTCGGCTGCCTTTTGCAGTTCACCCATTTTCTCATAGCAGTTCCCGAGATTATACAGGGCAGAACTGATTAGGCGGGGATTGCCTTCTTTCTTTGCAAGATCTAAAGCCAGTTCTAAGTGGGGCAATGCTCTTTCTGGATACTGCATGTCATCATAATTTCCTGCAATAACGAATTCACATTGGATTCTGCGGACGGTATACGTTTCATACATTTGGTACGTTTCTAATGCCTGAACGGCATAGCTCATCGAAACATAGGTTTGTTTTAAATTGTAAAAAATCTCGGCCATTTTAAAAGCAAACTCTGCTTTCTCAATATCATCCGAGACGAGGGCAAGATTCTTTTCTGCCCGTTTATAGTACATCATGGCATTGACAAACATTTTCTGCTTAAATTCATACATTCCTCGAAAAAAATGAAAGTAATAATCGAGAAGCCCTGTCAGTTTGTACTGATTCCCCTCGATGTCTTCTAATAATTCTGAAAATTCCAGTTGCGACGTATCCTCTCCAAAAGGCTTAATGTAATCCAGCATGACACGATGCCTGAACTCCATTAAAGAATAATACAGCAGCAAATCTTGGTCTTCTTCCATATCCTCGATTTCTCTCTCTACTTCGAGCTTGACCCGTTCGGCTTCTGCCACGTGGAACTGCCGGATATGGGTATACCATTCATTAATTTTAAGCCCGACATATGAGGACGGAATCGTCTGCTTCATCCTCAATTAATCCCCCCTTTTTGAATTACCCGAGATATGTCATATTTTATCATATTTGCTAGAAAAAGAAGAACGCAAAATAACCGCAATTGTCGAATTTCGGCTAACCGCAACAAAATGAACAGATTCAGAACTGCCTCACACAGTATTTTGTTTCAACCACAGCATATTGCTTGTGAATTGCTAACCGTTGATATAGGATTTCATTGCACCATTTATTTTTACATATGGAGGAGATCATAATGAGCCAATCCAATCAAATTGTCAGCCATTTTTTATCCCATCGAAACGTGACCAATGAGCTTGCTGAAAAAATCAGCAAAGACCATTACAGCTACAAACCGGCTGAAACGTCAATGTCAGCGGAAGAGCTGGTCAAACACATGTTTACGACTTTCCACCTGTTTGCCAATGTCATTAAAGAAGGCAATGCCTCACCATTTCAAAATAAGCAGGAAGAAACAGAAACAGATCTCAATGTTCTGGCAAAAGCATATACAGAAAAAACAGCCGCTATCCTTGAACAGCTGACTGAAGAACAGCTGGACAGGGAAATTGATCTGACAGCCGTTTTCGGCAGAAAAGCCACAGGCAGCGCGCTGCTTCAGCTTGCAATGGAGCATGAAATACACCATAAAGGCAACCTGTTTGTTTATGTGCGGGAAATGGGCCACACGGAGCTTCCTTTCTATCAGCAGCGCATGTAACGTAAACGAGAAAAAAGATACCTGTTCAGGGGTATCTTTTTTTATGCCTTCAGTTCACCGCCAGATGTCGTCCAGACACTCATTAAAGGGCTAATGAATAAAGATATTGAGCATATCAAAATTTCAAGCATCCAACGTGCCAAAATTCAAAAAATTTAATTGATTAACGAGTCCCAATCATATATAATCTGATAAAAATAGTCGGGTTTTCAGGAGGCCTTTATCATGAGTGTAAGCATCATATTGATGGGTTTGTTTGTCGGAGCCTTAGTCGGATTGACGGGAGTGGGCGGAGCGGCATTATTAACTCCTCTTTTAATTGTGCTTGGAATTAATCCTTCAATCGCCGTCGGTACGGATCTTGTATATAACTCGATCACAAAGCTGTTTGGCGTAGCCTCCCATTGGCGGCAGAAAACAATTAATTTTAAGCTGGTCAAATACTTAGCGATCGGCAGTATTCCGAGTGCTTCACTAGCCATTGGCATACTGCATTTGTTCCCCGCCTTCCATCAGCATCAGGAAGAAATTATTAAGCACGCTCTTGGCTATGTGTTAACGCTAGTTGCCATCTCAATCATCGTTCGTTTGTTTTTGGATAGAAAACTTCGTCCGAACCGCTGGCAGCTGATGCCGCTTGAAAACAAGCGGGCGCTGACGATTCTTATTGGTGTTGTGTTTGGATTTATCGTCGGATTAACATCAATCGGTTCCGGGTCGCTATTTGCAATTGCCATGATTTACTTATTCAACATGAAAGCGTCACAGATTGTCGGAACAGATATTGCGCATGCTTTTCTTCTCGTTACGGCAGCAGGCATTTTGAACGCAAGCTTTGGAAGCGTGGATTACATGCTGGCCGCTAATCTGCTGATCGGTTCGATTCCCGGCGTGCTGATTGGAAGCCATCTCTCGCCACGATTCTCCCCGCGTCCGCTGCAATTTATTATGGCGTCCATCATTTTGATCAGCGGTTTAAAACTAATTTAATGAAAAAGGCTATCCACCGAAAGGATAGCCTTTTTTATTATAACGTCACACCCGATTTAAAAATGGCAAGTTCTCTGAAATCATTTTTTTCATGGTTTACAAGCCCGCCGCTTGCCACCTCAATCATATAGTGGATAAACTCCCGCAGCACATATTCCTCATGAATATCATCCTCTGCTAAAAGACCTGCGTTAAAATCAATCCAATGCGGCTTCGCCTCGTACAGCTGGGTGTTAGTCGCGACCTTCACCGTTGGGACAAAGGTGCCGAACGGCGTACCTCTACCCGTTGTAAAGAGGACAATTTGGCAGCCCGCCGCCGCCAATGCGGAGGAAGCAATCAAATCATTTCCTGGCGCGCTCAAAAGCGTTAGCCCTTTTGTCTTGAGCACTTCGCCGTATTTCAGGACATCCATGACAGGAGAGATTCCCGCTTTTTGCGTGCAGCCCAGCGATTTATCCTCAAGCGTAGAAATGCCGCCCGCTTTGTTGCCCGGTGAAGGATTTTCGTACACCGGCTGATCATGTTTGATAAAATATTGTTTGAAATCATTGATTAAATCGACAATCTTATGAAACACTTCTTCATTGGCAGCCCGCTGCATCAGGATGGTTTCCGCACCGAACATTTCCGGAACTTCCGTCAGCACCGTGCTCCCTCCCTGTGCAATAAGATAATCTGAAAAACGGCCGAGCAGCGGGTTTGCTGTTATACCCGAAAAACCGTCCGAACCTCCGCATTTCAGCCCGATTTTCAGTTCGGACAGCGGAATGTCTTCTCTCCTATCCCCTTTGGCCGCTTCATGGATTTCCTTCAGCAAAGCAACACCTGCCTCCATTTCGTCGGTTACCGACTGTGATTCGAGAAACTTCACCCGATCGAGGTTCACATCCTGCAGCGCTTCTTTCATTCCTGCCAGCTCGTTGTTTTCACAGCCAAGCCCTAACACCAAGACACCGCCGGCATTTGGATGGCGAATGGCATTCAGCAGGATTTGCTTCGTATTTTCGTGATCGTCGCCAAGCTGCGAGCATCCGTATTGGTGCTTTAACACGAGCACGTTATCAAATGGAGCGATATCCCCCGTTTCTTTGACAAAACGCTGGAGCATTTTTTCAGCGATCCCATTGACGCAGCCGACAGTTGGCACAATCCACAATTCATTTCGAACACCGGCATCCCCGTTTTCTCTTCTAAATCCTTTAAACGACCGGTTCTCATTTGAATACGGATTTTGATCAAATCTCGGTGTATAGCTGTATGTTTGGATATCAGACAGGTTTGTTTTCGTATTATGGACATGAATATGCTCACCGATCGATATATCTTGTGATGCATGCCCGATTGGAAATCCGTATTTGATGATGCCGTCGTTTTCTTTGATAGGCTGCAGCGCAATCTTGTGTCCTCTTTTTATATCATCCTTCACTTCAATCGACACGCCGTCCGCATTCAGCCGCTCTCCCTTCTCGATATCCCGCAACGCAAGAAGGACATTGTCTTGTTTATGAATCTTTATACATGACTTCATCGTACCTCTCCCCTTTGTGTGCAGCATTGTTCAAGAGCCCGCTGCATGCCCAGCTCATGAATATGATTCAAGTAATCAGCGACTCTCTCAGTCAGCTTCGGTATCCCGGTTAGATCTGCTCCCCACAGCCGCTCTTCTCTTAACACTCTTGAGGCGATACGGAGCATGTCTCCATTCTCCTGATGCCACACCTCTTTGAAAAAGTGTAGAACAGCCGGATCGTCCCGCAATTTCTCGTTTCCCTGATAAAAATACAGAAGGGCGCTGAACGAAAACACCAAGCGCTCAGGAAGCTGGCCCTTTTGTTCTGCATATTCCAGAATGGTCGGCAGGTTTCTCGTTTTGAATTTGGAAATGGAGTTCAGTGCAATGCTTTCTAGGTAATGCTTCATATACGGGTTTTTAAAACGGTTCAGCACATCGTCAGCATATTGAGAAAGCCCTTCCATTTTTAAAACAGGGAGAATGTCGTCACCGATCAACTCTCTAATAAACCGCCCCACTTCCGGGTGCTCGACAGCATCCCGCACCGTTTTTAAGCCGTATAATAAAGCCACTGGCGTCATTGCCGTATGAGCGCCATTTAAAATTCTCACTTTTTTTGTCCGGTATGGGGTGAGGTCGCTGACGATCTTTGTATGGAGTCCCGCATCCGCAAAGGGCAGTTCTTCTTCAATCCAATCCGGCCCCTCGATAACCCATAAATAATACTGCTCTCCCACAACAATCAAATCATCCTGATAGCCAAGATCAGCCGTAATCTCATCAATGCTGTCGACAGGAAAACCCGGGACAATGCGGTCTACTAAACTATTACAAAACGTGTTGGCTTCATGAATCCACTGTGTGAACCCTTCTTCCAGCTTCCATAGCTCCGCATACTGCAGAATCGTTTCCTTCAGCTTTTCGCCGTTATTCTCAATCAATTCACACGGAATCAAGACACACCCTTTTGTCTTGTCTCCTTTGAAAGCCTGATAGCGAAAGTGGAGAAACGCAGTTAATTTCCCAGGGAATGTTTTTTGCGGCCTATCCTCTAAACGGTCTTTTTCATCACATACGATTCCGGCCTCGGTGGTGTTGGAAATGATAAACCGCAGTTCTTCGCTAGAAGCCAGTTTTTTGTATGCTTCATAATCTGAAAACAAATCAATTCCGCGGCTGATTGAGTTGATAATCATATGCTCGTTTACCGCTTCCCCGTCTTTCATTCCCTGTAAAAAAAGCGTGTATAGCCCATCTTGCTGATTTAACCTTTTGATTTTTTCTGACCCTCTCGGCTGGACAACTGCCACGCTCCCATTAAAATCAGTGTGTTGATTCAATTGATCAATCTGCCAGTCGACAAACCCTCGAAGAAAGTTTCCTTCTCCGAATTGAAGAATTTTTTCCGGATACTGAGTATAGTGATCGTACACGTTTTTGTTCAGCTTCTGCACCTTCATTGCCTCCCTCTATCATTTATGCACACGTTAACATTTTTCTTTATAAAGAATGCCCGCTGAAAAAACGGGGCATCACGTCGTTAATGGTCTAACTGAATCGCGGACCATGAACGCTGTGTTTTCCAAGATTTTTTCCGCTTTCGTTTCCGGTTCGCTGATCAGGGATAATAGTTTTTGCGCGCCAAGCACGCTGATTTTCTCCACTGGGCGCTTCACGGTTGAAAGCCTTGGCGTGATATACTGCGAAAAACCGATATCATCAAATCCGATCACTGACATATCATCAGGGACGCGCAGCCCCTTTGCGAATATCGCATTCATCGCTCCGATTGCCATGTCATCATTCGAACAAAAGACAGCGGTTGGGGGATTCGGCAGCGCCAGCAGCCGCTCCATCGCTTGAAAGCCGCTTTCCATATCGTATTGCCCTTTGACACTGTATTCATGTTTGATCGGAATATGATGATGAATCAAGGCGGCCAAGTAGCCTTCCTTTCGCTGCTGTGAGGATTTAAAGCCTTCGATCCCCTCGATGATGGCGATGTCTTGATGCCCATTCTTAATGAAGTATTCCACAGCTTCCTGAGAGCCTTCCTTGTCATTGGACAAAATATTCGTGATGCTGCGGTCATCAATATCGCGATTCAGCACGACAAGCGGGATGTTTTTTTCCCGAATATGATAAATAAAAGAATTATCAATGTCACTTTGGCTCATTAAAATGATGCCGTCATATCTCATCGGCGTGACGGAGTCATAGTTTTTCAGATCATCGATGCCGCGCACATAGAGATTGTAATCCTCGCTTATGGCTTGATTTACGCCTTTGATGGTGTCTGCAAAGAAGCTGTGTGAGGTTCCGTTTGTGATGCTTGTAAAGAAAAGCCCGATCGTATGTGACTTTTGCATCGCCAAGCTTTTCGCGTTTACATTCGGTGTATAGTTGAGCTGTGCTGCGAGCTCCAGTATTTTTTTCTTCGTGTGTTCTTTGATGTAAGGGCTGTTGTTGAGTGCTCTGGAAACGGTTGTGTGGGATACGTTTGCGAGTTTTGCGATATCTTTTATGGTTACCATCTAATTCCCTTCCTTATCATGCCGGCTGCGATTATTTACTGTATATTGTATCATCAAACATACCCCTCTCCCACTATATTTCCAGATTAATAAGACACCGGATTCTCAGCTTCTGTTCCTGCCGGTTTTCCGATGATCGGACGGACAAAACGAATCACAGCAAGTGAAGCGAAGACAGCTAACCCTCCGGCAAGCAAAAATGCCCCAGAAAATGTGCCCGTTCGGTCAACAATAAAGCCGGTTAAAGCCGGGCCGATAATTCCGGCCGTGTTGGCGAGGAAATGCATGAAGCCCCCTACAGAACCGACATTGTTTTGATCAACCACATCTTGAATGACAGCCCAATAGATAGCGCCTGTCAAATAAAGAAAGAACACTGACAAAGCGACAAGTGTGACAGCGCCCGCAGTCGTCGCCACAAGTCCCGCAAAACCAATCAGGACCGCCGATGAAAACAAACACGTGACAAGCACAACCTTGCGCGAGAACAGCACACCTTTTCGGGCTGTTTTTTTGTACACATAGTCGGAAACAAATCCCCCCGCTGCAAGGCCGATAAAGCCTAAAATCCACGGAATGACCGTGATGACACTCATCGATTCAACACTTAGTCCCCGCTCTTCAACAAGGTAGCTCGGAAACCACGTCAAAAAGAAAAAGAGGATGTAATTGTAGGCGAAAAAAGCAAACGCCGTGAAGAGAACCGTTTTTTGCTTCAAGTAAAAAGTGAGCGGAATTTTTTCCTCAGGAGGCGTTTCTGCTTTGATTGCCGGTGCATCCCCCATCGCTACTGGCGGCTTCTCTTTGACAAACTTGAACCAGAGCACTGCCCATATTAATCCAATGATCATAATGAGAACGAAGGATACCTTCCAGCTGAACGCGATTGCAATCATACCGACAATCGGGCCGGAAATGGCTCCCCCGAGCGGCGTCCCGCTGTTGGTCACACCGACAACGGACGCCCGCTGTGTCGGCGGAAACCAGTTATTGACCATCTTGTTGATCGTCGCAGAAAGCGGGCCTTCTCCCATTCCAAAGAGGATACGTATAACCAGCAGGCTGACAAAACCAAAAGCGAGGGCGACTGCTCCGCTGAACAGCGACCATACGACCATGGCGACAAACAAGGTCAGCTTCGCCCCATAGCGGTCAGATGCCACGCCCCCAAGAAAGTTAAATATGGCATAACCAATCGAAAAACTGCTGAAAATCAAGCCCATTTGCGTGGCAGATAATGTGAGGTCATCCTGAATAAAAGGAGCTGCAATGGACAGCGCCGAACGATCCAGGTAATTAATCACCCCTGCCAGAAACAAAAAAAGGATAACGGGAAGCTTATCTTTTGAGAACATCTCAACCTCACCCCTATGTTGGTTCAGTTTCTGTTGCGCTGTTTTCGTTACACACCCGAATAGGCCATAAATCCTCCATCGACAGGAACGGTGATCCCGGTGACAAAACCGGAATAGGATTCATCTGCCAGCCAAAGCAGCGTGCCGAGGAGATCCTCCGGTTTCCCAAAACGCTTCATCGGTGTTCCCGCAATAATTTTGTGAGAACGTCCGGTTAAAGTTCCGTCTTGGTTAATCAGCAGTTGATGATTTTGTTTCGTCAGAAAGAATCCTGGGGCAATCGCGTTGACCCGCAGCCCGGTTTCGGCAAAATGAACGGCCATCCACATCGTAAAATTATTGATCGATGCTTTGGCGGCACTGTATGCCGGAACCTTCGTCATCGGTGAATAAGCACTCATGGAAGAAAGGTTGATGATGGCCGGTGAATCGGCTTTCAGCAGCTCTTTTCCAAACACTTGAGAGGCCAGAAACGCACCGGTGAAATTGGTGGAGAATACAGTTGAAAAGCCCCTCTCATCCATATCAAAAAAGGTTTGACCTTCTCCCGCTTCTTCGTATGTTTCCACATCGGTTATTGCGTCTGGATGATTGCCTCCTGCCCCGTTAATCAACAGATCGACAGAGCCAAATCGCCCGATGATGTCCTCTTTTGCCTGCACCAGTGACTCCCTGTCCAGCACATCCGCTGAAACAGCAAACGCTGTGCCGCCAGCAGCCTCAATCTCCTTTACGACCGCTTGGCCTTTTTCAGCCGTCCTGTTCAAAATCGCCACCTTCATGCCGTGACGGGCAAGCTCCCGGGCCATCTCTGAGCAAAGAACACCGCTTCCGCCCGTTATGACAGCCGTTTTACCAGCCAAGTTCTCATGCAGCGGGATCATGCTTCCACCTCTTTTTTTGCGATTGCTTCATATGCGTCCCACAGTCCGTTCAAGTACATAATGCCAAGAGCGCGATCATACAAGCCATAACCCGGGCGGCATTGCTCGCCCCAAAGATGGCGCCCGTGATCAGGTCTGACATATCCTTCGTAATCCTGCTTATGCAGTTCTTCCATTACTCCTTGAATGTTAATCGAACCGTCTTTCGTCAGATGAGATGTTTCAATAAAATCGCCATTCTCATAAATTTTCACATTGCGAATATGTGAAAACGGAGCGATGCCGGCATACGTTTTAGCAATTTCCACCATGTCGTTAGCGGGATTGGCTCCCATTGAACCTGTACACAGAGTGATGCGATTAGACGGCGAATCTGATATCGCCCTTAGCCTCTTATAGCTTTCCTCCCCTGTGATAATGCGCGGCAGCCCGAAGATTGGCCATGGCGGGTCATCCGGATGAATGGCCATTTGAACACCGTGACGTTCTGCAACCGGAAGAATTTCCTGCAAAAAGAATGATAAATTGTCCCATAGCTGTTCTTCATCGACCGTTCTGTAGGCTGCAAACAGCTCTTTGATCCGAGCCAATTTTTCGGGCTCCCACCCCGGCAGTGTCATATCAGATGCTTGTTCCACCGTCCGAATCAGCTCTTGGGGCTCAAGGCTCTCCACCTTGGCCTTTTCAAAAAAAAGAGCGGTTGATCCATCTTCCAAGGGACGGAACATGTCCGTGCGTGTCCAGTCAAAAACCGGCATAAAATTATAGCAGATCACTTTCAC
The DNA here is from genome assembly GCF_004124315.2 of Bacillus cabrialesii. Lineage (GTDB taxonomy): Bacteria > Bacillota > Bacilli > Bacillales > Bacillaceae > Bacillus > Bacillus cabrialesii. Next base: position 1,338,745 of record NZ_CP096889.1, on the reverse strand, counting down.
GCCAAATTCGGCAAGGTTGCGGATCGTTTGTTTATAGTTTTCAATATACCGGCCGCGTTCTTCGTTTCCGAGTTTAATTGATTCATGAACATTCACGCTTTCTACCACTTCAGCGTGAAAACCATAGGATTGAATATATTCGGTCTCTGCTCTGATTTCTTCCTTTTCCCACACGCCGCCGACAGGTTTTTGATGGAGAGCCCAGACAATGCCTTTGACTCCGGGAATTTGCTTCACGTGTTCAAGCGTGACTGTATCGTTACCTCGGCCGTACCATCGGAATGTGATATTCATTGTTTGCACCTCCGGATTCCAATCAATTCATCAAACGTGATGACCGCTTTCCGCACCTGATCTGGATGCTCCTCGATTAACTGAAATGCGTGATGGACGTCATCCACTGAAAATGAATGGGTCACCAGTCCGTTATGCGCTATCTTGCCTTTATTCAAAAGCTCTACCACTTTGGGAAACTGATTGGTCTGCAATCTCGATCCGGTTATCGTGACTTCTTTTTTTGTAATCGGCAGCTGAGATATCTGCGCCGCTCTTTCATCAAATCCAAGCACAACTACATGCCCCGCGGGAGAAACGGCCTCAATTGAAAGCTCAAAAGTCGCTGGCAGACAAACTGCATCAATGACCACATTGGCTCCTTCATTCCCAGTCCATTCACGGACCCGCTCGGCCACATGTTCTGTTTGTGCATTTACGACAGCATCGGCGCCGTTTTCTTTCGCAAATGCCAGCCGCTCGCTATTCAAGTCTGTCATCATGACAGCAGCGCCCGCCAGCTTTGCCATTTTTAACACACAGATCCCGATGGGCCCCGCTCCCTGGATCAGAACGGTGTCTCCTTTTTCCACCCGGCCTCTCCACACTGCCTGGGCGCCTATCGTATAAGGCTCGGCCATGACCGCTTCCTCCCAAGGCAAGTCCTTTGAGACAACGTGAAGCTGCCTTTCCGGAAGCACAATATACTCCCGCATGCCGCCGTCTTCATGAACGCCAAACACAGAAAGCTTCGCGCAAACATTCGGGCGCCCTTTGCGGCAGGCGTAACACGTTCCGCAATAAGAAATCGGCTCAATCACAACATGGTCACCGGCTTTTAGGCTACGCACATTCGGCCCAACTTCCTCCACTTGTCCCGTTACTTCGTGTCCGATAACTCTCGGGAGGGTGGCGAGCGGATTCGTGCCATGATAAATGTGCATGTCTGAACCGCAAATCCCGACCAGCTTCACTTTCACAAGCACGTCATCATCCTTTGAAAGAATCGGCTTTTTCATCTCCGCTGTCACCAGATCATACGCTTTTCGCACTTGAACCGCTTTCATTTTTCTCACCTGCTTTTTAAGAATTCATACACGCTCCGAGCGATTGATATTCCGTGTATCTTATTTCTTTCTTCATGCAGCTGCTCAATCTCGCCGGGCACATACACTCTCTCGACTCCAACAGCCGGCGGTGAGTGCTGCAGTTCATCGAGCATGGCATCCATCTGCTCTAAAAACGCATCCCGGTCGGTAAAAAAGGACGGATTGATCGCACAAACATAATGTCCCAGCTTTCTTTTTTGATCAAGGCCGCTGTACATTTCGGCGATATGAGGGCCAAAAGCCGCGCCCGCCAGCAATCCGGAAAACACATCGACCACAATAGATAACCCATAGCCTTTCGGGCCGCCGAATGTTGAAAGTGAAACGACCTTGTCAGGATCGGTTACTGCTTCTCCGTTTTCATCGACTCCCCATCCCTCAGGAATGTCTTTCCCCTCTTCACGGGCCTGCAGAATCTTCCCAAAGGCCACTTTTGATGTCGCCATATCCAGAATAAACGGTTTTTTACGCTTAGCCGGAACACCGTAAGCAATCGGATTTGTCCCTAAAAAAGGAGATCTTCCCCCAAATGGAACAACGATACTGTCCGTATGCGTCATTGCCATTCCGATCAGCTTTTCGTCAGCCGCTTTTTGCACAAAATAGCTTAGCGCTCCGCAATGGCTGCTGTTTACAGCCGTGACCATGCCGACACCGTTTTTCTTCGCCATGTCAATTGCACGGTCCATCGCCACATCACAAATCACATGGCCGAAACCGTCATCACCGTCAAGAACACCGGTCACAGGCCCCGTTTCTTTAAAAACTGGATGTGCTTCGGGATTGATCCCTCCCGCCCTTAGCCTGTTCACATAGTGTTCTGTTCGCAGCACGCCATGCGATTGTACGCCTCGTAAATCGGCGTGGACGAGGACATCAGCTACTTTTTCAGCATCTCGTTCATTCAAACGGACACCGGTCAGCTTGATCCGAACAAGTTCCCTTGCTTCTTCAGCTGGTATCGTTACCGTTTTCAATAAAATGCCTCCTTCCTTTTCAGTTCTTCCGGACACCCCTAAGTGGAAACCCTTACAAACACATACTATTTACAAATTATTTTAAATATTCTTTATATTATGTTGTCAGCTTTTTTGATGAAGCTCCTGAACGATCTGTGCATGCTGCTGGTCTGTGAGTTTATAAAGAAAGCCGATAATGATCATCGCTAATGCCAAAGCAATGGCAGGATACAGAAGGAGAAGGGCTTTAATTCCGATCAGCGCCTGTGCTGTCTGGGCCGCATTCGGCACATAGCCGATTATCCCCAAGCCGATGCCCGAGAGAAAACCGGACAATGACTGAGCAAGCTTTCTGGAGAAATTAAAAAGTGAATATGTTGTTGCTTCTTTCCGTTCACCCGATTTCCATTCGCCATAGTCAATAATATCGGACACAAGCGCCCACGTGATGCCATTTGGGATACTGATTCCGATAAAGGCGATGCTGGCAAGGATCGTAAACACATAAACGTTTGATGGAAGCACAAAGTTGACTAGATCCGCGGCTACACTGATGCCGAAGCCGATCATCGCCGTTCGTTTCTTACCAAACATCTTGACGAGCTTTGGCAGGAATATGACGCCCAAAAAGGAAGAACCGATAATAATAAAGTTCATATAAGCCATTAATTGAACATTGCCCAGGTTATATTGTGCGAAATAGACTAACATGGCGGATTTAATGTTGTATGCGGAAATTGAAAAAATCGTCATCAGGACAAGGGTTAACAGCGGTTTATTCGTGATAAATGTTTTGACGACAGATGAGAGTGTTAGTTTTTCTTTTGGCGCTTCTGCTATCACAATGCGCTCTTTGCAGTTGCGGTAGCAAATATAAAACCAAAGCACACCAAGTGCGGCGAATAAGCCCATGACCACCGGATAGCCGACCTTCGGATTATCAAACTTGACGAGCAGCGGCATCACGGCCACACTTGTGATAAACAAGGCTCCAAGCGACCCGATTTGACGGAAAGTCGAAATGGAGGTCCGATCCTCAGAATTTTGAGTCATCGCTGCCCCTAATGAGCCGTACGGAATATTCACAAACGAATAGCCGATGCCCCAAATCATATAGGACGCATAGGCATAAATCAGTTTTCCGGTCGGTGATACATTAGGAGACAGAAAAATTAGAACAGTAAGCGCCGCAAGCACGATGCTGCCGATTAATAAATAAGGCCTGAATTTCCCCCGCTTGCCAATATTTTTGCGATAATCAATTGATGAGCCGACAATCGGATCTGTTATCGCCGCAAACAGCTTGCTGACTAAGAAAATGCCGCCGGCCATCGCAGCCGGGATTCCCGCTACATCAGTAAAATACTTCAATAAATATATCTGGCCGAGATCAAACATAAAACCGTTGCCAAAATCACCAAAACCATAGGAGATTTTCTCTTTCAATGAAAGCCTTTTCTCCGTTTCAATCGACACAACCTTATTTGCCAGTTCAGTTCGCATCTTCCACCTCTGTGTCTTAAGAATTTTCGGGCAATGGCCCGCTCAGGATGACGCATGATCGCGATGCTGAGCGGACATTTGGTTACACGTTTGCTTTCTCTTCTTGAAATTGAAAGTAGTGCTTCGCATTGTCATAGCAAATTCCTTGAACAATGCTTCCCAAAAGCTCCATATCATGCGGGACTTCGCCGTTTTCCACCCATTCCCCCAGCAAATTGCAGACGATCCGCCTGAAATATTCGTGGCGCGTATAGGACAGAAAGCTTCTGGAGTCGGTGAGCATGCCGATGAAGCGACTGAAAAGCCCGACATTTGACAACGCTTTCATTTGATCGAGCATACCGTCTTTTGTATCGTTAAACCACCAGGCTGTGCCGAATTGTATTTTTCCCGGGGTGATACCGTCCTGAAAACTGTTGATCATGCTGGCGATGATATAGTTATCGTTTGGATTCAGTGAATATAAAATCGTTTTCGGCAGCTGGTTCTTGATCTCCACTGAGTTCAGCAGCTTGTATAAAGGCTTCGCAATTTTTTCATCATTCATAGAGTCATAGCCTGTATCAGGCCCGAGTCTCTTCATCATTTTTGTATTCGTGTTTCTTAAAGCGTTGATATGAAACTGCATCGCCCAATCGAGCTCCGCATACAAACCGCAAAGAAACTGAAGCGTATACGTCTTAAATTTCTTCTCATCCTCATAAGAAACCTCTGTTCCTTGTAATCTGTCAGAAAAAATCCGGCCCGCTTCCTCTTTTGTCGTCTCGGCAAATACCATTGAATCGATCGCGTGATCAGACACTCTGCCGCCGGCTGAATGGAAAAATCGCACTCGTTTTTCCAACGCCTTTAGATACTCATCGTAGGTTGTAATTGATGTAGCTGCGGCGTTTTCAAGTGCCTGCACCCAATCAGGAAAGCCTGCACGATTGATCTCAAGTCCCTTATCCGGCCGAAATCCGGGCAGGACGCTGACAGGAAAGTCTTTGTCTTCTTTTAATAATAGATGGTATTCAAGAGAATCGACAGGATCATCCGTTGTACAAACGACCTTTACATTTGATTTCACGATCAAATCCCTTGCCCCGAAGCCTTCTCCTTGGAGCAGTTCATTCGTCCGGTTCCATATAGCCGGAGCCGATTTTTCATTTAAGATCTCATAAATTCCAAAAAAACGCTGCAGTTCTAAGTGAGTCCAATTGTAGAGCGGATTGCCGATCGCCATCGGCACCGTTTTCGCCCAAGCCATAAATTTTTCCTCATCAGGCGCATCGCCGGTAATGTATGTCTCTTCAATCCCATTGGCTCTCATAATGCGCCATTTGTAATGGTCTCCATACAGCCAGGCTTCAGTGATGTTTTGAAATGTCTTATTTTCATAGATTTCTTTCGGGCTTAAGTGGCAGTGGTAATCAATAATCGGCATGTCTTTCGCATAATTGTGATAGAGACTGACAGCGGTTTCATTTTTCAATAAAAAATTTTCGCCCATAAAGGGTTCCATGTTCTCACCGTCTTTCATTCTATTTCAAAATGTTAACGTTAACATTTTGATTTATTTTTATTTTACCTTTATATTCCTCTGGGATCAATCTCTTTTTTGAAAATGAAATGTTAACGTTAGCAAATAAACGAAAAAAAGACATTGCCGGAAAGCATCCCGAAAGGAACGCTTCCTGCAATGTCCGAGTCCATCAAATGGATTAATAAGCCAGGCTGAAAAGTCCTTTAATGTGTGTTAAGTAGCGTACGTTACTTGCTTCTTTCATCAAGGAAGCAGGAAGACCTTTAAGCGGTGTAGAATTAGCACCAATGATAGCAACCGCGTCTTTGCGTCCAAGGCTTGCAAGTGTACCAGAGTTTACTGGCTTGAATGTTTCAAGCGTTTTGCCTTCTAAGTAAGCGAATAGGTTGTAACCGATCAGCTCACCCATTTGCCATGCGATTTGTGCAGTTGGCGGGTATGGACGGCCGTCTGGAGCGAAGTAAACTGCGCTGTCTCCGGCAACGAATACATCTTCATGAGATGTAGATTGCAGGAAGTCGTTTACTGTCGCGCGTCCGCGGTTCACTTCAAGACCTGATTCTCCGACTAATGGGTTACCTTGTACGCCGCCAGTCCAAACAAATGTGTTGGCAACAACTTTAGATCCGTCTTTCAGATCAATCACGTTTCCTTCTACATTTGTAACAGGAAGACCTGTTAAGAACTCAACGCCGCGTTTTTCAAGGCTTGCAGTGGCACGTTCGATAAGATCATCCGGTAGAACAGGAAGGATTTTCGGACCTGCTTCAACCAGCTTCAATTTGATTTCTTTATGGTCTACGCCATATTTTTTCGCAAGGTTCGGCATGATGTCAGCAAGCTCACCGACAAGCTCAACACCTGTTAAGCCGCCTCCGCCGATAAGGATTGTTGCATCAGCTTCGTTTTTCGTTTTAGAGTACTCGCGCACACGATCTTCAACATGTTGGAAGACTTTGTTTGCATCGGCAGCAGATTTCAATACCATGCTGTTTTCTTCAAGACCCGGGATGCCGAAGTAAGCCGTTACAGAACCAAGACCTACAACAAGCGCATCGTAAGATAATGTAGAACCGTCAGCAAGCGCAACTTCTTTTTTATCAACAGAGAAAGAGCTTACTTCCGCGATTTTAAGATCAATGTCTTTGCCTTTGAAAAGTTTTTCAAGTGGCATTGCAACCGCTTTTTCAGACACGTTGCCTGCTGCAAGACGGTGTAATTCCGTAATGATTTGGTGAGTTGGGTATTTGTTTACCACTGTCACGCGTGCTTGTTCTTTTGTATAATGTTTGCGAACTGTTAGAGCAGAAAGAACTCCGCCATAACCAGCGCCTAGAATGACAATATGTTTTGACATCGTATATCCTCCGTCCTTTATATCAATTTGAATCTGAGATTATTTTTGGTTTTCGCGTTCGTTCATAACTTCAAGGTAGCTGTTAGCAAAACGGAACAGCTTTTGAGCTTGAGGATCTTTCAGCATACGCAACAGGCCGAAAAGACCAATTGTTTCGTTGCTTGCATCCGCGCGGTCTTTCGCTTCGATTGCAGTCGCAGCTACTTCTTTCGCTGTTTCTTTTACAGGCTCAAGAATTTCAGTGATCGCACCGACAGTGTCGCTTTTTAGCACTTCGTCAGTTGCTACAGACTGAGCGAAATCATAAGACTTCGTTAAAATATTCACTAACTCAGTCAGCTTTGGAAGCTGGTCAACTAAAACAGTCAGTGATTCTTGAACTTCTGGCTTTAACAGCTGATCAATAAGATCTTGCTGGCTTTGGCTGACAGACGCGTTTGTTTGATCGATTGTTTCTGGCATATCCAATTCTCCTTTACTATAAGCAGTTTGCTGATTTTTTTGGAAAGGGTAGTGCCTCTCCCTGGTCTCACGCTTTTAAGGCATAAGAATAAGGATTGTGAATTCGTGCACAATCATTTACAAAAATAAATGTTTACTACCCAGTTTTTCATCTTGCCATATTCAGTATTATTTTTATCTCAAAAATAAACAATTGAATAAGTCAAAATCCTTTACTCTCTCTGAAAATAGCAAACACAAAAAACTCCAATTCGATTACCTTCTATATGATAACACTTTTTGAACAAAATTTGAACGTGAATTGCTTCGATTATGAAATTAATTTATATGGAGCTTGTGTCATAACGTTTCTGCGGCACTAGTTATTGACAATCCAGCAATTTTCTCCCCTTCACTTGTCCCATATTTCCAAAAGAGGAGCTCTTTTTCCTGTGATAGGATCACTAGCCGGCAATGACACCTGCTTGATTTGTGTCATCGCTTCCTCCCGTTCGTCCGGCTCTCCCGTCTTCAAATTATACTGAACGCCTCCCGGGTAGGCGCCGATAACCATAAAATCGGGACTTGCGCTTATTTTTTTATGGCCGACTCCGGCTGGAATCACGGCTGCGTCACCTGATTTGAAAGGAATGGCGGCCCCTTTTTCTCCCCCAAACTGAATCACGGCCTCTCCCCGGACTGCAATCAGCACTTCATGCGTATTGCTGTGATAATGATGGTATGGAAAAACACTCCCTGACCAGCTGTTTGACCAGCCATGCCGGTTGACGATCAGCTCTGCCTGATTGGTGTCCTTGAGCGCGTTTTGATACACAACGAGCGGAAAATCAGGGTGATTCGGAATTCTGCCGTCATCCTGAAAGAAGAACGTCTGTATCTTTGCTTCCATCAATGTCACCTCCTTCTATTGTCTTCCACACATAGCGGTTCGCAAAACATGCTGTTTTTCTCACCATTCCATTGATCTGCATGATACCGAATAGTATAGTATAAAAAAATAATGCCAAAATGAGGGATATCATGAAAGCAATCGTTATCGGAATATTGGCTTCGCTCTTTTTCGCCGTCACCTTTATTTTAAACAGAGCGATGGAGTTATCCGGAGGCAGCTGGCTTTGGAGCGCTTCGCTGCGTTTTATTTTTATGGTGCCGTTTTTATGTTTGATTGTCATCATGAGAGGGACATTCACTCCTCTCTTACAAGAGATGCGGAAAAAGCCGATCTTTTGGATCAAATGGAGCTTTGTCGGCTTCGTGCTTTTTTACGCGCCGATCACATTTGCGGCTGGATACGGTCCCGGATGGCTTGTAGCTGGAACTTGGCAAATAACAATTGTGGCCGGTGTGCTCTTATCTCCTTTATTCTTTGTCAAAAAAGACATGCCGGGCGGGCCGCAGCTTATTAGGCAAAAGATCCCCCTTATTTCACTTGGCACTTCCGTGATCATCCTGATCGGAGCGGCACTGATTCAGCTTCAGCATGCAGAATCGCTTTCTGCGAAAATGCTGCTTTTCAGTGTGCTCCCGGTTGTCATTGCGGCTTTTGCCTATCCGTTAGGAAACCGGAGAATGCTTGAAGAATACGGAGGCCGGCTTGATACCTTCCAGCGCGTGCTGGGAATGACCTTGGGAAGCCTTCCGTTCTGGCTTATATTAGCAGGTTACGCCTGGTGTTCAGACGGCCTTCCGACAGCGGGACAGACTGTTCAATCCTTTATCGTGGCCGTCAGCTCAGGGATCATTGCCACCGTTTTATTTTTCTGGGCCACTGATATGGTAAGAGACAGCCCGCAAAAACTCGCAGCCGTTGAAGCCACTCAATCCGGTGAAGTGATTTTCGCGCTGCTTGGTGAAATTGTTCTGCTGTCAGGCGTTTTCCCATCCCTTTTATCATTTGCCGGTTTATTCATTATTATTGCGGGGATGGTGTTACATACCTTTGCATCACAACCGAGAAAACCGAAAAAGAAAACACAGTCAAATCTGACCGCGTAGCATCTGCCGGAGAATGGGTGAAAGCCTGTTCTCCTTTATTTTTGCTACCAAAAAGCATTTGTTACACGTTATAGTTAAATATAGTGTAAGCCTACTTTACTGAAAGGTGATTATTGTAATGGAAGCAAACGATCAAACACAAAACATACCAGCCATCTCCTTCAGATCAGTCAGAAAAAGCTATAAACAAGACGGACAAACCTATGATGTACTGCAGGATGTCAGCGGAGACATTCGCCGAGGCGCAATCGTGGCCGTTTTAGGTCCTTCCGGTTCAGGAAAAAGCACCCTTCTGTCCATGTGCAATTTAATGAGAACGCCTGACAGCGGCGAAGTTGAAATATATGGAAAGGAAGTCCGAGAATGGAATATCAATGAACTGAGGCGAACGGCTGCCCTTGCGTTTCAATCGGCCCCCGTCCTCGACGGGACAGTGCGTGACAATTTAAGTCTTGTACAAAGGCTGCATCAATCCCAGCTGTACCCTCCTGAAGAGCTCGCTTCTCTTGCAGGGCTGCCGAAAGAGCTGTTAGACAGAAACGCCAAAGACTTATCTGGCGGACAGCGGCAAAGGCTGTCACTGGCCAGAACACTCGCAAATCCTTCCTCTATTTTGCTGCTGGACGAAATCACGTCGGCCTTGGACCCGGTTTCAGCTCTTGAGATTGAAGAGCTGATTAAACATCAGCATCAGGAGAAAAAATGGACGGTCATGTGGGTGACTCATAATATGGAGCAGGCAAAACGAGTAGCCGATACCGTTTGGTTTATGGCAGATGGCCGGCTGCTGGAAATTGCTGAAACTGAAGCATTTTTCTCCGATCCGCAGCATGAAGCAGCCAAAGAGTTTTTGAAGGGAGGGACCCGATAATGGATTACCTTTCTCTCTCTTTAACAATGATCTTTGTTTTGATCGCCTTGTTTTTATCAAAATCCTTTAAAGCAGGCGTAGAAAAAGACATGATCATTGCCACGATCCGGGCCGCGGTACAGCTGCTTGTCATTGGTTATGTACTGTCGCTGATTTTTCGAGGAGACCATCCTGTTTTTATTCTGCTGATGGTGCTGTTAATGCTGGCGGTGGCGGCGCAAAATGTCATTAAACGAAAGAAAAATACAATCGGTTCGTTTTGGAGGGTGTTCGCCGCGTTAGCGATTGTAGAAATTGTAACGCAGGGAATTCTGCTGTCTCTTCACATCATTCCGCTTACGGCCCGATATGTCATTCCGATCAGCGGCATGGTCATCGGAAATTCCATGGTGCTCTCGAGCCTGTTTTTAAACCGGCTCAGCTCAGAAGTCGGAGTGCGCAAAGAAGAAATTCAATTAATATTGTCTCTAGGCGGCACACCGAAGCAATCCATACAGCGTATTCTTACTTCCGCGATGAAAATGAGTATGATCCCGACGCTGGAAAGCCAGAAAACACTGGGGCTTGTTCAGCTTCCAGGCATGATGACAGGCCAGATTCTAGCCGGCGCGGACCCGATTCAGGCGGTTCGCTTTCAGCTCTTAATCGTGTTTACAACGATGGCCTCCGCCGCGCTAACATGTGTGATCTTAAGCGTGCTGACATACCCGTCATTATTCACCGCGCATCAGCAGCTGAAAGTGAATCAGTGACAGACAAAAGCCGCTTTTCCCTTGGAAAGCGGCTTTTTGGTCTGGTTATTCCTTTTCTTCATAATACTTGGACAGCTCAACAATCATCGCGCCCATCCGCTCGATCTCGGGCGCAAGCAGTCTCGTGATGCCTTCTTCCCGCAGTGCTTCAGCAGTCACTTTTCCGACAGCCGCAGCGATAGCGCGCTCTTCGAATACAGCCTTTATTTCATTGATATAGCCGCGCTCCTTGGCAAAATCAAACAGGGAACGAACCTGAATTGCCGTTGTAAAACAAACAGCGTCGATCTCGCCGTTCATCAGCTCCCGGCATAACCGCTCCACCGTTCCCTTCTCTGGCGGGATGTGCTGATAAGGCAGAATCGGCAGGACAGACGCGCCCTTTTCTTCAAGAAATGCGATGAGAGCCGGCGCTTTTTCTCCATGAAGCTGCACCATGACTGTTTTTCCTGAAAAGTCGTGAGGTTCCAAGGAACGGATTAAGCCTCTTGTTGTCCCGTCTTCATCTGAAGCTTCGGGTGTGATCCCAAGCTTTTTCAGCGCAGCCAGCGTTTTGTATCCCCGGCATGCCGCTTTCGCCTGGCGAATCGCCTGCAAAAACTCGTCTTTCAGACCGATTTTCTCTGCCGTATCGACAAGAGTCTCCGTGCCGATGCCTGTCGTGAAAATGACCCAGTCCGCTTTTTCCTCGACAAACGTTCGCAAGTCCGGCTCTACCTGCTTCTCCGCTAAGTAAACCGTTCCTTGGAGAGGCCGGATGACAGGAGTTCCGCCCTGTTTTTCAATAATCGTGCTGATCTCTTCGGTTTTTCGGGAGCCCCCGATCGCCACGCGCTTTCCATGTAACCCTTTTCCCATACCCGTTTCCTCTCCTCTTTGCATAGGCTTTTTATGTATACAAGCTTAATAAAGCTATTGTGGCGCAAACCAAGGGAGAAATCAAGATAAACCCAAGCCTCTAAAATCCATTTGAATACGCCTGAAGCTTGCTGTAATATAAACAGCAGACACGTTTGCTAACGGAGGATCGATCATGGAAACAAAAAAAGAAGAATATGAAACAAAAGGCTACGATACATCGATCGTTTACGAATTCAACGAATATCCGGACGATCGCAGCGGACGCTGTGACAATTGTGATTACACACTGTTCAAAAGCTCTGTAAAAGGCGGAAAATTTCTTAGAGAATGCCGGAGATGCGGGATGAAAAAAAATATTTAAACAAAAAAAAACCGAAATCGAATTTTTGATTTCGGTTTTGTGATTTACTGCGGCACAGCGGATTTTTTCATAAACGCTTCAATCGCAGCAGCCGCACGCTCCGCTCCGCCTGCTTCTTTTACATCCTTTTGCATATTCTTGACGCGGCTGAGCACCTCTCGATCGCCGGATACAGCCTGTACCGCTTCCTGCAGCCTGGAAACCGTCACTTCTTCTGTCGGCAAATAAACGCCGAGCCCTAAATCATCGACACGCTTTGCGGTGAGCTCCTGCTCATACATTTGCGGAATAACGACAAGGGGCACACCTGCATTCATCGCCTCCATCGTACTGTTCATCCCGCCATGAGAAATAAACAAATCGGCTTTCTCCAATACCTCAAGCTGCGGCACGCTTTGGCGAATGGTAAAGTGATCAGGGATATCTCCCAGGCTCTCAGGATCTATCGTTTTCCCGACCGACATGATCACTTGCCATGAAGACTCCCTAAATGCGTCAATGCACATCTTGTAAAATTCCGGCCATGCGTTAAACGCCGTTCCCAATGAAATCAGCATAACCGGGCGATCATCCTTTTCAATCGACAAGCTTTCCTGTGCCGTCCGTTTTCCAAGAGATGGGCCGACAAAACAGAAACGGTCATCAAACGTCTCGTTCTGAATCTGAAAAGACTTCGGCATAAAGACGATATTTAATGCTTCCGGCACAGCTAATTGCTCAAAAGAAACAGCCGGCAATTGCTCTTGCTCCAAATAAGCTTTAAATTCAGCCTCTGCTTCTCTTATTTTTTTCAGCATCTCTTCACTTCCGAACTGAAAGGATTCATTTTGGGCATATGATGAACAAAGCTTGACAACTGGTACATTAAGCTTGTCTGCAAACAATTTTCCCGCCAGCGCGATAAAATCATAGATGACCATATCTGGCTGATCATCCTGATATAACTCCTCAAGCTGCGGAAGAATGCTAAGTGATTCTTTCAAAAGGTTGAGCGTCGTTTCATTCTTTTCAATCCTCTCCCTGATTTGCTTAGGATCAATATTCAAGGAAGTATGATAGATCAATGCTTCTCCACCTGCTTTCTGAACAGCGGGCGCAAACTCCTCAGTCGTCGCATACGTAACACGATGCCCTTTCTCACACAGCTTCTCCACTAATGCAAGCGTAGGATTGACATGCCCGTACGCCGGGATATTGATCATCGAAATATGGTGTTTTTTCATGAATCTCCATTCTCCTTATCTATTACATTTTCACACGGAAGCTCTTTAATCCGTATATCACGCTGTTTTCAATCGGTGTAATACTGACGCATTCCATATGAGAAAAAGCAGAAATCAAAGACGTTAACGCGATATTTGCTTCAAGACGGGCAAGCGGCGCTCCAAGACAAAAATGGACGCCGTGTCCAAACGCGATATGCGGATTGGGATGGCGGCGGATATCAAACATGTGCGGCCTGTCAAACTTCGCTTCATCGCGATTTGCCGATGCCACAAAAGCCAGAACCATATCGTCTTTTTTAATGAGACGCCCCCCGATCTCTGTATCTCGTTTGGCAATACGCCTTAAAACCGGTGCAGGCGCCCTGAAACGCAGGGCCTCCTCGACTGCCTGAGGCATCAGTTCAGGATGGCTGCGCAGGTCATCGTATATATCCGGCGTTTCTAATATGCTGTACATCGCGTTTGAAATCAGGTTTGTGGTGGTTTCATTCCCGGCCACCAAGAGCAGCGTGCAAAACGGAATCAGCTCTTCTCCGGTCAGCTTCTCGCCTGTTTCTTCCGCTTCCACTAAAATGGAAATGATGTCCTGTCCCGGTTTGTTCCGCTTTTCTTCTATGATGCCGGCAAAAAACGCGGCCAGTTCTTCCTCGCACTTGTTTCGTTCTTCCAAAAAGGCTTTTTCAGCCTCTTCACTTTTATCCTTCGGTGTGCTGACCAGAAGATCAGACCATTCTTTAAACTGATCCATATGCTCCGAAGGCACTCCCAGCAGCTCAGATATCACGATCACCGGAAGCGGGTATGAAAAATCGTGAACAAGATCAAACTCGCTCTGCCCCTGAAATTTTCGAATCAGTTCATCTGTGATTTCCTGAATTCTCGGCTCCCACTGCTTCATCACACGCGGCGTGAACGCTTTATTCACGACAGAACGGATTTGCGTATGCCTCGGCGGGTCCATGTTAATGATGGAATTTCCAATAGAGCTGGACTGCTGCGGCATATAACTGGAAAACAGCTCTTTATCCCCAATGACTTTTTTGACATCATCATAAAGAAAAACGCTCCATACTTGATTTTCTTCATCAAAGGAAACAGGGGCTTCCTTTCTCATCGATTCGTACCACGGAAACGGATGATAAGCGTCCTGTTTGTTTTTTCCATTGAGCAGCGCTCGCTGCAAGGCTTGCCGGCGGTTTAACACATTCATGCATTGTCACTCCCCTTGAAAGAATTCAGCAATTGACGTTCTTCTCACCTCCCGCTTTCGAAAAAGAGAGGGACAATCAAATATAGACAGATTGATAACAGCAGGCAGGCGATCATGATGTCCGATGCAGGCATCATATATTCCCCCTCGAATTTCGTTCATCTTACCATAATCTTTCAATTTTTTTCTATTCTGCACTGCCGCTTTGGCTCACAACGTGACCTTAGGCATAAGCATGTACATTCAATATGCATTCAATTGCACACACTCCAACCGAAAGCACCCCTATTTTCAACCAATAGCACTAACCCCAAAAATGACTTTTCCATTATATAAAGCAAGCTGATTCTATGTTTAAATAGAAGGTAAAAGGTGAAGGAGAGAACAACATGACAGCACAGACTGATTTCAAAAAACAAGTTGTCGGCATCCTGCTTTCACTTGCATTTGTATTATTTGTGTTCTCTTTTTCGGAGAGACATGAAAAACCGCTTGTTGAAGGAAAACATCAGGAAAACTGGCATACTGTCGTCGACAAAGCCTCTGTCGAGATTTACGGCAGCAAATTAGTTGAAGAAAACCAATTAAAGCAAAAACTCGGCCATAAACAGGCCGATTCTATTTTGACCCTTATGAAACTCGCCAGTGAAAAACATATCGCACTTTAAAAAAGAAAGAGCCTTCTCGGCTCTTTCTTTGTTTAGTCAAATATCGTTTTCTTGTCCGGATGGCGCCGAAAGTCAAACAGCATGCTGAGCTGGGATGGTGTGTTTCGTTTTGGAGAAAGCGGCGGGAGCCTGTCTTCCGAAAAAAAAGCGGCGTGATTCGTCTCAATTCCTATTTCCCCCTGATCGCCTGTTATGCTGCATTCAATGAAGATCTTATAGTAATGGTAAGGCTGAGGCGGATGAGGGTGCTTTTGGCTGTCCAGCACGGCCAGCAATCGAGACGGTTCTGTATCGTACCCCGACTCTTCTTTGATTTCCTTGACCGCATTTTCAGCCGGTGATAAACCAATCTCGCAAAATCCGCCCGGGAGCGACCACAGCTCATCATGCTTCTCCCGAACAAGCAAAATCTGATTCTCTCGAAATACCGCGCCGCGAACATCCGCTTTCGGTGTCGGATAGCCGCTCTCCCCATTCCATAAATCAGTGATAAGTTCAATGTCTGTCTGCGAGTAATCCGCCATCATCTCTTGGCTCAGCCTCATCAGCTCCTCGTACCTTTCCCTATCATACACATCCTTGGAAAAAGCGAGCCCCGCCTGCGCAACTGCCTGAATCCGCTGCGCCCGTTCCAGCCATTTGGTTTGCACTTTGTCACTCATCCTTTCACGTTAATTTTAAACTATAAAAAATGCACGTTTCACTTATGAAAACGTGCTAACTGCAAATCAAGTACTAATCTAATTTCACCAAGTAATCAATATTGTCCTTTACTCTCTCTTCAGTATTACTGCTATTTGTATCAGCTAAAAACGGATTATATACCAGTGTGTAATGTTTCTGTTCTCCTTTAGGGATGACATAACTGAGTACACCTGTAACCTTTTTCCCTGATGTCAGTGTTCCTGCCATAAGAATCCTGCCCTTCTCTTCTATTGAAAAAACTGGCCGGACTGATTGATTTTTCTTGTCTTTTAAGTCTAATCCGAGAAAATTGTATTGCATTGAATCTTTCCCTATGTTTTCTATCGTAACTTCTATAATGAGCCGTTCCTCATTATCTTTTATTGTTTTTGGCTTCGAGTCTACAGCTCCTCCAAATTCGGAATATTCACCTTTTTGCACTCTATCAACTTTATTCACTGTAAAATTCGTATGTCCTGCTTTAAACGTTTCTCCTATTTTATGTATTTGATCATCTTTTTTGATCTTCGGCTCACCGCCTTTTTTCAGTTCCTTATCAAGTTCCTTTTCAAGCTCTTCTTGCGATTTTTTTTCTTTCGGTTTTTCCTTCTCTGATGCATCGCTTGATTGGCTGCACGCGGAAAGCGCAAACCCGATCGTCAAGACAAACAATAGCAATAAGACTTTTTTCATGACTGTTCCTCCATCTAAAGTAATCGATTTCTATTATAATCAGATTTTTCCTTTTCTTAACAGGTAAGAAAGTAACGATTATTTCTATCTCATTCGTTATAAACTTACTTTTTACTAGAATTTGAACATTTTTTACTAGTTCATTAGACCTTTTCATCAAAAAACCCGAGCTGGCGGCTGCCAGCTCGGGCGGGTGATCAATCTCGCTTATTCATTCCTCTTTTCTCTCGGGGTTCCTGATGGTGTTTTTGGTGCTCCGGAGGCTGCGTCGTGCGTTCCAGCTCATTGGTGTCTTGTCCCATTCCTTTTAAAAAGGAAAAGAGCAGTGTAATTGATTTGTTGATTTCCGGGTCTTTGAGCGAGCGGATAATATCAAAATAACCTGTCTTTTCTTCGCTGTTTTTCTGTTCCACAGCGCTTGCCACACCTGCATTCACTTTCAAAATAAGAGGCTCCAGCTGTTTCACGTCCAGCATGCCGAGCGTCCCAAACAGAAGAAGCAGATTTTTAAGCGTGTTGGCCGTTTCCTCTGTATCTGCCTTTTTCACCAGGATATCAAGAACTTTATCACCTTGCCCAAAAAGGCCGCGGAGCAACGGCAGGACACCGCGCTCGTTCATATGGCCCAGCATATGCAAGGTTTCGAGAATCGCTTCTTTATGATCGACTAGAGCATCTTCAATTTCTCGCAAATCACGCTTTCGCTGATCCTCTTCCGTTACCTCGATTTTCTGAATTCGTTTAATCGCTTTAGCCATTATGCCCAATCCCCCTTTTCACTGCGTCGCCAGGGAAAATATAATCCTTCCGCGCCCATTTCTTTTGTATCTGCACACCGATTTGCGGCTGCGGATTGCCGTTGCGGTGATTGATCTTAGGGAGCGGATTGGTTCCTTCACGCTTCAAAATTTCCATTTTGGCCGATGTTTCTTTGTATGCAGGCGTATCAGTATCCTTATCGGCATGACTGCCTGTCAACAGGTTAATCGCCGCTTCTCCTGAATCGTTCATTGGCAAATACACTTCCTTCCCTTTGACACGATCAGTGATCAGGCACTTCACTTTGACATTTCCGAAAGGCGATGTGAGTCTGACAAGGGTTCCGTCCTGAATTCCCCGCTCTGCCGCTAGTTCAGGAGATATTTCTAAGAACACTTCCGGTGTTTTCTTCGAGATCCCTTTTGATTTGTAGGTCAGATTCCCTTCGTGGAAATGCTCTAAGAGCCGCCCATTGTTGACGTGGATGTCATATTCCTCACCGAACTCTTCAGGCTCTGTCCACTGAACAGGGTAGAGAATAGCCTTGCCGTCCGGGAAAGGGAAGCGATCTGTAAAGAGTAAAGGCGAATCCTTTCCATCAGCGCTTACAGGCCATTGCAAGGAATTGTAGCCTTCAAGGCATTCATAGTTGACGCCGGCATAAATCGGCGACAGCATGGCTGCCTCCTCCATAATGTCTCCAGGGTGCTCATAGTGCCAGCCGGCGCCAAGCTTATTGGCTACCTCCATAATAATCTGCCAGTCGGGCTTTGATTCGCCCAGCGGTTCAAACACCTGATACAGCCGCTGAATTCGGCGTTCTGTGTTTGTAAAGGTTCCTTCTTTTTCAAGGCTCGGGCTCGCAGGAAGAACAACATTAGCAAACTCGGCTGTACGTGAAAGGAAAATATCCTGCACCACAAAGAAATCAAGCTTTTCATAGGCGGCGTGCACATGATTGATATTCGAATCGACCAGACCCATTTCTTCACCTTTTACATACATTGCTTTGAGCTGGCCGGAATGGATTTTTTCGATCATTTCATGGTTGGTCATGCCCGGCTCCTTCGGCAGCGGCACACCCCACGCCCGCTCGTATTTTTGGCGGACTTGTTCGTCGGTCACTTTTTCATAGCCCGGCAGTCTGTCAGGCATGCTTCCGAAGTCACTTGCTCCCTGCACGTTATTATGGCCGCGCAATGGGTAAGAGCCTGCACCCGGCTTCCCATAGTTTCCTGTCACAAGCAGCAAATTTGAGATTGCCGTGCTCGTGTCGCTTCCGCCAATATGCTGTGTCACGCCCATTGCCCACAATGCGCACACACTGTCAGCTTGGCCAATCATCTCCGCCATTTGGATCAGGGTTTCTTGATCAATCCCGGTTTTCTCCTCAGCATATTCAAGGGTGTATGGTGCCAGGCTTTTCACATATTCATCCCGTCCATTTACTCTTTCACGCAAAAAGCGCTCATCGGCTTTGCCATTTTCAATCAAATATTTGGCGATGGCGTTCAGCCAGACGATATCCGATCCGGCACGCGGCTGAACAAATAAATCGGAGCGCTCTGCCATTTCGTGTTTTCTGATATCGGCTACGATGACTTTCTGTCCTCTCAGCTTATGAGCCCGTTTAATGCGAGTGGACAAGACCGGATGCGATTCTGACGTGTTCGAACCGATAATCAAAACAAGATCCGCTTGCCCGATATCTGTAATTGATCCTGAGTCACCGCCGTAACCGACTGTCCGAAACAGGCCGGCAGTCGCAGGAGATTGGCAATAGCGCGAACAGTTATCCACATTATTTGTGCCGATGATTCCTCTGGCCAGCTTTTGCATGAGATAGGATTCTTCGTTTGTACATTTAGAAGAGGTAATAAAGGCAAGTGAATCCGGGCCAAACTCTTCTTTTACATCCGTGAACTTGCTGGCGATCAGAGATAACGCTTCCTCCCATTCCGCTTCACGGAAACGATCGCCTTCGCGGATCAGCGGCTTTGTCAGCCGTTCCTCGCTATTTACAAAATCCCAGCCGAACTTTCCTTTCACACAGGTGGAAATGCCGTTGGCCGGCGCTTCCTCCTGCGGCTCGACTTTCAGTATGTCTCTGCCCTTTGTCCAGACATCAAAGCTGCAGCCGACTCCGCAATACGTGCAGACGGTTTTCGTTTTCTTGATTCGTTCATCACGCATGGCGGATTCCATATCAGAAATAGCGAGAATCGAGCCGTATCCTGTCTCAACGCCTTTTGTGATTTCGATCATCGGACGCAGCGTTTCGTTATTGATTCCTGTTAAATATCCGGCTTCCCCTTCCATTCCTTTTTCCATCATCGCGTTACACGGACAGACAGTTGAACAGTGCCCGCAAGACACACATGACGATTCATTGATCGGCACATCATTATCCCAAATGACGCGCGGGCGTTTCCGATCCCAGTCAATAGTCAGCGTTTCAGTAACCTGAACGTCCTGGCACGCTTCGACACAGCGGCCGCACAAAATGCATTGATCTGGATCGTACCGGTAAAATGGATGAGATTCATCCTTATGGTAAGGCTTCTGGTCAAACGGGATGCTTTGGTGATTGATTTTCATTTCCTTCACCGTATTATGTATTTCGCATCCCCCGTTGTTGTAATCGCAAACTGTGCAATAAAGCTCATGATTATATAAAATCTTGTCCATCCCGATGATCTGCGCTTTTTTGACATCAGGCGAGAGCGTGTCGATGACATCCCCATCCTTTAATTCAGCTGAGCACGATCTCTTCAGCTCGCCATTGATGCTGACGATGCACGTATCGCATGTTTCGATCGGTCCTAAGCTTGGATGATAGCAAACTTGCGGCACTTCAATCGAACTGTTATTCAAAAGCTGCAGCACCGTCTGTTCTTCGGACGCTTCCATTTCAACGCCGTTTATTGTGATTGTTTTCTGTTCAGCCATCTCCATTCCCCTTTCTTGCTCGTGTATATACCGAATTACCCATTTCTGTTCCCTTACAAGGGATCAATAAAACATGCAAAGCCCACTCACATGTTTTATTGCATAAACATGGGGTAACGAAATGATAGATGAAAAGGGAGGGATCGACATGAAAAAAACAATTTCCGCTATAACTGCGGCAGCGGCAGTAACAAGCTCCTTTACCGGCTTTGGGGCTGCGTCCTTTTCAGCACCGGCAAAGGCCGCAGCTCAAACAAACACACTCTCTGAACATACAAACCAATCAGCCGCAAATCTTGTCAAAAATCTTTACAACACCGCTTACAGAGGGGAAATGCCTCATCAGGCGCATGGCCTTACTATCAACAAAAGCACAAAAGGCGATGTCCATGCTAGATTAGGAGAACCGGAAAGGCCTGTTGGAGGAGACAATCGGTTTGATTTATACCACTGGGATATGGGCCAGCCGGGCTACGGATTTTCTTATCATCAAGACATGACAATCTCAGAAATCCGCTACTTTGGAACCGGTGTGGAACGGCAACTGAATTTAGGCGGTGTTACCCCGGAAGTGCTGCAGAATGAAATAGGCCCCGCAAACCGAGTGTTAACCGTCCCGTTCACCGATGAAATCGACTATGTATATGACACAGGCCGATATGAACTTCATTTTGTCATTGGCAAGGACCAGTCCGCTGACCATGTAAACCTTAAAGCAAAATAAACCTTTTTGCGGCTGTTCAGCCGCTTTTTTATTGGACAAATAGAAGATATATTTCTTACAATACATGGGAGATAAAACAGAGACGGGGTATCAATTTTCTAATGAAGCGAAATCGATGGATATATGCAGCGTTCACTATGCTGATCATAGGACTGGGGCTGGGATCTAGAGCATTCTCCAGTGTTCTGCCGGATACCGTCAATACGTATCTGGGGGACTCGCTGTGGGCCGCCATGATCTTTACGGGATGCGGGTTTCTATTTCAGAAGATGAAAACAATGAAGACTTGCCTGATTAGTCTTTTTTTCTGTTATTTCATTGAAATAAGCCAGCTGTACCACGCCGAATGGATCGACCGGATCAGAGACACTTCTCTTGGCGGACTTGTACTGGGGTATGGATTTTTATGGAGCGATATCGAAGCGTATACAATTGGAATTGCCGCCTGTGCCGCTATAGAACTGCTCGTTCTGAAAATCAAAAAGCGCCTCAATATGTGACGCTTTTTTTCATTTGGAAAACAGCCCGCACTGAGAAAGAATGGTCTCCGCATCCAAGAGCGTGGCTTCGTTTATCGTGACCTGATGTTTATCCATAAATGACTGAACGGCATGATATCCTACCGCATAACCCGCAAAAGCCGATAATCCTGCAGGCTCAAAGCCTTGTTCTTTGGCAATTTGATCACCAAACATGTAACGGCTCACTTCCGAGAAGCCTTTCACATCCAGCACCTCACGGATAACTTCAATGGAATACTGCAAATCTTCTTGATCAAAACGTGTTACCCAAGGACCCAATCGCTCCTCGCCGAACAGCTCTTTGGCAAATGACTCAGCCAACCCTTCAATCACAAGATAATCCCCGACACTCACAGAGCCATAATGGAAGTCAGCATACGAAAACCGCAGATTATGATGAAACTCATGAGCAATAATAGAGGGAAGCCTCGACAAGTTATAACGGTTCGGATCAATCCAGACATGAATAAAACCGGGTATCCCGCCAAACCCGCAGTACCCTTTTTGCAGCTGAAGCTTTTTTGGATCAGCGATGTAAAGGCCGAATTTGATCTCGTCGGCATTTACCCGCAGCTGTTTGCGCTCAGCAAAACGCATACACTGCCAAAGCGCAGATGCAGCCGTCTCTGCAGCATGTGATTTCTTTAATATTCGCAGTGCTTTCAGCCCGGTTTCAGCATCAAAGACATCCAAATAACCAAGCATTTTCACAGCCATCACCACATCATAGCCGTTTGGCTCCTTTGCTTTCAGCGGAACTTGGATGGCGTTCCACATGTTTTCAAACGGCTTCATCATCGTATACCGAAATTCATCCTCTCTTTTCTGTTCTTCCATTGAAAACAGCTTTTCGTATTGCTCAAAGGTCTTTTCCATTACAAGATTCATCCTGATTCCCCCCTTGCCAAAAATATACGGTATGCCGCAGCGTGAGGGTCAACAGAGAAAATTAAGCCATTTTTCACTGTAAAATGATTCAAAGCCGCCGATAGGAAAGGCATAGGAGGTGGAACGATGGATATTCCCGCTTTATCAGTTGCGATGCATCAAGCATCCCTTGCCCAAAATGTTGATATCGCTTTAACGAAAAAAATGCTGGACACCGCCCAGCAAAATGCAGATCAAACCTTAAAGATGATTCAGCATCCGACGCTCGGACAAACCATTGATGTAAAAGCTTAATCTCTAAACCAAAGGCGGCCAGAACTCCATCCTCCCGGCTGCCTTTATTGTTCACAAAAAAGCATGCATGTTTCGCTTGTTCCTCCGTATGATGTATTGTTTGCCATATAAAGGAGGTCATAAAGAACATGAAAAGACTGTTTACGAAGGCTTCATTGGTGTTATTCGCGGTACTATTTGTTTTTGCCGCCAAAGGCGCGCCCGCCAATGCGGAAACCCATGCCTACGATGGAAAAAGCCCTTATTACAATGATTGCGCATCCAGCGGCTCCACAAAAAAATCCTCAAACTTAGTGAATGCCAGCAATCAAGTCATCGGAGTGGTCGAGCTTAAATTCAGCAGTACATGCAAAACGGCTTGGGCAAAAATCACGATGAATAACACATTGACGACAGGCTTTGAAGCAAATGCGGAAATCACCCGGAACACAGACGGAAAGAGATATAACTGTGATTCTGCAGGCGGCAACGGAAAAGCCGTGGCCGGACAAAAATCTTGTTATACACCGATGGTATATGATTTAGATCCAAGGACTTCTTACGCTTTCGGCAAGTATTCAGGACCCAACCTGAATGTTTGGGCCACCACAGGCTCTTATTAAAAAGAAAAAAGGCTGTCCAAACGGGCAATATCCGCGGCAGCCTTTTCGTATTAATTCGCTTCTCTTTGTTTTTTAACCTCTTCAAGCTGAGACACCGTCACCAATTGATAGCCTTCATCGGTGAGCTTTTTTATAATTTCATCGGCCGCATCGGCAGAGGTTCGGTAAATGTCGTGAATCAAAATGGTTCTTCCATCTCCCGCCTGACTCATGACACGGTCAACGATTGTTTTCTTGTTACGGTCTTTCCAATCTTCCGGATCCACATCCCATAACGCGACATCCATTTTCAATTGACTCCGCAGCTCATCATTAATGCCGCCGTATGGGGGTCTTACAAGCGTCGGGCGGTATCCGCTTATTTTTTCAATAATGTCTTGCGTGTCATTGATCTGTTTTAACGCTTCTTTCACCGAAAGCCTTGTGAGAAGCGGATGGCTCCACGAATGGTTCCCCACTTCATTTCCTTCTTTCAGCATTCTTTTAAGCGTTTCCGGATAATATTGCACCCTGCTCCCCAAAACAAAAAAAGTGGCATGCCCTTTATATTTCTTCAAGGAGTCCAGAATCTGATTTGTTGTCGCAGGATTCGGGCCGTCATCGAAAGTCAGCGCAATGACTTTTTGATTAGGGTCAATTGTTTCCTCTTTGGGCAATGAAATCACTTCATGCTTCGGCTTTTGTTCTTTGATTTTATTTTTGTTTTTTGCTTTATCCATATATTGCTCTTTCACGATATCTTTCAAAAGGCTTTTCTTAATGGCAATCGATTGCTCTCCAAGATTGCCTGCTGCGACCTGATATGTATCAAAATAAAATTCGATATAATCTTCCTTGATGGCAAAGCGGCTGAAATTATCTTTTTTCGGTGCCGTTCCTTCCTTTAACAGCGCATCGTCCGCAGCAATGGCTTTATCTTTTTTCAGCTCATGATAAGCGATTAGGGAAAGCTTATGTAAATAGTCAGCGTCCTCTTTGAAAATATCATCAATTGAAAGAAAAGCTTGCTTACTAAAATCATAGTTAAACGTCTTTGTCACGTTTTGTCCATTTGCACCGCCGAAATATTTATATTCATGAAATACAATCGCTACTGTCTGTTTGGCATAATGGACAATTTTATAATCGACATTTAATTCGTTGCGCTTTGTCGTATGCTCTTGATCTGCGTCTTTGGTTTCCTTCTGAAATTGGCGAACCTCTTTCTCTGCGAAACTTTTTAATGCCGCATCCATTTTTTTATTTTTAAAAACGGGATAGTTGACCGCGTAATTGAACGTTTTCCCGTCATTCACAAGCGTTGCGATCTCCACATTCCCATACTGAGAATCCGTTTTCACTTTATTCATGACCGTTTCTTTTTTTAATGAATTATGGAAAAAGCCGATAAGGCCTGCCACACATACAACTGCAATTAATATATGAAACCATTTGATTCTTTTTACGAACAACCCAAATTCCTTCTTTCATAACCGTTTCGATTTATCCTTCATCAATGAGAACTGCATCTATTTGAAATACTTTTGTAACGTTAGAGTAACATTTATTTCACATTTGTAATACTATGAGATTTAGAAGTTCTTGTCAATCCTTTTTCAGGGATTTCATCATAAAAAAATCCGAATTTACGAATGTACATACACCCAACTCCCACATCAAGAATATGGTAAAAAGAATAAAAAAACTAGGGAGGTTTTCCTCTTGGATTTTCCTTTAAATGAACAGACATTTGAACAAATTACACCTTATGATGAAAGACAGCCTTATTATTATCCGCGTCCGAGACCGCCATTTTATCCGCCTTATTATTACCCAAGACCGTTCTATCCGTTTTATCCGCGTCCGCCTTACTATTACCCGCGCCCACGCCCGCCTTACTACCCTTGGTATGGTTACGGCGGAGGATATGGCGGAGGATATGGTGGAGGATACGGCGGCGGCTACTGATATTAAGCGCCTTTTACCAAAATGGGGGCAGTCCAGCTCCCCATTTTTTTGTTTTAAAAATGACAATACCATGACAAATATAGGAAATAATTGTGATTCCATAGCCCTCTTGTTACGATAACAGCAGCATGGAGTTTTGGGGGAGGCGTCTATTTTTGGAGAATGCAAGAGATTCCGCAGCCATATCTGAAACAAAATACATAAAAGCTTCGAACCGGGTAACAGTTTACGATTTTATTAAACTTGCAAAACCCGGCATTATCATATCAAACTCAATAGCAGCCTTCGGCGGATTTTGGATCGCGTTTGCAAGCGCAGATAAACCATTATCAGGGATGGCCTTTTTGATGACGATGGTGACAGCAATGCTTGGAACCGCATTTGTCATGGCTTCCGGCACTGTTTATAACAACTTTTTTGATCGGCATATGGACGCAAAAATGGCACGCACCCGCAGCAGGGCCTCAGTCACTGGGAAAATGTCGCCAGCCATGATTGTAACGTACGGTTCCGTTTTAGGGATCGCTGGTCTTGCAATGCTGTATTCCCTCAATCCATTAACTGCCCTTCTCGGACTGGCCGCCTTTATTTTGTACGCGATTATCTATACAGTATGGGTGAAACGAACCTCTGTGTGGA
Source organism: Bacillus cabrialesii (assembly GCF_004124315.2). Classification (GTDB taxonomy): domain Bacteria; phylum Bacillota; class Bacilli; order Bacillales; family Bacillaceae; genus Bacillus; species Bacillus cabrialesii. The sequence goes on along the minus strand of NZ_CP096889.1, from coordinate 1,312,913 downwards.
GCACATTTGCCGGGAGCTTTCCTGGAGCCGCGCCGCCGTTGATGGGGTACTGTGCCGTATCTGGAGAAATCAGTATGGTGGCAGTGCTGTTGTATGCGGTTATGTTTCTGTGGCAGCCCCCGCATTTTTGGGCGATTGGAATCAGGCGCAAAGAGGAATATCGGGCGGCGGGTGTTCCGCTCTTGCCTGTTGTAAAAGGAAATCATATAACGAAAGTAAAAATGATCCGATATATTGCAGTTTTGGTGCCGGTCACGCTATTATTGCCTTTTTCTCTCGGCACCGGCCATCTGAGCCCATTTTATTTCTTAGCTGCCTTGGTCCTCGGAGGCATATGGATCAAAAAAAGCATCCAGGGATTCAAAACAGACGATGACGTGAAGTGGGCAAAGGATATGTTTGTCTACTCGCTCATTTATTTTTGCTTGCTGTTTTTGATCATGATGATTGATTCATTTGTCATGTTTTTGATCAGATGATGCAAAAAGAGTCACACATTAATGTGACCCTTTTTTGTTTGGTAAAACAGCCTCTAATAGACATGTCACGGCAAAAAACACAGCCATACAAATCAAAAATCGGACGATCTCACTCAAAATCCAGCTATCAGCAATACGCATACCATCGGTTTCTCGAAGGCTTGCGCATATTGTAAAAATCATGAGTATGTTTTTTAGCGTTTCTTTGTTCATGAAATACCATCGCTTTCTTGAAATGATTACTGAAATACAAAATAAATGATGAGGGACAGTCCAGCCTGATACAAACCGTGTCCTCAGCGTTGGGTGTTTTGATTAATTGAAATCCCAGTTTTTTTATTAAGCCATCTGTAAAGCTCAGGCGAACAGATGAAAACTGCTTCCGAGAAAAAACAGATCTTTTGCGATAAACTAAGCGGCGGATAGCTTGAACCGTCTGCTGCTGTACTCTCTCCTAATGAAAATAAAAACAGCAGAACATTACATACTGGCATGAAAAAAATAAATAGTATCCTTAATAAGTGAATCGGAAAATGCACTTTTTTCTTAAAACCAATACATGAAAAAATAAATCCATAAACGAAAAGACAGTACGTCCCCCAGCCTGCTATCGGGTGTAAACTAAAGTACAATAATAAAATTGCTAAAAAATACATCTGAATCTCCAGTCTATAAAACCGAAATCTTTTTCCATCATCAGGTATTATAAGCCAAAAACAAACAAAAAAATAGACTTTGTCTTTATCTAGCATGTAAGAACAGAAAGAGTAATTGCACCAAATAACCATATCATGGTAATATATTGTTTGGTTTTTTCTATGTTCAATGATTTGGGGGTTTATAAAAATGAAAGGCATGCTTTTCATTGTGCAGCTTGGATGTTCTTTTATGGTTTTTCTGTTTTTAGCCGCTGTCAATTGGTATCAAGGAAGCGAGCTTGTTTCAGATCGATTTGATTGGAACTATACTGCTAAAATTTCAAAACACCTTAATGGAATTGATACCATCACCAGTCCCAAGCAAATTTCTCAGCTTGATTTTTTCATCTATTCTGCTAAACACTATCCTGTTATGAGTATGTTAATGATCCTCTCTCTTCTATATGTTCTGGCCACACTTTTTTTACTCATCTACTCAGTCAAATTTAATAAGAAAGAGATTCATTTGGACTGCTGATGAAGTGCCTTTTTGATTTCTTGATCATTTTGTTCGGTTTGTATGCTTATTAAGATGAAGAAAAACAATGGGAATTTGGTATGGCATTCCCTGACAGTCAGGCAGGGTTAGTGTTAAGAACTTACCAAATCTGCATTTCACAGAATCCGAGGTTCGGAAAACTTACGAATCATGAAAACAAAATCCGTAAGTTCAATGGCTCCCCTAACTCCTGAGGGGTTATGCGGCAATTATGCAAGCCTCGATATGGCAATGATTGGTTTGGCGGAGAAATAAACAAACTGTTACGGTTCAATTTTTACCAGATTTTTGGAACATCCCCCTCACTCTTACGTATACCTTAATAGGAGGGATGAAACGATGAAAGAGTATGAATTCGTTAGAGTTGAACTGAGTACAATGAGAAGACGGCCTAAAGAAGACTACCAGCAAATCATCCACGACTATGCGAATAGAGGCTGGAAATTCGTTCAGATTTTTGCTCCCAGTATCGATGCGTATGGATCAGCTGCTTATTTTGAAATCATATTTGAACGAGATGCCAAAGAAGCTTAGTCTATGTGACTAAGCTTCTTCGATTACACTATATTCATATTCTCATTGCCTGCCATCTATACAATTTCTGCAAATGAGGCATCGCATGCTTTTGCTAAATCTTGTGGCGCTATTTTGAGCTGCATGCCGATTTTTCCTGCGCTGACAATGATAAAATCTAGTGTTTCAGCGGCTGCATTAATATAGGTTGGGAACCATTTTTTCATGCCAATTGGTGAGCAGCCGCCGCGAACATATCCAGTTACCTCTAAAAGTTTCTTCATTGCAATCATTTCTATTTTCTTTTCTCCTGCTACTTTGGCCGCCTTTTTTACATCTAATTCCTCAGCAACGGGTACAACAAAGACGTAATAACGATTTGCTCCTGCCGTTGCCACCAAAGTTTTATATACATACTCGACAGGATATCCGATTTTTTCAGAAACGGTGATGCCATCTGCCGGTTGGCCGCCTTCTGTTTCGTAACCTAACAACTCATAGGAGATGTTCTGCTGTTCTACCATTCGAACCGCATTGGTTTTTGCCATTTTTTTCGCCATACTATTCCCCCGCTATCAATCATTAAAAATACATCATCAATATATAAAATACTATCACCGAAAACAGACATATTCTACTAACCTGCATGTTCAAAAAGAGAAAAACCTCAGAAATTCAAAACACAAACAAAAAGGAATGAACGAAATGCAGCAACATACAATTTGTATGAATGTAAAATTAAGGAGTGGTTGCTTTGTATCATTATTTTTATGGTCCTGCGTTAATTCCTTACTTTTCACATACTCCTAACACGCAAAGAAGTCCAGACTTTTCAGAAAGACAGCGAAGAAGAGAAATCACATTGAATGTAGATGGCTTTATCCCGCCATCTGCCTCTGAGGATCTCGGAGACGGCTTTTATTCTTACGCATGGACGAACCAACAGGTCATAAATCCCGGTGAATACCTTGTTTGTTATCTCGAGGGAAGAGATATAAACGTGGTAAATGGCGGTTTTACTCCGCGTGATACCGCTCCATTGTATGCAATTGCAAGCTTTCCAAGGAGAAGAAACCAATGGGTCATTATCATTCATAATCCTGTTCAAACCCAAAGAGCCCTATCGCTTTATTTGATTGCGAAAAGGTAACAAAATAATGTTTTTAGCAGAAACAGAAAAACGGGTAGGAATGCTGCTTTGACACAAGCGTTTTTCCTACCCATTTTGGATTAATGTATGAGGTGATTTCTTGTCTTCAAGGCAGTGAGGCAGAAAGTTTGCTCCCCTTATGTTCGCAAACAAAATGTTCTTCCTCATTTTCTGTATAATGTTATTATGATTTTCCAGTAAAAAGAAAAGAGGATAGCCATATGGTTCTTCTTGAAACGAATCGTTTATTGCTAAGAACGATTGATATTCCCCTTCTCGACGCCGCATCTAAACGAAATCACCAGGCTATACAAGATATGGGTTATCAAACAAATGGCGAATGGCCTGATCCTGATTTTTTTGAAGCCATACCTTATTTCCGTGAAAAATTAGTTGAAAACAACGGAACGAAAGGATTTGATTCATGGCTTATCTTAAAAAAGCACAATCATGAAATTGTTGGAGGAACCGGATTTTTAGGCGATCCAGACACAAACGGCATGATTGAAATCGGTTTTGCAACAAATAAAAGCCATCGCCGCAATGGTTATTGTGCGGAGGCTGCCCGAAAATTAATCAACTGGGCATTAAGCCAAGACATCGTGAATCGCATTACGGCAAGATGTGAACATGATAATTTAGGTTCACAACATATTTTGAAGAAATTAGGGTTTACATTGGACCATAAATCAAAAGACTTTATGCATTGGAGTTACGTTATAACATAAAAAAGCAGGCCCTATCCCTGCTTTTTTTGAATTATTTACCTCTATGCTTCTTTTTCGCTTTTTGCTTTCTTAGAATATACTTCTGCTCTTTTACATGTTCTCGCATTTCTTTCGTGCATTGCTTTTTCTTTTGTTTTCTTGCTTCAAGCTCTAGTTTTATCGCTTCTTGAGCTTTAGAAGTCACACCCGCGTGTTTCACTTCTTTTGAAACCTGACGCTGCAATCTTTTTGGGTTGATCTTCTTCTGGGGTTGGCCTTTTAAGCTGACTCCTTCCTGCTCAGTTTGGGAGATGGTATGTAAGAGTTGGTGATGAACAAAATCTAATACTTCAGGATCCTTTGGCTCTTTGCCAAATACATGGCGAAAGGCTCTTAGCTTTCCACTGTTCACTGCTTCAATGACGCCTACCCAAAACTGGCCATCATAGTAAACCGTTAATTTCATAACGATTCCCTCCTCATAAAAGATACGAAAGAATGATGGACATCCCGAGGAGGGGAAGGTTACTGACATTATAATGAATGCATCCGGACTACCAACCGAATTGTGTTTTTTCATTCTCCAACATAAATTTTACCATATCCAGAAAAGGATTTAATGCTTATTTTTCCAACTTCTTCAGCAGTTTTCTGTTAGTTTTTCTGCCTTCTGCGAGAGATCCTATTGGACATCACCCGAATGAGCATTTTCCATGATACAGAGTCTCCGAAAGTCGCTCTGGATGAGTATTTAAACAACTGAAAAAAAGAGAATTTTATAGCACACACTAAGTTTATAAACAGCGGTTCTTAAACAAGCCGCTGAGCAAAAATAACATCACCTTAAACACTATAGGTCCGTAAGAAGGGCTTCTTTTATTACTTCTAGTTTTGCTTTCGTTCCAGTCTTTAAAATCCAGTGCAAAGAGATAAAACCCTCCCTCTAAACTGAGAGCGGGTTTTTTTCAAACAATGATTTGTACAGTTTCCTTATTCGTCTTTTCTATCTTTATCGGTATCTTCAGCATCCTCAACTGGATCTTCAGGATCAGGATCATTATCTTTTTCATCATCTTGATTGATGGTATCATCCTCATCGACACCTGGAGCGTTGTTATCGTCAGTATCTTGGTTGTTGCCGTTATTATCTTGATCGTTCTCCTCAACATCTGGAGTATTGTTATCATTATCATTATTGTCTTGATCATTATTACAGCCCATTAATACAAGACTGGATAGACACAACGCGCTTATGATTTGCAGCCATTTTTTCATTTTCATCCTCCTTTCTTCTTTTTATTCCCTATAAGTTTGTCCGTCATGTTTACTTTAATTCGCTGCATTCTTATAAATTCTTTATTGAAATCCATCATTAAAATTCTGGCTTATCAATTTCTCTTTTACCAAACGAAGCATCGAAATAAAAATTATGATAGGAAGTGGCTCTAAGATGGATGATGTATAATCGTCCTTTTATCAGTGTTATGAGGATGCTTTAGAAACAGCTGAAAAAGCCTTAAATGATGCTAAAAAATAGGGGAGCAACATTTAATTGGTTCAGCTCATTTTAACGTGGAATTATGTTATAATTACCTTGAATAACTTGACAATGATGAGAAATATTTTCAAATTTCCTATGAAATTCATAAGGATCGAAAACACATTTATGAGTCCAAAGCGATTTTTAACCTGGCATATGTCAGAGCAAAGAAAAATGATTTAAAGACTGCATTAGAATTATACCAGGAAGGTCAGAAGGTTGCTGCCCGACACAACAACCAGGAAGTAACCGAGAAATTAAAACTGGTTAAAAGTCTTTATTTATCATTCGACTTACAAACACTTAGAGAAGTGTTCAAGTTCTTCAAAGAGAAAAACCTTTACGGTGATATGGAAGAATACGCTGTTGCTGATTTTTTGACCAACAAAGAAGACAGACATGATGCGGTCGATTTTTATCAAATGGCAATTGAAGCACGCAAACAAATTCAAAGGGGGAAACATTTAAATGAAAAAACGTAAAATTGCAATTTGTTTAGCGCTCTTGCTTGGCGTTGTTGGAGTATCTAGCGCTTCATATGCTCTTTCTGAGCTGTCCACTTATAAGGTCGCAGATAGAGCAGCAACTTAAAATGATATTAAGAAATACCCCCATTTTGCACTTTAGAAATGGGGTTTTTATTTTATCTTCTCAACTCAATATTTATTCCTGGGTTTCCATTTAAATCATATACCGCATTAATAAACCGACAGCCCCTATAAAAAGTAAAAAACCCTTGCTGCGCAAGGGTTTAAGCTATGATTCCGACTGAGCTCGAACCAGCGACCACTACCCTGTCAAGGTAGGAAAGTGAGTCGGATTATAACAGTTTGAGTTTGAAGACATTGATTTAATAGGCTCTATTTTTAAATTAATATGGTTTAGACAGATGTTATTGGTGGCAGCATGATAAATGTTGCCACCAATTTACCACCAAATGTCTCCTTATTCTATATGTCTTGTGTGCTGAATATAGACATATAGAAAATATACTGAATGTTCACCTGCAAATCGCGATTTACTGAGACTGATAAATCAAAAAATTAGTACAGACGACAAGATAGCTTCAATCGTATCTTATTACATCATGCCGCCCATTCATGAAGGGGTCTAATACAAAAAAATCGTTATAAAATAACCTTGGTATTACCGCTTTTCTTTCTAATTTATTAAATAATCTTAATTACAATATAAAAATACTATGAGCAAAAATATGAGCATTTTTAACTTGGCTATTAGTCTAAAAAAGACTAACGGCTATTATTTTCTTAAATGTGGTTTAGGGGGTCCAAGATAAAATTCAGGACTTTACTCCTTTGGTGATATTATAGGTGAGCTTTTCTTTTGTGGACATTGACCCATTTAAAAATGTACAAAATACCATATTAAAATTTCATTCATAAACTGGACAGTAAAGTTTATAGGAAGGAAGTGATGGGTATGTACGGCCAACCACATGGGTTTTATCCACCAGCTTCACAACAATTTGCACCAGATGGTTACTTTATGTATTGTGCTAAATCGTCGCCAACTGACCCTTATGGTACACTCATAGTAGCACCATATGTTTATGTTTTTGAAAACAACAATTGGGTTTATCGACAGATTGGCCCTTTTATAAGAACAGATCGAGTTTGCACTTACTAATTGTAGATACATGTTTAAAAAGTATAGGCTGGGAAAAGGATTTTTGGTTAAAGAACGGAACTCCTTATTCAATTAGAAAAAAGACATGTCTTTTTTTTTCCCTCTCTATACCAAAAAGGGATGCTCCAGAGGCAAGAGCACCCTTTTTTCTTTAAAGCAAGCAGTTCCTCCAATGAATATTTATGTTCCTGTTTTTCTTACTTTTGATTTTCAATGTGCTGCCTCCTTAACCTACTTCCTTCATACCCTTTAGGTGTCTCAAAAAATAATACAAATTCCTGAATAAGGATGTTGTATTAAGAAAATGTTAACAGAGTATCTAATAACGTTTCGGAAAAGGAGTGATGTTTTTGGCAAGGAACATTCGGATCACCGTCGTAGATTTGGAGAACAGGAGCATCAAAACGCAATTTGATCGAGATGGGGATGAACTTGCGTACTTTGGCGAGTCGGCGGTTACGAATGATGGACATATTATCATTCCTAGTACATACTCGATTCAGTATTGCGATGAGAATGGAAATACGATACGAGTCCTTCATCCGCCTTATTCGGTTAAATCCATTGCTGTAAGCCCGCTGAACAACCATGAGTTAGCCATTGGAGATCAGAAGGGATATATTCAAATCTGGGACCTCGAGAAGGGGGAGCCGACAGGCCTTCAATGGAAGGCAGATGAAAGCGCCATAACTAGCATTGTATTCAATCGGACGGATGGGTCTCGTTTGATGTCAACTTCTTCGGATGGGAACATTCAGGTTTGGGACGCAAGAAATGGGGAAGCGATCGGACCGAGATTTCAGGGAGCTGATTTTAGTCTAAACCCTGCGATCTCGTTCGATGGGAAGAAACTTGCTTATAGCAAGAAATTGGATCGCCCCATTGAGGTGTACGAGGTCGACTCAGGAAGACGGATTGTTTCGATTCCAAGTCCGCAAGGGCAGTATTTAACCAAAATGATGTTCGACCATGATGGTCAAGAGATATTAGCTTCATACATTGATACCCCCTTATTGGAATGTCTTCAATACGGTGAGTCGCAAATCGACACTATTCGGTGGTCTGCAGACACCGGAGGAAGGATAGGTGAGATATACGAGGGGAAGATAGGCTACGGTTTTTACCATAATTCTCATCCCTCTAATGTTGGCGATAACTGGTTCGTTTCAACGCAAACCGAGAGTGCCGTCGTGTTAATATGGGATAAAACGACCGCAAGGACGGTTCATCAAGTGAAACTATCACCTGAGGACGTCGGAACAATTTCCCAGGTTTCCCCCGATGGCAGACTTCTTCTAGTTCAGACCCATATGTACCAACTGGAAGATCAAGAGGTAAATAAGTACACTCGTTTGGATATACAACAATCGAGTGTTACAGTATCAAGATTATTAACTTCTTCGAAGCTGGGCGATGTTACGAACGAATTGCTTTCATCAGCTAGAGTGGAGGCCCCCGTCTGTGTCGGGATTAGCGAGTATTGTATTGCGGATGGCATTGCGATGGGGCTTTACAATAAAATCGGTTCAAGATATCCAATTGAAACGCAGGATGAGCTTTATTACGGGGTAACACCGTCTCACCACGTACCGATGCAAGTTTTTGTCGATGTATCGAAGAAGAAAATCCGTATCTACGTAGCCCTTTTTTTGGATGTATACAAAGACAGCGGGACAACAGAACATCGAATCAGCCGTACACGTGTTTCTTTTACCATATTGGCAGATCCAGACATGGCTGTGGGACGGTCGGATGTTACGCCGTACTTCCAGTTAAAACTGGATGGAAGCATGATGGAACCCGGCATTGACACACGGATCATCGATCCAGTGTCGGTAATCCAACATTTCGGAACTAATGATGCTTTAATTCGGTTTTTGGAGAAAACCATTGAGAACATGATCGCGGGAACCGGTAAAGGGATATCTCAATACTTCTCCTCTTTGGTCGTCGAGGCGCCTATGACCAACTCTTGGAATCGGTCTGACGGGTATGAGCTTATCTTTCGAAGATTCGAGTATAGATCGGTTACTGTAGATACAGACACTGGTTCAGAGGAGGTCGGTTATCTGCTCCCTTTGTTCACGCTTATATCGCATCATTTCCCACCGCCGTGTATTTGTAGGGAGGATATTGCTTTTCCTCCCCGGATGAAAAAAACGATACCGGATGCTCGACGCTGGATTTCCCTCGCCTTCAGCGAGGCGGCCTTGAATGTCCTAGCTACGCCTCACCGGAGATCGGGGGATAAGTCTAAAAAATCTAAGGGGGGCTCGTTATACGCAAGTGTTGAAAATTACTTCAAAACGGAAATCGGAGATATTCAAGTCGTGCGTAACGGTATTGCGGCTCCGGTCACCGTTGGCGGAGGGGGCAGCTTAACGGCGGGGCTTCGGGATCCTATCTTGAAAAACACGATTATCAAAGAAACGGTAGGGTATTCTATGTCGATCATGGACGCGCACACGGAATGGAGTATTAGCGTGCTTTCCGATTCCCCAAGCGAAGGGCAATCCAGCGTGATGCTTATACCATCCGTATACATTGATCCTCAAAAGATTGATGTCCAGTTAGAGACTCCGCTTCCCCGCGAGCTAAACCAAATCCTAAGCTGGTTGATGGATTGGTTTGTCACTGTGGTTGTAGTTCTTGTGGTTGCAGCTATCCAGTACATTGCCTTTATGCGACTAATGGTGGATGTGTTTCGATTTGATGATAGAGTGGACAATTATCGAATCATGAACGTCCATGATATAACGTATCCTCGCTCCTCGATTGTCATTGTCGCTGAAGTGAGCGCATGTTCTTCTTCGGGGTTGCACGACTGACGCAACCGACCACTATTATCCCTGAGACTGAGACCGTTTTTCGGTATTCCACTGGGAAGCGGTCACTTTTTTTGAATAGCAAAGCACGGGGAACAATCGGACGGATCGACGGATCACTCGGGAATTAGTATGACGGTAGTTCTCATCGGGCAGGAAGAATTAATTCACCAACGTAGCTGGTCCGATGGGCGAATACGTACGTGATTATTTTTGCTACTATTAGCAAAAGTATGAGCATTTTTCTTTTATCCACTTAAAAACCCCTATTTTTCAGGGGTTTATGATGATAGCATCATGCCGCCCGTTCATCAAGGTATATTTATATTATAGAAGAAAATAGGTTTATAAAATCACTGATATTATAGGCTTTTCATCTTTCACTTAAAATATTTTAAAATAGAAGAAAAAATGTCTATGAGCAAAATTATGAGCATTGGGTAGGGCACTTTTCCTTACGCTTTTCCACAATAATCAACTTTTAGACCGTATTTTTTACGCTCTTTTATTTAGGCAGATAATATGGAGAAACACAAAATAAAACAAGTATTGTTCTATCAAGGTTTAATCAATTTTATTAGCTGAAAATAAAATGAAATAATATACCATTCTATACGTTTGGTGGTCAGAATGTGGTCAAAAATAAATTAACTCTAGCCATACTATATGATATATGCTCCAGATTTTCTTTCGAAGTCATGGGGCTTACTGATGTTTTTATCGATTTACACCTTAAAATGAAACCCTTTACATCATTAAATAACAAAGCTCATCTGCTGCGCTTCCCGAGTAAAGTAACATAATCTAGAGATACTCGGGAAGAATAGTTTGGAGGACACTATAAGCATTAAATAAATTTATTTAATTTATGAAACAGGGGAATGAAAGTTGCCTTTAAAAAATATGGGGTTTTAAAGGGTAAAGCAGTCGAAACTATGATAGGAAGAGGAGACAAGCCTCATTTTCAAGTACTTATCCAGGATGAGGAGGGTACTAAATATCGAATAGCCATTAATATAAAATCCCAGGCTCACCCTTCAGAAGTACTATATTTTGTTGGTGAAGATTTCAACTCAGAAGACATTACAAAGTTACCTGATTTAGAATTTGGTTTTACTTCTATAAAGAATAATAATCTCGACATCGGGCTTGATTATATAAGGGGAAATTTATTAGATCCTAGTAAAATGATTCCCCTACCGGCTGATGCAGAGGGTCCAGATAACGATTTAAATGAAAAAATTCAGCATTATTTTAAGCAAGCTATTGATACGTCAGCCTATAATATATGCTTTCGGGGATAAATGGGGGCCAAAGGAAAATAAGCCAGATAAGTATTTTAATTTTTCACCTAGTAATGGTATACATGATATTCATATGAACCAAGGAAATGTGGGGCCCTGGAAAAAAGATAACGGAATATGGCAAGACGGAGGAATCTTAATACATTTTGAACAAGAAAACAGATGGATAGCAATTTTTCTAGCTCTCCAATCCCAATCTTGGTGTACAGATGAAAATAGGCATTCAGTTAAACCAGTAGAAAAATGTAACCATAAAAATTTTAATAAGTTGTAAAGAATCCTAAAACAAACACAAACTTACCCAGTAATACCTTAGAGCTTCATTTTTATAATAACACTGCGGGTATTAAAACTAAGGTGTGAGTGCTTGCGCCCTTCTCATTTAGAAGGGCTTTTTTCATTCAGTGACAGCAACGGTCAAAAAGAATGTTTGATCCACAGTCGTTTCATCCCAAGGCTGTTGGTACTGAAACAAAATGTTACTCTGACCGGGACTGACAGCAGTGAACAGCCAGCGTTGATGCCCACCTTTTCCATACTGTTTAACAGATCCATCCGTGATTAAATCCGAACTGTCCAATCGCAAGTTTTGCAAATCTGTGGTTCTTACCTCCACCCACATATAACCCGTGGTTGGGTTGGAAGGGAGAAGGATTTCGAGTTGTTTTTGCACCTGCACCATAACCGTCTGTCCATTAGATTCAAGTCCTGCTTGTATCATAATTATAACCTCATTTACTGGATTCCATAGCGGTCCGCTTCATCCCGGCTGACGACAAATTCCTCGCCTCGTTCAAGGAGAACTGCCTCTTTTTGTTTAACAAGGGCTTCTGGATTATGAACTAAGTCAGTGGCTCCGTAGGCTTCTTTACAGTATTTCTCCATATAATCATAAGGCAGATAGCCGAATCCACCATCACCCCATTTTGGTCCCCAAGAGTTTTGAAATTTGAACACTTGTTTGTCATCGTCATAGCCGACGATACAAATGGCATGCCCAGTCCTCAGCTTCGACTCGTTTTGCGGCATCGGAATCATACCATCTATTGAAGCGGTTACGAGCCAATCGGTCATCACATAGGGCAACCCAGCTACAAACGGACCATTTACCGAAAGGCTTCTCTTCATAGCCTGAACATTGGTCAATTGAGCGTATGCATGGATACGGTATTGGAGAGCATTTTCCTCGGCACCTGGTAGGGGTGGGATACCTTCCTCCGTTTTGTAAGGATGGTAACTTTCTTCGCAAATACCCTCCTTGTGAAGAATTTTGACCGCAACACGTGGATGCGTACCTTCATCCGGGATATTGTCGACCTCTTTGCATTTTTGATATAGATATAACGGAGAAAATTGAATGTAACGTTTGTGTTCCTTCAATTCCTGATACTCCTTCATTGCAGCAAAGGCAAAACCGACGCAGGTATCCTTCGTTCCTTGAAATCGAACTTCCACCTTGTTAGTCGAATAATCAATCTCAGGCGTCAGGAGAACAAGGGGCAGGAACCCCTCCATAATCAAGTCCCGTTTGTCAATGGGGCTGGGAATATAGCCTGTGCCATACGTTTCCATAACAGATTCTCCTTCCATTTTCCATTATAACGTTCATAAAAGTAGGAATTATCGGGGGTATACCTGACCGATAAACTTCTTGTCTATTTCTGAAAGTGTCGTATTCCAACCGATTTCAAAATCCCCGATTGTTAGTTCATTTGGTACAGGAAACTGCATAATGGATTTCGGGTCGAATTCGCTGTAGATAGATGTTCCTGGATCGAGCTTTGTAAAAAAGATACTGTTGATCATTTCTTCGGACCAACCTAATCTTTCCTTATAGTAACGATAAAGGGCATCTTTATCCCAAGGGATGTCTACATTCGGGCTAACATGTTCATGCATTAATCCGATACAATGGCCAAATTCATGCAGTACAAATCTTAAAAATTCTAATTCTGGGGTATTAAGGGATAACGGGAGACCCATAGTTGGTTGGTCGTTAGGGATTACGAGGCAATCCGTGCCGATATAAGAAAAGTTCCCTGGTTCTTTAAATGTAATCCGTATTTCAGCTTCAGGAGAGTTATTGAAGTCGAATTTGATATTACAGTATTTGCTCCATTCTTGGGCATAGGTTTGGACCTTTTCTTGGATTACATGGTCTCCGTCAAGAAAGCGAACACGGAGGGTACGTCCGTTTGCCCACATCTTACCGGTGATCAGGGCCATTTTAAAGCTGTCAATGTCTCTTCTTGCGGAGACATCATGGTCCGGCGCATTTGCTAGGTTCTCTAAGATCGCCAGCCGGGCTGCTTCGACCTGTTTGTCCTCAGGTAAGACCATTTGGATACAGTAGTTAAGCGGTATCGTTGACATAGGAAAGCCTCCTTTTTTCCTAGATGTGCTCTTATTGTATAAGGACCCCGATCTCAAGAGAAGATCGAGGTTCACTCGTATCTGAATTTAGACAAATTAGCCCCTTTCAGCAAAAGAGCTTTGTGGGTCACTCTCGGTAATTGCAGCTGCAACCGCTGACTTTTCGATTTCGGCGTCTTGAACAGCTCCCGCTCCAAGAGGATACATTTTGCCGATAAACCACTTGTCTGTTTCCGACAAAGTAGTGTTCCAACCAATTTCATAATCTCCAATGGTTAGTTCGTTTGGAACAGGATACTGCATGATGGATTTAGGGTCATGAATAGTGAATGCAATCTTCTCTTTCCGTGGATCAAGTTTGGCCAATACATTATGATCAACTACTTCTGGCGGCCATCCCCTTTTCTTGTAATATTCGTAGACAGCAGGCTTATCCCAAGGGATATTTGCTCCGGGACTAGATTGTTCATGCGAGACACCTATACAATGACCAAATTCGTGCAATACCACGCGAGAAAATTCATCTTCAGAAGTATTTGGGTTAAATCCTTCGAAATTCATTGTTGCTTGATTTTTAGGGATAGCCAGATTATCCGTTCCGACATACGACCAATAACCCTCCTGTTGGAACGAAATTCGAATTTCAGCATCGGGGTCATTGCCGAACGCAAATTTAATATTTGCATAGCGGCTCCATTGGTTAGCATATTGTTTGACTTTTTCATGAACAACAGGATCTCCGTCAAGAAAACGAACTCGCAGTGTTCTACCATTGCTCCATTTCTTTTTGACTTGTACAGCCATTTCGTAGCTGTCAACGTCTCCACCTGCCATAACATCCGCATCAGGCGCATTTTCAGGATTCTCTAGAATTGCTAGGCGAGCCGCATCGACAAATTGATCATCGGTTAAGTTCATTTGGGCACACAGATTAAGTGTTTGATTCACTCGAAAAACCTCCTTTTAATTAGAAACACTCACCTTTAGTATGAAATAGAAAACTAGGCATTATCTCAGGAAAAACCCACCTTTTTTTACAAACAACAGAAATTCCATTTTAATTTTAATCAGCCATAAAAAAGACCCCCAACCAGGATGGCTGAGAACCTTTAAAATGTTGATAATTAACGTTTGGAAAACTGAGTTGCACGACGAACACCTTTAAGACCATACTTCTTACATTCTTTTATGTGTGTTTATAATATGAAAAAACATGGAATAAAACAAACCTTGCTAAATTAAGGTTTATCCAACTTTTATTATCTAAAGTAGAAATAAAATAATATACGGTTTTATATGTTTCGTGGTCGAGATGTGGTCATAACTTAATGGCCCCCAACAATATAGGTTGGGTGCCTAAATTTCTTAATATAAAAGTAAAATTACTAGATAGCCTAGTGATTAAATTTAATTCTCCCTTTAATTTAGTCAGTGGGCAACTCAAATATATTTATCTGACGATTCTGGTGCTCTTGTTTATTAAAAAACACTGTTGAAATAATTTTTGTTTCATCAACATACTTTATTTTTTCCTTTGAATAAGCCTTTTTGACCCATACATCCATTTGGGACTCCTCAATATTAAGTTCCATACACAACTCTTTTATTGAACGTGGCTTATTTAACACCCTCTCTATATAAGGCCATACCACGTTAAATAAATCTATAGTTTTTTTTATATTAGTGCGCTTCTCGTAAGAAGCATTATTTTCTTCACTATTAATATGTTTTGATACTCGTGTTTGTAATAAAGTTTCCAAGCGTTCAGCTTCCTTTAAATCCTTAGTTCCTATTCCAATTCCACCTTTGCTGATAAGCTCAATATTTCCGTTAGGAACTCCCTCTTCATCTCTTACAAATAAAGGAACCCATTTAGCTTCGAGATTTTCGATTGCCCCCTTCCAAGTACCACCTTTGCCTGCTGAACTTGAAGAAACCACTGTATATTTTGAAAGGCCATAAATATGTTTATTTCTACCTAAAGCTGAGTAACTATAAAATCTAGAATTTGGATGGTAAGCCGATATTAAAAGTAAATTACCTTTTAGGATATGCTCTAATATTTCTTTTTTTTGAACGGTTTTAGCTAGACTATCTGACAGCACCGCTACAACTTTCCCGCCTTCTTCCAGAGCTGCATTTTGTGCAGTCAAGTCCACCCCTCTTGATCCACCGGAAATCACAGTAAATTTTTCTTTAGCACATCTTCTGGCCAATCTATCGGTAAAAACAGCCCCTTGGTCATCCACATCTCTAGATCCTACAATACCTATACCCTGATCGTTCAATAAATCGATTTTCCCTGCCCCGTATAAAATTGTAGGTGAATCTAATTTAAGAATTTTTTTTAGCCTTTTTGGATAGGCGGGATCAGCTCGAGTAATTACCCATATCCCCATACTACTTAATTTTTCCAGCTCCAAAGTTAAGCTACCTGTTCGACCGAGTAAATATTTTATTCGTTCCGCAGTATTTATAGGTAATTGTAGGTAATCTTGGATTTCTATTTGACTCAAATTAAACAAGGCTGATGGTCTTTTCACCTCAGACTTAACAATTCTTTGCGATAATTTAATCCATTCTTTATCACTAAATGACTTATAATTGGTTTCTTTACCTTTTAAGCTGTTCAATCCAATATTTGAACACAATAACAAAATTGCCAAACTATCTGGCGATATATTTTGGTTCATTATCTTTACGCACCTCAATTTGGCGTTGTAGAAAGTGCAAATGGAATTACAGGTCCACTCCCAGCATTTCTTAACAAAACACCACATATAGTAAATGTCCATCCTGAATTCATTATATCATCTATTAACAAAACGGGCGTGGAAGGACAAACTTGGTTAACAGAAAAAGCATCTATAACATTTGAAGCTTGAAGAAATGAATTTTTCATATACTTTTGTTCTGTAGTATGCTTTACTTTATCGATTACTTCAAGGTACGGTAATCCTAATCTTTCAGCTACACTTTTAGCAAAGCTTTGGACTAGTAACGGATTTCGCAGAGAAGGAACTGAAGTAACCCACTGGGGTTGAGGATTCATGTCCCATTTAGTGGATATAAAACGAACTGTTGCCTCTACAAGACCTTCTCCAAAATACCCATTTTCATATCGCGCTACCTTAACCATTCTTCCGATACCAGCAGTGCCATAAAGACTCAATGCCCTTCCCTCTTCGTTTCTTAGTTCAACAGAAATTTTCCCTCTTAGCCCCCCAACTCCATTAGGTGGCCATTGTTTTCTAGGTTCAATCACAAATGGCTGATTATACAAGAAGTCATTTGCTGCCCACAACAGGCTGCTGCTAACTTCCTCAGGAAAGATACTGTCTCCAATGCAATTTTGACACTTTCCGCAATCGTCTATATCAATATCATCTAATTCCTCTGAAATAAATTTCATTAAGCATTCGCTTGTATTGGCATATTCCACTACGTTGTTTAATTCAGTTATCTTGGTTTGGTGCACATTTTCATTTTTCAGCAACTCAGAAGTAACTGGTTTGGCTGACCGATAAAATTTTGTACCTTGTTTAAAGACAAGTTGATCTATTTCAAGCAACTTTAGACATTGATCAACTTGTCCATTTGAAAAGTTAACTTTAGATAATAACTCATACTTACTAAGTCCCCCATACTGTATCAATAAACTCAATATTATTTCCATATAGCTCTGTTCTGGTAAAGAACTATCAATAAACCCTTCGTGTATAAATTTATCATCTTCTGAAAAAAGTAGCACTACATCAGCGTTAGATAGGGACCTTCCTGCTCTGCCAATTTGCTGGTAGTAAGATACTAATGAACCAGGCATACTATAGTGAAACACAAAACCTAAATCAGGTTTATCAAAACCCATACCTAAAGCGTCGGTTGCAACTAAGGCCTTTATTTCATTTCTAATTAACTTACTTTCTAGCAGTTCTCTATCTTCACATCTACTATGATATGGAAGAGCATTAATTCCTTGACTCTGAAGCCAACTGGAAACCCTGTCACACTCTCCGATGGTAGTACAATAAATAATCCCTGTGCCATTCATTTGGGGAATCTGTTCTGCTAACCAAGCTAACCTTTTTGCATGATCTGGCATATGTAGAACAGAAAGCCTTAATGACTCTCTTTTTAGTGTTCCTCTCATTATTTTTAAGTCATTCCCTAACTGTTCTTCTATATCCCTAACAACTCTGTTATTTGCTGTAGCTGTGGTAGCTAATATAGGAACATTGGGAGAAAGACCATTAACAATCCTAACAATCCGTCTGTAATCAGGTCTAAAATCATGCCCCCAATCAGAAATACAGTGAGCTTCATCAACAACAAAGAAGCCAATTCCTCCATTATTCTCTATTAAAGGTAAAGTATTGTTAATAAAGCGTTGATTTGATAATCGTTCAGGAGAAACAATAAGAATATCACATTGATTTCTAGAAAGGAGTTCATCAATTTCGTCCCATTCTTCGTCATTACTACTATTTATCGTCACAGCATTGATTCCAATTTTCCTCGCTGACTCAATCTGGTTTCTCATTAAAGAAAGGAGAGGGCTAATAAGTATTGTAGGTCCTTCATTTTGCTCTCTTAATAATTTAGTTGCAATAAAGTAAACCATACTTTTTCCCCATCCAGTACGTTGAACAACCAATGTCTTCTCTCTATTTAATACGGATTCAATTGCTTCTAACTGATCCTCTTTAAAGACAGCTTGATTATTCACCATTGCACGTAATAAACTTAAAGCTCTTTGTCTCATCTATTAGTCCCCCAGTAAATAGTTCTATATTCCCACCGAAATATTATGAAATTTCAACCTTATTTCACAATAAATATATATTATTCTAGTTCCTTTTTCTACATTAATTACCATATTTTCAAAATCAAAATGTGGCCAAATGCATCAATTAACTTGAAGAAAGATTATATTTAAAAGCCGTTAGGTTCAATCGAAACCTAACGGCTTTTTAACTTCACAGAAGCTTACGTTATGCACAATATGTTTATTGTCCTTCTTAATTACTGATATGCTGAGAGGATGCATAATGTGGAGCTATGTTATTGATAATAGGAAGTCGTCAAGCGAAAGTAAAAATACATGCGATATTTCATCATATTTAGTTACATCTATATCTTTTTGATTTATCATATCTTGTACATATGGAGGCAATTCACTCGTTTTTCTTAACTTAAATTCTAGAGGATTGTTTAGATCAGCATCTTTCAATTCTAATCCATTTCCACTCATATTAAGATGGAAATCACTCAAAACCTGTTTCCAATCCTCGTTAACCGCTTTAATAAACTGGTTAATCTCATTTTTACAAATTAGATTATATATGGGAATGTATGTTGGGCTTTGCCTTCTCTAAAAGCACCTTTTTGCTTAGCTATTGTTTTACCTAACTGTGGTCTTTCTACGATTATTTTCTATTGCCTTTCAGATGGTTCATTCGCTACAATACTTTATAGATGAACCCTCAACGTTGGGTTTATATCTATGTTTATGTTTACGTTTTTTAGACAAGCTCCTTAAAGGGCTTGTCTTTTTTGTGCTTTCCTTTGAAATTACTAAAATACTGTCTACATCAATAATCCCCTATCCTTCCCTCAGGTTTTATTGTCAAAACAATCCTTATGTTTTTCTAAAAGCTCATCCATGCGTTTAACAAGAGTTCCAGCTTGTTCTCGATACGGTTCTTGCCAACGCTCCCACTGATAAGTACCCTGTTCTGCCTTCCACCTCAATCTCCAAAGCTGCTTAAGGCATTCCCTAAATTCTCTATTATTTTCAATTAACCACGAAAGTACAGGATTTATTTCATTTTTCCCTTGCTTTGATTTTATAGTTGATAATACCTTTTCCGATTTAATTATCCTTTGACGTATTTTCATGAAGTTTCCACCTCTAACCGCTTTTCAATCTCTTTCATCCTTTCGTCAAGTTCCCCTACTTCCATAGCTTTAATAATGCTATTGGATAGGGTAGCAATCACTCTGGCTCTTTCGATAGTGGGGGGCTCTTCTTGTAGCAATTCATTAATGACTCTTGCAAGCATTCTCCTGACATCTTGGGGTTTTTTTAAACGGACATTCCCCTTCGATATAGACATTTTTTTCATCTCCCATGCTATTATTGTTATATCAAGGGCTAGAGCGATTTTTCTTTAACAAAAAGTAGGTATAATAGTGTCTTTTTATACACTAAAAAAATTCTTCACATTAGAGGTTATTTTTACCCCCATTACCCCCATGTTTGAAAACTGTTGTAACCATGAGGTGCGTAACAATATCTGTTTTAGTCATCCTTTCCCCATTTCCCCCCTATAGAAGAAAATGGGGGTAAACGGGGAATTCTATGACCTGTGTTTGATTTTATTAAATCCCTAAGAATCAATTAATCTATGACCTTTGGGGTAACGGGGGTAGACTTATTATTGTCAAGTAGTTGTGGATTCACATGAATAATATATTTCTTGTTAGATTGAATTAATTTTATTAATTCCCTCCCTTCTAAAAAGCTAAGTGTCGATTTCAATGTGTCTGTAGTTGGGAATCTTTTTTTTGTAAGTTGTTGGATGTCACGATAAAGGATTACATCCGACCTTTTATTCAGTATTACTTTCAACAGATATTTTGCATCTTCTACTCTCTGATCTATTTTCATACATCCAAAGGTAGACTTGGCATGTTCTGAAAGATAATTAATTAACTTAGAACACTTGCTTACAGTGCTTACCTTTATCATTCTCGGTATGTCACCGCCATTCAATTTTTCATTTTCTCCGAAAACTTCCGCTAAATGTAGCAATCCTGTTACTCTAACTATTTGCCCCATTAGCTTGCCGCCCCAATCTGGAATATCAGACAACTCACCATCTTCTCTTAATTTTATTTCATTATCTAGCTGCATAGCTTGTAAAATTGAGTCAGCTTCAGTATCGTATTGGAGATGAATTGTGTCACTTGGAGAAAATTCACAAAGTTTGAGTACAGTATTGATGTACTTATCAAGAATGTTTCCTTCTATGGGCTTTGGCCTAATTTTCCTTTTACCTACAATGGAATTTGGTATTGAATAAAGGAATCGAGCAAGTAATCCTCTTCCATTAAAACTATTAGGAAATGACTTGATAATATCAGGTTGTACAAATAAACCCATGGTAATTTTCGGTTCCTCTATTATTTCTTCTCTTCCCATACGGTCAACAGTACAGTAATCACCACTATGACCTTTTAAAAAAATGTTAAGTTTGCTTTTCCACTGTTTGTATACCTACCTCCAATAATTTCAAATATTCCTCCTTCTGCGGATAAGATTGATATTTTCCCATCATTTTCTTTTAATAATCCAACTAAGCGCTCTTGGGTAACATCGTCTACCACCACCCTAGGAAGGGTAAGTTGCAAGTTTTCGCCAAGTTTTTCTTCAATTGACTCTATTTCATTCAAGAGGGTTTCATCTGATGTTTTCATAAATTGTTGCTCAAGTTGATTTTTCCTTCTTGTAAGAGAGTTTCTTGTCACCTTGTTTTTGTTAATTTCTGGCTGTTTCCTTTCTCTTTCCTCTTTTTCAAATTTTATAATTGGTCTTTTCATCAATTCAAATACTGCACTTTTTCTGTTGGCCGGTGGAAGGATAACTAAGGTATATAGATTAAGAGGCTCTATCCAATTCCCTACAGGGTTAACTTTAAATTTACCCGAGAGCGCTGTTGATAGTATTGATAACGCTAATATTGCGGCTGTATCTCTTGGAGTTTGCGTCTCTTCTGCAACGGCCTCAACATAATCTTTCAGCCAATCGGGGAAGATTTCTGTTGGAAAAAGGGGAAGGTTGTCGTTATCAAATAGAATTGGCTGCCCCCATTCCTCAACACTAATTTTACTAACTGTATTCACCCCTCCCACTCCTCATTTCTAGAGTCATAGGATATTTCTTGACTACACAACCATTTGTCGATTGAGTCTTTTCTAAACAGTATTCTTCTTTTCCCAATTCGAACAAACGGGATTCCCCCCTCCCTAACCATCTTATAAATTAAATCCTTTGATACTCCGACATACCGTGCTGCTTCTGCCACCGTCATTGTATTTCTTTCAGCATTTAAGTTACAGATATTATTTTTATTACTCATCATTTCCCCTCCTTAAGCTGTTCAATGATATTTAGGATTAACCTTTTTTCCTCATCAGGTAATTCACGACGAAGCATTCGGCTAAACTGACTTTCACTAACTCCATACCGTTCTGCGACTTGCCATTGAAACAAACCTGTTTTTTTTATCGCACGTCGTATTTCTAGATTACTTGTCAAAAAGTCCACCTCTTTTATATTTTATTGAATCGTTGTTATTCTTGTTGTATCCTAATAATATCCCGAAATATTATAGATTTTAAGATACAAAAAGGGGTGGACATTTTAAAAGGAGTTGTTGTTAATGAATGAAAAGTATCATTTTGGTTTTGAACTCTTATATAAGCAGAGGATATATGACTTTGATCTCATAAAGGAAAAGGAACATGGAAGTATTGTTGCTATAAGGAAGGACAATATTTTAAGGGAATATGACTTTTTCGGAGAAAATGGTATCGCTGATAAGACAACTGGCATTTTGTCGGACATAATTCAATCGTACGAAAGAAGGAAGAAATCGAATGAAAAAAGGTTGTTTGAGAGGTTTCTGCAAAATTGGGGTTTCCTGAATACAGATACAAAAAAGCTTTCCATTGATCAATTTTGGGATGAAATTAACAAGATAGCTGTACTCCTTAAAAGATACAGTACGGTGATTAATGGTAACCTTGAAGACATGGTAAAGTGGATTGAGGTAAGGAAATTAGGAGAATTACACTCTGATAAATGGCCGTATCGATTACTTAATGATATTCCAGCTATTGAAGCGGGATATACTCATGAAATTACAGGTAGCGAAAAACAACATCGGTTTCAAACCAAAGTAAACGACGAAGATTTAGAACGAACCCCTATACCTTATTATCAATTTTGGGGCTTTAACTTTATTACTTGGTCGGTGGAGGAAAAAATAGAGTGGAAACCTAGCTTCCATAAAATTTCTATTAAGCAAAATAAACCTTATTTACCAATAGAAGAGTTAAAAGGGACCCCAACTTGGATTCCTAATGATTTATTAACTTGTCTATATACACTGGTATTCATATTGGTTAGCAAAAGGCAAAAGGTATGTGCTGCCTGTTATTGCCCCTTTAACCCCTCAAGACCTGATACGAAGTACTGTAGTGAAACCTGTAGTAATCGAGTAAAGAAACAACGTTTAAGAGAAAGAATGAGAGAAATATAAATTGCACCCAGGTCTTTGGACCATCCGAAAACTGACCAAATTTAATAAATTCGTACAATCGAGGAGAGATACAAATGGCATATGTAGAAAAGCGAGGTAAAGATTCATTTCGTTTGGTTGTCCCAGTAGGCTTTGACTCAAAAGGTAAACGTATCCGAAAAACTAAAACCGTAAAATGTAAAAATAAAACTGAGGCTGAAAAAGAACTTGCTAAGTTTGTAGTTGAAATTGAAACGGGAGAATATATAGCTCCTCAGAAAATGACATTTCCCCAATTTGTAGAAGAATGGAAAGATAAATATGCGAAAAAGCAGTTATCCGCCAATACTTTTGAAACATACTCAAGGTACTTGTATAAACGTATCTTACCCCAGTTTGGCCATAAACAAATGGAACAAATCAAACCCCTACAAATATTGGACTTCTTGAAAACGCTCGAAGAAGACGGATCAAGGGGTGATGATAAAACAGGTGGGCTCTCATCCGCAACGATTCAATATCATTATCGTATTCTACGTAATATCTTTAATAGAGCTGTTGAATGGAAAGTTATAAAAGAAAACCCTGTTTCTAATGTTAAAAAACCTAAAGTTGAATCTAAGAAAGGGAACGTATACTCCGAAAAACAAGTACATGAGCTTATGGAGCACTTACGTAAGGAGGATATGAAATGGAAAATGATTGTTACTTTAGCAATCACCACGGGAATGCGTAGGGGCGAAATCCTAGCGTTAGAATGGAGTCATATCGATTTAGACAAAGGGAAGATTTATGTACAACAATCATTAACTTACACAAAAGAAGAAGGTCATATTTTCAAAGCACCTAAGACTAGAAACTCAATTCGAACCATTTCTTTATCACAAGGGGTCACTGAACAGCTGAAACGTTATAAGCAAATAAAAGCAAAGGAAAGGCTTCTATTAGGAGATAAATGGGAAGGTGGGGACCGATTTTTGTTATTTAGTACCGACATCGGAAAGCCCATGCATCCAACAAGTGTAACCTCTTGGTGGAGAAAAAGATTAAAGAAATACGAACTTCCTAGTATTACATTCCATGAATTAAGGCATACTTCCGCAACATTGCTAATTAATCAAGGGGTTCACATGAAAACCATCAGTGCAAGGCTAGGCCATTCCAAAATCGGAATAACGATGGATCTTTACGGTCATGCTTTAGAAAGTGCTGATGAAGCAGCGGCTAGTCATTTTGATAGTTTATTTGAAGGCAAAAAAAATAATGCATAAAATCCTCTTACTTTTATTGAATAGGAATTAAACTGATTGATTTTGCCACCAATCTGCCACCAATTCATCTGTTATACTTCACACTAAAAATCCTGTTATATAGAAAAAGCCCTTGATAATCAAGGATTACCAAGGACCTGTACTAATGATTCCGACTGGGTTCGAACCAGCGACCTCTACCCTGTCAAGGTAGCGCTCTCCCAGCTGAGCTACGGAATCATGATATGTATGTGTTGCTGGGTATGTTGTTGTCTTTCTGACAAGTTCTATTATATAACCTGCTCCTCTATTCGTCAACTGCTTTTTCAGAAAAACTTTTTTTTGGACTTGCTGTTCTGTTCATCGGCTATTATAATATGTCTTAATTTTCTAACAATAGGGGTGATGGGGTTTTGCATTCTTTGATTTCTTCTGATGATGTTTGGGTATTATGGGGGTTTATTGCGGTGTGGGCGGCAGTGAGCATCGGGCTGGAGCAGCGCTTTAAGTGGGCGTCCGCTGTGTCTGGCGCTATCATTGCGCTTGCAGGCGCAATGGTGTTTACAAATATGGGGGTGCTTCCTGTTGAGTCGCCTGTATATGATGCCGTATGGGCTTATGTGGTGCCGCTTGCGATTCCCCTCTTGCTGTTCCAGATCAATGTGCGGCAGATTTTTAAGGAAAGCAGGCGTTTGCTGTTTATTTTTCTGATTAGCTCTGCTGGCACTGTGCTTGGGAGCGTTCTCTCTTTTTTTCTTTTCAAACAGCATATTCCTTATCTCGATAAAATCGGCGGGATGATCAGCGCCTCATATATCGGCGGCGGGATCAACTTTGCGGCGATGGCGGCAAAATTTGAGACACCGGGGGAATATGTGTCGGCTACGGTTGTGGCTGATAATGTTATGATGGCGCTTTTGTTTTTTATATTAATCAGCATTCCTGCAGTTAAATGGTTTCAGCGGCATTATGCTATGCCGTTTGAAGAAAAAGTAAAAGCCGATGGAAAGAGCGGAAACAGTGCAGAAAGCTATTGGAAACGGAAGGACATTTCCTTAAAGGATATCGCTTTTAATGCCGGTGCTGCTTTTGCGCTTATTGCAGTTAGTGTGAAGATTTCCGGCTTTTTTAAAAGCCTTTTTTCTCATCCCCTTTTGACCGGAACGCTTGGCGATCAGTATCTGATGCTCACGTCTTTAACTGTTCTTATCATTTTTCTATTCCCTCGTTTTTTTGAAAGGCTTAATGGATCTCAAGAGCTTGGAACCTTTTTGATATATTTGTTTTTTGTGGTGATCGGCATTCCTGCAGATCTGCGCTTAATCGTTACCAATGCGCCTTTTATTCTATTATTTGTGTTTATGATTGCGATTAGCAATTTAACTGTTTCCTTAGCCGTCGGAAAATTGTTCCGCGTACGGCTTGAAGAAATTTTGCTTGCTGTCAATGCTGCGGTCGGAGGGCCTACGACAGCGGCTGCGATGGCAATTGCCAAGGGATGGCGGGAACTTGTCGCCCCGATCATGCTTGTTGGTACGCTCGGCTACTTAATTGGGAACTATGTCGGCACCTTTATGGGAAACTGGTTTTCTTCTTTCTTATAAAAAGGATTTTTACACTTTCCTCAGAATAATGTAAGAGGAATGCTGACATGAGAACGGAGAGATCACTGATATGTTAAAAGGGAAAAACATCTATGTAAGACCTTTAGAAGTAAAGGATGCGGAAGAAAATCTGCGGCTGCAAAGCGAAAACCGAGATTTTTTTGAGCAGTTTTCCATGATACGCGCAGACGATTACTATTCGGTTGAGGGGCAAAGAAAAAGGATAGCAGAGTATCAGGAAAGAATGAAAAAAGATACAGAATATCATTTCGGCATTTTTACAGCGTCGGACGATACATTAATCGGAACGGTTTCCCTTTTTCAAATCATCCGCGGGGCGCTGCAAACTGGATTCATCGGGTATTTTTTAGACAAAGCCCATAATGGAAAGGGCCTTATGACAGAAACGGTCAGGCTGGTTGTTGATTATGCGTTTTGCGAATTGAAACTGCATCGCATTGAAGCCGGTGTGATGCCCCGAAACCTCGGGTCCATGCGTGTATTGGAAAAAGCGGGATTTCATAAAGAGGGCATCGCCCGAAAAAATGTGAAAATCAACGGCGTTTGGGAGGATCATCAAGTCCTCGCGATTCTGAATCCTGATGATGAATAATAAAAGAAGCCGGGCCATTCCCGGCTTCTTTTTTAACGAACCGCTACTGGTGCAATTTCTTTTAGCGCTTGTTCGAAATCACGTTCTAAATCGTCTGCATGTTCGACACCCACACTAAGACGGAGCAGGCCGTCTGTGATGCCGCGTTTTTCTCGCTCTTCCTTAGGCATTGCCGCGTGAGACATCGTAGCAGGATAGGACAAAATCGATTCCACAGCGCCAAGGCTTACAGCAAAGACGGGAAGTGATACATTCTCTACTAATTTCTTAACGGCCTCTTTGCTTTCAAGCTCAAAAGATAGCACGGCGCCCGCTCCCGTTGACTGGCCTTTATGGATTTCAGCGCCCGGATGATCAGACAGCCCCGGATAGTACACGCGTTTCACCGCCGGATGCTTCTGGAAAAATTCCGCAAGCCGCTGCGCTGTTTGGCTCGCCTTTTCTAAACGGACCTGCAATGTTTTTAATCCGCGCAGCACGAGCCAGCAATCTTGCACGCCAAGGACGGCGCCAAACGAGTTTTGCAGTTTATACAGCTGCTTCCCAATCTCTTCATCCTTTACAGCAGCCAGGCCTGACAGCACATCGCTGTGGCCGCTCAAGAATTTCGTTGCGCTGTGAAGCACAATATCCACACCGAGATCAAGCGGGCGCTGCAGTGCAGGTGTCATGAATGTATTGTCAAGAAAGGTCAGACAGCCATTTTCTTTTGCAAGCTGGACAACCGCTTTAATATCAGTAATCCCAAGTGTCGGATTTGACGGTGTCTCCATATAAATGACCTTTGTGTTTGCCTTGATATTCCGCGCCACTTCGTTTGTATCCGTCATGTCGACAAATGTATGCTCAATGCCAAATCGGGTCAGCACCTCTGTCACCATGCGGAAGGTTCCGCCGTATACATCTTCTGTCACAAGAACGTGATCACCCTGCGACAGAAGTAAAAACGCTGTTGAGATCGCAGCCATGCCTGAACTGAAAGCAAATCCTCTCGTTCCGCCTTCCAGTGCGGCAATTGTTTCTTCAAGAGCCGTTCTTGTCGGCGTGCCTGAGCGGCTGTAATCATATGCGCCAAACTCTTCAAATGAAGATTGATGAAAAGTCGATGCGTGCTGAATCGGTACACTGACCGCACCTGTTGCGCCGTCTGTTTTAAATGAATTGTGCACGAGCTGGGTTTCCAGCGTCCAATTGTGATTACTCAAATGAAACAGCTCCCTCTTTGACCTGACATAGTGCTTGTTTTAAGTCTTCTTTTAAATCTTCCGCATGTTCAATTCCGACCGAAAAACGCAGCAGGCGATTGCAAACCCCGTTTGCGATGCGGATCTCTTCAGGAATATCCATGTGCGTCTGTGTGGCAGGGTATGTAATAAAGCTCTCCACCCCGCCGAGGCTTTCCGCAAAACAAATGGTCTTCAGCGCTTTTAAAAACGGGTTGACCCACTCTTCTTTTTGAAGACGGAAGGACAGCATGCCGCCTTTACCGGGATATAGCACATCGGCAATTTCTTCCTGCTCTTCTAAAAACGCCGCAAGTTCCTGCGCGTTTGCCTGATGCTGGCGCATTCTGAGGCTGAGCGTCTTCATTCCTCTCATCAGAAGCCAAGAATCGAATGGAGGCAGGACAGCGCCGATGGCATTTTGGTGTTGAAACATTTCCTCTCCAAGCTTTTCATCCTTTACAACGACAAGTCCCGCAAGCAGGTCGTTATGCCCGCCTAAATATTTGGTTGCGCTGTGAATGACAATGTCAGCTCCCAGTTCAAGCGGACGCTGCAAAACCGGTGTGTAAAATGTATTATCTACGATCAGCAGAAGTCCGGGCTCTTTAGTGATCCGGGCGATCCTTTCAATATCCGCCTCCTGCATGAGCGGATTTGTCGGTGTTTCCACAAACACCGCTTTTGTATTCGGCGTAATCTTAGAGCGTAAACAGTCCTCATCGCTAAAATTATCATAATGAAAGGTCAATCCATATTTTTTCCATTCATTTTCAAACAGACGGTACGTGCCGCCATATAGGTCAGATGAAACGATCAGTTCATCTCCGCTTTTAAACAGCGCCATAATCGTTTGGATGGCTGCCATTCCCGAACTGAAGGCAAGCCCTCTCGCTCCGTTTTCTAAGCTGGCGATCGCGTCCTCGACAAGCTGGCGCGTCGGGTTTTTCGTCCGGACATAATCAAATCCTGTAGATTCCCCGATTCCTCTGTGGCGGTATGCTGTTGATAAATAAATAGGAGCACTTACTGTTCCCGTTACTTCGTCGCTTCGGTTCCCGATTTGGGCTAATTTCGTTTCAACGTGCTGTGACATATAGCTGACACCTTCCCTTTTCAAAATAAAAACCCCTTCTTCATAAGAAGAAGGGGTTTAACGCTTCTTCTTATCTTCCAAGCATAAAAAACGCTTGCTGGATTTAGCACCTTGGCGTTTTGCACATATGCAAAACAAGCCGGTTGCTGAGGTTTCTAAGGGCCAGTCCCTCCACCTCTCACGATAAGAAATATCGATTTCAATTTTCTGATTGTTTAATATTAGCGCAATTCACTGTTTATTTCAACACTTTTTTCTTCGTATACCGAACGGTTTAAAGAGAGAAATTTCTAATAATTCATGGTACAATAATGGAAAACAGCAAGAAAGTCTAGTGATGTCCTGGAGGAATGTTTATGGCACCGACAAACGGCACAGTGCAAGAAAAGAAATTCTTTTCAAAAGAGCTTAACGAGGAAATGACCTTGCTCGTTTATCTGCCGTCCAACTACTCCCCTCTTTACAAATACCATGTCATTATCGCGCAGGACGGCCACGATTATTTCAGGCTGGGGAGAATCGGCAGACAGGTCGAGGAACTGCTGTCCAAACGAGAAATAGACCGGAGCATTATTATCGGTGTTCCTTATAAGGATGTAAAAGAGCGCAGAAAAACCTACCATCCGGAAGGCTCAAAATTTTCGGCGTATAAACGGTTCATCGCCCACGAGCTCGTTCCGTTTGCGGATGATGAGTATCCAACGTATCAGGTCGGCTACGGGCGAACGCTGATCGGGGACTCCCTCGGAGCGACCATATCGCTTATGACAGCGCTTGATTATCCGAATATGTTCGGTAACATCATCATGCAGTCTCCCTATGTTGACAAACATGTATTGGGAGCTGTGAAACAGTCAGACGATATCAAACACCTCTCTATTTATCACCAAATCGGCACAAAAGAAACTGACGTCCACACGACAGACGGAAATATTCTGGACTTCACAGAACCGAACCAGGAGCTGAAACAGCTGCTGGAGAAGAAGCTTTCCGATTATTATTTTGAACCATTTGACGGAGATCATAAATGGACATACTGGCAGCCGCTCATCACGCCGGCGCTGAAAAAAATGCTTTGATACTCTATCATACTTTATTTCCAGGAGGGACATAATATGAAATACGGAATCGTTTTATTTCCATCAAAAAAACTCCAAGACCTTGCGAATTCTTACAGAAAGCGTTATGATCCGAGCTACTCTCTGATCCCGCCCCATTTGACGCTGAGAGCATCGTTTGAATGCGTGGAGGAGAAAGCGGATCAGCTTGTATCACATCTGAGAAACATCGCAAAGGAATCCCATCCGGTCGTTCTCAAAATGACAAAATACAGTTCATTTGCGCCTGTCAATAATGTCATTTACATCAAAGCTGAGCCGACGGAAGAATTAAAAACACTCAATGAAAAGCTATACACCGGTGTGTTGGCCGGTGAACAGGAATACAATTTCGTGCCGCATGTGACGGTCGGCCAAAATCTTTCCGATGATGAGCATTCGGATGTGCTCGGACAATTAAAAATGCAGGAAGTGTCGCATGAAGAAATCGTTGACCGATTCCACTTGCTTTACCAGCTGGATAACGGATCGTGGACAGTATATGAAACCTTCTTGCTAGGCGGAGGAGAATAATCGTTTGGAAGCAGTTATCGCAAAAAATGAAGAACAAATGAAAGATGCATTTTATGTAAGAAAAGAAGTCTTTGTCAAAGAACAAAACGTGCCTGCTGAAGAAGAAATTGACGAACTTGAAAATGAAGCAGAGCATATCGTCGTGTATGACGGCGAAAAGCCTGTCGGTGCCGGAAGATGGCGTATGAAGGACGGCTGCGGCAAGTTAGAGCGTATTTGCGTATTGAAGAGCCACCGCTCATACGGTGTCGGCGGCATCATTATGAAAGCGCTCGAAAAAGCGGCCGCAGACGGCGGCGCTTCCGGCTTCATGTTAAACGCGCAAACGCAGGCTGTGCCGTTTTACAAGAAACACGGGTATCGTGTGCTTTCTGAAAAAGAATTCCTCGATGCCGGCATTCCCCACCTACAAATGATTAAGGATTAAACAGCATCCGGGTCTATTGAGATCCGGATTTTTTCTGCACATATAAAAAACCGTTCTCTGGATGTGAACGGTTTTTATACATATCGATTAATATAAGTGCCCATTCCCTTTTCTCGCAACCTCATATAAAGAGAGCGCTTACGTTTCATCTCGTTTACTTTTCTTTCAGCGGCCGTTTGATTCTCCTGCTGCTTTTCAAGTTCCTTGTATACCCGCTGAAACGGAACATAGCTGATTTTTTCGGTTCCGGCGTAATCCTGTCTATGTCCAATCGTTCTGTTTGCATATTGAGCGTATTGCTGGTTCTGTATGTGACCTGCATATATCATACGATACCCACCCTTCTGCTGTCTCTTTTCCCTTAAACTTACTTTTTGAAACACGTTTCTTTTGATATGATAGTCTTTGTCTGTAATGAACACCTTTTTTGATTGGGAGGATCCCTTTTTGAAATGCGCCCGACTGAATGATCGAACCATACATTTACATACATATTCGAGAGAACATTATCAATTCCTCTTTGAAGAAGGAATAAAAGGACATTTATTTTGTTCTCATTGCGGAAAACCCGTGTTGCTAAGGCTCAACATCGCCGATCCGCCGGAGTTTATCCACCGCCAGCAAGGCTATTTTCCAGCTTGTGAGGAAGCGTGCGAACCCGAGCCCGCTAAAGAGGAGAAAAAAGAAAATTATCAGGAATCCGGTGTCTTTCGTCTGCCCAAGGGAAAAGCGATCGCGGCCGACTCGTCTACAGCTGTCACGGATTGGCAGCGCCCGAGAAGCATTAAACCCGGAACACCATTTATACCAAAAACAATAGAACCTGATACGAGCCTTTTTCCGTCTGTCGGCTTAAACACGGATCAGCTGAAAGCTGTCACGGAAACGGAAGGCCCGCTGCTTGTGCTTGCGGGTGCGGGAAGCGGAAAAACACGCGTGCTGACCGCGCGCGCCGCCCATATGATTGAACATCTGGGCATACCGCCGGAAAACATGCTGCTTGTCACTTTCACGACAAAAGCCGTAG
This sequence comes from Bacillus cabrialesii, assembly GCF_004124315.2. Lineage (GTDB taxonomy): Bacteria > Bacillota > Bacilli > Bacillales > Bacillaceae > Bacillus > Bacillus cabrialesii. The sequence goes on along the minus strand of NZ_CP096889.1, from coordinate 1,281,002 downwards.
CCGAAATGAAAGATCGTATGGCGAAGCAGTACGGATTACAGCCGGCAAAAGTCAGAAGACTTGTCACCGGAACGTTCCACAGCTTGTTTTATAAGATCTTGTATCACTATGATTCTGCTAAATGGAACGGCGAGCATCTGCTGAAAATGGAGTGGCAGCGGGAACAATATATCAAAAAAGCACTCTATGAAGAAGGCATTGATGAGAAAGAGTTTCCCGTTGATCAGGCCCTGCAGCAGATCGGTTTCTGGAAAAACACTTATGTGCCCAATGAACGCATACCATTAAAAGATGAGTGGGAAAAACAAGTCTATCGTTTATATGAACACTATGAACGCCAGAAAAAAGAACAAAACCAATTTGATTTTGATGATATGGCTTCAGCCTGCTATGAATTGTTTATTGATCGGCCGGATCTGCTGGAACAATACCAATCTCGGTTTACGTATATCTTAATTGATGAGTTTCAGGACATTAATCCGGTTCAATATAAAATCATGCAAATGCTCGCCAGCCCGGAACAAAACCTGTGCTGCGTCGGAGACGATGACCAGTCCATCTACGCGTTTCGCGGAAGCAATCCGTCTTTTATTCTTGATTTTCAAAAGGATTACCCCGAGGCGAAGACGATCTATTTAACCGCGAACTACAGGTCTACACACCCAATCGTCTCAAGTGCTGATATCGTCGTGAAGAAGAATAAAAACAGGTATGCCAAAATGCTTGAAGCCGCCCGTGATGACGTCCAGGTCCCTGTACTGTTTTATCCTTATGATGAAGAGGAAGAAGCCACAATGGTCGTTTCCGATATCAAAGAAAAAATTCAAAACGGGGCAAATCCTGAAGACTTCGCGGTTCTCTACCGCACAAACAGCGGAGGCCGCGCCATTTATGAAAGGCTTCATCATTCGTCAATTCCGTATACAGCTGACCGCGGCGTGCAATCGTTTTACAGCAGACGGATCGTCCGCCAGATACTCGCATACTTGTACGCCAGCCAAAATGAGGATGATACTGAGGCGATTAAGCACTTGCTGCCCGCCTTGTTCTTAAAACAGTCCGCATTGAACACACTGAAGGCGCTCTCGATTACCGAGGACTGCTCCATGATTAAAGCGCTGGCCAAACTGCCTGATCTGAAGCCGTTCCAGTTGGACAAAATCAAGAAGATCGTGCCGTTTTTCGCAAGCCTCCGCACGATGAAGCCGGTAGAAGCGATCACCTTCTCCGAAGGAAAAATGGGCTTCTCCGAGTATTTAAAAAAGCGGGGCAATGAGGGCAACAAGCTGGAAAAAGGCTCCGATGATCTGCGCGACATCAAGGTCGTCGCCAAGAAATTTAAAACGATTCCTGACTTTCTTGCCCACGTAGACCATATGCGGGCCGCTGAAAAAAACAAAACGGAAGAAAACGGCGTTCAGCTGATGACCATTCACCGGTCAAAAGGCCTTGAATTCAAAACCGTCTACGTGCTAGGCACGGTAGACGGCTCAATTCCGCATGACTTCTCATTAGAAACAGCGAGAAAAGGAGATGAAGCTCCTCTTGAGGAAGAAAGACGCCTTTTATATGTTGCCATGACCAGGGCCAAACAGCATTTATATTTGTCTTGTCCATCAAACAGGCGCGGCAAAACATCTCAACGTTCAAGATTTTTGTATCCCCTTTTACAGCAAGCAAAACAGCCCTTGTATAACTAAGAGCCCGGCAGTGATCTGCCGGGTTTTTTTTTGTAAAAAAAGGCCCGCTGCAATGAGTCAGCCAGGCCCTCCGCTTATTTATTATCCATCATTTTCGAAATCGTGCCAAAATCAAGCTTTTCTTTTCCGCTTGTAATGGACTGGACAATCTTATCTTCTAACTCTTTCGGCACGCGTCTGTTTGCCAGCTGCGCTACGCGCTTGATGACGCTCCGAACTGTGTTTTCATCTTTAAAATTAGCGTTTTGAAGGGAGCCGGCAAGATTCATGACATCCTGCATATTGACACCTGTTTTCTTTTCAATGTTCTTAAAAAATTGATTATCCATAATACGCCTCCTTTTGGCGGAGTGATACGGTATTATATGAACATCCGTTGTTCAATGTGCTTTTTCCCCAAAATAAAAATGATACACAAGGCAAGGAAGCACAGGTTATCACCCGTACTTCCTCTGTAAACCTTAGAAGTTATAAAAAGATGCACCCACGATGATAAGGAGAATGAACAATACGACTAAAAGAACAAATGTTGAACCATAGCCGCCGCCGTAACCGCCAGCATAGCCGCCATAGCCGCAGCCGCCGTAGCCGCCGCCTCCGAATCCGTATCCAAAGCCCATAGATAAGCACCTCCTTTACTCTCTATACACTATGTGAGCCGATTGATTCGGCTTGGATATACGCATAGGGCGTTTGCGGATTTATGATTGGTCATACTGGGCCTGATATTTTTTGAGCAGCGCCTCCGTTTTTTCAGCCAGCTCTTCAATCTCCTCTTCAAACGCCATACCGGCTTTATCAAATTTATCCAGATCATTTCTAATGCGGCCCATCGTGTCTTCATGCTCTTTTTGCTTTTGTTCGTGTGGTTTATACCTTCCGTCTATCCATTTTTCAAACTCATTCACTGGTATCCCCCCACTCATGATATATGCTGAGCGAAGCCGCTCCGTTAAAAAACAAAAAACCGGAGATCTCCGGTTTCTTTGCCAGGCTATTGAGGTTTTTTCTTTTTATTTCCGCACCCGCAGCCTTTCTTTTTAATCTTTTTTGATTGATACGATGAATCTGTATATGGAGTTTTTTGGGAAGGTTTATTGTATTGATTCATTTTGTTCCCTTCCTTTCCTTATGTCATATATGCTACGTTATGCGGATGCTGGTGAAAAGTTGCTGGTGGGAACGCCTCATTCCTGCAGCCATTTTGATACGAGCGTTTCAATGATGCCGGCGAGACCGGCGATCGCCAAAAGCAAAATCAGCCACTGCGCCGCCTGCGGGATCAATGCCTGGCATAAAATTAAAAAGGCGGCGCACCACACACCTGTGCACCAATAGCAGCTCAGCAATTCACCAATAAACGCCCTCACACCCGTTCCCTTAATCACAATATACGTTTCCGTATTCCCGTCCGCATCCTTTTCCTCCTTCTCTTCATGAAACAGGCTGCGAAGCGGCGCCATAATCGTGTCAAACACCAGCAGCCGGGCGAGCCGAAAGACCGCAAGCGAAAGAAGTACAATTGTCAGCCCATTAATAACCACTTGTTCACTCCTTTTCCAATCATGATCCCTTCACGTATATGCCAAAACCCTATTCTTCATGAATTGTATCTTGTCCGGTGCAAAATTGGTTATTTTTATTATTCCGCTCTGCACCCCAATTGCATTATATAGAGTATGGATAAGAAAGGAGTGAAGGTTATGTCGTTTGAAGAAAATGTTGAATCCCTGCATCCTGCAATATTTGAGCAATTATCAAGCGAATTCGAGCAGCAGATCGAAGTGATTGATTGCGAAAATATCACAATAGATACATCACATATAACATCTGCCCTTTCTATACAAGCCTTTGTGACAACCATGATTATCCTGGCGACTCAGCTCGTCATCGCCGATGAAGATTTGGCTGACGCAGTGGCAAGCGAAATACTCATTCTCGATAACTCTCAAATCAAAAAAAGAACCATCATTAAAATTATCAACAGCCGAAACATCACAATTACTTTGTCTGCCGACGAAATAATAACCTTTGTACAAATCTTGCTTCAGGTGTTAAACAGCATTCTCAATGAACTTGACGTCCTTTAACCCTTTCTTTTTCACAAACTTAAAAGTCGAGGTGAAAACAAATGTCAGATAACGATAAAATCAAAGAAGAGCTTGCAAAGCTTCCTGAAGTTGATCCGATGACAAAAATGCTAGTCCACAATATATTTCTTAAACACGGTGTCACAAAAGACAAAATGAAAAAAGTATCAGACGAAGAAAAAGAAATGCTCTTGAATCTTGTAAAAGACTTGCAAGCTAAATCAGAAGCATTAATAGAAAACCAAAAGAAGAAAAAAGAAGAAACAGCCGTGCAAGAGCAAAAGAACGAAAAACCATTAAGCCGCAGAGAACAATTAATCGAACAACTCAGACAAAGACGGCAAAACAATAACAATTCAAACTAATCATAAAAAATAGGGTTCTTCATCAGGATATATGCCTCAGTCAAAGTAAGAGGCTCGCTCATTTAATAAAAGTAAAAGAAAAGGAGGAATAGATATGGAAAGCAGACCATATTCTTGGGTTGCACTTGATCCAGATTGTGACCATCCGTTAGACCATAAAGAAAAAGAAAAAGAAGACAGAAAATGCAATTGTGATGTTTGCTGCAATAACAATGGGTTTGGCAACGACAACGCCTTTATTAACCAAGATTTAGCTCAGGCAAATCTCAACAAACAAGTCTCCGATGAAACGATTATTATCAGAGATTCTTGTGACATCAATGTTACATCTACAGACGTTCAAGCAGTAACTTCAGTAGTAACGGCACTTAATGCCGCTGTCGTTACAGCTACTCTGACATCTATTGCAGACGGCGTAATTGCCGAATTAGTCGCACAAGATTTATTGCAGCTTACAGCTAACAAACAAGTAAACCGCCAAAAACTTCTCATCGAATGCTCCCGCGGCGTAAATGTCTCAACAGTAGATGCCGATATCGCAACCCTTATCTCTACAGCAACAAACACCCTTGTAGCCATCTTGGTTATCACTCTTGTCCTCTAAGGGACCTAAAAGCAGAGCTAAAAACGCTCTGCTTTTTCTTATTTTCCAAGCATATGATGAATATATAGACGTTCACCCACACCAAGTGGGGCACGGGTACATATGTTGTTAAGGACTAAAGTCAAATACCCTATAAAGAAGGAGCTGAAATCAATGAGCTGCGGAAAAACCCATGGCCGGCATGAGAACTGTGTATGCGATGCAGTGGAAAAGATTTTAGCAGAGCAGGAGGCAGTTGAGGAACAGTGTCCGACTGGCTGCTATACGAACCTTTTGAATCCGACAATTGCAGGTAAAGACACAATTCCGTTTCTCTTGTTTGATAAAAAAGGCGGATTGTTCTCCACATTCGGAAACGTGGGGGGATTTGTGGATGATATGCAATGCTTTGAATCCATTTTCTTCCGCGTTGAAAAATTATGCGATTGCTGCGCAACACTGTCTATTTTACGCCCGGTCGATGTCAAAGGCGATACCTTAAGTGTTTGCCACCCTTGCGACCCGGATTTCTTCGGGCTAGAAAAAACGGATTTCTGCATTGAAGTGGATCTCGGATGCTTCTGTGCCATTCAATGCCTGTCACCAGAGTTAGTTGACAGAACATCCCCTAACAGAGATAAAAAGCATCATCACAATGGATAAACACTTGTAAAGAGCAATCCCCTTCCAAACTCTATTACAGGTGCAAATCATTCAGCTGCTTCCAGCGTGAGGCAGCTGACTCTCCATCATTTCGCCAGTCTCAAATTTATAAGGCAGGAGGGATAATATGAGCCAGAAAACATCATTCTGCGTGCGAGAAGCGGTAGAAAATATTGAAGAACTGCAAAACGCTGTTGAAGAGGACTGCCCGACAAGCTGCCATTCAAAGCTTTTGTCACCAACCCATTCACTGGGCGATACAGTGCCTTTCGTACTGTTTACATCAAAATCAAATCCTCTGGTCGCTTTCGGAAATGTCGGCGAACTCGATAACGGCCCTTGCTTTAATACAGTATTTTTCAGAGTGGAAAAAGTTCATGACAGCTGCGCGACACTGTCATTATTGATCGCATTTGACGAACACAAACACATTTTGGACTTCACCGATAAAGATACGGTTTGTGAAGTGTTCCGACTTGAAAAAACGAACTACTGTATTGAAGTGGACTTAGACTGCTTCTGCGCAGTCAACTGCTTAAATCCTCGATTAATCAATCGTACGCATCATCATCATTAAATGATCATGCTGAAAAGCTTGCAGGCCTGCAGGCTTTTCTCTATGCAAAAAAGCTGTCCGGGAAGACCTGCCGGGCAGCTTTTTCATTTTCATTAGAAACCGAGCGGGTGCAGAGAGGTAATATCATCGATCGCCAGCTCGGTCGGGGCTCCGTTGCCGGTTGTTCGAAGCAGGACGGAATCATTTCTTCTTCCGACAATCACACCCCTGTACGTTCTTCCATTGGCTTCAATCAAACAAAGCGCTCTCGGCATGTTATGAGGCAGCTTTGTTAAAAAATCAATTTTTTCGTGGATCGTCATCTTGCTCATTGGTTTTTTCACTTTTCGTGCCGGCGGTGCTTTTTCCTCCGCTTTATCAGCATTATGGACAGCTTCCGGTTCTTTTTCAGGCTTCCCTACCTCAAGTGCGGGCTCTTCCTTTTTTTCTGCTTTCGGAGGCTCTTGTTTGACGGTTTCTTCAACGGCCTGCGGCTCTGCTTTCTGTTCCTGCTGGTTCTTTATGAACTCTGGCTCTCTTACCTCTTGTGTTTGCTGACTCGCCGGCTCAGCTGCAGGCTTTTGGTCTGCTTGCTGAATATCCTGTGCCACGGCTTTCTCCTGCTGCTTCTCATGATAAACCGGCTTTTCCTCAGCTTTTGGCGGAGCGGGTTTGTCGGCCTTTCTTTTGATGACAATCTCCTGCATGGATGACCTTGTTGTTTCTGCATAATCCGGCTGAACAATATACATGAGCGGTTTTTTATCCGCGTTTCGTTTATTAGACATCTTCATCCCTCCGATTGTGTCATATTCTATCTATATGACAGAAAGCTGAAAATCAGAAGAAATAAAAAAGCAATCCCTATTCGGGATTGCTTGACATAGATCCTGCTTAGCGGGCAGTGATATGGAAACCTGAATCAACATGAAGATTTTCACCAGTAATGCCTCGGGACATATCGCTGAATAAGAATGCAGCTGTATCGCCCACTTCTTCAGGTGTTGTCGTGCGGCGAAGCGGCGCACGCTCTTCGATGTCTTTTAAGATAGAGTTGAAATCGCTGATGCCTTTTGCAGATAATGTTCTGATCGGACCGGCAGAAATGCTGTTAACGCGGATATTTTCTTTTCCTAAGTCAGCAGCTAAGTATTTCACACTTGCATCAAGAGAAGCTTTCGCCACACCCATGACATTGTAGTTTGGCATAACAAGCTCTCCGCCAAGGTAAGTTAAAGTGACAATGCTTCCGCCTTCAGTCATCATTGGACGTGCCGCTTTGACAACAGCTGTCAGAGAGTATGAGCTGATGTTATGAGCCAAAAGGAAACCGTCACGATTTGTATTTAAGTACTCGCCGACAAGCTCTTCTTTGTTGGCAAACGCGATACAATGCGCGATACCGTGGATTACACCGACCTGCTCCTTGATGCTTGCGAAGCAAGTTTCGATTTCCGCGTCGTTTGTTACGTCGCAAGGAAGGATAATGGAATCGTTGCGTTCCAATGTTCCGGCAAGCTCGTGAACAGATTTCTCCAGGCGTTCTCCTGCGTATGTGAAAATCAAACGTGCACCTGCTTCATGTAATGAACGCGCAATTCCCCACGCGATACTGCGTTTGTTGGCAACCCCCATTACAACAATGTTGCGGCCTTCAAGTGAAAAATTCATATGTATAAAGCCTCCTATATTTAATAAAGACATAGTATTAGTACCTGATCTTAATTCCTATCATATCATAACCTTGTCCAGATGAAAAGCGCATACGATAGACAAACATGAAAGAGACCACCATCAGCTGGTGATCTCATCGGCTTGTGTTTAAGCTGTTTCGTTTAAAGGCGAAATGATTCGTCGGCCCGTGGCCCGCTCCGATGCCGAGCGTATTTTCCACCGCTTCGCGGACAAAGTTGGCCGCGACCTCGAATGCCTGATGGATGCTGTCTCCTTTAGCGGTTTGGGCTGCTAAAGCCGCGGCAAAGGTGCAGCCTGTGCCATGCGTATGCTTCGTATCGATATAAGGATGGCTGATTTGCATAAACATATTCCCATCAAAAAGAATGTCAGTAATGCTGTTGTCCTCAGGCTGGTGCCCTCCTTTGATAATCACATGCTGCGCACCCATCTTAACGAGCTGCTCCGCTGCTTTTTTTCGATCGTCCAGCGAGCGGATCGCCATTTTCGTCAGCGTTTCTGCTTCCGGAACATTCGGCGTAATCGCGTAGCTTCTTGGAATGAGCAGCTCCTTTAAGGTGGCAACTGATTCATCATGCAGCAAGGATGCACCGCCCTTTGCGATCATAACCGGATCAACAATCACACGGTTAAATCCGTACTCGTCAATTTTTCTTGCCACTTCTTCAATCATTTCGGCATTCCATAGCATTCCCGTTTTTACGGCGTCCGGTCTCAAATCCTCAGCAACAGCGTCAATTTGCTGTCTCAGCGCCTCTACAGTCAGCGGATACACCCCATGGACGCCAAGCGTATTTTGAGCGGTTACCGCCGTAATCGCAGACATGCCGAAAACATCAAGCTCCTGAAAGGTTTTAATATCTGCCTGTATCCCTGCGCCGCCGCCTGAATCAGATCCGGCGATTGTCAATGCTTTATAGATACTCATTACACTACACTCCTTTTATTACCCAAGCCATTTATGATAAACGGACTTTGCCCGGGCAATATCATTCGTTCCATGAATCAGTGCTCTGCCGTCCCGGAACAGCACCATTTTCATATCATCCGAGCGGCAGGAAATTAAATACGGATTCGTAGCTACTTCAACCCCGGCCTGTCTCAGCTGACCGGCAAGCACGTCAAGATCCGCTTCTTTTGTGAAGGATGATCTGATTTGCACCGTGTTCCTGCCGCACAATACAGCCGCTTTTGTTTGGTTCTCATATGATAAAAACGGAAAATCCTTTGTGCCGCAACTTGGGCATGCGTCATGTTTGAGACCCGCCGCTCTCACCTCTGAACGCTCATTTTTCCACAAGTCAAAGGAGCGCAGCACCGGCTCGCACTCCCCTCCCGTCAGCAGCTTCAGCGCGTCTGTCACCTGAAAGACCGCTACCTGCAAAACAGCCGGACTGATGATGCCGGCTGTGTCACATGTCGCTCCGCCAATCGGAAGTGTATCGAGCAAGCAATGCAGGCAGGGGGTCGATCCCGGCACTACGGTAAAGGTAAGGCCATAGCTCCCTACACAGGCACCGTAAAGAAAAGGAATGCCTTCTTTTACCGCAGCGTCATTTACGATCAGGCGGGTTTCAAAATTATCTGCCGCATCCACAATGATGGAAGCATCCTTAATCAGCTCGAAAATATTTTCAGCTGTCACATCCATGACAAGGCCCGTCACATCAACATCGCTGTTAATCGAACGGAGACGCTGCTCAGCAGCGGCCGCTTTCGGCATTTCTTTTTTGACATCATCCTCTGTATACAGCTGCTGGCGCTGCAGGTTGCTCCATTCAACGTAATCTCTGTCGGCAATCTTCACAGAGCCGACTCCCGCTCTGACCAGCATTTCCGCACTGGCTGTTCCAAGCGCGCCGGCGCCGATGATCACGGCGCGCGCTTCTTTCAGTTTCTTCTGGCCGGCCGGGCCGATCGGAGCAAACAGCTCCTGTCTGGAATACCTGTCCGTCATACAGGAAGACCTTCTCCCGGACTGCTTGCGGTTCCGTATTGCTTAAGCGGAATGCGGCCCGCCTCATAAGAAAGGCGTCCTGCATCCACCGCAAGCTTCATGGCATGAGCCATTTTCACAGGATCATTCGCGCCTGATACAGCCGTATTGAGGAGTACGCCGTCCGCTCCAAGCTCCATTGCGTATGCCGCGTCTTTCGGCGAACCGATTCCGGCATCCACAATGACCGGCACTTTGGCCTGTTCAATAATAAATGACAGATTCAAAGGATTTAAGATTCCCTGCCCCGATCCGATCGGAGATGCACCCGGCATGATGGCATGAACGCCAAGCTCTTCCAGTTTTCTCGCCAATACAACATCATCCGACGTATACGGGAGCACAATAAAGCCTTCTTCTAGAAGCTGTTCAGACGCTTTTAACGTCTCAACAGGATCAGGCAGCAAGGAACGGCTGCATCCGATGACTTCGACTTTAATCATGTCACAAAGGCCTGACGCTTTCGCCAGCCTTGCAATTCGGACCGCTTCTTCAGCTGTGCTGGCGCCCGCAGTATTCGGCAGAAGCGTATATTTGGATAAATCAAGCTGTTCCAGAAAATTAGGCTGAGACGCTTCAAAGATGTTCATTCTCCGCACAGCAAATGTTAAAATATCAGACTCGGAAACGGCCACCGCTTCCTTTTGGATTTCAAATGATGGGTATTTCCCCGTGCCCAGCAGCAATCTTGATTGAAATGATTTCCCGCCAATTGTTAACATTCTCATCCGCCTCCTACAAAATGGACAATTTCAATGACATCGCAATCACAAAGCTCAACCTCGTGATAATGCTCTTTGCTGATAATTTCTTTATTTCTTTCAACGATAACGATTTTATTTTCAAGCTGATAAGACGCCAGCAGGTCTTGAATTGTACCCGTGTCTTTTTCCCACTTCACATCTTTCCCGTTCAGCTGTAGCATCATATCTGAACCGCCTCCTTGCGATCAATTCGGAATGCGTGCAGCCAGTCTTGATTGGCCTCTTTATTCAGGATGAGATCACTGATCAAAGCGCCCGTTGCGGGAGCAAGCAGAATCCCATTTCTGAAATGGCCCGCGGCAAATACAATACGTCTGTCCTCGGGGTGTCTGCCGATGTACGGTTTCCCATCCTTTGTCCCCGGCCGCAGCCCCGCCCAAAAACGATCCACTTTCATATTCTGAATGGCCGGCAGCATTGTTTTTGCTTTTTTCATAACCGATTCCAGTCCGCCAAGATCCGGTTTTTCACTCCAATCACCCGGCTTCATCGTTGCGCCGACAACCAGTCTGCCGCTTTTTCTCGGTACGATATAGCAATGGTCATGGTAAAGCGTTTTTGTCAGCGGTATATCATCATTCCAAACGGACAGGCACTCCCCTTTTACAGGGAAAAATGAATTGTTCAGCCCGAGCTGTTTAAAAAACATCCCGCTCCACACCCCGCTGGCAACCGCGACATGATCCGCCCATACGGTACCATTCGGTGTCTCGGTGGACAGCCCTTCACCGTCACGTTCAACATGCAGGACGGGCGTATGCTCAAAAATTTCAGCCCCAAGCGCTCTCGCTGCTTTTGCATATGCCTTGCAGACAAAATAAGGCTCAACATGCACATCATCCTGAATAAAGGATGCACCAAAAATGTCACCAGACGTATACGGCTCTTTATCTAACACTTCATCTTTTGTATGCCAGCTGACAGAATCCAAGTCATCCATCTTCCTCAGCCGCAGCACATCTTCTTCAGAAAACGCAAGCTTAAACATACCGCCGTTATGCTGCCTGATATCAATACCGGATAATGTGTAAAGCTCTTCACGGAGACCTTTGTACAGACGCTGGCTGTACATGGCGAAATCAAAAAACGCATCACGTTCCTCGCACTCAGCGTGGGCACCCAGCATTCCGGCAGCGGCACTTGTTGTTCTGCCGCCAATTGTTCCGCTTTCAAACAATGCGATGCTTTTGTTTTCCTTTGCCAAATGATAAGCAATCGCGGAACCGATAATTCCGCCTCCAATGACAACTGCATCATAATGCCTTTTCATAGCGCATCTCCTTTAGCTTACGGGAATATTGTCTGGCAGCTTCCAAAGGATCAGCGGAAGAAAAAATTCCTGACATAGCTGCGATGCCGTCTGCTCCTGCTTGTTTTACGTCTCTTAATCTATCCGGCGTCATTCCGCCGATCGCAATAACCGGGATGGAAGTCCGCTGTTTGATATCTGACAGCAAAGACACGCCTCTGCCCTCAAGTCCCTTTTTACAATCTGTTTCAAACACATGGCCGAACAGCACGTAGTCTGCGTCTTCCTTCTCTGCTTGAACCGCTTCCTCCAGTGAATGCACCGACCGACCGATATGAAGGTGAGGAAACCTGGCTCTGACCTGCGTTGGCGAAAAGCTGCTGCTTGGCAGCTGCACGCGATGAATTGTAGAAAAAAGCGCAATATCCACTCGCCCATTCATAACCAGTTTTCGTTTATCTACCCCGCCTTCAGAAATAAGCTCAAGCAGTTTCAAAATGTCAGCCGCCGATTTTGACCGTTCCCGAATGTGAATAAAATCAACTTCATTCTGAATCGCTATAATTGCTTTCGCTAACTTTTCAACCGGCTTGCAGTCATCAGTTATGGCGTGAAGCTCCACATTCCTCCACCTCTTTTATGCCGCTGTCAGACCAGCCTTCTTTTTGATAGGCCATTCCCCAAAATTGATACTCATAGAAGCTGGAAATAACAAAATTCTCTTTCATCTTGGCGCGCACTTCCTCCGTGCTGTTTTCCGCCAGCTCATCAAAGCGATTGATTTGCTCTTCAACCTGCTGTTTGAACCAGTCACCGCCATATGTGCTGATCCACTTCTGATAAATCGGATGCCCAGGATCACATGTCAGCAATTTCTCGCCAACCTCGTAATACAGCCAGTAGCATGGCAGCAGGGCCGCTAAGATCTCAGCAAAATTCCCGCTCAAAACCGAACGGTACATATGGGATGTATAAGAGTATGCTGTGGGAGACGGTTTAAACGACTTACGCTCTTCCTCACTGATTTCCAACAGCTCCGCAAACTCACGATGAAGCGCCATTTCCGCCTCATATGTACCTTGGGCGTGGCTCGCCATCCGTCCCGTTGTATAAAGATCCTTCGCATAAGCGGCGCCGAACGATTGCACCTTCGCAAAATGCGTTAAATAATAAGAATCCTGAAGCACATAGTATTTAAAACGGTCAATCGGAAGCGTTCCTTCACCGATTCCCTGAACGAACGGATGAACAAAGCTCCCTTCCCACCATTCTGCGGCTGCACTGCGGCATTCTTCTGAAAACTTCACACATCATTCCCCCTGTCTGATAAATAAAAAAACCACTCTCCCGCAAGGAAAAGTGGTTTGGAATTGGCATAGTAAAATAACACAAATACCGCTCCACTTCCCTACGCAGGTCTGAACCTGTTCAAGTTATGAGGGTCTAAAAGTCACACTTTTATCTCAGCCCTTATGAAGGACACCCCTAGTGGTTAAACGAATCATATTGAATTGTTCTGCACCTCTATATTAACACGAATCGCTATTTGGTCAAGATTTATCCTTCCAATGTTTTCTTAAGATCCGTTACATACCCCCGGGATCCGGTGACAATTAAGCGGTCTCCCAGTTTCAGCCTTGTATCCCCATGAGGAACGATACTGTCGACACCTCTGAAAATCCTGACAAAGATGACGTCGCCTGTTAAAGGGAATTCCCGCAAAATGACACCGTCATATTTGCTGTTTTCCATATTAATTTGATACAGCGAAGACTCCTGGTTCGTGAGCAGCTTCATAACGCCAGGCGCTTCTATCAGCGCCCGAAGCAGCGTTTTTGTCGACAGCAGAATAGAAAAGATGCTGATTCCCTGCTCCTTCAAAGCTGCTTCATTCTCAGGTGATCCGACACTGGCAATCACTCTTTCTGTGCCTTTTTCTTTTGCAAGTAATGCAATGTCAGCATTCATGTCTTCATTCCCTGTCGCGACAACAAGGATATCCGCATCAAAAATGCCGAGCGAGTCTAGGGTTTCGGGCTCATAATCAGAAATCGTTTCAACCGTAAACACTGATTCTGACAGCTTTTCCTCCGCATTCTCTTGGTAGACGTGCACAACACGCACGTCATACTCTTCCTCCGGCAGTTCAAGAGTGACAGGCAATGTCATTTGGTTTGCGCCGATAAACGCAATCGTCTTTTTCTCCTCCGGCTGCTCTTCCCGTTTGTACAATTTTTTAAAGAAGACCGGCGTAAAAATACTGGCTATGACGGCGACTAACGTCAGCGCTCCTGACATATTTGCGCTGATCACGTGAAGCTGCTGGCCGATTGTCGCTGCGGCAATCACAAGCGAAAGCGTTGATGTCAAAAGGAAACCAGACGCCAAAATGGTTCGGTTATCATACCATTTCTTCAAGTACAGGACAGGAATGATTTTGCTGACTAACAGCGCCAAAAGCAGAAGGGGAATCATAATTAAAATTTTCGGATCTTGGAAAAGGGTCCAAACATCCAGCTTCACACCGACCATCACAAAGAAAATCGGAATTAAGAACCCGTAGCCGAATGAATCCAGCTGCTGAACAAGCTCTTTGTTTGGCGAAAGAAGGGAAACGAGAACCCCCGCCAAGAAAGCGCCGAGAATATTTTCCGCCCCGAGTGATTCAGACAGGGCAACAAGTACGATAATTAACGTAAAAATGGCACGCGTCCCGATCTGGATCGTCCCTTTTGACATGGATTGAACAAAAGAGCGATGTTTAAAGACCCGGCCGAAAAAGTAAAGCACCACTCCGGCAGCGAACAGGATCATCAGGAGCCACATGTTTCCGCTGTCCTCCCCGTATAAAGAAGAAAAAACAGCAAGAAGAATCATCGTGGCCAAATCAGCAATAACAGCAACGAGCAAAATAACCTGCCCGATATTTGAATTCATAATCCGTTCTTCTTTTAACGTTGGAACGACAACACCTAACGAAATCGTTGAAATAATAAGCGTCATTAAAAAAGCATTTTGGATAAATCCCGCCAGGACAAACCCATAGGACAGCAGCAATGATAAAATAAAAATACCGGCAAAAATAATAGATGCCGCCGCAAACGTATTAGGCGCTTCCTTGCCGTTTGGCAAAAGCTGCTTTTTCTTTCCTTTCTCAAATGATGAAAAATCAATTTCAAGCCCGCTTAAAAACATTAAAAAGATAAATCCGAGCATAGAGAGCGTCTGTAGCCATGTATCACCCTCCACAACTAAATTAAGGCCGCTTTTTCCAATAATCAGCCCCATAATGATTTCAGCAACAACAACCGGGATGCTGAGTTTAAACCGATGCAGAAGGATGGGTGTTAAAAATGCAACGATAAGTACAACAACTAAAGATGCGACAGATGTATGTGCCATAATCAGAACCTCCTTTTTAGATCAGGGTTATGCCAGTTCTCAGTCAAAGAACAGAACCTCATTTTTAAAAAACATAACGCGATTTTAACAAGGGTGATGATAAAAAATAAAGTGAAAAGGTCTTAATCCTGTTTAGAAAATGATTCTTCTATAATTTGCACATAAAAGCTTGTGATGACTCACAGCACTTTGCACCATAATAAATAAAACAATCGGCAAGGAGGAGACCGCATGGCTTACGATATAATCAGTGATATTCATGGCTGTTATGACGAAATGGCTGCATTAATCCAAAAGCTTGGCTATACAATCAAAAATGGAGTGCCTGTCCACGAGAAAGGCAGGGTGCTCGTTTTTGCCGGAGATTTAACTGACAGAGGACCGAAATCAATAGAAGTTATCCGCTTTGTAGCAGGAGCTTACGAAAAAGGCGCAGTGCGTTATGTCCCGGGAAATCATTGCAATAAGCTGTACCGCTACTTAAAAGGAAATCCGGTAAAAGTGATGCACGGTCTGGAAACAACAGCGGCGGAGCTTGAAGGACTTTCTAAAGAAGAAAGAAAAGCGGTCAGCGAACAGTTTATGAAGCTGTACGAAACGGCCCCGCTTTACGACATCTTACATAACGGAGAATTAGTTGTCGCCCATGCTGGCATAAAGGCTGACGATATCGGCAAATATACCGGCAGAGTGAAAGACTTTGTGCTTTACGGCGATGTGACAGGTGAAACGTATCCGGACGGCAGGCCCGTCAGACGAGATTGGGCGGCATCCTATAACGGCAATGCTTGGGTGGTATACGGCCATACACCTGTGAAAGATCCCCGGAAAGTCAATCGCACCATCAACATTGATACAGGCTGCGTGTTCGGAAATAAACTGACAGGCTTTCGCTTTCCAGAAATAGAGACCGTCTCCGTCCCAAGCTCCCTCCCTTACGACGAATCAAGATTTCGCCCCATATAAAAAAGGAGAGAATCATGGATTCTCTCCTTTTATCAGTTCTTTCATATCTTGAGGCAATGCAGCATGAAACGTCATGCTCTCCTGTGTCAGCGGGTGGATAAACGAAAGCCGCTCGCTGTGCAGGGCCTGGCGTCCAATATGCTGTCTCGTTCCGCCATACAGTGTATCGCCGCACAGCGGGTGCCCCAGGTAGCTCATATGAACGCGAATTTGATGGGTCCGGCCTGTCTCAAGCTGCAATGTCACCGAGGTCATACCGTCAGTTGCGCGTGCGACATAAAAATGAGTAACAGCTTTCTGGCCGTCCGGTGTCACCATCCGTTCAATAATACTGTCAGGATGTCTGCCAATCGGAGCATCGACAGTTCCCTCCGCCTGTGTCATGCGCCCGTGGACCACTGCCGTATACCGGCGTTTCACAAGCCCGTTTTTTTGCGCTGACGATAAAATGGAGTGGGCAAAGCGATGCTTGGCAACAAGCATAACACCCGATGTATCCCGGTCAAGCCGGGTGACAAGATGAACAGTCGCCCGCACTCCGTTTTTTTGATAATGATGGATGATTCCGTTCGCAATGCTGCCGGATGGATGCTCTCTCGAAGGAATAGATGACACATACGGCTGCTTGTTTATCACAAGCACATGTTCATCCTCATACATGATATCGAGCGGAACAGGCTCTGCCAATAGCGTCTCGCTCACCTGTTCCTCAGGAAACTTCACGACAAGAAGATCCCCTTCACTCAAAACGTATTTGACCGTCACATGCTCACCATTGATCAGCAGGTCTCCCCCGCCAAACTTGATATCGGTCAACAGACGTTTCGAAATTCCCAGCTCACCGGCGTATTCTTTTACAGTCATTCCGTCTTCAGCTGAAGTAATGTTCTTTCTGATAAAAAAATGCTCCACGATACGTCCTCTTTCTATTCACCTTTTCCGATAAACGAATCCTGGACTCTTTTCCAAAAAGGAAACGGACGGAATCTCGCAAACCTCACCTTTTCGGATGCAACCTGGCAGCGGATCGACTTTACATCCTTATGAAGAAGGGTTAAATGGTCAATCGTCACTTGAAAGTCAACTTCGTTTCTCGGCTTAATCATGCAGTCATGATGGGAAGGGAGAAGCAGCGGCGATCCGACCGTCCGGAATACGCGGTTATTAATAGAAGCCATTTCCGCAAGCTGGATCGCTCTGATAGACGGATGGATAATCGCTCCGCCCAGCGCCTTATTGTAGGCTGTGCTGCCGGATGGCGTTGACAGACAGAGGCCGTCGCCCCGGAAGGTTTCAAAGAGCTGTCCCTTAATTTCCACATCAGCCACAAGGCTTCCTTCTATGCTTTTAATCGTGCATTCATTCAACGCCAAATATCTTTCTTCCCGCTCGTTTTCATGATAGGTCACAATCACTTCGAGAAGCGGATATTCGACTGTATGATACGGCGTTTTCGCAATCGCGAGAACAAGTTTTTCAATTTCATGAGGAACCCAGTCGGCATAAAACCCCAGATGGCCCGTGTGAACGCCGACAAATGCTGTTTTGTCCAAGCGGTCGCTGTATCTGTGAAAAGCGTACAAAAGCGTTCCATCGCCCCCGACTGAAATGACGATTTCCGGTTCATTTTCATCCAGTTCCATATCAAAATCCAACAAATACGCCTGTATTTTGCTTTTCAGCGTATCAGAAACTTGATCACCTTTTGATGATACGGCAAATTTCATGCTTTTCTTCCCCTTTACCTATTGTTGCTCGCTTCCTTTTTTCTTTCTAGAAAAGGCAGCTTGAGCTTCTTGTACTTCACCCCTGATCTCCGACATCTCTTCATCAAGCCGGGAAGCCGCTTCAGAAGCGCGCTGAAGCCTTAATTTTACTTTTTCAGGAATGTTTCCGCTGTATTTATAATTCAATGAATGCTCAATGGTCGCCCAGAAATTCATCGCCAGTGTACGGATCTGTATTTCCACGAGAACATGCTTTTCTCCGGACACCGTCTGTAAAGGATACAGCACGACTAGGTGATATGACCGGTATCCGCTCTCTTTATGTTCCGCAATATAATCCCTCTGATCCACAACGGTGAAATCTTTTCTGGCAAACAGCATGTCTTTTACGATTTGGATGTCGTCGACAAATTGGCACATAATTCTAAGGCCAGCGATATCCTGCATGGTTTCAATTTCATGCAGCGGTATGCTTTTCCGTCTCGCTTTTTCAAGTATGCTCGCCACAGGCTTGACGCGTCCGGTCACAAATTCGATCGGCGAATGGTCATCCTCGTATTCATATAGTGTGCGGATCCCTTTGAGCTTTACTTTCAACTCTTCGACAGCCTGGCGGTACGGCACTAAAAAACGCTCCCATTGTTTGTCATCCATCATACATCCCCCAATTCCGAACCAGTTTCTATAAAAACACGCGTTTCACTTTATCTTCCATTTCTTCTCCGTAGTTCGCATTATCTTTAATGTTTTCTAAAAGATACTCCAGCTCCTCATGCAGGCCTGCCAGTTCAATGGTTTCGCCTCCGGCCTTTAAAACAACCGGAATTTTTTGTGCATGGGCCTGCTTCAGTTCCGGCCATACATGTTCCTTTATAATGACATATTCAAAAGAATCAGCTAATTCAAGTATGTATACAAAAGCAAAGTGGTCAGAATCAACAAGCATTTGACCTGACGGCTTGCGTTCCGCTTCGTTTCCTTCTGCCTCACAGGCAAGGCGAAGCTGATCATCCGATAATGTTGCGTTCAAGATTTCGATTCTGTTTTGCATAATGCTCTCCTTTTTAAACAAAGTACAGATTCATTTTATCATATCAAGCTCGATATTGATAAACCTAACATCTAAAGAGATAATAGTAAAAATAAGATTTACAGGGCGGAAAGGAAGAGCATCATGACCCAAGAAATTGAAATAGAATTTAAAAACATGCTGACCAAACAAGAATTTAAAAACATAACAGCAGCACTCCGGCTGACAGAAAAAGATTTTACAGATCAAAAGAATCACTATTTTGACACAGACAGCTTTGCGCTGAAACAAAAACACGCTGCGCTTCGAATCCGCAGAAAAAACGGTGAGTATGTGCTGACGTTAAAAGAACCGGCAGCTGTGGGGCTTCTGGAAACGCATCAGCGGCTTTCAGAGGTATCAGACCTTGCTGGATTTTCAGTTCCCGAAGGCCCCGTGAAGGACCAGCTGCACAAGCTTCAGATCGATACAGACGCCATTCATTACTTTGGATCTTTAGCAACAAACCGCGCTGAAAAAGAAACAGAAAAAGGCTTAATAGTTTTAGACCATAGCCGATATTTAAATAAAGAGGACTATGAAATTGAATTTGAGGCGGCGGACTGGCATGAGGGCAAACAAGCCTTTGAAAAGCTGCTTCAGCAATTCAGCATTCCTCAGCGCGAAACCAAAAATAAAATTCTGCGTTTTTATGAAGAAAAACGAAAGTCTATATAAGGTGGAATGACATCGTGAATGTAACGAATTGGGCAGCTTTACTTCAGCTTCAGGCATTACAGTCCATATCTAATGCACGCAGCGCGGGCACTCAGAATGCGGAAAACCCGCTTTCAAGCTTCAGCTCTTTGCTCAGCCAATATACAAATGGCCTGACATCTCAGCAGCAATCAACAGCATCTTCCGCATCATCAAGCCCGCTCAGCCTGCTGAACAGCGCTTCTTCAACAGCGCCGTCATTGCTTTCAGCTTATGGGCTTAACTCATATACAAACAGCAATTCAGGTTATATCACAAAAGCGGCGGAAAGCACCGAAACAGCAGCTGCAGATTCATCTTCAAACAAACAAGAAGCAAAACAGATCAGTTCAGGAGACTTCTCCATTGACAGCGCAATAAAAAAAGCCGCTGATAAGTATGGCGTCGATGAAAAACTAATCCGTTCCGTCATCAAGCAGGAATCAGGCTTTAACGCAAAAGCGGTCAGCGGAGCAGGTGCGATGGGCTTAATGCAGCTGATGCCGTCAACGGCAAGCTCACTTGGTGTTTCTAATCCGCTTGATCCGCAGCAAAATATAGAAGGCGGAACGAAATATTTAAAACAAATGCTGGATAAATACGACGGCAATGTGTCTATGGCCTTAGCGGCTTACAACGCCGGACCGGGAAATGTTGACCGGTACGGAGGTATTCCTCCTTTCCAAGAAACACAAAACTATGTAAAAAAAATAACTTCAGCTTATTACGCGTAACCAGAGCGGCCCTTGCCCTCTGGTTTTTTTGCGAAGTGAAATCTTACGCATTCCTGATTTTTATGTGATATGATATGAAATACAAACCCCGGCTGTCAGCCGAAACTTATCATCAAACGCATAAAAGGCAGTTTGTTTGTAGAAATGGTGCCTTGTTGCTAAAATAAATCTAGATGAATTCATGAAATACAGAAAATTACTTTTCGCAATAGGATTTATGATTCCTATTAGCCATATTTAAAGGAGTAGTCAACATGGGACAATCGTTTAACGCACCTTATGAAGCGATTGGAGAGGAACTTCTATCGCAACTTGTTGATACTTTTTATGAGCGTGTCGCGTCTCATCCTTTGCTGAAGCCGATTTTTCCTAGCGATTTAACAGAAACCGCCAGGAAACAGAAGCAATTTTTGACTCAGTATTTAGGCGGGCCTCCGCTTTATACTGAGGAACACGGCCACCCCATGCTCAGAGCAAGGCATCTTCCTTTTCCAATTACAAACAAGAGAGCTGATGCTTGGCTCAGCTGTATGAAGGACGCAATGGACCATGTAGGGCTGGAGGGCGATATTCGTGAGTTTTTGTTTGGCCGGCTGGAATTGACAGCAAGGCATATGGTGAATCAAACGGAAGCGGAGGATCGATCATCTTGACAAACTATCAGCATGAGCAATACTTCGCCCATTGCCACGGTCATCCAAAAAAACCGCTTGAAATCTACATGTTTGTAGACCCTTTATGTCCTGAATGCTGGTCCTTAGAACCTGTCATCAAAAAGCTGAAAATCAGATACGGCCGCTTTTTCACCTTACGCATTATCGCTTCCGCAAGCCTTACCGCTTTAAATAAGAAACGGAAAAAGCATCTTCTCGCAGAAGCATGGGAAAAGATCGCTAACCGCTCCGGCATGTCGTGTGACGGCAATGTCTGGCTGGAGCAAGATCAGCCGCTTTCATCGCCTTATATGGCTGCTCTCGCTTTTAAAGCAGCCGAACTTCAAGGAAGAAAAGCCGGAATGCAATTTCTCAGAAATATGCAGGAGAGTCTGTTTGTTTCAAAGAAAAATATAACGGATGAAAACGTGCTTTTGGAAATCGCGGAAAAAACGAGTCTCGATCTTGAAGAATTCAAAAACGATCTGCATTCTCAAAGCGCGGTCAAGGCGCTTCAATGTGACATGAAAATTGCCGCTGAAATGGATGTTTCCGTTAATCCGACGCTGACGTTTTTCAATACGCAGCATGAGGATGAAGGACTTAAAGTACCAGGCAGCTATTCATATGATGTATATGAAGAAATCTTGTTTGAGATGCTTGGCGACGAGCCGAAGCCGTCGGAAACACCGCCTCTGGAATGTTTTATTGAATATTTCCGCTTCGTTGCCTCCAAGGAAATTGCTCTTGTATATGACCTGAGCCTTGAAGAGGTAGAAAAGGAAATGAAAAAATTGGCCTTTGCTAAAAAGGTTGCCAAAGTGGAAGCCAAACACGGAATGTTTTGGAAGTCTCTCAGCACTTATTCTGATGAATATCAATCATGTGAAAAATAGCCGCAGGCGTGTATATGCTTGAGGCTGTTTTTTTGCACCGCAAACAAACGTATGTTCTGTTTTTAGCACTAAAGAAACCGCGCCGGGATAAGCGCGGTTTCATATGTCTTAACGACAACAAAGGGGATGGGAGAAATTTTTCACGGTCAAACAAAGGGGTAATGTTTGTTTGTGATCAATTTCACATCCTTATGATAACAAAAGATGTCGACTTTTGACAACCTCTATGCTCAATGTTCATATTTTTGTCACAAAACATAACGAAGTGCATTCACTCATATTCTAATAAGGAAAAAGGACGAGGAGGAACGCCATGATGTATACGGTCATCTCAATTGTGTGTATTGCCGTTTTTTTCTGTTTGAATATATTAGGCATGATGCATATGCTGCCGCTTTATATTACCTCTCCTCTGCTGTTTCTGTCTATTTTGTTTACCCTCTACCGGCTGAACCACCGGAAAACCTTTAAAGGGTTTTAAAAAAGCCTGTGCGGCCATTTCTGCACAGGCTTTCTTTTTTAGGACTGCTTGACTTTCATCAGCAGTTCTTCCATTTCATCGAGTTTTTCTTCAAACATTTTGCATGCAGCTTCGATCGGCTCTGGAGAGGTCATATCAACGCCCGCTTTTTTCAGGACATCAATCGGATATTGTGAGCTTCCCGCTTTCAGGAAGTCAATATAACGGTCAACCGCCGGCTTTCCTTCTTTCAAAATCTGGCTGCTTAATGCTTGGGCAGCACTGTACCCTGTCGCATACTGATACACATAGTAATTGTAATAGAAGTGCGGAATCCGTGACCATTCAAGGCCGATTTCCTTGTCAATTACCATGCCGTCTCCGAAATACTTTTTATTCAGATCGTAGTAGACATTTGTCAGAAGCTCAGGTGTGAGCGGCTCCCCTTCTTGCGCCTTTGTATGGATGAGATGTTCAAATTCAGCAAACATCGTTTGTCTGAAAACAGTTCCTCTGAAGCCCTCAAGCATATGGTTGAGAATATATAAGCGCTGTTTTTCATCATCTAAATTGTTCAGCAGATATTCACCAAGGAGTGCTTCGTTTGTCGTAGACGCGACTTCCGCGACAAAGATGCTGTAATTGCCGTATGGATACGGCTGGTGCTTTCTCGTATAGTAGCTGTGAACGGAATGGCCAAACTCGTGTACGAGCGTAAAGAGATTATTGACGTTATCATGCCAGTTCATCAAAATATACGGATTCGTGCCGTAAGATCCCGATGAATAAGCGCCATTGCGTTTTCCTTTATTTTCATAAACGTCGACCCAACGGTTTTCCAGCCCTTCTTTTAAGATGGAGGCGTATTCTTCTCCTAAAGGCGCAAGACCTTTCAGCATGTAATCTTTGGCTTCCTCGTACGTGACCTTCATTCCCGCATCCTTTACAAGCGGTGTATACAGATCATAGATATGCACCTCATCAAGCTCAAGCACTTTCTTTCTCAACGCGATATAGCGGTGCAGGAGCGGCAAATGCTTATTAATCGTTTTGACGAGGTTGTCGTATACTTCCTCAGGAATACTGTTGTTAGAAAGCGCAGCTTCACGCGCTGACTTGTATTTTTTCACTCTCGCGTAGAAGTTGTCCTTTTTCACAGTGCCGCTTAGAGTGGTTGCCATTGTGTTTTTATATTGACCGTATGTTTTATATACTGCGTCAAAGGCATTTTTGCGGACTTCACGGTTTTCACTTTCTAGGAAATTTATAAAGTTCCCGTGAGTGATCTGTTTTTCATTCCCCTCTTCATCTTTAATGGACGGGAATGTGATCTCGGCATTATTTAACACGCTGAAGGTATTTGAAGATGAGCCCAGCACATCAGAAGCTTCGGCAAGCAGCGCCTCTTCCTTCTCGCTTAGTACATGCGGGCGTTCCTTTGTAATTTCCTCAATCGCATGGGAGTACAGTTTCAGTTCTTCTTTTTCAAGAATAAACTGCTGCAGTTTGTCTTCTTCTATGGATAAGATTTCCGGAACCAAATAAGCTGTCGCGCTTGCGGCCTGTGTATACAGGTTTCCCGCCTTGTCATTCAGCCCCTGATAAAAGGAGTTCCCGGTATCTTGGTCAGAGCGCATATGCGCATATGTGTACAGCCTGCCCAGCCGCTCCATCACTTTATCTTGATACGTAAGAGCCTCGTATAAATGATCGGCTGAATCGGCCAGCTTTCCTTTATACTTAGATAAATTCGGAATTAATTCTTTTACAGCTTGAAATTCTTTATTCCAGGCCTCATCATTAGGAAAAATATCCTCAAGTCTCCATGTGTCTTCTGCCTTTACCTCACTTCTTTCAGGCAGTTGGTTTGCTTTTTTTTCCTCAGCCATGGTGATCCCCCTCGTTTTCTTTGATTCAAGCCAATTGAAAAAACCGCTGTTTCTCAATAAACTTGTGTTGTGAATATCTTCCGGTTTTTCACTGCCTTTTGTCAAATCATATGCAGTAATGAAGAGAACGAATGCCAAAAAAGCAGTAAAAACACGAAAAACCTTTCCTTTTGCGCCTCTCAAAGCCAGCCCACCACCTTTGTCTTAGGGTGAGCCAAATGAGACAAACTCATTCTATAAAACAGCTGCGGTCTCTTTCTATGAGATCCTGTAATGAGCGTACGTTCTCTGCAGGCTGACTCAGCACATATACTTCTTTCTGAGTTTCCCTTAAAAATCCCTTCTTGCACAGAAAATCAATGTACTGTTTCACCGCTTCAGAAAGACACTCCTCACCGCATTCATATCTGAGCAAAATATTTTTTTTGCGAATGTGCAATTTGCACTGCTGTAAGACGGCTGAAAAGCGAATTGGCGCGCGTTTATATCCAAGATCAGTAATAAACAGATATAGAAACCCCTGCCACACAAAAACCGGACTCTTAAAAACAGCTCCTTTTATCACAGGAATAAATACTTCAGTCGGAAGAAACGAAAGGGACGTCCGCCGCTTCTCATAAAACAGCAGTCTGAGGCGATTTGTTTCCTTGGAGATGAACCGATGGGGTTTATGGCGAAAACGGTGAATCGCTTTCGTCCAGTTGTCATAACGCAATGAGGGCTTAGGTTCAGTAAAAAAGAGATTTTCTGCAGAGGCCTGGTGGATTGGGATCGCTTGTATGGAGCAAAAAGAATTGTTCGTGTAAAACGGAATAATAGAGCTGAGCCTGAGAAAAAAACGTGTTTCCGGGCAATAGGATAAAAGCTCGCGGCGAGGATGGGCATAAATAAACTGCCAATGGAAAGCAGAAAGCTGATAAAAGGATGGAGCAGTGCGTTTTAAGCGGCTGTGTCCCATAATCCACTGCGGGATGATCCCTTCCTGTTTGAATCCCGCTGTCCGCTTGTGAAAGACTTTTGGAGCGATAGTGGCACATTGATACTCAACAGCAAGCATTCGTTCCTTGATCTTTGCCATGATATCCGGTCTTTGATTAATGTTCTTGATATACGGTTCCAATACTGGAGAAGCCTGTTGCGTTTTCAGCCATACATACAGCTGTCTTTTTCCTTCTAAGTGGTAGGCGCTTTCCGGTTCTATGTCTATCGAACAGGATTTGTTCTGTCTATGGGCGAAGTGCGGCGCTTTTTGAAGTCCCAGCTTCACAGCAAGCTCACCTCCGCACACTGGGCAGAAGAATCGTCTCTGTTTTAATTTCCGGCTTTGCTGAGCGCCTAGAAGGTGAAACATTTGGCCGTCTTCAGTCACAGCACTAAACACTTGTCATCTCTCCTTTCCAGTTGAAGTATACTTTCTGTAAAAATTGATGAACTCCTGCGCGCTGTATTTTCCACATGTATGTATGTTTTTCATTTCATGTCTCAAAAATAGCAATTCAACGCATAAAAAAACCGATTTCCGGAAAGAAATCGGTTTGTTATGATGCAAAGTGTTTTTTTATCGTTTCTAGAGCATGCTCTGAAATAATCAGCTTGCCGTATTCTTCAAGACGGTGTATGCTGATTGAGGATTCATTTGCGTACTCCAACAGGATGCTTAGCTGATTTTCAACCTCTTCATCAGTCATATTGCCAAAATCTACATATAAATAATATCGGTTCTCAAACGAATATAAAGTCGTTTTGCTTCCGTTAACGTTCAATTTAGATAGAGAAATAACATCCTCAAAATCGCCAAACCGCAAGACAAATTGAAGCTTTTGCTCCTTCTCTTCCTGATTGACGGCTTGCTCTTCTTTCTGGAAATCATCCAGCAAGGCGTCAAGATCCTCAGATGCTGGTTCTTGCTTTTTATCCTCAGGAATCGGCAGTTCGAGCTTTTGTCCGTCTTTGGAAAGCTGGGCTTTTGTGACGATGATTTCTAATCCTTTGTCCAGTGCCTGAACTTGAATCCAAAGAGGGCCTTCCACAGCAAATTCCTCTTCTTCATGAACTTCATCCATGACTTCCCAGAAAAGTTCTTCACTGCGCTCACGGTTATACCAAATTTCTTCTCTGTCAAAACCGCGATCTTCAATATCTCCGTAAGACATATAAAATTTTACTGTATGCTCGTTAATTCTTTCAATTTCCATTTGCCAACCTTCCCTTCTATATAAGATGTTGAAGGGACATCTAAGCTCCCGATTAATTGTACTTTACTACACTTTACCCATTCCGTCCACATCTTAACCTTGTTGCAAGGCCAGTGTGAATTCCTTTGTATTTCTATTTTATGATAAAACAGTCACAAAAGAAATAAAAATGCACCTTCGCCCAAAAAACGGCAGATCTGCGGCTCATATCATAAAATACGACCTGTCTCATATAGTAGTAGTACAAGCGATGGAACAAAAGCGAGGTGTCGATTTCATGGAGCATGACTATCTGATTTCTCTGCTTGTTATTGTTGGGATCGACTTGATCCTCGGCGGAGATAATGCGGTCGTCATTGCCATGGCCAGCAGAAATTTGCCGGACAAGCAAAGACAGCAAGCCATTGTTTTCGGAACATTTATCGCCGTTGCCATGAGAATCGGATTAACAAGCGCAGCGGTATATCTTTTGAACATTCCGTTCTTGCAATGCGCCGGCGGAATATTCCTGCTGTATTTAGGATATCAGCTGCTGATTGAAAAAAAAGACACGCAGCACATCAAAAGCAGCACCTCCTTATGGAGAGCGATACGAACGATTGTGCTTGCAGACCTCTTTATGTCACTGGATAACGTCATCGCAGTTGCTGGAGCTTCACACGGTGAGTTTTCGCTCGTGATCATAGGTTTGTGTGTATCTGTGCCGGTTATTATTTGGGGCAGCAAACTCATCCACATCGCACTTGAGAAAATACCGCTGCTGATTTATGCAGGAAGCGGCCTGCTTGCTTATACAGGCGGAGAAATGATTGTCAGGGACAAAAAGCTGTCTTTTTTTATGGCGGAGCACAACATAGTCGAAACGCTCCTCCCCATTTTAACGGTTGCGTTTGTCATCCTTGCGAGTATTTATTATCAGCAGGTTGAAAAGAAATAAAAGAAGGCTGTGACTCAGCCTTCTTTTGATAATACGATCTATTAGTTTGCCAAACGCTGTGCTTCTCTTAATTGGAAAGAGCGGACTTTTCTTGGCAGGAAACGTCTGATTTCGTCTTCGTTGTATCCGACCTGCAAACGTTTTTCGTCGATGATGATCGGACGGCGAAGCAAACCTGGGTGCTCGTTGATCAAGCGGTACAAATCTTGCAGCGGCATAGATTCAACGTTCACATTCAGTTTTTGGAATACTTTTGAACGAGTTGAGATGATTTCATCTGTTCCGTCCTCAGTCATTCGAAGAATCTGTTTTATTTCATCAATTGATAAAGGTTCAGAGAAAATGTTTCTTTCTTCAAACGGAATTTCGTGCTCCTCGAGCCACGCTCTCGCCTTTCTGCATGAAGTACAGCTTGGTGATGTGTATAGTGTAACCATTCATCTTCACTCCTCTAATTAGTAGGATGAACATCTATTTTATTCTTAAATTGAAATTACTCTAAAAAAGGAATCTTTATAGGTATTATACTATAAAAAAGTAAGTGTGAACAGTATCCTAAGAAAAAAATGTGTCAATCCAGCAAATTTTTAATTTAAATGATCTGTTCTAATTCTCAATTAGCTTAACTGATCGAAAATATTTTTTTGTTTTTCTTCATCAATGATTTTCAAGACCTCATCTGTTTTTTCGTACGATTCCCCGTACCATTTCTCATCTTTATAAGTATGAATGTTTTCATATGTCTGCTTCATGGCCTCAAGAATTTCTTCTTCTGATTCTGTTCTCGGTGACCAGTACAGAATCTCCATCTTGTTTACTTCATTCGTAGCCAATGACCGGCGCCGGTACCCAATTGACTGAGCATGCTTGAAATGCTCTCTTTGATAAAATCTCAGGCGTTTCTCTGTATCAGTATCATCTTCATCCACAGGCTCCACCTCGAGCAATATCGGCTTATTTTTCTTTTTCAGCTTCGCAATTAATTTGCCGCCAAGCCCCTGCCCTCTTGCATCCTTAGACACATACAGATAATCGACGAAGATAAAAGAATCGAATTCCGCAAACATTAAAATATGATGTTTGCCTTCATCTTTATGATAAATATCGCTACGCTCTTTCAGAAGAGCTTCCATATGCGCTTTTGATTTCATTTCTTCAATTGGAAAGTACTCGCTAAGCTTTTCATACCAGTTCATTGATTTGCTCCTTATGAGTTCATTGTCTTCATACTTTTAGATATACCCCATTTCTTCTTGTTTAAACAGCTTTACATCTATAAAGACGTACGAACTTCCGCCATGGTTTCATTTTTTTTCAGCAAAAAACGGAGCCAGATGCTCCGTTCATTTTGACGTTTATGTAAATACTCTCATTGAACGCGGTTTTCCCGCTTATAATGAAGCAGCCGAGGCTGCGCCAGTGCAATAAGAAATGTCATGCCGTATAATGCAGCAGCCGCGAGAAAAGCTGTTTTCGCACCAGCCGCATCAGCCACGATCCCCATAATGGAGTAAGTGATGCCTGACCAAGGAGCCAACATCGCATTTTTTGCAGCCATGATCCCGATACGCATCTGCTCGGGAATGACCTCCTGCAGCATGGTTTCCTGGCAAATATCGCGCACCTGATAAAAAGGCCCCATTGCAGCACAAGCCAGGGCGCATAAAAACGGGATTGGAGAAAATGAGAACAAAAGAGTCAGCGCTGACATCACAAGCGAGCTGAACACAATCGCATAACCCATGTTTTGCTCAAAAAAAGCTGAAAAACGAATGGCAATCACACTGCCGACAATTGCACCTATAAAATAAGAAGCGTTAAACATCCCCCACCACACCTCTGATTCGCGCAAAACAGCCGCAGTAAATGCGAGAAGAATCGCTGATGACCAAACAGAACCCGCCAGAGCTTCTATCATGTCCATTACAGTAATGTCTCTTACAACCGGGATGATCATTAAATCCTTCCATATACTTCTGGCAGATGCAGTTTCAACTGTTCCTTCAGTCTCTTTTTCATTTACAAGAAGCACACTGATGGAAGTTCCTGAAAGAACAAACAGGCAAATGGCTGCACCGACAACGAGTTCAAAAGGCACGGCATACGTCAAAATGCCTCCAAGGCCCCAGCCTGCTGTTAAAAACAATTGATTCGAGAGGGAGATCACCCCATTCGCTTTCACATATTGCTCTTTTGGAACAATAATCGGCAGCAGCGCGAATCTCGCCGGCTGAAAAAAGGCGCCCGCGAAGGAAAAACAGAAGACAAACAGCAGCGTTACCCAAAAGTAAACCTGACCGTTGTGACTGACGCTGTATGCCATTAATATTGTAAAGACCGCCCTCAGCAGATTTGCAAATGCAAGCACCTTTTTAAAACCGAGATTGCGAAGCACCGGTGAGATGCAAAAGCTTGCCGCTATACTCGCAAACGACATGAACGATAAAACAAGACCCGCCAAAAAGACGGAGTCTGTCATTTGATAGACCCGGACCATTAAAACGATTGTGACAAGAACTCCTGCTAAAGATTGAAGAGATTGAGACAGCAGCAGCGCAAAAACATTTTTGTTATGCAGAAATTGAATTGTATTTCGCCTCCGCTTTTTTCCTCTAATTGTAAATGTTATCACTCTCACTATCTATGATTGCGCAAAAAAATTCTTCAAGAGAAATCTCTTGAAGAATTTTTTGATTTAAGAATAAGCTTTAAATTCCGCTTCCGTGCACATCACGAAATGTCCCGGTTTGACTTCACGGAATTCCATCGTTTCCCCATCTTGCAATTGATGGACGGACGGATCATATTTCTCGCGGACGCGATTTCTCTCATAGTCCGGATCAGGAAGCGGAATCGCTGAAAGCAATGACTTTGTATATGGGTGAAGCGGGTTTTCATAAAGTTCATCTGCCGGCGCGAGCTCGACCAGTTTCCCGAAATACATCACTCCGATACGGTCACTGATGTATTTGACCATCGATAAATCGTGGGCGATAAACAGGTATGTGAGCCCTTTTTCTTTTTGCAGTTCTTTCATTAAATTTACGACCTGCGCTTGAATGGATACATCCAAAGCAGAAATCGGCTCATCAGCGATAATGAATTCCGGATCAACAGCCAGAGCTCTGGCAATCCCGATTCTTTGGCGCTGGCCGCCAGAAAATTCATGCGGGTAGCGGTTCGCGTGTTCCTTGTTTAAACCGACTGTTTCCAATAACTCATGAACCCGCTGCATCCGCTCTTTTTTCGTTTTCGCCAGTTTATGAATATCAAGGCCCTCAGCAATAATATCAGCAACTGTCATTCTCGGATTCAAAGATGCGTATGGGTCTTGGAAAATCATCTGCATTTTGCGGTTAAATTCCAGCAGCTTTTTCCGCGATTTTTTCCCGTGCACATTTTCGCCGTTGAACAGCACCTCACCATCGGTCGCTTCGTACAGCCGAATAATGCTTCGGCCTGTTGTCGATTTACCGCAGCCAGATTCACCAACCAGCCCTAATGTTTCACCTCTATAGATATCAAATGACAAATCGTCTACAGCCTTAACCGTTCCTCTCGGCGTGACAAAGTGCTGTTTTAAATGTTTGATTTCTAATAGTTTCTCAGTCAATTCATTCACCTTCTCTCACTAAGACAGGTTTTTCATACGTATTTGCCAGTTTGCGCATTTTCGCTTTTACCGCTTCAGGCGGCTCTACCTTTGGCGCGTCGGGATGAAGCAGCCACGATTTGACATAATGGGTATCGGATACCTTAAACATTGGCGGCTCCTGTTCAAAATCGATTTTCATCGCGTAAGAGCTCCGCAGCGCAAAAGCATCTCCTTTTGGCGGGTTTGTCAAATCAGGCGGCGTTCCAGGGATTGCAGTCAGCTGTTCCTCTCCTGAGCTTTCCAGTGTCGGCATGGATGCAAGCAGCCCCCAAGTATACGGATGTCTCGGATCGTAGAAAATCTCGTCTACCGTACCTGTTTCCACGATTTGTCCCGCGTACATGACAGCGACCCGGTCAGCAACGTTAGCCACAACACCAAGATCGTGTGTGATAAAGATGATGGATGTGTCAATTTTCTTTTGCAAGTCCTTCATCAATTCCAGAATTTGCGCTTGAATCGTTACATCAAGAGCAGTTGTCGGCTCATCAGCGATCAAAAGCTTCGGATTCGCCGCAAGGGCCATAGCAATGACAACCCGCTGTCTCATCCCGCCTGAAAATTCATGCGGAAATTGATTGACCCGCTTTTCCGGCATTGGAATACCGACTAAGTCCAGCAGCTCAACGGCGCGTTTTTTCGCCGCTTCCTTTGAAATCTTCTCGTGTTTAAAAAGAACTTCCGTAATTTGTTTACCGACCTTCATCGTAGGATTTAGAGAGGTCATCGGATCCTGAAATATCATTCCGATCTCTTTCCCCCGGATATTTTGCATCTCTTTTTCGGACAACGGCACCAGGTCCTTGCCGTCAAACAAGATTTCACCGCGCTTAAAATAGCCCGGAGGCATTGGAATCAGCTTCATAATCGCTTGAGAGGTCACACTTTTTCCGGAACCTGATTCTCCAACGATGGCCAGCGTCTCTCCTTTATTCAGATGGAAATTCACTCCGCGGATCGCCTGAACCTCTCCGCCATATGTTTTAAATGAAATCGCTAAATCTTTTACTTCTAATAGGCGTGTCACCCGTATCACTCCCTTATTTACGTAACTTAGGATCCAATGCGTCTCTTAATCCGTCGCCGACTACGTTAAAACCAAACATCGTAATGCAGATGAAACCGGCAGGGAAGAATAAACGCCACGGATAATAGGTCAATGCAGGCAATCCGTCAGAAGCCATCGTTCCCCAGCTTGCCAGCGGAGCCGGAACACCAAGTCCCAAATAGCTTAAAAAGGCTTCTGTAAAAATCGCAGTCGGCACTGTCAATGTCATCGTAACCAAAATGGAACCCATCGCGTTTGGCACGATATGTTTAAACAACAGACGGGATGTTTTTGCACCGAGTGTCTGTGATGCAAGCACATACTCCTGATTCTTCAGCTGCAGCACTTGTCCGCGTACGATTCTGGCCATATTAATCCAGCCCGTAATTGTCATCGCAATAATAATCGTAAAGAGCCCTTTCGGAAGAACGACCATCAGTAAGATGACCATTAATAATGAAGGAACTGCCCAAAGGATATCGGCGATACGCATCATAATTTCATCCGTTCTGCCTCCGCGGAAACCTGAAATACTTCCCCAGATTACGCCGATCAGCAAATCAAGAACTGCGGCCGCGACACCGATAAAGATCGAGATTCGCGCACCTACCCATGTACGGACGAAAATATCCCGTCCAAGGTCGTCTGTTCCGAACCAGTGATCTTTTGAAGGCGGCTTATCCGCATTTAAGAGATTAGTAGTTGAATAGTCGTACCTTGAGAACAGCGGCGCAAAAATCGCCATAAGGATAATGAGCACGATAATGATAAGCCCGACCATTGCAAGCTTATTGCTGCGGAAGCGAAGCATCGCATCTTTCCAGAGGGAAAGGCTCTTTTTACTTATTTTTTCTGCATCGCCGGCATTCGCTGCGGCTGGTTCAAACATATTTTTTGGAATGTTCTGCATGGCCTAGGCTCCTTTCTTTGCTTTGGAAAGCTTGATTCTTGGATCAATAATGCCGTAGAGCACGTCTACGATTAATACACACAATAGCAAGATAACACTGAAGAACACCGTTACACCCATAATGACTGTGTAATCACGGTTTGTGATACTATTTACAAAGTGTGCGCCAAGCCCTGGAATACCAAAGATGGACTCAATAATAAAGCTTCCCGTTAAGACTTGCGCGGCCATCGGGCCCATATATGTAACAACTGGCAAAAGCGCGTTTCGAATGGCGTGCCGTACTGTAACCGCCGGACGGGACAGCCCTTTTGCTTTCGCTGTGCGAATATAATCACTGTTTAACACTTCGATCATGCTTGAACGGGAAAGTCTGGCAATAAACGCCATCGGCATGGAAGCAAGTGCGATTGAAGGCAAGAAGGTGTATGCCCAGGACTCCCACCCCGCGACTGGAAACAGACCAAGCTTCATGGAGAACACATATTGCAGAACAGCCGCCATGATAAAGCTCGGAACTGAAATACCGAATATTGTTAAAATCGCGACGGTATAATCCTGCCACTTATTATGGTAAAGGGCTGCAATGACCCCAAACAATACACCTAACGCTAAAGCGAGGAGAATAGCTTCTGCTCCAAGAGTGAATGAAACGGGGAAACCTGAATTGATCAGGTCGTTAACACTCTGACCTTTATATTTAAATGACGGTCCAAAATCCCACATTGCAACTGATTTTAAATAACTGACGTATTGTACAAACAGCGGCTTGTCCAAGCCATAATGCGCATTTAAGTTTGCTTCAATTTCAGGCGGAAGCTTTTTCTCACCTGAAAATGGCCCGCCCGGTGCTGCCTGCATTAAGAAGAATGTCACAGTTACAATCACAAATAATGTGATAATCATATAGACTAAGCGTCTTCCGATATATTTTAGCAAGGGGGAACACCTCCATGGTTTTTACATTTTTATATTCCTTCAGTAAGAAAGGTATATGGGAAATAGGTCCCCATATACCTTGAGGTTATTGTTTTTACAAATAAGACTTATTGAAAGTACGCGTTTCTGAAATAAATTTCTCCAGTTCCAGTAAGAATGGTTCCTTTCAGATTTTCGTCTTGCACCCAAGGGATCGTATAAAAATAAATTGGCGCTACCGGCATTTCATCAATGAAAATACCTTCTGCTTTTTTCAGGAGCTCTGCGCGTTTTGTTTGATTTGTTTCAGTTTGTGACTGATTCAGCAGTTTTTTGAATTCAGGATTTTCCCAACCGGTATTGTTATTTCCCCCGTCTTTGTCACGGAACAATTCAAGGAAGTTAATAGGATCATTGAAGTCGCCAAGCCAGCCCATACGGCCAATTTGATAATCTTGGCTGTGAAGCTTATCAATATATACATTCCATTCTGAGTTATCAAGCTCAACATTCACGCCTAAATTCTTCTTCCACATTTCTTGTACGGCTTGAGCGATTTTCGCATGTGCATCATCAGTGTTATAAGACAATTTGATTTTCGGAAGGTCAGATGCCTTGCTTAAGCCCATTTCTTTTAGGCCTTTTTCAAGGTATTCTTTTGCCGTTTTAACATCGTTGTCTTTGTAGTAGCCTTCTTTGTTATCTTCAAAGCCCTTCATTGTCGGCGGCACCGCAGCCATTGCCGGGATTTGTTCACCTTGCGTAATGTTTTTAACAATTGATTGACGGTCAATCGCATACGATAATGCTTTACGGATATTTACGTTGTCAAAAGGCTTCGCTTCAGTATTGAATTTGTACCAATACACACCTGCCATCGGTTCAACATGTAAAGAACCGTCTTTTTTCAAGGTAGGAAGAGATTCTGTCGGAAGCTGTCCGAGCGGCAAACCAGCCCAATCAAGTTCCCCAGCTTGGAATTTTTTCAGTTCAGTATTGTTATTGTTGATCATAACCATATCGATTTTCTTGAGTTTGACTTTGTCTTTCTCCCAATACTGGTCATTCTTTTCAAGAGTGATCGAACCGCTGTGTTTCCACGCCGTCATTTTGAACGGTCCGTTTGATACATAATCATCTCCGGCATTTGTGTTCCACTTTTTATTTTTCTCTGCAATTTTCTTATTGATCGGCATATACGTATAGAACGCAGTCAGTTCAGTGAAATACGGAGTCGGGTTATTTAATTCAACCTTTAGTGTTTTGTCATTTACAGCTTTTACTGCCACATCATCAAGGCTGCCTTTTCCGGTATTCGCCGCTTCAGCACCTTTTATGTAGTAGAGCTGGTAAGCGTATTGTGATTCATTATTAGGGTCAAGAGCCCATTTCCAAGCATATTCAAAATCTTGTGCTGTTACAGGATCGCCGTTTGACCATTTCACGCCATCACGAATAGTGAATGTATATGTTTTGCCGTCCTTGCTTGTTTCAATTTTAGATGCCATGCCTTCTTCTGGCTCACCATCTGCATTGATGCGTGTCAATCCTTCAAAAGTCTGACGGATGACACCGCCTGATACTGAATCATTTGCCAATCCCGGATGTAAGGAGAACGGCTCAGTTTTAATATTAATGTTAAGCGTCGTCTTTCCTTTGCTGTCCTTTTTCCCTTCACCGTTTGATCCGCCGCCAAATCCGCACGCGCTCAATACGAGAGTGAAAATAAGCATTAACGTGACAATCGACCAACGTTTTTTCATATTCGCAAGCCCCCTAATCATAATTTTTCAGCTCCTTACGGCTAAATCCTCAGAAATATCAGACAAATGAACCTGAGTTTCCATAACTTTTATTCTGTTCCGTCTTTTCTGATTATTTTTGTAAAAAAGCTGTAACAATAGAGTGAACAAGTTCATTATAATGAAACAAATAATTTATTGCAATATTATTTTATCAATTTAAAATATTTGAACTTCGTTAGTTTTTCTTCCACGAACATAATATCCTTCTATCGATTAAAGCATAAATTGATTAAAAACTATTTTAGGAGTTTTTTATCCATATTGCTTTTTACATATAATATCTAGCTGTTTTTCCGCTGATAGCAGTTATCATTTAGGGGTTTTACAGCACCCTTAGTATTTATATCATTACAATGTTACCGAAAAAAAGAATGTTTTTTCGTGATGACAATTGGTTATAATTGATTTATAATGAAGCAATCAAAAGAAAAGCGTGCTATGAAAAAGAGTAGTACACATTTCACCCGTTCGAAGAGAGTCTGCGGTGCTGGGAGCAGATAACGGGCAATGTGGAATGGACTTTGGAGCAGCTGACCGAAACCGAAAAAGTAGGCTCAGC
Source organism: Bacillus cabrialesii (assembly GCF_004124315.2). Taxonomy (GTDB): domain Bacteria; phylum Bacillota; class Bacilli; order Bacillales; family Bacillaceae; genus Bacillus; species Bacillus cabrialesii. The sequence goes on along the minus strand of NZ_CP096889.1, from coordinate 1,244,822 downwards.
CGGAGCAGACTCCGTTACAAACGTCAGAGTGATTCCATTTTAATGGAATAATCAGGGTGGTACCACGGTTCATTCGTCCCTTTTTTACAGGGGAAGAATGAGCCTTTTTTATTATGTTTTAAGAAATGAGGTTGATTTTGATGAAACAAACGATTTTTTCAGGCATTCAGCCAAGCGGCTCCGTTACGCTCGGCAACTATATCGGTGCAATGAAGCAGTTTGTCGAACTGCAGCATGATTATAACAGCTATTTTTGCATCGTGGATCAGCATGCGATAACCGTGCCTCAAGACCGGCTTCAGCTAAGAAAGAATATCCGCAGTCTGGCGGCGCTTTACTTAGCAGTCGGACTTGATCCAGAAAAAGCGACATTGTTTATTCAGTCAGAGGTTCCCGCGCATGCGCAGGCCGGATGGATGATGCAGTGTGTCGCGTATATCGGCGAGCTTGAACGGATGACTCAGTTTAAAGACAAATCCAAAGGCAATGAAGCTGTCGTCTCCGGCCTGTTAACGTACCCGCCGCTGATGGCTGCTGATATTCTGCTGTATGGAACGGATCTTGTGCCTGTAGGCGAGGATCAAAAGCAGCACCTTGAGCTGACGCGGAATCTCGCTGAACGCTTCAACAAAAAATATAACGATATCTTTACAATTCCGGAAGTGAAAATCCCAAAAGTAGGCGCACGCATCATGTCTCTGAATGATCCGCTGAAGAAAATGAGCAAATCTGACCCGAATCAGAAATCTTATATTACACTTCTGGATGAACCAAAGCTGCTTGAAAAGAAAATCAAAAGCGCTGTGACCGATTCTGAGGGCATTGTAAAATTTGACAAAGAAAACAAACCGGGCGTTTCCAACCTTCTTACGATTTATTCAATCTTGGGGAATACGACAATTGAAGAGCTTGAAGCAAAATATGAAGGGAAAGGCTACGGCGAGTTTAAAGGTGACTTGGCAGAAGTCGTGGTGAACGCATTAAAACCGATCCAGGACCGCTATCATGAACTGATAGAATCTGATGAATTAGACCGGATTCTTGATGAAGGCGCGGAACGGGCAAACCGGACAGCAAACAAAATGCTGAAAAAAATGGAGAATGCCATGGGTCTTGGCCGAAAAAGACGCTAATCAAAAAACCGCTCTTTGCAAAGAGCGGTTTTTTTCAGTTTACCTTTGATTCGTTTTCCATTTCCCATAGCTTTTCGAAAAAGGGCTGTCCTTTTATCAGGTTTTCGCAAAAAGCCAGATGCTTGTCCGACCAGCCTACGATTGTTTCGTTATACAGCATGTCCCAAATCTCTTCAAAGCTCATCCGTTTGATTTGTTCATACATATGCGGGTTCCACTCTGTGTACCAGTAGCCGATTTCAGCGCGGTTTTTCAGCCCTTTTAATTGGTCAAGCGCCATAAACATCAGCTGCTTAATTTGCCGTTCTTTTCTTGTTAGTCCTCTGACGTGTTCCGGAGCTAATGATAAAATGTGATATTCTTTTGAGGATTCCAGTTTCTTTGGCTCAAATTCATATGTTTCAGGCTCCACATCTTTTACCATTTCATAAACGAGCTGCTCTTGTCTTGGGATCAGACGGCTTTTTCTGACAGGGATCGTGTAGCCGATTGTGTCGACAGCCAAAATGCCGATTCCGTCTGTTACGACGAAACAATACTCAAGCTTTGTCCGCTCGTGATTTTTTCGAATGTACGATTTCTGATGTACTTCTTCAAGCAAACCTTTCGGAAGCTCAGACAGATCGTTTTCTATGTAATGAAACAGTACTGACGGCACCCTTAACAGCGGCACCTGATCCAAAAGCTCAACCGTATCTTCCTTGCGCCATTCATGAAAATGACATACATTGTAGCCATTTTCTTCCCCTTCAAACCAATTGACCCACACATCATGAAGAAATAACATCTCTAACCCCTCACTTTTATAAAAACTGTTGTCCACAGTATAGGCAAGGGACAGAGAAATTATTCCAAGGAGATTGAGGAAATCTGGAATTGCTGGGTTTATGTAAGAATCACAAAAAGCAGATCTCTTTGTATATTTTCTGACAAAAGGAGACCTGCTTTTCTTCTGTTTTTGTTATATTTTACAACAAATAATGTTTTCATTTTTATTTAATATTTTTCGGATCAAGTGCATCCCGCAGGCCATCACCGACAAAGTTGAAGCATAAAACAGTCATTAAAATAAATAGCCCGGGAAATAACGGGTACCACCATGCTTGAATCATTACCGTGAAATTCTGTGCGTCTTGAAGCATGTTTCCCCAGCTTGCGATTGGCGGCTGGATTCCGAAGCCCAAGTAGCTTAACGCAGATTCAGCAAGAATGACAGATCCCACTTTCAACGTCGCCGAGACGATAATCGGCCCTAACGCATTGGGCAGGATATGAGAAAAAATAATGTTGTGCGTCTTTGTTCCAATTGTTTTAGCGGCAAGAACATATTCCCTTGAACGGAGCGACAAGAATTCTCCCCTTACCAACCTCGCTGTCGTGGTCCAGCCTGTGAGACAGAAAATTAAAATCAGTTTGTCCACACCGGGCTTGAAGATGGTGACCAGCGTGATCAGCAAGAAAATATCCGGAATTGATAATACAATGTCGACCAGACGCATGATGACAGCATCTACGATTCCCCTGAAATATCCCGCTAACGCCCCTAAAACCGTTCCGATCAAAATCGAACCGACTACAGAGGCAAAACCAACCAATAAAGAGACACGCGCTCCATACAAGATCCTACTGAAAATATCACGTCCGAATTTATCCGTCCCCATCAAATGTTCAAGGCCCGGTGCCTTATATTTATCAAGCAGGCTTTGCTGCTCTTGGGGATAAGGCGCAATGAAAGGAGCGAATATCGCCGACATAATAATGATAAAAAGAATGACGGCACCTAGAATAGCCAGTTTGTTTTTCGAAAATTTTTCCCAGAAGATCTTGGTCATCGTCTCTGGTTTTTTCGAAATATTTTCTTTCAGCCTGATCTCCGGTGAGGGAGTTGTGTGCAGCTCTGACATCTCTGTTTCCCTCCTTTTAATATTCGATCCGCGGATCAACAATCGCGTAAAGGATGTCTGCAATGAGGTTTCCGACAACGACAAGAACCGCTGAGATGACAGTCATTGCCATAATAACCGGATAATCACGCTGGAATGCCGAATCAACAAACAGCTTTCCTAACCCCGGCCAAGTGAAAATCTGCTCTACGACAACCGCTCCGCCGATAAAGGAGGGAATCATTAAACCGAAGATCGTAATAACAGGCAATAACGCATTCCGCAAGCCGTGCTTAAACAATACTCGATTCTCTTTGAAACCTTTTGATCTGGCAGTCCGAATATAGTCTTGGTTTAGCACATCAAGCATATTGGATCTTGTATATCTCGTTAAGCCTGCCATATCAGCTGTCGCCAGCACAAAAGCGGGTAAAAGCAAATGATGAAGCCGATCTAAATAACTAAAATCCGCGTTAAGCGTTGCGACTCCCCCGGTCGGGAACCAGCCGAGATTCACGGCAAACACCATGATTAAAATCAGCCCGAACCAAAAATTCGGGATCGCCAAACCGATAAATGAAGTAAATGTAATGCCGTAATCCAGTTTGGAATAAGGTTTTTTTGCAGAAATCACCCCGAATGGGATGGAAATGATCAGCGCCAAAATCGTTGACACCAGCATCAAGAGGAGTGTATTAGGCAGCCGTGCTAAAATCAGTTCTGAAACAGGCGTCCCTTTTCTGATGATGGACGTGCCGAAATCACCTTGAACCATATTGCCGAGCCATTTTAAATATTGAACGTACTCAGGATCGTTGAGGCCGTATTTTTCAATAAACTGCGCCCTGTCTGCCTGGCTGATCGTAGGGTCCATCATAAGTGTCATCGGATCACCCGGAGCAGCTTTCATGATAACGAAAGACAAAATTGTAATTCCCAATAGAATAGGAATCGAAGATAACGTTCTTCGAATGATATATGTAACCATATTCTTGTCCCCTTCGTTGTTCTTTTTCAAATTCAAAGGGGAAGGAAACGCGCTCCCTCCCCTCCAAGGGAAATTATTGGGCAAGCCACCATTTTTCAATTTGGTACAGCTCGCGTTTCGGATGATACACATAACCCTCTAAGTTAGCCGGCATCGCCATATGGTTGTTCGGATAATAAAGGAAGGTATACGGCTGATCTTCAGCAAGCTTTTGGTAAATTTTTTCGTAAGCTTTAGAGTATTCCCCACGGTCGCTGATTGATTTTGCATTTTTCAGAAGCTTATCAACTTCAGGGTTTTTGTACCACATGTTATTCAAGCCTTTTTCAGACTGGCTGGAATGGAAGATATCATAATGATCCGGGAACGTTGACAAACTCCACCCTAAAACCATTGCGTCATAGTCCCAATTAGGCGGATTTGTCTGTTCTACCAATGCGCTCCATTCAACGATTTGCGGCGTTACTTTAATACCGACTTTTTTCAGCTGTTCTTGAACAACAACTGCAATGTCTTCACGAACTTTATTTCCTTGATTCGTCTTCAGAGTAAATTCGAATTTTTTACCGTCTTTATCGAGAATGCCGTCACCGTCAGTATCTTCCCAGCCGGCTTCTTTCAGCATTTTCTTCGCTTTTTTGACGTTGTATTTAAATTTAGGAACCTCTATATCTTTCGGATAATTCCATGAAACCGGGCTTTCAGGGATGTAAGCAACCTTCCCGTCCCCATCCAATACGGTTTGCACCATTGTTTCACGGTCTAAAGCAGTCGTAAGTGCCTGGCGCACTTTTTTGTCTTTAAACAGCTCGTTTTTCTCATTCCAGCCGATATACGTATAGCTTAACGCCAAATCTGTTACGACTTTGACATTATTAAACGATTCAGCTGTCTTATAGTCAGTTGACGGCACGTTAAAGAAATCGATATCGCCTGCTTGAAGCTGGGCAACTGCTGCATTGGCGTCAGGAATGATTTTATATGTGACACTGTCTAAATACGGACGGCCGTCATAGTAGTCATCATTGGCAACGAGCTTGACGTATTGTCCGTCTTTCCATTCTTTAAATTTGAAAGGCCCTGAACCGATTGGATTTTTTCTGTTAAACTCATTATCTTCAAGCTCTGCAACCGGTACGTCTTTTAAAATGTGCTCCGGCAGAATCCCATAGCTGTCTAACGTATTGTTATAGAAGTTAGGGTCTTTGTATTTCAGCGTAAATAGAACCTCGTAATCTCCCTTTTTCTCTACCGATTTCAGCATTTCAAAGTTAGAGCCGCGCTCTCCTTTGTAGTCCTTGTTCAACGGAATGTTGTACGTAAAGACGACATCATCAGCAGTAAGCTCTTCCCCGTCATGGAACTTAACGCCTTTTTTGATTTTTACATCATATTTCAGTCCGCCATCCAGCTCTTTCACACTTTCCGCCAGTGACATTTTGACATTTAAGTTTTCGTCTGTTTTCGTTAAAAAGCTGTAAATCATTTGTTCAATATCTGTACTCGATTCATCAGTTGAATATAATGAGTTGAAAAGCGTTGGCGCTCCGATTGAACCCACAACCAAATCCCCGCCTTGCTTCGGTTTTCCTGCTGATTTTTTCTCGCTGCTGCTGCTCGATTTTGATCCCGAGCAGGCCGATAAAAAGATGGCCAGAACCATCAATACACTTAGCATCATCAGTGCGGTTTTCCGTCTTTTCATTAGATATTCCCCCTCTTGTAATGTTCGTTCTTCTCAGCTGTTGTTTATGTAGTGTGCATACCCCCTCTCAAAGCTGTGCGGGCAACAATTAGCTATAAAGGTGACAAGCCACAAAATGGCTGGGAGCAGCTTCTTTGAATTCTGGTATTTGTTCCTTGCATATTGGCTTTGCAACAGGACATCTTGTGTGGAAAACGCAGCCTTTTGGCGGATTGGCCGGACTCGGCAGTTCTCCCTTCAGGACGATGCGTTCACGTTTGACAGATCCTTTTCTTCTTGTAACCGGGACGGACGATAAAAGAGCTTGGGTATAAGGATGAAGCGGATTGTCGTAAAGCTCATGCTTGCCGGTCAGTTCCATCATTTTGCCAAGATACATCACGCCGACCCTGTCGCTGATATGGCGGACAACACTTAGATCATGAGAGATAAATAGATACGTCAGATTAAATTCTTCCTGCAATTCTTCCATTAAGTTAATCACTTGGGCCTGAATTGATACATCAAGTGCAGAAACCGGCTCATCTGCAATGATCAGTTCTGGATTTAACGTAAGCGCTCTGGCGATGCCGATCCGCTGACGCTGGCCGCCGGAAAATTCATGGGGATACCGGCTGGCAAACGACGGGTGAAGGCCAACTCTCGCAAGCAGTTCTTCGACTTTCTCGTTTCGTTCCTGCATCGTATACATGTTGTGCGTATTAAACGGCTCCTTAATGATAGAACGCAGCGTTTTTCTTGGATTCAAAGAGGCAAATGGATCTTGGAAAACCATTTGAATATTTTTGCGGACACTTTTCCGCAGCTTCTCCTCTGACAGATTGGAAATATCCTGCCCTTTAAAAAGGATTTGGCCTTCTGTCGGTTTGTAGAGCCTGATCATCGTTCTGCCGGCAGTCGATTTTCCGCAGCCAGACTCCCCAACGATTCCAAGTGTTTCTCCCTTATGTAATGAAAATGAAACACCGTCCACTGCTTTTACATCGCCGACTTTTCTTTGAAAAAGGCCTGAGCGGATCGGGAAGTATTTTTTTACGTCACGAAGCTCTAAGATTGTTTCTTGATTAGCTGCTGTCATGATTGTTCGGCACCTTCTTCCTCATATAAAAAGCATCTCACCGTTCTGCCGCTTTTGTGTGTCAAAAGCGAAGGCTGATTTGTCCAGCATTTATCCATGGCTTTCGGGCACCTTGGGGCAAATCGGCATCCCGGCGGCAAATTATCCGGTGTCGGCACGCTGCCTTTAATCGCATTTAATTTATCAATCTCTCCATCTATGACGGGAATGGAGGTAAGCAGGCCTTCTGTGTAAGGATGAAGCGGCTCTAAAAATAAGTCGTCCACAGTGGCGTTTTCCACGACTTGTCCGCAGTACATGACAATCACTCTATCGGCTGCTTCCGACACGACACCTAAGTCGTGTGTAATGAGAAGAATCGACGTATTGAACTTTTGACAGAGATCTTTCATGAGTTCCAGAACTTGGGCTTGTATCGTCACATCCAGCGCTGTTGTCGGTTCATCGGCAATGAGCAGTTTAGGATTACAGCTGAGTGCAATGGCAATCATCACCCTCTGTCTCATGCCGCCGGACAGCCTGTGCGGGTATTCCTTCATCATTTGCTCAGCCCGGGAGAAACCGACCATCTGCAAGAGTTCAACAGCTCTTTGGCGGGCTTCTTTTTTCTTCATGTTTTTGTGGTAAATCAGCACTTCGGTAATTTGCTCTCCGATTGTTAACACCGGATTAAGGGAGGTCATTGGTTCCTGAAAAATCATAGATACTTCGTTTCCGCGGATTTTACAATAGTCGTTTTCAGTGAATGAGGTGAGGTCTTTGTCTTCGAGTTTAATAGAGCCGTCCATAATTTTTCCGCCTGAGCTTTGGACGAGGCCCATAATTGATAAAGACGTAATGCTTTTTCCGGAGCCCGATTCACCTACAAGCGCGACGGTTTCGCCTTTGCTAATGTGAAAATCGACTCCGTCAACCGCAGGGATCGGCTCCTTTTTCCTGAAAAAATAAGTCTTTAAATTATTCACTTCTAAAAGTGTGCTCATGCTAGCTCCCCTTCCCCCTCTTGTTTCAAACGTTTTCAAGAGAAAGCAATCCCCTTATTCAGAAATAATAAATAATATTGAATTATCGAAAAATTTTATAGTTGTATATTATTACAATCATTTTGCAAAATCAAGAATTTTTTAGGATAAATGTAATATTATTAATGAAATTCCATTATTTTATTCTTTTAAAGCGTTGCATTCAAAAAGGTTTCAGCAGGGATGGACAGCCCGTCTGCCGTGTTTGCTTTGTTGGCTGTTAAATATTTTTTTACAATATTGAATCCGACTGCGTATCCAAGCATTTTAGGCTGATATCCTTTGCCGAATAGCAGCTGGGAGAATAATCGATTGTCCCGTTTGATATCCTGATGGGGCGCAATCTTTTTTTCGTATAAAGCTTGCAGCTGCTCGGGGGTATACCAAGATGTCCATTCAGCCGTTTGGCTTCGGCCGAACCTCTCATAAACAGCATATTCTGCCAGACCTTCCATGATGATTGTATCAAGTAATGTGACATTCTTTTCCTCTTTTGTCAGATGCTCTAACCGGCAAACGTGATGATATTCATGTGTCATCAGGGCAGATACCGATGCAAAACTCAAATGTGACGAGAGAAAGAGGAACATTTTGTCTTGAAAGGCGAGTCCTGATTTTGAACCGAAGTCTAAACGAATTCTTCTGTTTCGCTCATCAACCGGCAGCGGAACAATCGGTACATCAGGACCTTGCCATTTGTTTTTGAGATACTGTTCTTCCTTAAGAATATGCTCGTAAAATCCTTTTTCTTTCAGTTTCAAAGCAGTATGAATACCCTCTTTTATGTTTTTAAACATTCCATGATGCTGAAGATGGTCCAGAATGCCTTTCCAGTTCTTTTTCTCCGCACCTGAAAAAAGCGGTACAATGTAATGCGCCAAATCATCTATTGAAGCAGCCTGCCCGAGCCAGTTATATGTTTGTTCTACACTCATGTGATCGCCTCCTCTTTTTATCCTATGCGCACAAAAAAAACCGGCTACCCTTTAAAGGCAGCCGGTTTGGCGTAATTATGATTGATATTTCTTAAAGATTAATGTTGCATTGTGTCCGCCGAATCCCAATGAGTTACTGAGAACATAATTGAGTTCCTGTCTGCGGGCTTCGTCAGGCACATAATCTAAATCGCATTCTTCGTCAGGTGTTTGAATATTGATTGTCGGCGGGATCACACCTTCTTTAATGGCAAGCACAGAGAAAATCGCTTCAATACCGCCGGCTGCCCCTAAGAGGTGGCCAGTCATCGATTTTGTAGAGCTTACCGCAAGTTTATGCGCATGTTCGCCGAATACGGTTTTAATCGCCATTGTTTCGTATTTGTCATTATAATACGTGCTTGTCCCGTGAGCATTGATATAATCAATTTCTTCAGGCGCAATGCCGGCATCTTTAATGGCTTCTTGCATCGCTCTCGCTCCGCCTTCACCGTCTTGTGCCGGCGCTGTGATATGATAAGCGTCTCCTGTTGAGCCGTAGCCGACAATTTCTCCGTAAATTTTAGCGCCGCGGGCCAGGGCATGCTCAAGCTCTTCAAGAACGATAATCCCTGCACCTTCCCCCATGACAAAGCCATCACGGTTTTTATCGAACGGGCGGCTCGCTGTTTTCGGGTCTGGATTCGTAGACAGTGCTTTGTTGGCACTGAAGCCCGCGAATGACATTCTTGTCAGCGGCGCTTCCGTTCCGCCTGTCACCATAACGTCCGCATCGCCGCGCTGAATGACTTTAAACGCGTCACCGATAGAGTTCGTTCCTGTAGCACATGCTGTAACCGTACAAGAGTTGACTCCTTTCGCTCCTAATGCAATAGAAATCTGGCCTGTCGCCATATCAGGAATCATCATTGGCACGAAAAACGGGCTTACCCGTCTTGGTCCTTTTGTTAAGAAAATTTCAAATTGAGATTCTAGTGTTTCAAGTCCTCCGATACCGGAACCTACCCAAACACCGACTCTCGGCGCGATCTCATCCGTAATGTTAAGATCTGCGTCTTCAACTGCCATTTTCGCAGCTACAACCGCATATTGTGTAAAGCGGTCCATTTTTCTGGCTTCTTTTTTATCCATATAATCTTCAACATTGAAGTCTTTTAACTCAGCGGCTACTTTTGCCGGATATTCTTCAGCATCAACACGAGTGATCGGACCGATTCCGGACACACCGTTGATCGCGTTATTCCAGCTTGTATCGACGTCGTTGCCAAGCGGAGACAATGCTCCAAGTCCTGTAACAACTACTCTTTTTTTACTCATCTTGTGTGCACCTCACCTTTTTTTATCGGCCCCAGCGGATTGCAATGGCGCCCCATGTTAATCCTCCGCCGAACCCTACCATTACGACCACATCGCCGTCTTTGATTTTACCAGCTTCCAATTCTTCTACTAGAGAGATCGGAATCGATGCGGCAGAAGTATTTCCATATTTATGAACGGTTTTAGACATCTTTTCGACAGGAAGCTCTAGCCGCTCGCGAGCGGCTTCCATGATGCGGATATTCGCCTGATGCGGAATCAAAAAGTCGACGTCCTCTTTTGAGAGTCCGGCTTTTTCAATGACATTTACGCACGATTCTCCCATTTGGCGGACTGCAAATTTGAAAACTTCTCGTCCATTCATGATTGTATGTCGTTTTTCATTTAGATACAAGTGCTGACCGCCTGTGCCGTCTGCTCCCAGTTCAAATGAAAGGATTCCTTTGTCATCGCTGACTGGACCGACTACCGCAGCACCTGCTCCGTCTCCAAACAGAACGGCTGTATTGCGGTCTTCCCAGTCTGTAATGCTTGAGAGCTTTTCTACACCGACAACAAGAACATGCTTGTAGGTTCCGGATTCAATAAATTGTTTACCGGTTACAACCCCGTACATGAAGCCCGCACAAGCCGCGCTGATATCCATAGCACACGCTTTCTTCGCGCCGAGCTGTTCTTGAATCATACAAGAGACCGTAGGAAATGCCTGATCAGGTGTAACAGTTGCAACCAGGATCATATCCAGGTCCTCAGCTGCCACTTCAGCTTGTTCCAGCGCCTTTTTCGCTGCTGCAACAGCCATATGTGATGAATAGACATCATCTGCGGCAATTCTTCTTTCTTCTATTCCTGTTCTGGTACGAATCCACTCGTCAGAAGTTTCAACCATTTTTTCAAGATCATGATTTGTTAAAACCTTCTCAGGAATGTAACGTCCAACACCAAGTATTCCAGCTTTCATAAGGGAAGACTCCTTTATATCGTAAATTTAGAAGATCAATCAGGTTGTGATCAATTATTAGTATCAGGTACTAATTCTATCCTATTTTTTTTCACATGGCAATATATTCGTCTAAACTATCAGTTCATCTTACTCATAGAGTATTGTATATAGAAAGGAGGCGTATGCAGTTGGATGTGTTTTCAAAAATGATGTTCGGCGATTCCCCAAAACAAACTGCTGAGAAGGAGGAGCAACAAGAGGAGGTTTCCCAGACAAACGAAGAAGAGACGATTAATTACATGCATATTATGGACCAAATCGGTTCAATTATGAACTCTCTTGATCAAATTAAGCCCGCTTTAAAGGAGCTTGCCCCGATGATTTCCGCTATTAAAAAGAAAATCATGTGAAAAGCCACTTTCGAAAAAGTGGCTTCTTTTTATTCGGTTTCAGAATTCGCGTCAGACTTGCCAAGCTCATAAGCTTCCGCCATTACCGTTGTAAATAGATTCATAAACGGCTGCATGGTCTCCATTGACAGCTTAATGCCTGATTTTTCAAGCTGTTCTTTCGCTTCAGGGAGATATTTCATGGCAATTTGCAAGAACTCAAGTGATTTTTCGTGTTGCATGTGACATCACTCCATTACTCGTTTTTTGGCAGTTCGCCTGTTTTGTTGTATGTTTTGATCAGCTTGGCGATTCTTTGCTGAAAGTCTTTATCGACGAGCGGGCTGAAGGTTCCCATTTCAACAACTCTCGTTTTCAGGTCGTAGTAATGATCGCCGCCTTCAAGGGTGCCTTTGTTGAATTGCTCAGCGATGATTTCATAGGCCTTGTCCACATTCTGCACCGTGCTGGTTAAGACGGTATTCTCGCCCAGCTCCGATTGATCTGTGACGTAGCCGATGGCATAAAGGCCGTCTTTTTTGATTTGCTGAATGACAGGAACATTATACCCGTCTCCGGCGGGATACACAACATCCGCGCCTTCATTCTTCATTTTTTGATAAAGCTTCACTGCTGTCGTATCATCATCCCAATGATCCGTATATTTCGTGTTTACTTCTATATCCGGATTTTCATATTTGGCTCCTTTGATAAAACCGTCAACCTCCGGCTGCCATGTAAAGGAAGCAATCACACCGACCTGATTCGTTTTCGACATATGGGCAGCTGTCATTCCTCCAAAAAAGCCCATTGCTTCCCCGCTAAAATGGACACTCGTCACATTATCAGCTTTCGATTTCGCATTAGAAATAACGAATTCCATATCTGGATAATCTTCGCTGACCAGGTTAAACACCTCTGCATATTCACTCCCATGGCCATAGAGAAGATTGACGCCCCGCTTATGAAAATCCTCAATCGCATTTATGATATCTTCATCTGTTTTAACGCCTTCTTTATAGTAGACGTCCACATTGTATTTTGACTGTATATTCAGTAATCCTTTATACCCTTTTGTGCCCCATACGAGGTCATTAATCGTATCAGGAAAGAGCATGCCGACCTTCTCAATTTTTCCTTTAAACGGAGTTTGTCCACATCCGCTCAATAAAAGGAGGACAGAAAAGATCATGACAAGCCTTTTGATCAAGTCATGTTCAACTCCTTTTGACAAGCTATAACGTGTATCATTTTTATACGTTTATTGTATCTAGAAAACTCGAAACATGGAAGGTTTTTCTTAATATTTGTCGAAAATTGATGAAAATTGTCTTTTCCACTCGAAAATTTTTGTTTTCGCTTCTTCTTTTGAGGTTTTTTCTGTGACTTGCAAATCAAATACCTGATTTTTGCTATCGCGGCTTGGCTCCAGCAGGAATCTCAGCAGCTCGTCTGCCACATCGTCTGCGTAATAGCCGTCTTCGTCGGTTTCTTCTTTCCAGGGCCCATACATTTCCGGCAGAATCACCGTTGTTTCCGAGCCCGTCTTTTCGCGTTTTTCCCATTCTTTACGGTCTTGTTCATAGACTAATATATAAGGAGAATCGAATTGATCTAAAGGCAAAAAGCCGCCGAACTGGATACAAATTGTATCATATTTTCGCTCCCCGATGTGTTCAAGCTGGCGAAAGAGTTCATTTCTCCCAAGCCACATGAGTCTTTCTTCTAAGTACATTTGTCTCATTTCATCTTCTGTTTCCGCCAGAATAACGTCAACATGTATGCCTTCATCCATCATTCGCTCGCACAATGAAAGGCCGAAAAATTCGTCCGCACCTACAATCAGCGTTGATTCCATTGCATCTGCCGCCCTTCTGGTTGCATTTTCCAAAGCAAAACAGCCTCCGCAAAAGTGAAGGCTGTTGTTATTGTATTCTTTATAACTCTTTTTCATGACTATGAAAGAATTTGCAGATTGATGCATAAATTCTGCTTGGATGCTCAAATAAGTGAAATGTCATATCGACCGGTGAGCCTTGCTTTTGCTGTTTTTCCTTGAATACTTCCGCATGTACGCTGTACGGATAGGGAGCTCCAGTCATACGCTGCCACATATGAACAGGCACGCCGCTCGGGTAGCTTTCGATTGTTTTGTAACGAAGCGCTTCCGCTTCTTTTTCAGAAATACCGTAGCTTTCCGATACCTCTTTCAAAAATTGCTTATAGAAAAATTTATTTTCTTTTTCTGATTCATAATGTGCCTGAAGATCGAGACAAGGATTCAACATTGCGGCTGAGCGGATATGATCCGGGGAAAAACGAAGCAGTTCATCGGCTACGAGAGCACCCATGCCTTCTGCTAAAATATGAATCTTCGGATTGAGTATTTCCTGCTTCAGCACGAAATGTATCAGCTGTTTGGCATAGGTAACCGCTTTTTCCGCACCCCAATGCCTCCCGAACAGATTGCTGTTGAAAAGGGTATATCCTTCATTCCTCAGCATGTTCAGCAGCTGGTTTCTGCCGTAATGCTGAAGCCAAAAGCTTGAATCATTCCCCACAAAGTGGGTTCTGTCTCCAAGGATAAAAATGCCGAAGCCGTTCGGGCGATAGGGCAGGTGAATGACATTCTGCTCCGTTCCCAATTGAAAATACCTTTCCGTTATTCCCATCGCTTGCCCGCCTCCTTTCACACTCCATCTCACGCTATCTTATGTAAAAAGAAAAGAAACGAATAAGGTAAAGTCCTAGCCTTTACAGTTTTGGCTAATATACTGATTAACGTTTTTTATATTTTATCATTAAAGTGTGATGAATCAGACTCTTTTGTCACCTCACTTTCTTCTAAAATTGGATTCCCCCTTCGCTTTTTGTATGGTATGATAACTTTTAGAATAGAATGAGAAGGACGAGGTGGAAACGTGCGATATATTATTGCCTTTATTTGGACGTTCCTTTTATCACATATGGCATGCTACTTGATTGCCAGCATGAACAGCGTTGCGTATGATTTCAAATCATCATCAGTCATTGCTGTTGTACTGTATGTCTTAATCATGGTTTTAGCGGAAATCATGCCTATGAACAAAAATGCAAGCCAGCATTAAAAAGCTAAAAAACCCAAAACATTTATTGTTTTGGGTTTTTTTCTTGATCACGGCTTTCTTTTATAAGTCCACAGCCGGTTGTGATTTGATGTTTCGGGGAACATTTCCCCTGCTGACAGATGGATTTTTTGAGGATTCTTAACCATGCTTCCCGTTTCGCCGATTTCAACATAGATGCCATTGTTGGGCGCTTTTTGCCCGGGCCGGAATTGATGCTGCTGTCCCACTGTTTTTCCTCCTTTTCCTTTTTCCTGTAGTATGCGCCTAATCGGCTGTGAATATGTTTCCATCAAAAAAAACTGCTGAGTCTGGCTCAGCAGTTTTTTGCTTATTCCCCTTTGTATAAAATGGCTTTCAACAGGGCTTTTTGCACATGGAGACGGTTTTCCGCTTGCTGGAATACCGCAGAATTCGGCCCGTCGATAATCTCCGCAGTCACTTCTTCCTCACGGTGTGCGGGGAGGCAATGTAAAAATGTATAATCAGGCTTGGCGTGGCGGACAAGCGCCGCATTCACCTGATAAGGCGCAAAGACAGCGAGACGCTCTTGTTCTTCCGCTTCCTGCCCCATACTCGTGAACACATCAGAATAAATCACATCCGCGTCTTTTACAGCTTCAATCGGATCAGCCGTAAGCGTGATGGTAGCACCTGTTTGAAGCGCTGCAGATTTTGCCGCTTCAACAGCTTCATCTAATACCTCGTATCCCTTTGGCGAAGCGATCGAGATATCACAGCCCATCTTGGCGCAGCCGATCATTAAGGAGTGCGCCACGTTATTTCCGTCACCGATGTACGCGACTTTCACGCCTTTAAGCTCCCCTTTCATTTCCTTTATCGTCAAGAGATCCGCCAGCGCCTGACATGGGTGGTATTTATCGGTAAGTCCGTTGATGACCGGAATGTCAGCTTCTTTGGCAAGCTCCTCCACCTTTTCATGCTCAAAGGTCCGGATCATAATGGCATCCACATAACCAGACAACACTTTTGCCGTATCTGCGACAGTCTCACCGCGTCCCAGCTGAAGATCTTTCTGGCTTAAGAAGAGGGCGCTCCCGCCCAGCTGCGCCATGCCGGCTTCAAATGAAACACGGGTCCGCGTTGATGATTTTTCAAAAATCATCGCCAAGATTTTGCCTTGGAAAATAGGCTGGATTTTGTTTTGTTTCAGTTCACCGGCTTCTGCGAGCAAGGCGTTTATATCCTGTTTGCTAAGATCCTTTAACGTTAATAAATCTTTTCCGTATAAACTGGTTTGCGTCACTGTGTGCATGATGCCACTTCCTTTTTATAGAGGTCTTTGAGAGATACAGGCTGAGGTTCGCCCGAGCCGCTTTGTAAAAACGCCCGCACGGTTTCTTCTTCTGTAAAGACAGTGATGCCGTGTGTCATGGCTTCCAAACGTTCTTTGCGCGCTTCTTCGGAGCCGCTCAAATTGATGTGGAGCGCTTTTCCTTCCTGTTGCATCCATGAGGCAAATGTTCCTTTATGAACG
The DNA here is from genome assembly GCF_004124315.2 of Bacillus cabrialesii. Classification (GTDB taxonomy): domain Bacteria; phylum Bacillota; class Bacilli; order Bacillales; family Bacillaceae; genus Bacillus; species Bacillus cabrialesii. The sequence goes on along the minus strand of NZ_CP096889.1, from coordinate 1,228,827 downwards.
GTAAAGCCGGCGTTCTCCGCTAACTCCTTCATATCTTCCGGTCCGTTGTGCAAATAAATGCTTCCTTTTTGATTCCAGACACGTGCATAGATTTTTTTCAAGGCGCTGTCAGCATCGTAAGCGACACACATGCCTTCTCCCGTTGATTTCATTTCCGGCCCAAGCTTGACGTCCACATCCTGGATCGCATGAGAAGAAAAAACAGGGAACTTCACGGCAACCCCATGGTGATTTTGAACTGCCGGGTTTAGATCTTTTAAAGACGCCCCCGCAAGCAAACGTGTGGCAAGCGGGATCATTGGAACGCCCATTACTTTGCTGACGACAGGAACCGTGCGGCTCGCTCTCGGATTCACTTCAAGAACGAGAATGTTTCCACTGTCGATCACAAATTGGATGTTCATGATGCCTTTAAATGAAAGCTTTCGGGCAATTTTTTGCGCGGCATCTTTTATGCCCTGCTGCAGCCCGCTTGTGATGGACGGTCCGGGAAGGATGGCAAAGCTGTCTCCCGAATGGACACCAGCCCGTTCAATATGCTCGGTATATGTCGGGATAAAGACATCCTCACCGTCGGAAATCAAATCAATTTCGACTTCTTTTCCTGACACATACTGATCAATTAAAATCGGGTACGGCATGCTGTCCTCACCGTTCAGCAGCTGAGAAAGCTGGGCTTGCGAGTCAACAATGATCATGCCCATTCCGCCGATGACGTAAGATGGACGGATTAGCACCGGAAAGCCGATCTCATCAGCTTTTGCAGCGGCCTCTTCTTTTGTATAAGCGATTTCTCCTTTTGCGTGGTTCAGTCCAAGCTCATCAAGAAGCTGATAGAACTGATCACGATCCTCCAACACATCGAGCGTTTCAAACGAGGTGCCGAGAAGGGTAATGCCGGCTTTTTCGAGTGCTTCAGAAGCATTGATCGCGGTTTGGCCGCCGAATTGCACGATTGCAAAATCAATATTTTCCTGCTCCGCCACGTTTAAAATGTGCTCCGTTGTCATCGGTTCAAAATACAGGCGGTCTGCAATTTCATAATCGGTACTGACCGTTTCCGGATTATTGTTAATCATGATTGTTTCGAACCCTAGCTCTTGCAGTGTCAGCACACCGTGAACGGCACTGTAATCAAATTCAACACCTTGGCCGATCCGGATCGGTCCTGAACCGATAATCAGCGCGCGTTTTTTCTCTTTGCGGCTGATGTCCCCATCGCTCTCTCCGAAATATGTGGAGTAAAAGTAGTTTGTTTTCGCATCAAATTCAGCCGCGCAGGTATCGACAATTTTGAAGGAAGGCGCAATGCCCATCTCCTTGCGAAGCGCGCGCACCTCTTCTTCTGTTTTGCCGATCAGCGAGCCAATCGTTGCATCTGAAAATCCTTTTTCCTTTGCTTTTTTCAATAAGTCAAAAGAGAGATCGCCGCCCTCTTCCATCATGCGGTTTTCCAGTTTGATGATGTTGTCAAAGGTATGCAGGAAAAACGGATCAATTTTTGTTTTTGCATGAATGTCATGAATCGTCACGCTGCGGCTCAGCAGCTCCATGACAACGAAAAATCTGCGGTCGTCCGGAGTGACTGCCAACTCCCATAGCGCTTCAATCGACAAGCCGCTGAGCTCTGGAAGGTGCGTACCGATATTTTTCAGTTCAAGGGATGCCGCTGCCTTTTGTATCGCCGCTTCTAAGTTCCGTTCAATCGCCATCACTTCTCCGGTGGCTTTCATTTTTGTGCCAAGCTTGCGGTCTGCGTTTTTGAATTTATCAAACGGCCAGCGCGGAAATTTGACGATCACATAGTCCAGCGCAGGTTCAAAGCTTGCGTAAGTCGATCCTGTGAGCGGATTTTTCAGCTCATCAAGGGTGTATCCGACTGCCAGTTTCGCAGCCATCTTCGCAATCGGATAACCGGTTGCTTTAGACGCGAGAGCCGATGACCGGCTCACCCGCGGATTGACCTCGATGACGTAATATTGCTTGCTGAATGGATCAAGCGCGAATTGGATATTGCAGCCGCCTACGACATCAAGTGCCGAGATGATCGTCAGACTTGCCGTCCGGAGCATTTGATAGTCTTCATCCGTCAATGTTTGTGACGGCGCCACAACGATAGAGTCACCTGTATGCACACCGACCGGATCGATGTTTTCCATGTTGCACACGGTGATGCATGTGTTATTACTGTCACGCATGACTTCGTATTCGATTTCTTTAAAGCCGGCAATGCTTTTTTCCACAAGGCATTGACTGATCGGGCTTGCTAATAGCGCCTGCTTGATCATGGCTGTAAAGGCTTCTTTATCAGGAGCGATTCCTCCGCCCTTTCCGCCTAATGTATAAGCAGGTCTGATAATGACAGGAAAACCGATGGATTCCGCAAAACGGATGGCGTCGGTCTCGTTATCAACAATTTCACTCTCCGGCACGGGCTGGTTCAATTCGTTCATTAACGAACGGAATTTTTCCCGGTCTTCTCCTTTTTGTATCGTCTCAACGGATGTGCCGAGAAGTTTGACGCCGTGCTCTTTTAAAACACCTGTTTCTTCAAGCGCCACCGCTAAATTCAACGCGGTCTGCCCGCCTAAATTGGCAAGAAGTCCATCAGGCTGCTCTTTTTTAATGATGGCTGTCAGGCTTTCTGCTGTCAGCGGCTCAAAATAAATGTCATCAGCGAAGGCTTCATCGGTCATAATTGTCGCCGGATTGTTATTGACGAGGATCACCCGATAGCCTTCCTCCTTCAGCGCGATGCACCCTTGAGTGCCTGAATAATCAAATTCTGCCGCCTGGCCAATGATGATCGGTCCTGAGCCGATTACTAATATGCTTGAAATACTGGTGTCTTTAGGCATGCGCGATTTCTCTCCTTGCTGGTATCACATTCTTTAGATAATCATCAAAAATCCATTCGCTTTCCGCCGGTCCGGGATGGGCCTCCGGGTGGAATTGAACACTCATGACAGGCAGCTTTTTATGGGCAAGCCCTTCAACTGACGTATCATTGACATGATGAAACCTGATCGTGAGCTCTTCTTCCTTAATGGACTGTTCATCAACCACATAGCTGTGATTTTGGCTTGTCATGAAGACGCGTTTCGTTTCACGGTCGATGACCGGGTGATTTGCGCCCCTGTGTCCGAATGGCAGTTTGAATGTATTCGCTCCGAACGCGAGCGCGATTAGCTGGTGTCCGAGACAGATGCCGAGAGTCGGATAACGGCTGATGATGCTTTTGATCTTTCCTAAATACGGCTGAATGGCTTTCGGGTCTCCAGGTCCGTTCGATAACACAATGCCGTCCGGCTTTATATCGTATACAGCTTCCATTTGCTGATACGGCACCACGGTGACCTTACAGCCTCGTTTGACGAGTGATGACGCAATTGACTTTTTATAGCCGAAATCAATGAGGGCGATATGTTTATTACCATCTCCGAATGTGCTGATTTCCTGTGCTGAAGCCTGTTCTGCCACGTTCTCAGGCTGAAGGGCGACATCAGCTGCTTCTTTAGAGGCTGTGACAGTCGCACCCATCGTTCCGTTTGCGCGGATTTTTTTCACGACAGCCCTCGTATCAACATGAGTCAAGAGCGGGATGTTCCATTTCTGTAAATACTCCTTGAGGCTGTATACCGCTTCATGATGAGAAAAATGATCACACGCCTCATAGACAACCGCGGCTTTCACTTGCGGTTTCTTGCTTTCAAAATCCTTTTCGTTAATGCCGTAGTTGCCAATCAGCGGGTAGGTAAATACGATAATCTGCCCTTTGTATGATGGATCTGTCAGCACTTCCTGGTAGCCTGTCATTCCTGTAAAAAAAACAGCTTCTCCCGTGCAGTTTTCATGACCGTCCAGCTCGCCGCCAAACGCCGTTCCATCTTCTAACACTAAATAACCTTCCATCTAACAGCCCACCTCTTGATGAATAATTAATTATAAAAATGAATTTTTATGCTTTCATACCGAAAAAAAATTACTGATTTACAGCGGAATGCTGCGCGATTGCCTGTTTCAGCTTGCTGATTGCTTCTGCTATTTCATCCTTTGTCACGGTGAGCGGCGGCAGCAGGCGAATGACGTTCGGGCCGGCCGGCAATACGAGCAAGCCTAATGTCTGCAATTCAGTAATGATGTCAGCAACCGGGCCATCACACTCAATTCCAAGCATTAATCCTTTCCCGCGGATTTGTTTGACAAAAGGGCTGTTTAGCTCAGCCTCGAGCTGTTCTTTTAAAAATGTCCCTTTGTCAGCAGCCTCTTGCAGAAAATCAGGCTGGAATACAATTTGCAATGTGGCATTCACAGCAGCCATCGCCAGCATATTTCCTCCGAAAGTCGTTCCGTGAGAACCAGGGGTAAACGCTTTTCCGAGCTGTTTCTTTCCGATGACAGCGCCGACTGGAAAGCCGTTTCCCAATCCTTTTGCGGCTGTGATAATATCAGGCGAAAGTCCAAAGTGCTCGTATGCGAACCCCTTTCCCGTCCGTCCGATGCCGGTCTGGATTTCATCTACGATCAGAAGGGCTTCCTTTTCCTTACAAAACGACTGGACGGCTGTTAAAAATGCAGCGCTCGCTGGATTGACTCCGCCTTCTCCCTGTACTGTCTCAAGCATCACCGCGGCAATGCCGTCTTCCTCCCTAAGAGCCTCAAAGGCGGAAGGATCGTTGTATGGCAAGTAATGAAAACCCTCCAACATCGGGCCGAAGCCTGTTTTGATTTTATCCTGTCCGGTCGCAGCCATCCCTGCATACGTACGGCCATGGAACGACTGAAGGAACGTGATGATTTTCGTTTTACCAGTTGCTTTTCGGGCGAGCTTGATTGCGCCTTCATTCGCTTCCGCACCGCTGTTGCAGAAAAAGACAAGATCTCCCGCACTGTGCGCCGTCAGCTTTTGTGCCGCTTGCTCTTGGAGACTGTTTTGAAACAAATTCGATACGTGCCATACGCTGTCGAGCTGTTGTTTGACTGCTTCAGTGACCGTTTCATGGCAGTGGCCCAGATTGGATACCGCAATCCCCTGAATGAAATCGAGATATGTTTTGCCGTTTTGATCCTCAACGTACGTTCCCTTTGCTTTTTTGATGTCAATATCCCAGCGGCCGTAGGTTTGAAACAAGCTGCTCATGAAACAGCCTCCTTTGCTTTAACGATTTTTGTTCCTTGAAAGGTTTGTTCTGTGAAGAATGCTCCTTTGCCGTTTACGATCATGACTTCGGACACCTGATCTGATAAAGCTGACAAGGCTGAATTGACCTTCGGGATCATTCCCCCTGTGATCACTTCCTGCTCGATCAGCATTTGAACCTCCTCAGGAGTGAGGACGTCGAGACGCTGTTTTTCTTTCATGATCCCATCGACATCAGTGACGAACATCAGCTTATCTGCTTCAAGCGCTCCGGCGACTGCCGAAGCAGCCAGATCGGCATTGACATTAAGCGTCTTGCAGTCACTTGTCATCGACAGCGGCGCAATAACAGGAATGATACTCTTTTCCATCAGCGCGTTCACCATGGATGCATCGACCTTTTTGATTTCCCCGACTTCCCCGTATGTTTCCGGATCGAGATAATCAGCCTCCAAAAGACCGCCGTCCTTACCGGAGATGCCCGCAGCACGCAGTCCGTGTTTGGCAAGCTCAGCGACGAAAAATTTATTGACAGAACCGGATAAAACCATCTCCGCCACTTCGAGCACCGGCTTCGTTGTTTTCCGCTGTCCTCCCGAAAACTCTGTTTTGATATTTAACCGTTTCAGCATATTTGTAATTTCCGGGCCGCCGCCGTGAACGATCGCCAGTTTCCATCCTGACGCCATCAGTTCTTTCAGGTTATGAAAAAATTCCTCCGACAGCTCACGGATGACACTTCCCCCGCATTTAAAAACGATTGTTTTCTTCATTGTGCTCCCCTTTATTACGTGCGATAGCTCGCGTTAATTTTGATATAGTCATAGGTCAGGTCACAGCCCCACGCTCTTCCGTTCCCGTCACCTTCATCCATCTTGATGACAATCGTGATTTCATCTCCTTCAAGATATTCCTTGGCGAGAGATTCAGAGAATGGCTGAGGTTCGTTATGCTTAAAGAGGCATTGACCCCCGAGATAAACCTCTACTTCTTCTGCCGTCACCTGGGCTGCGCTGTGTCCGATGGCTCCGATGATGCGCCCCCAGTTGGCATCTGTTCCGTAGACCGCCGTTTTCACGAGGCTTGAGCCGACAATTTTTTTGGCAATCACGTTTGCATCAAGATTGTTTTTCGCGCCCTGCACTTGGGCTTCGATTAGTTTTGTCGCGCCTTCTCCGTCTCTGGCAATCTCTTTAGCCAAATCCTCGCAAGTAAGCAAGAGCGCTTTTTTAAAGACCGGCCATTCTGGATGATCTTCCGTCAGGCACTCATTCTCCGCGCAGCCGTTTGCCATGACCAAGACCATATCGTTCGTGGATGTTTCACCGTCAACTGTAATTTGGTTAAATGAAACATCAGTGATTTCGCGAAGCGCCTTTTGCAGCGCTTTTTCATCAATTGCCGCGTCTGTAGTCACAAACCCCAGCATTGTGGCCATGTTCGGGTGAATCATTCCCGAGCCTTTAGCCGCTCCTCCGATCGTGACTGTTTTGCCGCCGATTGTCAGCTCATAGCACGTCTGCTTGATCACCGTATCGGTTGTTAATATCGCTTCCTCAAAATCTCCTGATCCCGCAGGCGTTTGTTTCAGCAGCTCGATGCCAGCCTGGATTTTTTCCATGTCTAAATGTTCGCCGATGACGCCTGTTGATGAAACAGCGACAAGCTCCGGCTCAATGCCAAGCTGTGAAGCAAGGCTCTCCCGCATTGTGTATGCGTCCTTTAACCCTTGTTCTCCCGTGCAGGCATTGGCAATGGCGCTGTTGACGATGACGGCTTTCAATGCTGATCCATGCTTTAGGCTGTCTTGTGTGACTTTGATCGGCGCGGCCTGAAAATGGCTTTGGGTGTAAACCGCCGCGCTTGCTGCCGGTGTCTCGCTGATAATGACGCCGAGGTCTTTTTTCGAGTAGCGCAGACCGCAATGCACGCCCTTTGCCTGAAACCCTTTTGGCGAGGATACATCACCTGTTACTTTTACAATTTGATCTTCACTTAACTGAATCATGATTCGATTCTCTCCCGTTCTATGGATAAATTGGCGTCATGGTGAGCCCTGTCTCTTCACTCCAGCCATTCATTAGATTAAAGTTCTGCACAGCCTGACCGGCGGCACCCTTCATTACATTATCGATTACCGAGACGATCGTGACTCGGTTCGTTCTCTCGTCGAGGGTAACGGCGATATCACAGAAATTGCTGCCGTACACTTCCTTCGTTTGCGGAAACTGCCCTTTAGGCCTTACTCTTACAAAATATGAATCTTGGTAAAATTCCGAATATAAGTGATGCAGGTCATCTGCCGATAGGTCAGAGGTTACTTGCGTATACATCGTCGCCATGATGCCCCTTGTCATCGGAACCAAGTGAGCCGAAAAGGTTATAGGCCCGAGCCCCGGCTGCCATTCTTGCAGCGCCTGTTCAATTTCAGGCGTGTGCTGATGTTCATTGACTTTGTAAATTTTAAAATTGTCGTTCAGCTCAGAAAAATGAGTTCCCATGGATGCTTTTCTTCCCGCTCCGGAAACACCGGTCTTTGCGTCAACAATAACGAAAGATTCATTGATCAGCTTTTTTTGAGCCAGTGGCGCGAGGCCAAGTAAAACAGCCGTCGGAAAACAGCCCGGATTGGCAATGAGTTTCGCCTGTTGAATTTGCTTTTGATTCAGTTCTGCCAGGCCGTAAACCGCTTCATGAATCACTTCCTTCGGTGCAGCTGTCCGTTTATACCACTTTTCATATTCAGCCGGCTCTTGTATCCTCAGATCACCTGACAGATCAATAACCGGAATTCCCGCATCCGCCAGCTGCGGAGTCAATTCACTTGATACCCCGGGCGGCGCAGCAAGAAACATGATATCTATTTCGTGTTTGATCGTATTCATGTCGATCGGCTTCAGCTTCTGATCGGCTAAGCCGGTAAGATGAGGATAAACCTCGCTATAGACATTCCCTTCTCCGCTGGATGAATAAAGTATACATTCCTCTGCATGAGGGTGATGCGAGAGAATCCTGACAAGTTCGGTGCCTCCATATCCTGTAGCGCCTACAATTCCTATTTTCAAAACAAGTTCACCTTCTTGGTCTTTGTGAAATTATTTAACATTATAACATGAATAAAAATTAATTCAATCGTATATTTAATATTTTTATTCACTTGTAAATTTTCTGTTCAATGAAAAATCCGTTCCGAAACAAACTGTGCTTTTGCAGCAGAAAACGTTGATTTCCCGCTTTTTTAACTGCATAAAAAAACAGGCTGACTCGGTCAGCCTGTTTTCATCATCATCAATCCACTCAAAAAATAAAGAATAGAGCTTGCATAAAAAATCATTTGCACTGTAAAAAAATCGGCGAGAAAGCCGCCGAGCATAATAGCTGCCGCTGAAAAGACCGCCGTCCAAAAATGGTAATTTCCAATTTTCTTTCCGCGTTCTCCGTTGTCTGTAAAGTCGGCAATCAGCACTTTTTCTCCATGCTTTTGCATCGCTCCAAAAAGCCCTAACAGCACTTGAACGATATACACTTGACCGACGCTCCCGATATGCGGGACATACAAAAGCAGCACAGCCATGCCCCAAGAGTTCGCAAGCAGAAAATAACGGCTGTCGAGCCTTTCAGACAGCCGTCCGAGCAGCGGATAAATGAGCGCGCCGCTCAGCCCGAACAATCCGTAGGAAAAACCGAACTGCGTGTAGCTTGAGCCGATGTTTTTCACAAACAGTATATAAAACGGAAAGATTAAGCTGCTTGCGAAGAACACGCTGCTTTGTGATAATGTCAGCCATTTTAATTTATTTTTCCCCATTATTTATACCTCTGATAAAAATAATTCATAAAGCGCTCATCCGGGTCATACGTTCGTTTTTTCTGAAAAAACGCTTCGCTTTTCGGATATGCCTGTCTCATTTGCGCTTTTGTCTGGTAAGTCATATACGGCAGATAATAGCTGCCTTCGTGCTTGATGGCAACATCTGTCATGCGCCTGATGATCCGGGCAGTGTCTGCCTGGTCTTCTTTTGAAAAGCCCTCGTTTATTAAAAGCACGAGCGAAAACATATCATCCTTCGCATAAGAAAGGTCGGCTTTTTCATTTTTCTGCACGTAGCGGATCGTAATGTTCAGCAGGTTCAAGTCCTCATCCGACAGCGTTTGTCTAAGGTCGTCAATATAGGACGCATACTCCTTGACCGGCACGAAGTATTCTTGCAGGACATCTGTGTTGTCATTGTTTTCATATTCTAGAAATTTTGATTCCGACCGCATGACGTTATTGCGTGAGATCTTTGTGCCGTTTTGGCTCAGGAAATAGGATTGCTGCGTATTCCACAGCCAATTTCTGCCCCATTCGTACCGTCTTGACAAACCGAGTGCAAACTTTGTGGCCCCCGTATGCTCGTCTTCTTTAAGAACGCTGTATGATGACAGCTGATCCTGATGGTCAGCCAACACGTAATCCGTGATATACATGTCTTTCAGAAATCCTTTTTTCGCTGTTGAAATGCGCGCCAAATGCATTCTGACATTCGGATTGCCTTTTACGTGCTTTGTAAAATAGTCTGCGTATGTGCTGTAATCCATTTTTTCAGTCTGCGTGACATACAGCTCATCATCTGTCAGCTCAAGCGTGACATCAAGAATCACGCCAAAAAGGCCGTACCCTCCGATGACTGCCGTAAACAAATCATCTTTTGGGGTGACGGTGACGATCGTCCCGTCCGCTTTTAAAAGCCGGAATGATTTGACTGTATCAATCAGCGAGCCGTAGCGGATATCTCGTCCGTGGGCATTGGCGCTGAGAGAGCCTCCAATTGTAAAAATATTTTGTGACTGCATGACTTTTACCGCGAGCCCGTATGGATTCACGTATGTCTGGATGTCATTCCACGTCGCCCCGCTTTGCACTCTGATGGTTTTTTTCTCTTGATCGAATGCGAGGATTTTGTTGTAGCCCGTCATGTCGAGAACGATGCCGTCCTCATAATATGTATGGCCGCCCATGGAGTGCTGCGCCCCGGCGATTGAGATCTTTATATTTTTTCGATTGGCTTCTTTGACCGTGTCAATGAGCGTTTCTTCTTCCTGCCCTTTCACTGTCTGCTTAATATTCACAGGCATCAGCCGGCTGACATCCGTCATCTCGCTTGTGTCTGTTTTTTGTTCTGACTCTGAGTGCACAGAGTACGCAAACAGGGCCGCATACGCGCCTGTACAAAGCGCGAATGCAAGCAATTTCTTTTTCATGGCGTTCTCCCTGCTGTTTTTTTATGACCATTATACCATGTTCGCGCCCTCATTTTTCCAATGTTATCTCCTTGCCCGTTTTTCGGCGCGGCGGTCGGCGACGATAAAGCAGGCGTGAATCGCGCCCGGCAGCCAAAAGATACAGGTCAATATGAGATTCAGCAATGCCTGAAACGGTTTTCCCGAAATCAAAACAGCGAGCGGCGGGCATAGGACAGCCAGCAGATACATCATTTCCTTTCACTCCTTTCAGCTGTAAAAGAGGACAGCCTCACGTGTCAGGCTGTCCTCTTTTGTTTTGTTTTATTGAATGCCAAGCGCGATTTTCGCGTATCTGGACATTTTATCTCTTGTCCATGGCGGATTCCACACAATGTGAACCTCCGTCTCTTTTACTTCCGGAATGTCCGCTAACGCTTTTTTCACTTCATCAACGATAATCGGCGCTAAAGGGCAGCCCATTGATGTCAGTGTCATCGTCACGTGCGTTAAGCCGTCTTCATCCATATCAACGTCATATACCAATCCAAGATTCACGATATCAACGCCAAGCTCAGGATCAACAACCTGTTCAAGGGCGCCCATGATGTTTTCTTTTAATGCTTCTTCCACGTTCCCTCACTCCTTTTTTCTACAGTATAACGTATATTGAGCCAGTGTTAACACCTTTGTGCTTTTATAAGTGCGTGTCAAACCATTCAATCGTTTTTAACACCGCTGTTCGCGGGACTTTATGGTCGGCGTTCTCATCTCCGATAAATTGGAGACGTTCCGGCTGCTCGCTGTAATGGGATTTGATCGTGTCATAAAATGTCCGGGTCGGCGCGTAAGGCACGACTCTATCTTTTGCGCCGTGCCAAAATAATAGCGGGCGCTGGCGCAGTTTCTCCGGCTGAAGGCTGAGATCACGCAATTCGAGACGCTTCATCAGCTCCTGCACCTTTTCTTCCGGCACGTCGATATCAATGCCCTGAGATTTGATATGGTCAATCTGCTGTTGAAACAATTCCACGTAGCTCGGGCTTCCCATCAGGCTGACGCCGGCTTTTATCCAATCATAAGCGGTCAATGCGCCAAGTGTTGTGATGCCGCCCATTGACGTGCCTGCGAGACCGATGCGGCCGCCGTCTATCAGGCCCTCTTTTTCAAAATGGGTTTTGAGTACGCCGATCTCTTCAATCTCATTGAGGACGATGTCCCAAAAATGGCCGGCCAGCTCTTCGACAGCCATCTCTTCTCCCCGTTCGCCATGGTGCAGAGCCTCCGGCAGAACGGCTCTGAAGCCCTTCTCCGCAAGCAGATAAGCAATATGAAGGTTATGTTCCTTCGCGCTTGTAAAACCATGTATAAAGATCACGAGAGGAACGGCGCGGTGCCTGTTCTCTTCCTTTACAATATGTAAAAACGGAATACCGGAAACGGTTTGGTTTTCAATTTGAATCACAATGTTCCCCTCCTTAGGATAACCATAATCATAAGTGTAACATGTAGACAATAAAGATGGTAAAAAGCTACACTGTAAGTAAGGCAAAACAAGCAAAATCTAAGGTTAAAGGAGCTTTTCATGGAGACAAAACCCTATGTAATCGCATTAGATTTAGATGGAACGTTATTAAAGGAAGATAAAACCATATCAGAAAACACCCTTCGGACGATACAGCGCCTAAAAAATGACGGGCATTATGTCTGCATCGCGACAGGCCGTCCGTACCGTTCAAGTTCCATGTACTACCAGCAGATGGAGCTGACAACGCCGATTGTTAATTTTAACGGAGCTTTTGTCCATCATCCGCAGGACGACAGCTGGGGACGGTATCATACCTCGCTGCCGCTTGATGTTGTCAAACAGCTGGTGGATATCAGCGAGAGCTACAACGTACATAATGTGCTTGCTGAAGTGATTGACGATGTGTACTTTCATTACCATGATGAGCACCTGATTGATGCCTTTAACATGAACACAACGAACGTGACGGTCGGAGACTTGCGGCAAAATCTCGGTGAGGATGTGACGTCCGTCCTCATTCACGCAAAAGAAGAAGATGTGGCAGCCATACGCTCCTATTTATCGGATGTGCATGCCGAGGTGATCGATCATAGAAGATGGGCCGCGCCGTGGCATGTCATTGAAATTATTAAAAGCGGCATGAATAAAGCGGTGGGCCTGCAGAAAATCAGCGATTATTACGGCGTGCCGAGGGAGCGGATCATTGCTTTCGGGGATGAGGATAACGATTTGGAGATGCTTGAATTCGCAGGCTGCGGCGTTGCGATGGGCAATGGAATTGACGAGGTCAAGCAGATTGCCAACCGAACAACGGCTACAAATGAAGAGGACGGCGTGGCAAGATTTTTGAAAGAATATTTCTCACTTTAAAGACCGGCCCGTATTAATTTTTCCCACTCATAAACCTTACTGCGCACCACCATACTATTGAAGACGACTCATCTCGTCAAAGTATGGAAGGGGGCATTCTCACAATGGGTAAACGAAGCAAATCCAGAAGGTTTATTCAGCAGGGTAAAGACTCCATCGGGCAGCACGCCGCAAGATTTCCATATCGGTCTACATTAGAAGAAGCTCACCAGCACGCCGCGGCACGAGACTCGGCCGAAAGACAGGTTGAATATTAAATGAGAAACGAACTCTTTCAGCAGGCTAAATCATTTGTTCAACAGGCTGTCATGGTGACAAACGGCTTTGAGGAAGGCGATCAGGAGCAAGCGATTCTGAGAGCCAAAAATGCTGTATCTTCTGCGTATGCCAATTCGACAGATGCGGAACGTCGCCAGCTGCATCAATTTCAAAATCAGCTGGACAAACTGCAATAAAAAAAGGCTATGGCGGATCCGCCATAGCCTCTTATTTGACTTCAAACTGCTGAACAGCCTGAACCTGCTTGAGATTTTCCGCTCTCCCCTTAAATGTCACCTTTACCTCATAGGTTCCGGGCTCAGGGACTTCCTTCCACACATCTGAGAAATCATATGTTTCTCCAGATTCAAGCGTCAGGTTTTGAAAAGCCTGCGTAAACATTTTGTCTTTCGAATAACGGTATCTTTCTTTGTGCTCAGAATCATACACGACAAGTTCAAATTTTTGTCCTGTGCTGAATTGAAACTCGACAGCACGTTCGCTTTGGTTCTTCAGCGACATGTTAAACTTGATTTGTTCAGGCTCCTGAATTGCGTCAACAGATAAAACAACCTCTTGATTTTCCATTCCGCCTGATACCTCCTTATCGGGTTCTGTCTGCTCATCTTTCCCGCATCCTATCAAAAGCAGCACGGGCAGGAGCATCACAAGCAGCCGTTTCACGACTCCACCTGCTTTCGTCAGTCTTTTCTAAAGAAACCAAAAATCCCTGTCGTTTGAACAATGTTCGTAAATGCTTTCGGATCAACTTCTTTGACGATCTTCTCTAAATCGTACAATTCATACCTTGTGATGACGATAATCATCATCTCTTTCTGTTCGTTCGTAAAGGCTCCCTTGGCCGGAACAGTTGTGATGCCGCGCACCATTTTTCCATAGATGGCTTCTTTGATTTCGTCCGCTTTTTTCGTCACGATCATTGCCGTGAGCTTCATGTGGCGGGTGTGAATGGCGTCGATTACCCTCGTTGTCACATATAGTGTAACCAGGGTATATAATGCTTTCTCCCAACCTTGCAATAATCCTGCCGTCAAGATGATAATCCCGTTCAGAATGAAGAAATACGTGCCGACGGGTTTATCCTTCCACTTTGCAAGCACCATGGCGACGATATCGAGTCCGCCTGTCGAAGCGCCGTATTTTAATGTTAAGCCGATACCGACAGCGGAAATGACGCCGCCGAACACCGCGTTCAGCAAAATGTCATGTGACAGCCTTGTTTCCGGCAGGATTCCCATAAACACTGTAGTCAGACCGACGCTTAAAATGCTGTACACCGTAAACGATTTGCCGACCTTCAGCCATCCTAAAATACCGACCGGAATGTTTAAGAGGAACAAGAGCGTTCCCGTCGATATGTAAAAGGGGGCATATTGATCAACGACGCTTGATAAAAGCTGGGCGACACCAGTAAAGCCGCTGGCATATACATCTGCCGGAATCAAAAATAAGTTCAGCCCGGCCGCATTGAGTAAAGCACCGATGATGACGATGAGTAATTTTTTTGTTTGATCTAGTACCATGGCATGTTCCTCCGCTCTTTCTTCTTTATTATGTTTTCCCTTAAAACAAATATTTGAACACGATTTTGGCAAATTAATATGATATAGTTGGCTTAACTGTTATGATAACGAGCGATAACGGAAAGAAGGGAAGCAATATGACAGTTCATCTCATCGCTGACAGCGCCGCCGATCTGCCCCGTTCTTATTTTGAAGAAAACGGCATCGGCTTTATTCCGCTCAGAGTTTCTCTCGGCGATAAAGAATTCGAAGATGCGGTCACGATTGATGCGGATCAAATATTTGAAGCGATGCAAAATGGAGAAACGCCTAAGACATCCCAAGCTTCACCGCAAACGATTAAAAATGTGTTTTTGCAATATGCCGAAACAGGTGATCCTGCTCTTTACATTGCCTTTTCCTCAGGCCTCTCCGGCACGTATCAGACAGCTGTAATGATGGCCAATGAAGTGAAGGAGGAATTCCCCGATTTCGATTTGCGGGTCATTGATTCCAAATGCGCTTCATTAGGGTACGGCCTGGCTGTCCGGCATGCCGCCGATCTCTGTATCAACGGGAATACAATACAAGAAATTGAAACGTCTGTAAAGAACTTTTGCAAACAGCTTGAGCACATTTTTACTGTGGATGATCTCACGTATCTTGCAAGAGGCGGCCGCATCTCAAAAACATCCGCTTTCGTCGGCGGTTTGCTGAATATTAAACCGCTGCTTCAGATGGAGGACGGCAAGCTTGTGCCTCTGGAAAAAATCCGCGGACAGAAAAAACTTTTCAAACGGATCATCGAGCTTATGAAAGAGCGCGGTGATCATTGGGGCAATCAAACCGTCGGAATCAGCTACGCCGCGAACGAAGAAAAAGCCGCAGACATGAAACAATTGATTGAGGATGCGTTCAAACCGAAGGAAATCATCATGCATCCGATTGGTTCTGCGATTGGCTCACACGCCGGCCCCGGCACATTGGCGATATTCTTTTTAAGAAAATAAGCAAACAAAAACCTCCAGATCATTTGATAAATGCTGGAGGTTTTATAGTAATCTTTTATTTACATAAATGATGACTCCGGCTCCATATGCCAAAATCATCGGCGGAATCAGCTGATCTTGTCCTTGAAATGAAATAAAACCGTTGAAAAGAATAAATATCCCTGAATTCAGAAAAAAGTATCCTGCAATTTTAGCCAGGCGATCCTTGTCACGTATCCGAGACTCATGAAAACCGGACAGTATCCATGTATGCTTCTTTATTCCGGCCAGATAAGCAACCCAAAAGAAAAGCATCGCAATCAAGATCAATAAAATATCGATGCGAATTTCCATGATTCCACCCTCACCCCCTGTCTTCTAACTGATTAAACATTCTGTCTACCCTAATGATACGCAGAAGATTTTTATTTGTGAAGTTCTTATATAAAAAATAGAAGGCCTGTGCGGCCTTCTATTTTTTCTCGTATGTCCATCCGTCTTCCTGATACACTTTTCCGTTTTTCATCAAATGGCCGAGCGCGCGTTTAAAGGCGGCTTTGCTCATGTTAAAACGTTCTCTGATATCGTCGGAATTGCTTTTGTCGCTGTACGGCATGGCGCCGTTTCTCGTTCTCATATACGTCAGAATGTACTCGGCATCAACAGACATTGCATCCTGTTTTCTCGGAAGCAGGGACATGTTGACTGAACCGTCTTCTTTGACTTGAATCACCCGTCCCGTGACTCTTGAGCCGAGTCTTGGCTCCTCTTTTCTTTCTGAAGGATGGATAAAACAGCGGATACCGTCGTCCGTGATGACGAATGAACCCGTTGCGATCAATCTGTATACCGTACCTGTCAGCTCTTTATTCATCAAATCTTCCGAGGCGTCGGTAAACAGTTCGCTGATGATATCTTCCGGCGCAGGTTTCGCAAACAGGCGTCCCCTGTTTGTCACCTTCAGCATACAGTAAAGCTTATCCCCTTTTTGCGGCCAGACATCTTCGTATGGCGGCAAATGCTCAGTTGCGACAAGCGCGTCCTTCGATAAACCGACATCAACGAAAACGCCCATATCTTCTACTGTATCCACCACTTCAACCCAGCCGTATTCATCAGCGCTGATGACCGGAATTTTCATTGTGGCCGCAAGCCTTTCCTGCTGGTCGACGTATATAAAGACCTCTACCTCGTCTCTGTCTTCAATATCCTCAGTTATTTCACTGTTATGTAAGAGAATCGTATCTTCTCCGTCGGTTAAAAAGTAACCGAAATCTGTTTGGTGATCTATACTCAAGGTTAATTGCTGCCCTGGTCTCATGCTATCGCCCTTCCTGTTCCGCTTATTTTTCCGCGGATTCTGTTAACATTTTTTCCAATCATCACAAATTGATTCTTTGTTCTGTTGGAAGTTTCTCTTTATTCTACTATAATCAACACATAAGTTAAATGTTATGGAGGTTTTCATATGGCAAAAGAAAGTTCATTTGATATTGTATCCAAGGTGGAATTGCCTGAAGTGCAAAACGCGATCCAAATCGCGCTGAAGGAAATCAGCACACGCTATGACTTTAAAGGAAGCAAAAGCGACATTTCTTTAGATAAAGAGGAGCTTGTCCTCGTTTCTGATGACGAATTCAAATTAAGCCAGCTGAAAGATGTGCTTGTGGGTAAATTGATCAAACGAAACGTGCCGACAAAAAACATTGATTACGGCAAGGTTGAAAACGCGTCAGGCGGAACGGTGCGCCAGCGTGCAAAACTTGTTCAAGGCATTGACAAGGACAACGCCAAAAAAATCAATACGATCATCAAAAACTCCGGACTGAAAGTAAAATCACAAGTGCAGGATGATCAAGTGCGCGTCACCGGAAAAAATAAGGATGACCTACAGCAGATTATCACGGCGGTGCGGGGTGCAGATCTGCCGATCGACGTTCAATTTATAAATTTCAGATAAATTTTCTGAATCCTATTGATTATTGTCTTTATTTTCGGTAAATTTGGAGAAAGGGAAAACGCTAGGCATCTTTTGGCACTTCCTGAACGAAAATTTCATATCCGTTCTTATCAAGAGAAGCAGAGGGACTGGCCCGACGAAGCTTCAGCAACCGGTGTAAATGGCGATCAGCCATGACCAAGGTGCTAAATCCAGCAAGCTCGAACAGCTTGGAAGATAAGAAGAGACAAAATCACTGACAAAGTCTTCTTCTTAAGAGGACTTTTTTTATTTCTCTTTTTTCCTTGCTGAATGTGAATAAAGGAGGCAGACAATGGGACTTTTAGAAGATTTGCAAAAACAGGTGTTAATCGGCGACGGCGCCATGGGGACGCTCCTCTACTCCTATGGCATTGACAGGTGCTTTGAGGAGCTCAACATTTCGAAGCCGGAGGAGATTCAGCGCATACATAAAGCGTACGTTGAGGCGGGAGCCAACATCATTCAAACCAATACGTACGGAGCCAATTATATTAAATTATCCAGACACGGCCTTGAGGATGACATCAAAAAAATGAACCAAGAGGCAGTAAAAATCGCGCGGGCTTCAGCAGGCGATGCGTACGTGCTTGGGACAATGGGCGGCATCCGCACATTTAATAAAAACGCGTACAGTCTTGACGAAATCAAACGCAGCTTTCGCGAGCAGCTGTACCTGCTGCTGCATGAAGAGCCGGATGGCTTGCTGTTAGAAACGTATTATGATATAGAAGAAGCCCGTGAAGTGCTGAAAATCGCGCGCAAAGAGACTGACCTTCCGATTATGCTTAATGTCTCCATGCATGAGCAAGGTGTACTGCAGGACGGAACACCGCTTTCTGAAGCGTTGCGGTCGATCGCGGATCTCGGGGCTGATATCGTCGGCATTAATTGCCGGCTCGGCCCTTATCACATGATTGAAGCACTTAGCGAAGTGCCGATTTTTGATGACGTGTTTTTATCAGTTTATCCGAACAGCAGTCTTCCTTCGCTTGAAGAAGGCCGGCTCGTTTATGAAACAGACGACACGTATTTTCAAAACAGCGCGTCAGAATTCCGAAAGCAAGGCGCACGGATTATCGGCGGCTGCTGCGGCACTACGCCGAATCACATCCGGGCGATGGCGGAAGCGGTTGGCGGGCTTGCTCCGATTACGGAAAAAGAAGTCAAAACCCGTGCGAAGGAATTTATTTCTGTTCAGCACGAGCGGACAGAGCCCGGCCTGAATGAGCTCGCGGCGGAAAAACGCTCCATCATCGTAGAGCTGGACCCGCCAAAAAAATTGAGCTTTGACAAATTTCTGTCCGCCGCTGCTGAATTAAAAGAAGCGGGAATCGATGCCCTGACGCTCGCTGACAATTCCCTTGCGACCCCGCGGATCAGCAATGTTGCCTGCGGCGCCCTTGTGAAGCAGAAGCTCGATATGCGCTCCCTTGTCCATATTACGTGCCGTGACCGAAATATTATCGGCTTACAGTCCCATTTAATGGGGCTTGATACACTAGGGCTGAATGACGTGCTGGCCATCACGGGTGACCCTTCTAAAATCGGGGATTTTCCCGGTGCGACGTCTGTGTATGATTTAACATCCTTTGATTTAATCAGGCTGATCAAACAGTTCAATGAAGGGCTGTCCCTGTCTGGAAAGCCGCTTGGCAAGAAAACGAATTTCTCAGTCGCCGCCGCATTTAATCCTAACGTCCGCCATTTGGATAAAGCGGTAAAACGGCTGGAGAAAAAAATAGATTGCGGCGCCGATTATTTTGTTTCACAGCCTGTCTATTCCGAGCAGCAGCTTGTTGACATCCATAATGAAACAAAGCACCTGAAGACGCCGGTCTATATCGGGATTATGCCGCTCACAAGCAGCCGAAATGCTGAATTCATTCACAATGAAATCCCTGGGATAAAGCTGTCTGACTCTATTCGCGAAAAAATGGCCCTCGCCGGCGAGGATAAAGAGAAACAAAAAGCAGAAGGCCTTGCGATTGCACGCTCCCTGCTTGACACGGCATGCGAGCTGTTTAACGGCATCTATTTGATTACGCCTTTTCTCAGATCTGACTTAACCGCTGAGCTCACTTCGTATATCCAGCAAAAAGATGAGCAGCGCCAAAATCTCCACTTGCATTAATACTTATACCTAGAAGACTGTCCGAACCAATCGGGCGGTCTTTTTTAGCCGGATTCGTGTTACGATAAAGAAAATCAGTATATAAGGAGGAACACCATGCTCGAAGTTAAAACCATTCCCGCGGAAGATACATACGACATCCGGCACCGTATCCTGCGCCCCCATCAATCCATCGAACAATGCAAATTTGAACAGGATCATGCGGAAGACGCCTTTCATCTCGGCGCGTTTTATGAAGGAACGCTGATCAGCATCGCTTCTTTTTCCCCTCAACATCAGCCATTACTAACGGAATCCCCGGCTTATCGGCTGAGAGGCATGGCAACGCTTGAAGAATATCGCGATCAAAAAGCCGGAAGCACACTGATCAAATATGCTGAACAGAAACTGGCAGATAAAGACGTGCAGGCGGTATGGTGCAACGCAAGACACCATGTCAAAGGCTACTATGCCAAGCTTGGCTGGAAGGAACTTGGCGAACCATTTAACATTCCCGGCATTGGCACTCATATCATCATGTACAAAACACTCGGAACAAGCAGGTGATCTTATGGACGTAGCGGATGAGCTGATTGAGCTTCATGAGGAACATGTTCCCGGCTTATTGCGGCTTTGCAGGCAAGCCAGGTGGCCTGATTATGGCGAACAAGAACTGACGCTGCTTGTCCGGCAAGGACGTTTTTTCGGTTATCAAAATGTCAGCGGGAACCTCATTTCCTGCATCGGCTTGTTTTTGTTTGGCGGCCTTGCTTCTATCGGCCTCGTGATCGTGGACAAAGATTACAAACGGCTCGGTCTCGGGCGGCGGATGGTACACACGTGCATCAGCCAAACCACCGAGAACATCGCCATCAGGCTTTGCGCCACAAAAGAAGGTTTGCCCCTTTATGAAAAAGCAGGTTTTCATATGGCGGGTTCAGTCCGAAAGTACAGCTGTCACAGTTTTCATCAAATCGAAAAGCAAGAGAGCCCTGACGCTGAGCTGTCGCCCTTTAAAGAACTAGACTTTCAAGAATTAGCCGCGGCCGATCTGAAAGCTTTTGGCGGAGACCGATCAAATCTTCTGCAGGAGCTTATTCCCACTTCAGAGGAATGCGTCATCGCCAGAAACAATGAGGGACATCTGATTGGCTACGGCCTATCTATACGAACACCTGCCAATTTGAAATTCGGCCCCATCATCGCCTCTTCATCAGACGCTGCTGCACAAATAATCAACAGGCTGGCCGCCGGCAAACAAGGTCCGATGCGTATCGATATACCGGCTGAACACACATCGTTCCATGACAAACTGTCAGAAATGGGATTTCATAGAGACGAAGAGCTGCCGCTTATGCTTTACCAGAAAAAAATGCTCCCCGGCCAAAATGGACTCTTATATGCGTTGATTTCGCAGGCGCTCGGTTAACCCTCCTTTTCCCGAACAGGTATTTTCTGTTCGGTTTTTTGCTGTCTGAACGTTGAATAAACGAAGTTATCAGGGACATTCTAAGCAGAAGAAAAGGAGTGTGCTCTGAGATGGAATCATCAAAACAAAATAACGGAATGACGATTGTTGCAATCGGTTCAATCCCTTTAATATTAACACTTGGAAACTCGATGCTTATTCCGATTTTGCCAAAAATGAAATCTGAACTTCATTTATCACAATTTCAAGTCAGTCTCGTCATCACAGTATTTTCCTTGATTGCGGCATTTGCGATTCCGATTGTCGGTTATCTCGCTGACCGATTCTCAAGGAAAATCATCATTATTCCCTGCTTAATTTTGTATGGCGCCGGCGGTTTGCTAGCCGGGTTTGCGGCAGGTTTTTTTGACAATGCATATCCATGGGTCATGGCAGGACGGGCACTTCAGGGAATCGGAGCGGCCGGGACCGGCCCAATTGCCATGGCATTGACGGGGGATCTGTTTAAAGGCGCCCAGGAAAGCAAGGTGCTCGGCCTCGTTGAAGCTTCTAACGGTATGGGAAAAGTGCTTTCTCCGATCATCGGCTCGCTGATCGCCCTGCTTGTCTGGTATGGCGCGTTTTTCGCCTTCCCGGTGTTTTGTATCATTTCGATCGTGCTGACTTGGATTTTTATTAAAGAGAAGAAAAAGGAAAAAGAACCGCCCCCGATCGGAAAATATGCGAAAGGGCTGTTAAGTGTTTTCAAGCATGAAGGCAGATGGCTGTTTACCGCTTATTTAGCCGGGGCGACCTGTCTGTTTACTTTATTCGGCATCCTCTTTTACCTGTCGGATGTCCTTGAAAAAACATATAATACCGATGGCGTCAAAAAAGGCTTAATTTTGGCGATTCCGCTTTTGGTCATGTGTGTGACATCTTATACAACCGGAAGCAAAATCGGGCAAAAGCAATCGTTAATGAAAAAGCTGATCGTACTCGGATTGGCATTTATGACGGTCTCTTATGCGGCATTGTCTTTCATTGAGAATCTCGTGTTTTTTATTAGTGTTCTTGTGCTGAGCAGTATCGGATCAGGACTTGTTCTTCCTTGTGTGAACAGCTTTATTACCGGAGCTGTCGGGAAAGAAAGACGGGGATTTGTGACGTCGCTGTATGGATCAGTTCGTTTCTTAGGAGTGGCGATCGGTCCTCCGATTTTCGGCCGCTTGATGCAATGGTCCAGACCCGGTATGTTTTTAAGCATTGCGGGATTGACGCTTGTTGTCGGCATTCTCGTGATCCTGCTAATCCATGTGAATCAAAACAAAGAAGAAACAAAAGAGAAAGAAGATCCTAAAATGGCTGGCAATCGGCTTCAGCCTGCTGAGGAAAGGTAGCTCACAGTTTGAAAATTGTACAGGTTGAAACCTTTCCGCTTTTACACCGATTAGAAAAGCCCTACGGAGACGCGAATGGGTTTAAACGATATCGAACTTGCTATCTCATCAGAATTGTCACAGAAAGCGGAATTGACGGCTGGGGAGAATGCGTTGATTGGCTCCCGGCTCTCCATGTCGGCTTTACCAAACGGATTATCCCGTATCTTTTAGGAAAACAGGCCGGCAGCCGCCTGCCATTGGTGCGCACAATTCAAAAATGGCATCAGCGGGCGGCCTCCGCTGTAAGCATGGCGCTGACAGAAATCGCGGCCAAAGCTGCGGATTGTTCGGTTTGCGGGCTATGGGGCGGACGGTACAGAGAAGAGATTCCTGTATACGCCTCTTTTCAATCGTATTCAGACCATCCGCAATGGATCAGCCGTTCGGTTTCCAGCGTTGAAGCTCAGTTAAAAAAGGGCTTTAAGCAAATCAAAGTCAAAATCGGCGGGACGTCGTTTGAAGAAGATGTCCGGCACATCAATGCGCTGCAGCATACAGCCGGCAGCTCCATGATGATGATTCTGGACGCAAATCAAAGCTACGACGCCGCAACAGCTATGAAATGGGAACGCTATTTCACAAAATGGGCAAACATCAGCTGGCTTGAAGAGCCTATGCCCTTTGATCAGCCAAAGGATTACGCTTTGCTGCGCACCCGTTTGTCTGTTCCTGTTGCCGGCGGAGAAAACATGAAAGGCGCAGACCAATTTGCCCCTCTCCTTTCACAGCGCTGTTTGGATATCATTCAGCCCGATGTCATGCATGCCAACGGGATCGATGAGTTTCGGGACTGCCTCCAGCTCGCGCGTTATTTCGGCGTCAGAGCGTCCGCTCATGCATATGACGGATCGCTTTCACGGCTATATGCTTTGTTTGCGCAAGCCTGTCTGCCTCCATGGTCTAAAATGGAGAACGATCAAATTGAACCGATCGAGTGGGACGTCATGGAGAATCCTTTTACAGATCTCATCAGCCTTCATCCAGCAAAAGGAAAGGTGCACATCCCGAAAGGAAAAGGGATTGGCTCAGAAATCAATATGGAGATCGTCAATCGCTACAAGTGGGATGGCTCAGCATATTAAGCTGGGCCATTTCTTTATTTGCAGACATAAATGATGGACAGCCTCATAAAATGGAAACAGCGGACAAGTCTTTTCATAAAGGAGCAAATGACTTAATGGCTGAACTGCTGATGAAAGCAAAACTCACGTTTATGATTGTCGTAGGCGGCGTACTGCAGGGACTCGGCATGTCCTTGTTTTTATTTCCGCATGATATTCCGACTGGCGGGGCAGCAGGTATTGCGGTGCTGTTGCATTATCTGTTTCAAATTCCCCACGGCTTTTCCGTGTGGGCTGTGAATGTATCAATGCTTTTTACCGCTTTAAAATGGCTGGAGATGAGAACATTCACCGGCACCCTCGCTTCTATCACCGTCACCTCTGTCTCGGTATTGATCTTTGATGCGGTTTTTCCTGATATCACATCAAACCTGTGGCTGGATCTGGCAAGCGGCGCTGTGTTATTGGGACTCGGCATCGGTCTTCTATACAAATACAAAATTTCAAACGGAGGATTTGGGGCCCTCGCTCTGATGATTTCTATTTACCGCGGGGGAAATCCCGGGACGATCCTGCTCATCATGAATTGCATCATTTTTATGGTGACCGCGTCTATTATTGCATGGGGCATCGTCATTCAAGCCCTGATATGCCAAGTGATATCGACAAGGGTCATCGACTTCATCTATAACATCCGTCTGACCTCACTCCCCTATCTCACGCCTATGTACCGCCATAAAAAATAATAGGCAGAGGCTCTCTTCACGGCGAGAGCCCCGCAGCCGCTGTTTTACAAATAAAAGGTATCGGATCTTAGCCCTAAACGCAGCGTCTCCAACGCGATCGCATCATGAAATGGGATATTGGCCAAATTCACATTCGACCCAATCCTTTGAATAAACCCTTGCTGGAGCGCTTTGTTCGGCGCTTCAAAAATCAGCCTGTTGATATCAATATCCGAGGAAATGATGTCATCGACAATTTGAAACCTGACATCGCCGCTGCTGGAACAAATGCCTCCTGTTCCGCTTTCCCTTGCTTCTGTAATCACTTTTTCCGCGCCCGCTTCCATATCCTCAACGATATACTCAAGCCATTCCTCAGAGCTTTGCCGGCTTGATAATTCCGCATCCTTGCTGCCCACCTCGCTCAGCACAAGAAATTCATCAGAAAAATCGGCAATATAAGCGGCTTTCTCCTTATTCGTCATTGGAAGCGTGCCGTTTGAAATCTCGATATATTCACAGCCGAAATAGGTGCAGTAGCGATGAAATTCATTCACCTTTTTTTGGCTTACATATTTCTCAAACAGTGTGCCGCCAAAGAAGAATTTAATGTCATGCTCTTTCAGCGCGCTGATTTTTTCTTCAAGGTCTTTCGTAAGTAGTGATGTGCCCCAGCCGAATTTCACAAAATCAATATAGTCGGATGCTGCGGCTATTACATCTTTGAAAAATTGCAAGGGATAGCCGTTGTCAATTAAAATGGTCTGTCCGGTTTTTCTCGGCTTGCTTGTTCTCACTGGCAATTCTAGTGAAAAATCATTCATATTATGACCCTCTCTATCGTTGGAACTTCTCTTTCTTGTTTTACTTTCATCACGAAATCGCCCGTCAGTTCTTTTGTACAGTATGATATGTCTTCCGGATCAAACAATGGCTGGCGGCGGTCAAAAAACTTCTCCGCAACAGAAGAGCGTTTTATCCTTTCAATCGCCTCCGCGGCCGTTACCTCATTCGTCCCTTCAATAATGCCCTTTATATACTCCGCACACGCCACATCGTCATCGCCTGACGGATGGGAAGCGACAATGTTCATGACACAATCCTTAGCAGCCAGTGTTTTCACATGCTCTGCCGTTGTCCTGGCGTTGGAAAATCCGGTCACGAACAGATGCTTGGCGTTCAGCGCCCCTAACGTTGCTGTGACGCCGTTGGTTGTTTTCTGGATCAGGCGCTTATCCCCCATATCCTGCTTCGCCATGCGTTTTGGAGAATTATCTAAATCAAACCCGCTGATACCGACCCCCTTTTCCTCTCCCGTCAATACGTAATCTGGATAAGTGTCTTTCAGCGCAAAGGCTTCCTCTGCTGTTCCGGCCAATAAAATCTCTTTCGCCCCGCCGATAAACGCATAATGGGCGACTGTAAAAGCTCTGATGACATCAATGACGATGTTAATATCCGCCGGGGCAAGCGAATGATGATGCCCCTGATAAATGGTAATCGGCATAATACCTCTCCTTGGGCATAAAACCATTTTGCTTAAAAGCATATTCAGCCGCTCTCTTAATGGTTCCGCTCCTCATTTTAGGCGGGCGCCGGACCTAAAAACCCTGAACCTTTATGCAAAAAATGAATAGTCTGCCTATAACTCGATCAATAGATAGAAAAACAGACAGACGAAAACGGGGGGGAAAACGTTGAACGAACAAATGATCACATTTGACACATGGAACGACACCCTGTCCAAGCAGATAGCGGATCAATTGATCGATGAGCTTGATGTGTTGAAATGGGCTTACCGAACATACGGGGAAAAGATTGTGTACGCGTGCAGCTTTGGCGCAGAAGGGATGGTGCTTCTCGACCTTATATCAAAAATCAACAAAAACGCGCACATCATCTTTTTGGATACAGGGCTGCATTTTCAGGAAACATACGAGCTGATCGAGACCGTCAAAGAGCGATATCCGAGGTTGACAATCCAGCTGCTTGAGCCCGAGCTGAACTTAAAAGAACAGGAGACGCAATACGGCGGAGAGCTGTGGAAGCATAATCCGAACCTCTGCTGCCAATTGCGGAAAATCGAGCCGCTGAAAAAACACCTGTCCGGCATGACAGCGTGGATTTCAGGGCTGCGCCGGGAGCAATCGCCGACGAGAAAGCATATTCAATACGTGAATCTTGATCAGAAGTTTAAGCTCATCAAAATTTGCCCGCTCATCCACTGGACATGGAATGACGTTTGGACCTACATCCGCCTGCACAATTTGCCTTATAACAAACTGCACGATCAACATTATCCGAGCATAGGCTGTGAAATGTGTACATTGCCTTCCTCGGACCCGAACGATGAGAGGGCTGGAAGATGGGCAGGACGGGAGAAAACAGAATGCGGCCTGCATCAGGATTAATGGCCTTGCCATAGGAATGAAATGACGCTGTGCGCTGCTTTAAAGCTTTTCAGCAGGCGCAGAAAAAACAAAGGAAACGTAAAAATGGAGGTTGAACACGTTGAATGGAAATGAGCCCCACGGAGGGGTGTTAATCAACCGCTGTGATCCCGCATGCCATTTTGAGGGGTGCACGTGCGAAGCGGAGCTGGATCAGCTTGCACTGAGCGATCTGGAGCTTATCGCGATCGGCGGATACAGCCCGTTAACAGGTTTTTTGGGAGAAAAAGATTATCATTCCGTAGTGAAAGAGATGAGACTGGCAAACGGCTTGCCGTGGAGCCTGCCGATTACGCTGCCGGTCGACGAAAAAACAGCAAAACAGCTGTCCCCCGGAGATTGCGTCAAGCTTGTGAAAGACGGCGTCACCTACGGCATGATCGCAGTCACTGATATCTATCAGCCTGATAAAACACAAGAAGCACTGTCTGTTTTTAAAACAAACGATCCCGCTCATCCCGGTGTAAAAAAATTGCTGGCGCGTCCGGATTACTATATCGGAGGGCCTATCACGGTCGGCCGCCTTCCCGACAAATCCTTCGAACAGTTTTACGCGGCACCCGCAGAAACAAGAGCGGCCTTTAAAAAACTCGGGTGGAAAACGATTGTCGGTTTTCAAACCAGGAACCCTGTTCACAGAGCGCATGAATACATTCAAAAAACAGCGTTAGAAACGGTCGACGGTCTGCTGCTTCATCCGCTTGTGGGAGAAACGAAGTCTGACGATATCCCGAGCGATATCAGAATGGAGAGCTACCAGGTTTTGCTCGATCACTATTATCCAAAGGATCGGGTCATGCTGTCAGTTTTCCCTGCCGCCATGCGATATGCAGGTCCGCGGGAAGCGATTTTCCATGCCCTCGTCCGCAAAAACTACGGCTGCACCCATTTTATTGTAGGCCGTGATCACGCGGGTGTCGGCAGCTATTACGGAACCTATGACGCGCAAAATATTTTTCAAGCATTCACAGAGGAGGAGCTTGGCATCAAGCCGCTGTTTTTCGAGCACAGCTTTTACTGCCGAAAATGCGGAAACATGGGCACCTCGAAAACATGTCCGCACAGCCAAAGAGACCACATCCACTTATCAGGCACAAAAGTGCGTGAGCTTCTCCGCCAAGGCAAAAAACCTCCTAAAGAATTCAGCCGGCCTGAGGTCGCAAACGTGCTGATCAAGGGGCTTCATCAACAGCCCGTTGCCATCCAGCAAAACAGCGGGGGATTACAGTGACACACAATCCAAACATCATTTGGCACACCGCTGCGATCTCGAAGTCTGACAGACAATCCTTAAACGGACACAAAAGCTGCGCCCTCTGGTTTACCGGGCTGTCCGGTTCAGGAAAATCGGTGCTGGCCAATGCCGTTGATGAAAAGCTTTACCGAATGGGCATTCAAAGCTATGTGCTCGACGGTGATAATATCCGCCACGGGTTAAACAAAGATCTTGGTTTTCAGACTGAAGACAGGATTGAAAACATCCGCCGGATCGGAGAAGTGGCGAAGCTTTTTGTCGACAGCGGGCAAATGATTTTAACGGCTTTTATTTCTCCATTCAGAGAGGATCGGGACATGGTCAGAGCGCTCTTTCCTGAGGGAGAGTTCTTCGAAATTTATGTAAAGTGCCCGCTGCATGTATGTGAACAGCGCGATCCGAAAGGACTTTATAAAAAAGCGCGAAACGGAGAGATCAAACATTTCACCGGGATCGATTCCCCGTATGAACCGCCGCTTTCACCCGATTTCATCATTGAGTCAGACCAGACATCTATTTCAGATGGAGCTGATCTGATCATCGCAGAACTGCAAAGCAAAGGAATCATATAAAAAACCCGATCCATATCGGGTTTTTTCTTATGATCCCGCAAACTGCGCAATCAACCTGTTGATCTTGTCTTTTTCTTCATAAAAAGCCCCGTGCCCGCTGTTCACAAACGGAACCAATTCCGAGTGCTTGATGCCGCGCTTTAATTCTTTCGCAAAATCAAACGGCGCAATTTTATCCTTTCTTCCGTGCAGGATCAGCGTCGGAACCTTGATTGACGCAAGATCCTTTCTGAGATCCTCGTCTCTTAATGCAATGCCCGAGTGAATCGTCCCGTAGGAGGAAGCCTCCAGCATCAGATTGAGAAACCAAAGTCTGAGCTCCGGAGACACGTTTTTCTCAAAAAACTGTGTCCCTAAATCAGCTAGTGTTTTGGGCCGATCCATTTTGAATTGTTCAATCATATCGTCAATATCCTGCTTCCTCATCCCGTACGGATAACCCGGTCGTTTTGTAAATGCGGGCGCCGCTGCAGACAATAATATCAGCTTGCCAATATCGGCTCCTTCATGCCTTGCCATATAACGGATGGCAATGGCGCCGCCCATCGAAAACCCGGCAAGAACCGCGTTCTCAAGCTGCAGCGTATAAATGACAGCCTTCACGTCATCGGCCATCGTGTCATAATCATAGCCTTCCCACGGGCGGTCAGACTGACCATATCCACGTAAATCAACGCCAATGAAACGGAATCCTCTTTTCGGAAGCTCATTCATTTGATATTCAAACATCTTATGATTCAACGGCCACCCGTGCAAAAAGATAATCGGCCTTCCATGCCCGATATCCTCTACAAACAGTGTCACATGCTCCTCGGTTTTGATGTAATGCCCCATTCCGCATTCCTCCTGTTCCCTTTTCTTTCCCGGCCTTGTAAACGCCTTGACGTACAGGAAGCTTTCCATTTATGCTTACAAAACAAGCGGGCTGCTATACCAAGAAAAGGCTCTTTACGATTTACTATATGTATCAATTTCCATAACGATCTATTAAATTGATCCCGGAGGCTTCTGGTTTTCGGGCAGTAAAGGATGTCATCACATGAATAAAATAACCATTCAAAAACCGCACATACCGGAAAACCTGCAAACGGCAGATTTTCATGAAACTGTGACGCAGGATGATGTAATCAGCATGCATTTGTTTGAAGATTGTACAATCTTCGGCGAAGATATCGACAGACTTTGTGTGGAAAAAACGCTTTTCAGAAATGTCGTGTTTATCGATGTGTCTTTCCGGCATATTGAACTGACCGATGTGATCTTTGAGAAGTGTGATCTGTCGAACGCCGATTTCAGCGGGGCTGTCATTCACAGAACTTCAATTAAACAGTCAAAAATGGTTGGAATGAATGTGGCGGAATCAACGCTGCGGAATGTTTCATTCGAGGAGTGCCACGGACATTTCAGTTCATTTTCGTACTCAAATATGAAACAAGTTCGATTTGATCGCTGCGCCCTTTTGCAAAGTGAGTGCAGCAATACGGCGCTCCAGCACACACACTTTGACGGGTGCGAACTGGAAGGCGCGAACTTTACCGGCACATCCCTTCAAAACATGGACATCAGTACGTGCCGATTTGAACAGCTTCATGTCTCCCTCGACAAATTGAAAGGCTGCAAAATCGCGCCGGAGCACGCGATTGCTTTTGCCAGGTCGCTTGGAGCCGTCATTGTATAACAAACGCTTAGGACATCAGGCGGCGGGCTGTTTCGGCTGCCGCTTTAATGCCCGTTTCCAAATCCGCAAGAGATGCATAGGAATATGACAGCCTGATGCTGTTTCGGTTTTCGCCATCATAAATGGAACCGGGATTCACAAGCACCTGCTGTTTCAGCATTTCATGAAAAAAACGGCTGACAGGCAAGGTATTGTGAAATGTCACCCAAATATAAAAACCGCCAGCAGGCATCCGCCACGTCGCGATGTCTCCGGCATATCGCTTGAGAAAATGTATCGCCGCGTCTCTCCTTTGTTTTAACACCCTCCTTAACCTTGTCAGATGTTCTTCATAATACCCCCGCGACAGCCACTCGGCAGCCGCCCACTGGGACAGGCCGCTCGATCCGTAGTCTGTCTGCATTTTAATATCCGCCAGCCTTTCAATGACCGGCTCCGGTCCGGCAAGCCAGCCGATTCGAAGACCGGGACTAACTGTTTTTGAAAAAGTGCCCAGATATAAAATATTCCCATCTTGGTCCATTGCTTTTAACGGCTGCGGCGGTTTTTCTTCAAACCACAAATCACCGTACGCATCATCCTCAATAATGGGCAGCTGTTCTTTTTTTGACAGGATGATGATCTCCTTCCTTCGCTGCTCTGACATGACGATGCCTGTCGGATTATGAAACGACGGAATGGTGTAAAGCAACTGTCCTCCGTATTGTTTTCGATATGAAGAAATCAGCCCCGCTTTGATGCCTTCTTTATCCATCGGCAAACCGCGAAGCCGCATCCCCGATGATTGAAACACATGCAAAGATTGAAGGTAGGACGGCTTTTCCGTCAAAATGACTGAACCCCGTTTTAGAAGCCCGATTGAAATAAGCTGAAGCGCCTGAAGCGCGCCTGACACAATTACAATCGCTGACGGACTGACATGGATCTGCTTGCCTTTTAAATGCTCCGCCACCGCCTCCCGCAGCTGACGGTTTCCTTTCGGCTGCTCGTACCCTAAAGACAGAGCCTGCGAATTGATCCTCTGAAACATCCGGCGCATTGTGTCAGCAGGCAGCAGATCCGGTGAAAGCTCTCCTGTGCCTAATCTGATGATATCCGCTCTTGGTTCGTTTTGATTAATATCTTGAATGATAGAAGAATTAGGGTGATGAATTCCTGAACGGACGTAATCGCTCCAATCGAGCGGAGGCTCAGCCGCCAGCACGCTCCATGTGCTGTTTACAACCTTCGTGCCGCCTCCACTTCTCCCCTCTAACAGTCCTTGAGACGTGAGTTCATCAATGGCTGCTGTCACTGTGCTGCGGTTGACTTGAAACATGCTGGCCAGCGTTCTCTGTGAAGGAATTTTTGTCCCCACAGCCCACTCTCCGTGAAGAATTTTGTCTTTCATGTATTGTTCGATCTGCCGGTGCAGCGGAATATCCGAACCTCGGCTTGGCTGCCATTGCGACAAGGTCATCCCCCCTTTTTTCATATTATACATTTGGCTGGTTCTAAACCCAACCAAATGGCCGGAGACTTTAGAGGGATTTTTCCTTATGATTGAAAAAACAGATGTGAAGGGAGTTTTTCAGCATGAGTGCGATCATTCACGGATTTGTGCTTGCCTTGGGCTTAATTTTGCCGCTGGGAGCGCAGAATGCGTTTATTTTTCAGCAAGGAGCGTGGCAAAGGCATATTTGGCGGGCACTCCCCGCCGTCATCAGCGCTTCTGTCTGCGATACCCTGTTAATTGTTTTAGCCGTTGCGGGTGTATCTGTCATCGTGCAGCAGGTGCCTGTTTTTGAAACGGTAATAATGGCCGGCGGATTTTTGTTTTTACTTTATATGGGCTGGGTGACTTGGAACAGCCGCCCAAACGCAAACCAAAATGAGAAAAATGCGTTCACAGCAAAAAAGCAAGCCGCGTTTGCGGCCGCTGTTTCTCTTTTAAACCCGCACGCCATTCTGGACACGATCGGCGTCATCGGCACGAGCTCGCTCCAATATTCGGGGCTTGAGAAATGGCTCTTTATGGCCGCTTGCATCGCTGTATCTTGGTTTTGGTTTATCAGCCTTGTGATAGCGGGCCGGCTGTTTCAGACGATTGATGCGAACGGCAGGCTTATGCTGATCGTAAACAAATGCTCCGCATTGGTGATGTGGGCAGCAGCAGGATATTTCGGGGTATCGCTTTTCAGCAATTGAAGGAAAAACAGTTAAAACAGCGAATTCTTAGAGAAAAGGAGGCAATGCCGATGACTGATGCAAAACAGTTTTATGACTATCATACTTGGGCAAACAAGCGAATATTTAACCATATCGAAAACCTGCCGGAGGAAACAGCTTATCAAGAAGTAAAGAGCGTGTTCCCTTCTGTCAGCGACGTGCTGCTTCATATGTGCAAAGCTGACTACATTTGGCTGAACGTTCTTTCAGGAGTTGCCTACCAAAAGATCATAGACGGCGTAAGCAAATTCGAGCCGGCACATGGTGATATGGCAGCGATTAAACAGCATGCTTCCGAGTTGGAGTTACAATATCATGATTTCTTCAGCCGGCAGCCGGACTTAGAACAGACCTTCTCAATGCAGCATCCGAAACTCGGGACACTGGAATCAACCTATGCAGAAACCATCCTGCATGTCGTCAATCATGGCACTTATCATAGAGGAAACGTGACCGCCATGCTGAGGCAGCTGGACCATACAGGCGCGCCTACTGATTATGTATACTATTTATATGAAAAGAAAGAAAGCAAGGGTTAAGCTACCCTTGCTTTTTGATCGGAATAAGAATTGATAACGCTTACAAACCGGTGTAAGCACGCTTCACATCCAGTTGTACGGGCCTGCCGCTTCGATATGAATTGGTCGCGGCGATACTGACTTCTAAATTGATCGTGGCATCGACGTCTGTCACAATCGGCGTTGTTCCATTCCGGACACACTCGGCAAAATGCTCAAGCTCTAAGCAGTAGGCTTCATGAAAACGAGTTTGAAAGTCTGGGATAATATCATAGCTGCTCCCTTTAGCTGTCAGGATGGTCACATGTTGATTCCTCAATGTCCCTATGAAAATACTGCCCTCAGTCCCGATAACTTCCGCCCGGATGTCATGTCCGTATGGAGAGGTTCTGCTTGCCTCGACATCCCCCGCAGCGCCAGAGTCAAATTCTAAATACGTCAGCGCCTGATCCACATCGCCGTACTGCTCCATAAACGGATTATTCAGAATCCTGCCGTGCCCCGAGACAGAAGTGATTTCCGCTCCGAGCAAATAACGGGCCATATCATAGTCATGAATGGAGCAGTCAATAAAGATCCCGCCGCTGTGTTTGATAAACGCTGCCGGAGGTGCTCCCTGGTCGCGCGTAAAGCCTTTATAATAGATGGGTTTGCCGATTTCTCCAGCATCGATCCGCCGTTTGGCATCTGCGTACGCGGGATCGAATCGC
Organism: Bacillus cabrialesii; assembly: GCF_004124315.2. Classification (GTDB taxonomy): domain Bacteria; phylum Bacillota; class Bacilli; order Bacillales; family Bacillaceae; genus Bacillus; species Bacillus cabrialesii. The sequence goes on along the minus strand of NZ_CP096889.1, from coordinate 1,195,178 downwards.
CTCATAAAGCCGACTTGGCAAATAACACCTGTCTCTTTCACTTTTTCAGAAACTGCTTTTGATTCCTCAAGGCTTAATGTCAGCGGTTTTTCAACGAAGATTTGCTTACCGTTCTCCGCTGCTTTGATGATCATATCGCCATGTGTGCTTGTCGGCGTTACGATAATGACAGCGTCAATGCCGGGATCTTCTAACAACTCGTACGGGGCCTCTGACCATTTTTCAATACCGAATTCTCTTGCAACCTGCTCCGCTCTCCCTTTCAACGGATCACCGACACTGACAAGCTTTGCCCCCGGAACACTGGTGACGAGATTTTTCGCATGATAATAGCCGAGCCTTCCTAATCCTAATACTGCGCATCTTATTTGATGTTCCACGTCCCATCCTCTCCTTTATCTCATTTTAATGCCGCTTAGAGAAAGCGCTTTCTTTTATCAGCTGAAAAACAGCGGTTCGACCCGCTATCACAAAATGCGCAAGCGCTTTCTCAAAAGATGGTTTCATTGTACACTGACTTTTGTATCCACGCAATATGTTTTTTGGCTTCAACTGTCAAAATGAAAAGAACCCGCTCATTAGCGGGCTCATGCTTTTGGCGGGGCCGTGGAATGCCGGACGATGAGCTCAGGGGGCAGCACGATTTTTTGTTTTGTCTTTCGTTTTCCTTCGATGGCTTCTGCCAGCAGTTCGATGACGTTTCGCCCCATATCTTTAATCGGCTGGGCCACGGTGGTCAGGGGCGGGGCTGCCATTTCTGCAAGTATCGTGTTATCAAAACCGATGATGGAAAGGTCATCGGGCACTTTTATGCCTCTTATTCTCGCAGCTTGTACGGCGGCGCAGGCTAATACATCGTTGAAGGCAAAAATAGCTGTTGGAGCGTTTTTGCCCAGCAATTTTCCCGCTTCTTCCTTGCCGCTTTCCAAAGAAAAGCGCGTCGGGATGATAAGCGATTCATCGACAGGCACGCCCGCTTCCTCCATCGCCTGACGGAAGCCTTTGATTCTGTTTTTTTCCCCCGTCGTTGACCCATCTCCCACAATGCAGGCGATGTTCGTGTGGCCGAGTGACAGAAGATGCTTGGCAGCCTCATACCCGCCGCGAACGTCATCCATCACGACAATATCCATCGGAAGCAGCGGCTTATCCTGAGAAATCATGGCAAGGGGAATTTGTTCATTGGCGATTTCCTCCAAAGCAGACATGCTGCCATGGTTCTCAATCCCTGTCGCAAAAATAATTCCGTCCACCTTTTTCTGCTTCAGCATTGAAAAATATTTCGTTTCTTTTTTCGGATCGTAATCGGTGCTGCAAATCATCATTTGAAAACCGAGTTCATCAGCCCTCTCCTCAATGCTTTTGGCAAGTTCGCCGTAAAACGGATTTGAAATATCAGGCGTCACAAGCGCGATCATATTCGTTCGTTTTCCAGTTAATGCCGCGGCGTGGACATTGGGTGTGTACGCCATTTCCTTCATGACATTCATCACCTTTTGCCGCGTTTTGCCGCTGATTCTGCCCGTATTGTTAATCACACGCGACACAGTTGTGATCGAGACTCCCGCCGCCTTTGCCACATCATAGATCGTTGTTTTCATGTTCATCCCTCGTCTGGTTATTGAACTTTCCGGCTGACAATTTTCCGGTATTCAATTGGTGAAATGCCTTCTATCTGCTTAAAGAGTTTTGAAAAGTACGTCGGGTCTTCCATTCCGACCGTTTCCGCAATGACGCCCATTTTATCATTTGTAGAGGATAAAAGGCGCTTCGCTTCTGTCATTCTCACCCGGTTCGTGTATTGTGCCGGCGTGACGCCGAGCACCTGCTGCATGCAGCGGCTCACATAATCCTGATGATAGTGAAGGGCGAGCGAGAGATCCTTAATTGTCGTCTTTTCCTTAAAATGCTCCTGTAAGTACCGGGCCGCCTCCCAGGCAACCCGCTCTTTTGCGGATGGAATTTGAAACGCCTCTTTCTGAAGATGCAGCATCAGCTCCTCAAATAAGATTTGCTTTCTGAGCGGCAAATCGGAGTTTTCCGCCGAGTAATCGATCAGCCTTTCAAACTGCTGCGCCATAAACTGCGGGCGCTGCACCTTGCCTTTTCTCGGCAAAGCCAGTCCATAGCGGGCCGGCTGCTCGAAGCTCCCTTTTTCCTGCTGAAGCTCAGACCAATTGCTGCCTCCCTTTGCCGTAAATTCATATCGATGTTCATCAAAGTGAAGCCAATAATAGGAGGTTTCTTCATCACTGCCCTTCGTCCCATAGTGTTCAAGACCGGGAGAAAGCAAGATGTACTCGCCGCCTTCAACAGAGAACGATTTTTCATTTTCCGTTATATAAAGCGTTCCCTGCTTGACGTAAATCAGATCAAATACAGAAAAAACGCGCTTCACATGGGTTTCTCCTTTTTTAAAAACCCCTTCTCCGGCTGCGATAAATACCGGAAAAGGCGGGACTGTAAACAGGATGCGAGGCATTTTCATCATCCTCCTTTTTAAGTCGGATTTTTGCAAGAAGTATCGTTTCTCTCCCTTTTTATTATAGGGAAATGGAGGTACACTTTAAAACGTTGATTTTATTTACGAAAGGGGTTAGACACTATGAAACAAGCTGTCTTCAAATCAACTGCTTTGAAAAAACCCGCTGACAAATCGTTCTCATTATTTTCGCTTACTTGGCCGATCTTCATTGAGGTCTCATTATATATGTTTATGGGTAATGCCGATACACTGATGCTCAGCCAATACTCAGATAACAGCGTGGCAGCAGTCGGCGTCAGCAACCAGGTTTTGAATTTAATTATCGTGATGTTCAGCTTTATCGCAACAGGAACCACCGTTATCATTTCACAATTTTTGGGGTCACGGCAAAAGAAAGAAGCAATGGAAGTCGCTTATGTGTCAATCGGCGCCAACTTCTTTATCAGTCTTGCCATTAGCGCCGGCGTCTTTTTTGCAGCCGTCCCTCTGCTTCATATGATGGGATTATCAAACGAGCTGATGCCTGATGCGAAAGTCTTTTTACAAGTTGTCGGAGGTCTGTCCTTTATCCAGGCTTTAATCATGACATTCAGCGCGATCTTAAAAAGCTACGGTTATACAAAAGATACAATGTTTGTCACAATCGGCATGAACATTTTAAACATTGCCGGAAACTTTGTTGTGATTTTCGGTTTGTTTGGCTTTCCTGTTCTCGGCGTTGCCGGTGTGGCGATGTCTACATCTATCGCCCGCGTCATCGGATTAATCGCGATGATTGTCATTGTCAACAAGCGCATCCAGCTGAAGATGTCGCTGAAAAAAGTGTTTCATATGCATAAAGAACATTTGCGCAAGCTGCTGAAAATCGGCATCCCTTCTGCGGGAGAACAGCTTTCATACAACCTTTCGCAAATGATTGTCACGTATTTTATCGCCATTATGGGCGCGCAGGCTTTGACAACAAAAGTGTATACGCAAAATATTACGATGTTTATTTTGCTGTTCGGCACCGCGATCAGCCAGGGCACGCAAATTTTAATCGGCCGCTATATCGGCGGCAAACAGTTTGATGCCGCGTATGAGCGCTGCATGAAGAGCTTATATTGGGCACTCGGAATTGCCGCGGCGACATCAGTTTTAATGACGATCTTTTCAAAAGACCTGATCGGCATCTTTACACAAAGCCCTGACATTATTGCGACTGCGAGCCTTTTGATTGCCATGACGATTATCCTTGAACCCGGCCGCTCGTTTAATGTCATTATCATTAACTCCCTGCGTGCAGCGGGGGATGCGAAATTCCCGGTTTACATGGCAATGATTTCGATGTGGGGGATCGGCCTCCCGCTCGCTTATCTGTTCGGCATCCACCTCGGTTTCGGCCTTGCCGGCATTTGGATTTCGTTCATCGCGGACGAATGGGTCCGGGGAATCTTAATGTACAGAAGATGGCGCTCCCGCATCTGGATTCAAAAAGGTATGGCGTAACACCCGGCTCAAACGAGGCCCGGGTGTTTTTTATCGTTTAGACAGAATTCGCTTTGCTTCGCTGCGCCTGTTCAAAAACATTGTACTGCTCAGTCCTGATTTTTTCTAAAACCGCTCGGTACAGGTGAGCTGCCGTTTCCACCGCCTTTTGCGAATACTTAGGGAAAAGCGGCAAGGCATCCAGGCACTCTTCAAGATAGGCTTCCGCTTCAAATGCGATATACTCCCACGTCATCGTGAACGCTTTATTTACGGTGCCTTTTTGGAGATCAGCCTCTGTATAGCCGAATTGCTGCATTACCTGGCGGGGAATGCGGTTTTTTTGCTGATCTGTGCCAAGATCACTTAAGAAGCGAACCAGCTGTATGGCCAAGCCGAGAGAGACGGCTGCTTGTTTGAGCTGATCTTGTTTTCGGCGTGTCAGTATCGGCAGCAGCATCAATCCGGCAGCACCGCCCGTCTGATATGCGTACATGAGCAGTTCATCAAGGTCATCATACGGCTTGGCGTCTTCTTTTTGTGCGGCAATAAACTCCCGAAAAGGTTCGCTGTCCAATGTAAAGGTCTGATACGCATGATCAAAAGCCTTCCATAGATGGTGATTACCGTTATTTGTCCTTTGGTAAACATGATCAGCCTCAGCTTCAAATGCGGGCAATACCTTTTCGTCTGCACTGGCCGCCGTGTGGCAAAACGACAATACTGCCCAAGCGGCTTGTCTTTGCTTTAGCGGGAGATATGATAATGCTTTGAAACAGGCTGGCGCGTATTCGCCAACAATCTGTCCGCATTGCTGGTAAGCTTCTTTTATCTCTTTCATTTTTCTCACTCCTATGTATCACTGCTTCTTCAAGTCTAGTATGTTTTTTCCTAATTGTATATGAAGAAAATGCCGATTCTTACTTTGTAAAAGTAACAAGACGCAGCATGCTGCTAAACCTCGTATACCTAGTCTGAACAGCATCATCGACGAGATATGCTTTTTTATTTTGAATCATACAACAGATAGAATGTAAACATTTATCAATCATTACTTCAATAATAGAGGAATCACGGAAAAAAGGGCTAATTGTTATTTGATACATGATAGTATTGGAGTGAGTTCAGTGATAAAATTTTTTGAATATAACTGGCAGGTTAGAGATCAATGGTTTACTTGGTGTCATCAACTAACCACTGAAGAATTACTTAAAAACCGTCTTGGCGGGGTAGAGAATATTTTATATACCCTTTTTCATATTATTGATGTGGAATATAGTTGGGTTCGTGCTATCCAAGGAAAAGAAGATATCGTTGTTCAGTTCGCTGATTATCATACACTCAATAAAGTGAAATCTCTCTCAAATACATTCCGAACTGAAATAATTGATGTTTTAGAAACACATTCAGATCAAATAAAAGATGAACTTGTAAGCGTTCCTTGGGAGAAAGGTGTTTTATATACGCGAGATGAAATATTACATCATATCATCGCTCACGAAATTCACCATATTGGTCAACTTTCTGTACGGGCTAGGGAATTAAAGCTAAGCCCGGTATCAGCTAATTTTATCGGCAGAACATTAAAACCTATTCATTCTTATTGAAGGAACGCGGGAACTTTGGCGCAGCAACAATTCGATAGTGCTGTTGTACAAAAAAGGATAGATAGAGCATATATTTTCTCTGCTCATCTATCCTTCTTATTTTAATCTATACATCTCTGGCTTTTAATCACATTTGCATTGAACCTACCCCTCATCAATATCAATGCGATACGCTTCAAACCATGTATGGATTTGGGCAAGGTGGGCGATCAGCTGAGGCCCTTTCATGAGCTGTCCGAACCACGGCACCTTGAAGGAGGAGCCTTCCGTATCTAAGAGCTGATCCAATTGTTTTCTGTCCAGCAAGGTATGGAGCACGGAGTCCTTTTGGCTTCTGATCGTTTTCAGCCATTCGCTGACGCCTTTTGTATATTCCGGGTGGTGTGTTTTCGGATACGGGCTTTTTTTGCGATACAGAATGTCATCAGGCAAAATGCCCTCGAGCGCTTTGCGTAAAATACCTTTTTCCCGATTGTCATGCATTTTCATTTCCCATGGGATATTCCATACATATTCCACGAGCCGGTGATCGGCAAACGGCACCCGCACTTCAAGGCTCGCACCCATGCTCATGCGATCCTTACGATCCAAAAGGTTCGTCATAAACCACAGCATATTTAAATAGAACAGCTGTCTTCTTGCTTTGTCCACACCCGTTTCTCCATCTAATAATGGCGTTTCCGCCAAGGTTTCTTCGTATTTGGCATTTACGTATTCTTTGAGATTCAATTTTTTCTGCCATGAATCAGAAAGCAGCTTGATCCGCTCCTCCGTTGACCGCATCCACGGAAAGCCCGACTCAACGTCTGCCATATGGAACCACGGGTACCCGCCGAAAATCTCATCCGCGCACTCGCCCGACAGGCTGACGACAAAGTCCTTTTTGATTTCCCGGCAAAACCACAGCAAGGACGAGTCGACATCAGCCATTCCCGGCAAATCTTTAACCAGCACGGCTTCCTCCAAATGATCGACGAGATTCTTTTGGCTGATGACGCATTTGTGGTGTGTTGTGCCGAAGGCCTCTGTCATTTTTTCAATCCAAGGTCCGTCGTCATTCGGCTGAAAGGCACTCGCTTGAAAAAATTTATCGTTCTCTTCGTAATCAATCGAATAAGTATGAAGCGGTGCTTTTCCTTCCTTTTCAAAGTGGCCCGCCGCAATCGCTGTAATCGCGCTTGAGTCAAGACCGCCTGATAGGAACGTACAAACCGGCACATCCGAGACAAGCTGCCGCGTCACCGCGTCCTGAAACAGCGATCTGACATTGGCAACCGTGTCATCAAAACTGTCCGTATGTGTTTCGCTTTCGACATTCCAATAACGCCAAATATTCAGCCCGTCTTTAGAAAACGTCAGCGCGTGAGCGGGACGGACTTCTCTTATGCCTTTAAATACGCCGGTACCCGGGGTTCTGGACGGTCCGAGCCCGAAAATTTCAGAAAGTCCTGTTCTGTCCACCCGCGCTTTTACCTCAGGGTGTGCGAGGATCGCTTTGATTTCTGACCCGAAGAGAAAAGAAGATCCTTGCTCCGTGTAAAAAAACGGCTTCACGCCGAGACGGTCTCTCGCGGCAAACAACAGATCACGCTTTTCATCCCACACAGCAAAAGCGAATATGCCATTGAGGTGATCTACACAGTCTTCCTGCCATTCAATGTAGCTGTGCAGCAGCACCTCGGTATCTGATGTACGTTCGAACTGATGGCCCCGCGCCCGCAATTCCTTGCGCAGATCTTCCGTGTTATACAGCTCGCCATTGTAAATAATGGTGTACATATCCCCTTTATAAGTGCATGCCATCGGCTGGCGCCCGCCTTCAATATCGACAACCGCAAGCCTTTTATGTCCGAATAAAACATGGTGCTCCCCCCAAACGTTAGAGTCATCAGGCCCCCGTTTGGAAAGAGTATCTGTCATTCTGTTGATCGTTTGTTTTTCCTGGACGAGCTGCTTTTTAAAATCGACCCAACCCGTAATTCCACACATGTGATATCAGCTCCAATCCCTAATCTTTCGTAACCATTTCGTTTCTTTCAGCACCTTAGTAAGTTTATGCATCTATAGGCAGATAGTTGATTTGTCCACAAAAGAGTTGTATGGGACAGGCTCGAATTGGAAAGAAAAGAGAGGAAAGAAGAAAAAGGAGACAGCATGCATGAAGCGGAAACAATTATTATATAAAGAGGAACAAAAATGGGAATACGGCACCATCCTCATTGAAGATGGCATCTGTTTAATCGAAAACGAGGAAGGCGATATACTGCTGGCGGACAGTCTTCATCACGGTCCAATCTGGATACAGCATAAAGGAAAATGGGAGCAGGCCGGCTTTCAGGATCAATTGGTTCTGATATGCGGTGAGGAAAACATCTCCCTTTCAGGCGGAGAACGCATCCGCTATGAAAAATCGGTCAAACGGCCGCTCATGGTGCTTTTGGATTCGCTGGATGACGAAACCTTTCTGGCGTTTTTACAGCATCTGCACAGCTTTGGCTTATCGGTATTCGATTGCGTATTTTCTTATAATAAAGGAGTCTTTTCGAATACATCGGAGGAGCAGGGTGTTTCTTTTTATCACTTTTCCAACGACATCGCCCAATGCGCGGTGCAGCATCACTACAGCTATGACGGGACAGGAGACCGTTTCGAATGGACGGCTTCAAATGGAAAGCGATCCATTATGTATTCAGCGGTGCAGCGGAGACGCAAATAAAAAAGCGGTGCAGCGAGCACCGCTTTTTGGTTACTTTTCAACGACGACTTTTACATCCTTGCTTTCTTTTTTATCTGTATCAGCAGCCGTGACGTACAGCACTGTTCCGGCTTTTTGTTTTTTGATTTTCACCGTGAACGTTCCTTTTGCGTCAGCCTTGGCAGAAGCAATGACTTTCTTTGATTTGTTTTTCACTCTGATCATCGCCTTGCTGTTCGCCTTCCCTTTCACTGCCGTATCCTTCGTTTTCACTGCATTTACTTTCGGGGTGCCGGAAGGTTTTCCTTTGACGGCGACAACTTTATACGATGTTTTCGCATCGCCTTTTACCGCTTTCACATACAGCACTTGATCTTGTTTTTGAGTCGGGATATTGACCTTGAAAGCACCGTCTTTTCCGGCTTTGGCGCTGCCGAGTTTTTTCTTGCCGCTCATCACCTCGATAAGCGCGCCTTCTTTCGCGCTTCCTCTGACGGCTGTTTGTGTGCTTTCCAGTTTGTTGACCTTGAGCTTCAGATCAGCTGCGCTGACAGCCTTCATGACATTCAGCCGTCCGTAGCCTGAGTGCCAGTCTACTCCAGGCGTCTTCGGAATATCAATTGGATCACCATTATCATCATACAATTCCTCTTCTTCGCCATCGACGCTTTCAAAGGAAATATCGTCCGCCGTCTTTTTCAAAATATCCTCTGCTTCTGTTCTTTTCAGCTTAGGATTTTGAGCAAACAGCAGTCCCGCAGCAGCGGCAGCATATGGCGTCGCCATGGATGTTCCGCTCATGTATGTGACATTTCCGTTCGGCACTAAGCTCGGGATATCAGACCCTGGAGCAGAGATGTCCAGACCTTTACCATAGTTAGAAAAATCCGCGGTCATATCCATGCGGTTCGTTGCTCCGACTGACATCACATATTTAGAAGATGCAGGATAGGATAAGGAATTGGCTCCGTCATTCCCGCTGGCTGCGGCAATCAAGACATTTTTGTCAGCTGCGTATTTCAAAGCAAATTCAAGCACGCGGCTGTAGCCTCCGCCTAAACTTAAATTAATCACCTTTGCTCCTTTGTCAGCAGCATATTTGATGCCGAGTGCGATTTGTTCAGTATCTCCGTAGCCTGTGGAATCAAGCACTTTGACAGGGATGATTTTCGCTTTGGCGTTCAAACCAGTCATTGAATAGCCGTTATCGCTTTGGGCGGCGATAATTCCGGCAACGTGCGTTCCATGCCCCTGATCATCCATTGCGTTGTTATTCCTTCCGACAAAATTGCGTCCGAGATCGGTTCTTACTTTTCCTTTTAAATCGGCAAGCGAGCTGTCCACACCTGTGTCTACTACCGCAACCAATGTATCGTTCAGCTTGCGCTTGGACAGCAATGTGCTGGCAGGCTCGTATTTCACATCCGCATTTTTGACACCGCCGTTTTCACCAGTGTTTTTAAGCGGCCATTGGTAAGGATACTGAATATCGTTTGCCAGGCTCTTGTATTCCTGTACAGGTTCCGCAAATTCTACGTTAGACATCTTGGATAATGTCGCGGCGGCGCTTTTGACCCGTTTGGCGCTTGCCGTATATGCGCCGTTCTGTTTCTCATCTTTTGGCAGTTCAAATGAGTACAGGTTATTAAACAGTTTCTTTGCCTTTTTCACATTTGAAATGTCTTTTTTCGATTGCGCGCTTGCAGAAAAGCCCTTCATTTCATTATGTACGGATGAGAGGCTTTTATTGTCCTTCACCTTGAAAATGACCTTTGTTGTCTGAACTTGACTTTTGGCCGCAATCTTGTTTTCTGTTAAAATCGCACCTGCTGTTTTGCCTTGCAGCTGCTTGATATTTAATCGTTCCGCCTGTTTCTTTATCTCCTTTTTAAGGAAAGACGGGACTGATTGTAAAGCCGTATCGTAAAGCCGATTGATTGCTTTTTGATCCTTTTCAGTCATCTTATATGAGGATGACGCACCGTTTTCTGACACATCATCAAACAATGGCTTTAATGTCACAAGATCCTGATAGATTTCATTTCTCGCTGTTTTATTGAGTGCGAGTTTAGCAACGATAAACGGCGCCGCTTTGTAGTAAAGGCTCGTCAGTTCTTTGCCTTCTGCTGTTTGGCTTAACTGCTCATCACGAATCGCTCTCAGCTTGTCCAGGATGCTTTTCCCTGATTTCTTCTGGTCGACACTCATTTCCACCGGACAAGCTTCTTCCTCCTCTAAATCTGACGGCTGCTTTTTGGTGCCTTTATACCCAATCGTATACTTGGCTTCCGCAGCTGCTTCTGCCGTTCCGCCTTCCTCTGGTTCTTCTTCTCCGAGATATTCAACTTTTACATAGTAAGGGCCGCTCCACGCGTATGGAAAAATAATTTCGCTTTTTCCATCCTCCGCTGTGTAAGAACGGTACATCTCAAATGTTTCATCTTTAAGCGCTTTTTCCTTGCTTGGATATACAGATACATTGAGTACTGAATCACTCTTTACGGTCAGTGCCATATGTGAGTTTTTCTGAATATCCGTTTTTCCCGGGGTCACTTTGTACCATTTTACCTGTTCGGGTTCCTTCACGGCGCCTGTCTGCTCTTTGCCGTTTTCCAGAGCAGGCGCCTGGTCAATCGCACCGGCCGCGGCCGCTTTGGTTCCTGGAGAAAAAAGGCTGAAGATCAGTGCAATAATGAGCACTGCCGCCACCAACGAGCTGAATTTTCTGCGTTTCATGATATCCCTCCTGCAAAATAATGAATCTTCTTGAAGGTATCATAATTTCATAGGACGAGATACCGCTTACAGGGAATTTTAAGGTTATTTTAAATCATTTGGAATAAAAGGGAGGAAGCACACAAAAACCCGGCTCCATTCACAGAGCCGGGTTCGCGCTTTTCTATTAAAACAATTGAAAACCGATTGGCAAATGCAGACCGAGCAGCACTGTCAGCACAAGGACAATGACGAAGCCGATCCATAGGCCTCCGGTTGATTTTTCTTTTTTCTTGCGGATGAGGAGCATTTCCATCAGGCCGATGGTGATAATGCCAAGAATCATTTTGCCGGCGTATTCTCCGTTCCAGTTGGCGAAGCGGACAAACAGCTCAGCTCCTGTCAAAATAATTAGGATATAGAATAACCGCAGAATCATATGAGTGATTTTTCCGCCCTTTGCACTTCCTGACGCATACAGCGAGTAGCTGACGAAAAGCAGAATCAGCGCTACCACCCATGTCGTAATATGTAGGTGTGTCATACAGGTTCCCCCTATCAGATAAAATTACCCCACTTATAGTACCATGAACTTGTCCTCTGCCACAAAGATGAATCTCAGAAAAAACGGGCGGGTCCGTGTCCGCCCTCCTGTTTGATTCAGCCGATTTGGTTTGACAGCGTTCCGATCGGGTCAATCGTAATGTCGATTTTGTCGCCTGACCGCAAGAATTTGGGCGGCGTAAAGCCCTTTCCGACGCCAGACGGCGTACCGGTCGCAATAATGTCTCCCGCTTCCAGCGTCATCCCCTTTGAGAGGGTTTCAATTAATTCCGGTATGGAAAAGATCATATTGCTTGCCGAACCGGATTGGCGCAGCTCGCCGTTGACTCTCGTTTCAACCTTGAGGCGCTCCGGCTCCTGAATCGATGATTTATGTACAAGAACCGGTCCCATGGGACATGTCGTATCCAGGCTTTTTCCGATAAAAAACTGCTTATGCCTTTTTTGCAGATCACGCGCCGTGATATCATTCACAATCGTATATCCGAAAACATGGTCATATGCGTCTTCTTTTGATATGCGGGTCCCGCTTTTACCGATGACGACAGCAAGCTCTCCTTCATAATCGAGCTGAGAGGTGACCTCTTCATGGCTGTTTACGGTATCACCGTGCCCTGCAACCGTAACCGGCGATTTTGTAAATACCATCGGATGCTCCGGGATGTCAGCTTCGCTTCCCATTTCAATCGCGTGGTCACGGTAGTTTTTGCCGATGCAGATAATATTTTTTGACGGCTTAGGAATGGGCGCATGCAGCTTCACATCGGATAATGAATACATAAATGATCCCAGTTCATCATTCGGTTTCTTTGCCCATTCGGCCAGCTGTCTTGCATGCGCAACAAATTTATCCCCTTCTGCGATACATTCAATCAGCGATCCCGGAATTGTCTCAAGTTCAAACAGTTTTTTTTCAGCCTTTTGCAAATCCATAATTTTCTCATCATCAATGATCAGGCCGACAAACATTCGGTTGTAAAGTTCCCCTGTCGCAAATTTCATGTTATTCCTCCATCATCTTTTAAATCAGAATGCTCCTTCATGTATTCTCTGTCGAATGCTGAAATCCCTTTTTCTCATATCCGTTTTCATTTCGTTTCAAGACGGGCTTCCTGCACATATCATGCAAATGTCGTTTTGAGGAGGAGGAAAGAATATGGAGAGCGTACATTTATTTTTTCATCGGCAGCAGCTGAATCGTAAAGGCACTGCCAAAGGGCTTCTGGTGACAGACCGATCCGTTTCTCCCATTCTTCTCACACAGCGTGACAGAGCGGAAAAGGCATCCTATGAAATCAGCTGGGAACAATCTCTGCTTGGTGAGAGCACACTTTTTTTGAATGCGGAACAGGTTGATCCGTCCCTGATGCGGCGCAGGCTCGCCTATTGTTTTTTTGAACAGATTGGCGTTCCCGCACCCGCTGCCTCGTACAGCTTTTTGACCATCAATGGCCAGCCAGAAGGCATTTATTTGAACATCAAGAACCAACAGCTGGCCGACAGAGCAGGCTGCCGAGTGAATATCGCAGATCCGAGGGTTCCGCTGTCCGTTTGTAAAGAGGAATCTTCCGCGTTCTTACACGAATTCCTCACGCTGATCCGTACAGCTGAAGATGGCGAGTTGGCTGAACGGATTAAAATGTATCTGGATGTCAAGCTATTTTTCCTTTGCCTGATCGGAAGCGCATGCACCAGTCAAGGCTTTTACTATGCATGTTGTCCAAACGAATCCGGCCGTCTCCATGTTACCCCGATGGAGACAAGAGTACTGGCGGCACCCGTCAGTTCTGACGAAGATCCTCTGCTGACAAAAGGACGGACACTGGCGGCAAGGCTTCTCTCCATACCCGCCTTCCGGTCGCAATATCATACATTAATGAAGAACGTACTGAACCGGTCGTTTACCATTGAACGATTGTCTCCTTTCATCAGCGATTGGCATCTTGACATTTGTCAAAAAGCTGACGATGATCCTTTCATAAAAAAAAGCCCCCTGCAATTCGAAAAGGAGCAGACAAACATACTTAGAGAAATTGAAGAGCGGCAGGACTTTTTGCAAGCACACTTAGCAAGACTATAGTCCTTTTTTTATTAAAAAAGCCGCAGCAAAAAATGTCGCTTTTTTAGTCAAATTGACGAAAGGCAACCTTTTCAGCAAAAATAGGTTATACTAACGATATCCTGTGTTTATCAAAATAAAATCTAGAATTGGAGATAGTGTAATGAACAGTAAAATTGAAGAAATGAGAATCATACTAATTGAAACAGCACAAAAATATGGCATGAATTCAGAGGAAACGATTCAATGCAGCCAAGAGCTTGACAGTTTGCTGAACAGCCGAATTAAAGAAGAAATGATTTTTGTGGGATGTTCTGAAAGCTCCCGTATGTGAATCATTTTCTATAACGATTTTGAATACACCGCATGTAACTCCGCTTTTTGCTCAGCAATCACTTCTGGGATATACCTCAGGGCGAGAATGCGCCCGCCCAAAAACCGGATACCGCAGCACGACATACTCCAAAAAAGCATTTCTGCACGCAAAACACCATCACGCAGGCGGACAGCGGCAGTCAATGCCGCATTTCCGCTAAACAATACCCGCTTTTGAACATATTTAAACATAAAGGCCGAAAAAAATCTCGAAGCCGAAATGCCCCTTTAAATTTCTCTCACACATATGTGCGTTTGTCATAAGCTATCGTGAATAGCCCAAACAAATTCTATTTTTACTTTACCCGCCTTTTTTCAATTTTACAACAAAGGATGTGCTCGTATGCCGGCCATTGTCGGAGCGTTTAAAATTAATGCGATTGGTACGAGCGGAGTCGTTCACATCGGGGACTGCATTACGATCTCTCCTCAGGCACAGGTCAGAACGTTTGCCGGTGCCGGCAGCTTTAATACCGGCGACAGCCTCAAGGTAATGAATTACCAAAACGCAACAAATGTGTATGACAACGATGCGGTAGATCAGCCGATCGTAGCCAATGCGTAAAAGGAGTGAGGCTCATGAACTTCTATATTAATCAAACGATACAAATTAACTATCTCCGGCTGGAATCAATCAGCAACTCCTCCATTCTGCAAATCGGAAGCGCCGGGTCAATCAAGTCCCTGTCAAACTTGTATAATACGGGAAGCTATGTAGAACCGGCACCAGAGGTTTCAGCCTTAGGGCAGCCGGTCCAGCTTCAGGAGCCCGATACAGGTTCATTGGTCCCGCTCCAGCCTCCTGGCCGTTAATCATATGAAAGAGGTGAAGAACATGTATGATCAATCTGTTTCCTCTTACTTACAAAACTTGAACTCCTTTGTTCAGCAGCAGGCGCTTCATATTCAGCAGCTCGAACGTCAGCTGAAAGAGGTCCAATCTGAAATGAATACGATGAAACAGCGGCCGGCCACTACCATTGAGCGTGTGGAATATAAATTTGATCAGCTGAAAATCGAAAGGCTCGATGGGACATTAAATATCGGCTTAAATCCATCAGACCCGAACAGCGTCCAAAACTTTGAAGTCAGCCAATCGACACCGGAAATCGGGATGATGCAGCAGGAAGAGAGCGCCCAGCTCATGCAGCAAATCCGCCAGAATGTCGACATGTACTTAACCGAAGAAATCCCAGATGTTTTAGAGCAGCTTGAAAACCAGTACGACAGCAGGCTTGACGATACAAACAGACATCATATTATCGAAGACATCCGAAAACAGATGGACAGCCGGATCCACTATTACATGTCCCATATCAAAAAAGAAGAACATACACCGCCTGCGCAATATGCAGAACACATCGCCGAGCATGTGAAGCGTGACGTGATCCGTGCTGTAGAACATTTTCTGGAACATATCCCATCCGAAATGAAAGGAGATGAGCAAGCGTGATCTTTACTGTCATCAACCGCAACCTCGAAGTCGGGGATATCCGGATGAATGGTGTATCCAGCTCCTCTGTATTCCACATCGGAGACACTGAATCCATCTATCTGTCTTCGATTTTTGATACACCGCCTGAATCTCTTATTATCGGGCCGTTTGCTCCGATTGCGCCGGAATAATGCTAAAACGCATATCACGCATCAGAGTGATTAAATTTAACTCTCTTGGAATAGCAAGCGTATTTCAAGCTGGCGACACAAACGAAATTGATATGAGTGTAAACGTATTTGCTGTTCAGCGCTCGCTGTCCACGTTTTATCATAACGAAGGCTCATTTAACAGAAAGGAGTACCCGATCTTTCAGCAGCAGGCAGTAAAGCCGATTCCCGAAACAGGTGTAGAAAGCGCATTTTGCCACGAGGTGCCGGTCATTCATGTCCGCAACATCAAAATTCAAGGGGTCTCAGCCTCTTCTGTTTTTCATGCGGGGGCGTCTTCAATTGTTCGCGGTGACGCGAGACTCAAACATATCAGGCAGATTCAGTCTCCTCGCTCACAATCGTCCGCCAAGAACATATAATAAACAGAGACTTCGATAAAGGGTGTCGTTTATGCCAGCAATTGTCGGGCCTATAGCTATCAATTCCATATCGGGCGGAGTCGTAAACTTTGGTGATTCCTTTTACTTATCTCCGAAAAGCTCTTCAAAATCTGCGCTCGGTTCGGGAGCAGGAAATACGGGAGATTTCCTTCTATTAAACAACGCAGTCAACGCGACAAATTATATAGACCCCGATGTCAACGATCAGGATATGGTTGGAAACGGATAAAAGCAGCCGCTCTGCAAAGAGAGGGCTGCTTTTTAGTCATGTTTTCTTTTTTCGTTCATTTGATTTCTTTGTTTTGATCAGCTTTTCAGGCGGCTGTTTTCGGATCCATTTGACAAACCGGGCAAGCTTCGGATCGCTTCTGAGCTCATTGATTCCGTTTAAGCGAACGGCAAGCTCTTGATTGGTATATAAGGCATGAATCTGTTTATGGCAAGGAATACAGAGCATTGCTGTCGGCAGAAATGTTCCGCCTTCCTCTTTCGGTGTGAGGTGGTGCTCTGTCAGCTGGACATCGCTCCGGCCGCACAGCTCACATATTCCGGCAGTTTGCTTTGCCATATCCGCTTACCTCCTTACATCAATTCAAGTGACACCCGTGTGCCGCGTCCGCTCGGTTCAGCCGGATGGACGATCAGCTTTTTCGGAAGCCGGGCCCGCAGTTCCTGCACATGGCTGATGACACCGACAGACAGATTGTCTGATTGCAGTTTTTCCAAGGCTGTCACAACTGTATCAAGCAGATCTTGATCCAGGGTGCCGAACCCTTCATCTAAGAAAAAGAACTGGAGCGGGTATTCTCCGCGAAGCTGGATCTGCGCAGACAGCGCAAGAGCGAGAGAAAGCGAGGTGAGGAAGGTCTCTCCTCCAGACAAGCTGGATACCGGCCGTTTGACGCCTCCATTTGCGTCATCGCGCATCACGAATCCGCCTTCTGAATCCACTTCGATGGCATAGCGCTGTCTCGTCAGCATGCCAAGTCTTGCTGACGCGTCCCGCGCAACGCTTTCAAGCTGCTCCTCAGCTAAAAATTCGACGAAGGTGTTCCCTTTAAACACGGCTTGCAGCTTGTCCAGCCTGTCGATATGCGTCTGCCATTTTTTCAGCTCAGCCTCAATTTCGTTAAACCGTTTATGATGTTCGCGAATAACGGCCAGCGCTTTCGCTGCCGCGCCTTTTTCCTCTATCGCAGCGCCAAATGCGTCCTCAGCTTCTTGTAATGCCCTAACGGTATCGCTCCATTCGCTCTCTGATAAGGCTCGGCCGGCAAGTCTCTCTTCTACACGCATTAAGTTTGCGGCATTTTGCTTCAGTTTATCCACAAACTGGTCTATGCCCGCTTTTATCTTTTCAAGCTCATCGGCTGGAATGAGACTTCTCTCCACCTCTTCAGTCCGGGTAAAGCGAGTGCTTTTCGCATGCCCAAGCCAATCGGATTCGGCTTTTTCCAATCTGTCCTTCGCCTCTTGAAGAGTCAGCTCGCTTGCTGAAGCGCGGCTTTTCGCCTGATTGAGCTTCATTTGGGCGCGTTGCAGTTCTTCATATAGAGATTGCTCTTTTTCCTTTAACAGCTTTAGATCTTGCTGGACAGAGCGGAGTTTGATTTGGATCGAATCTCCTTTTGCGTAATCTCCGAGTTCGTGCTCATAATCAGCTATCGCGCTCTTGATGCGTTCAGCCGCATAATGAAGCTCCAGCTTTTCCCGTTCAAGCTGGTGTCCAGATTCCCGCAGCTTTTCCTTTTGCGATTCATGCTCAGCAAGAAATGCGATGCTCTTCTCAATTCGTTTTTCGCAATCTTCTGCAGCCCGGTCCTTTTCTTCAATGGCTTGCTGCCATTTTTCCGCTTCATTCACAGATTGATCCTGAAACGCTTCATTAAACATTTTCAGACGGCTGTCCAACGAGGACTGAAGCTCAGCGATGATGCTTTCGATACGGTCCGCCTCTCTTTTTTCAAAACCGATTTTTTCATTAAGCTGATCGGCTTTTTTTAAAGACTCCTGATAGGCGCTGATCATTTGTGCCATCCGTGTTTTGACAGAAAGAATATCCTGCTTGACTCGTTTCCATTCAATTTTGGCAGCATCGAATGCGTCATGCCCCGGCTGATTCTCGTAAGAAGCTGCCGCTTCAAGGTTCGGTGCTTGTTGAATCTTTTGCAAAAACGGACACTGTTCAATAAACCGCGCGGATTGTTCTTCAAGCGTGATTTTGGCAGAAAGAATCTCCTGGCTGAGAGCTGCCGCTTCCGTCAGCAACACATCTGTCTGTTTGATGTTGTCTTCAAGGCTGCTGTCGAACTCATATGTTTCATGTACTGAGGCAGACGGATCATGATGGGTTGAACCGCAGACTGGACAAGGCTTTCCGGCTGTCAGCTTTTCAGCTAACTCTTTTGTCAGCAGTGCCACCCTTGCTTTTTCGCGCTGCGAGTGAAGCGTTTGCTGTCTTTTTTTAGCCTGCTCAGTCATGCGTGTTAATGAACGTTCCGTCTCGCACACCATATGGTACACGGTTTGTACAGCCTCATACGCCTGAATGATATTGTTTTCTTCCGTTTCCGTCTTTTGAACGAGTATACTCTTCTCCTCATTCATCTTCTGAAGCACGAGGTTCAATGCGTCACTTCGTTTTCGCTCTTTTGTGATTTGCTCCTCAGTCTGCCTGATGCGCAATGCCATTTCTGCGGCCTGCTGGCAGCTTTTTCGCTCATCGGATGTCACTTGCAAAGATTTGAGCTGCTGCTTCAATTCCGTCTGCCTGCTTTGTCCCCGCGCCAGACGGTCTGTTACAGCCTCCAATTCATTCATGACAGATTGAAGAGCCTCTTCTTTCTGCTGGAGTTCAGCCTTTTTGCCTTCTTCCTCTCGCTTGGCCTCACTCAGTTTGATCTCAATCTCCTGCAGGCGGGAAAGCTGTTCCTGTTCGGTTAAAAGCTCAGGTTCTTTTTCGCTTTTATGCCGTCGCCACGCTTCATACTCCTCATGTTTTTGATGAAAGAAAGCAGTCCGGTCCGCTAACTCCTTTTGAGCAAGCGTTTGTTCCTTTTCAGCTTTCTCCTCATGCCGGATCGCTTCTGCGTACCGATCCGCATAGGGTTTCAGAGCAGCGGCAGTTTCAGCTTCCAGCAGGCGCTTTTGCATGCTGTCTACGTGCGGCTGTTCCTCTTCGAGACGTTTTTTCTCTTCATCATAAGCGGCTTTTTCCTTTTGGACATTCCAAATTTCCTGATGCTCGGTAAACCGCTCTTTTGCCTGATCACGATTCTTCCTCATCGCTTCCAGCCGGGCTTCAGCTTGTTCGAGAGCCTGTTCCGCCTGCTCAACCGCTTCTGAACCCGCCTCGCCGAGACCCGACTGTTCAGCAAGCATTTCATTTTTTCTCGCATTGGCTTCCTGCGCCTGCCGTCTCAGTTTTTTCACAAGCCGGTCTCCATACTGCTCCAAATTAAATAATCGCTGAAGCATATGTCTGCGCTCCGCCCCTTTTAAAGACAGAAATTCGGCAAATTTTCCTTGCGGCAGGACCACCGCTCTCGTAAAATCATCGATCGTCAGCCCCAAAAGCTCTTCCACTCTTTTATTTACTTCGCTGGCTTTATCAGCCAGCACCGTATGCTCTTCCTTGATCTCGATGAAGCGGCAAAGTGCCGTTTTCACCTTCATTTCATCCGTTCTCTTAAACACGCGCTCGACTTTGTAAGAGATTTGATGATTCGTCTGAAGCGCAAAGGTAAAGGAAACAGACAGCGTATCTTCCGCATGATTTAAGATACCGTGCGTATTGTTTGCCGCCCGCTCCACCTTTCCGTATAAAGCAAGCGTCATCGCGTCGAGGATAGAAGATTTGCCGCTTCCTGTCGGGCCGAAAATGCCGAAAACACCTGCACCGGAAAGGCCTTCAAAATCTATTGTCTGCTCCTCTCTAAAGCTGTGGAGCCCCTTTATCGTTAAGGCAATCGGCTTCATTTCGCATCCTCCTCTTCAACGCCTGATGCTAGCTCTAAAAACAGCTTCACCATTTCTTCATCCGGCACCGCGCCGCCAGTTTGTTTTTCATAAAATTTCTTAAAGCGGTCTTCGATCGACACATGCTTAACCTCGATCCGCTCCCGGTCTTTGTTCTGTTCTTCAAAAACCGGCCTGATATGGATAAACCCCGGGTGCGCCTTCCGCAGCCTATGAATTTCTTCAAGTGACAGCTGGTCCGCCAAACGGATTTCAAGGTCAATCCAGGCATTCTGATCCCTGCCTTCATCAAGCCAGCTATACACCTCGCTTAGGCCATTTGCCGCTTTCCACTTCACAAGGGGCTTGCCGCTTGATAATAAAACCTCATGCCAAGAGGCCTCTTCTCCCGGCTTCGCGTCCACGATTGTCACTGATTTGGCGTAGCCCGCTTCAGAAAAGCTGTAGGCGAGCGGAGATCCAGAATAACGGGCAAGTGTCCGCGCCCGCTTGATCGTTTGCGGGCGATGCAAATGGCCAAGCGCCACGTAAGCCGCATCCGCCGGCAGGCTTTCAGCAGCCACCGTATAAGCGCCGCCGACTTCAATCGGCCGCTCTGAATCTGTTTGGTTTCCGCCTGCGACATAAATATGGCTGGCGGCAACCTTCACTGCGTCTTTGCGGAACCGGCTTGTCATATGCTCAAACGCCTGCCTGATTTTCACGTCATAATGATCGCGGAGAAGCTTTTCATCAAATGTATCGGAAAGCACTTCATTTAACCGCGCTTCAGATGGGTACGCCAGCGCTCCGACCGCCAAAAGCTCACCTGCTGAAGGCACTTCAATATGAAGCGGTTCTGTTGTCGGATAGCCGATTAAATGAATGCCATGTTCATGTGTCAGCGGTGAAGCGGCGGACAAACGGTCAGGATTATCGTGATTTCCGGCAATGACAACAATCGGGCGCTTCCCTCTGTCGCTGAGCGCAGACAGGCTTTCATAAAACAGCTGCTCGGCTAAAGCCGGCGGGTTCACGGTGTCAAACGCGTCCCCCGCCATTACAATGGCATCGATTCTCTCTTCCTTTACAATCATATTCAATTCATCAAGCACATCGGCCTGTTCACTCAGTCTGCTTCTTCCTTCCAGCGTTTTTCCAAGATGCCAGTCAGCCGTATGTAAAATCCGCAAATGCTTTCACCTCTCTTTTGTATAGAAAACGAGATCCGCTCCGTCTGAAATTCCCGGAGCTTGCGGATCTCGCTATAATGTCAGAATGTGCCCTCCGTCAAAGAAATAAAGCGCACATCCCTTTACCTTTGTTTTTGCAATTTGCTCAACAGCCTTCGTGTACAGCTGAATTTGCGTTTTATATCGTTTTTTCAAAATCGGGGCCGCTCCTTCAAAGCCGTGCTGGAATTTGCCCTCAATCCGGTCTGATTTATAGTCCAAGAGATATAAACCGTCCTCAGTTTCATAGAGACAGTCAATGATTCCCTGCACTAAAAGCGGCTCATCCGCCTCCTGTGCATCAGGATAGATCTCCTTGGCCGGAAGCGCCAAACTGAATGGCACTTCCCGCTCCTTCCATTTCGCGCCGATCAGCTGTCCGCCGATTTCCGTGTGGAAGAATTGAACGATTTCTTCTATATCAATAGCGGCTTTTTGTTCTTCAGTGAGCAGTTCTTTTTCATAAAGCTTTTGAACCGTCCGCTCCGCTTCTTCTATCGTCGGCGCATGTGTCAGCGGGATATGCTGCATCACCGTATGCATGGCCGTTCCTTTCTCCGCCGCTGTCAGGCCTTTTTTCATCATGAAAGCCGGACGCCTGTACAGAATGCTTCCGTCAGCCGGTTTAACGGGGGCCCTGCCGCTGTATTCATCCTCGTACTCTCTTTTTCTCTTGATCTCAGACACCGACTGCTTTGTGCGAATTTGCGTCACCTCGTGATGCGGATATGTCCAGCTCAGCTGCTCACGGGCTTTTTCATCAAACGCAAACGAGCCGGGAACTGGTTCACCTTGGCGAATCGCTTCTAAGCGTTCGCTTTTTTCTTCCATTCTTTCTTCCAGATCATCATCCAGCAAATCATAGGAATGGATCATTCGGACGGCAAAACGAGCCGGGTGTCCCGAGATGTCAGCATGCGCAGCCGCACTGTTTTCAGCCAAAGTCTCCATATCTCTGTGTCTGGCAAGGGCCGGCCCGATGAAATCTAAATACGTTTTTGCCTGATAGCGGTCAAATTCAGGCAGAAGCCAGTCAGTTTGTGACGCGGATGCCTGCCATTTCGCGAGCTGTTTCTGATGATCCTTGCACGAGCCAATCAGAAACAGTTTTTCTTTTGCTCTCGTTAATGCAACATACAGAACACGCAATTCCTCTGACAGCAGTTCCCTGCGCATTTTTTTCTTCATCGCAATGAGCGGAAGCGTCGGATAGCTGATGCGCAATTGCGGATGAATAAACTTCGTGCCAAACCCGAGCTCCTTGTCCAGCAGATACGATTTGTTCAAGTCCATCATGTTGAAATTGCGGCCGAGACCCGCCGTAAACACGACGGGAAATTCGAGCCCTTTGCTGCTGTGAATCGTCATTAAGCGGACAACATCCTCCTGCTCGCTGAGCGCTCGCGCCGTTCCAAGATCATCCCCTCGCTCCTGCATGCGTTCGATAAACCGCAGAAAACGGAACAGGCCGCGAAATGCCGTCGCTTCATATTGGCGCGCCCGGTCGTAAAGGACGCGCAAATTGGCCTGGCGCTGTTTTCCGCCCGGCATCCCGCCGACATAATCCATGTACTTCGTGTCGCGGTACACTTCCCAAATCAGTTCAGATACTGAGTGGTTTTTTGAAAACGAGCGCCATTTTTGCAGATGTCCGTAGAACGCTTGCAGCTTTTGATAAAGCTCGTCGTTCCGGTCGCCGGCAGCCAAGTAGTCTTTCATCGCTTCATAGTAAGGCGCTTTTGTATTTTCAAGCCGGATCAAAGACAGCTCGTTTTCATCTGCTCCGACAATCGGTGAGCGCAGAACAGAGGCAAGCGGTATATCCTGGTAAGGGTTATCGATCACCTTCAGCACTGAGAGCGTGACGGCAACTTCGACCGCTTCAAAATAGCCTGACGTTAAATTGGCGTAAACCGGTATGCCCTGTGCTCTCAGCTCTTCCATGATTTGCGGCGCCCACGGCATGGAGCGCAGCAAAATCACGATATCGCGGTATTGAATATTGCGGTGTGTTTTCGTTTTTCCGTCATACACCTTAAATGGCGATGAAATCAATTTGCGAATTTCCTTAGCGATCGCTTTCGCCTCGAACTGCACCGTTTCCAGCTCTTCTGCTTCCTCACCTGCATCCGTCTCTTCTGAGCTGCCGATCAGCAGCAGCTCCGTTTCCGTCTCATCATTGTCCGGATATGCCGCACCGAGCTTCAGTTCAGCCAGCTCGTCATAATCAACCTCACCGATTTTGCCGCCCATCAGCTGTTTAAATAAAAAGTTTGTGCTATCTAAAATATCAGCCCGGCTACGGAAATTTTTATTCAAGTCGATTTTCCGTCCTGTGCCTTCTCCGCTTTCTGTAAACCGTTTGTATTTGGAAAGGAAAAGGAGCGGCTCCGCAAGCCTGAATCGATAAATCGACTGTTTGACATCCCCTACCATAAACAGGTTTCCAGTCTCCTCCGGCCCGCTTGTGACAAGCTGCAGGATCGATTCCTGCACGAGGTTTGTATCTTGATATTCATCAACGAGCACCTCATGAAACTGCTCCTGATAAAATCTTGCTGCCTCACTCGGCTCGCGTTCACCTTTGTCATTTTCAGCTGCCAAAATGGACAAGCAGTAATGCTCCAAATCAGAAAAATCGATGATTGATTTTTCCTGTTTCGCCGCTTCAAACCGTTTTCCGTAGCTGATGACAAGCTGCACGAGCGTCTCAATGACAGGCTTCATGTCGGCTAAGCTTTTCAAGTGCTGCTCAGGACTTCTCGTGAAATAGTCAGTTTTGAGCTTTTCAAGCAGTTTTTTTGCACCGTTTCTCAAATCCGTTGCTTCATCAAGCAACGCAGCATCAAACTCGTCCCCTTTTACTGCCTTCGCGCGCTTAAAAGAGACTGCGGGCACCCGCTTATAAAGCTCATAAAAATCGTCCTGCTGCTGAATCAGTTCATCAATCTGCGCAAGATCATCAAGAAAATTATCAGCGCGCGGCGCGGGGCCGCCCGGCGCTTTCGTCAGCTCAAGCGCGCGCAGGAGCTTTTCTTTCGCTCCGTTAAGCACCATCGCAATATCCTCTTTGACATATTGATAAAACGGAAGCTCCTCGATGGCGCTCTTTTCGGATACATCGTATAAATGAACAAAGCTTTCCAGCCATGCCTCCGGGTTTGGATGGGATCGGGAATACTCGTACACCTGTTTAACAAGAAATTGCAGATCCAAATCGTGCCGGTCTGTCGTATAGCGGTCAACAAGTTCAAAAAACGCCTTGTCGCCCCTTGCGTATTCATCTTCAAACAGCTCATCCAGCACTTCATCCCCAAGCAGCTCGCCTTCTGTCTGATCGGCAATCCGAAAGCCCGGATCAAGATCGATCAAGTAGTAATATTTTTTCAGCACTTGCAGGCAAAAGGAGTGAAGTGTCGAAATGCTGGCCCGGTTTAAAAGAGACAGCTGGCGTCTGATATGCAACGAGCCGGGGCGCTTTACAAGTTCTTTTTCCAGGGCATCCGCGATTCGGTGTTTCATTTCTGCCGCCGAGGCGTTTGTAAATGTCACAACGAGCAGCCGATCTACATCAATCGGGTTTTCTTCCGCGGTGATTTTCCGGATCATTCGTTCAACGAGCACAGCGGTTTTCCCGGAGCCCGCCGCCGCTGCCACAAGAATATCCTGGCCGGTTGAAACAATGGCATTCCATTGGTCATCTGTCCATGTGCTGTCTGCCGGTTTAGGAATGTTCATTGCCATCCGCCTCCTTTTTTATCCACTCAAGTATCGTCTTGTCCTTTTCAGCCTTTAACGGGCGATACTCGTTTTCTTCTAATGATTCATCAAACTGACATACTGATTTGAACGCACAGTATGTGCACGGCGTCTTGTTCTTCATTTTATAAGGCTCAATGGATACGCGTCCGTCGGTGATTTGTTCGCCTGCTTCTTGGAAGGTGCGGCGCACATGCTTCGTCAACAGCTCAAATTCCTTTTCGCCGACCGCCGCTGAATCTGATCTGAGAGAGCCGTCTTTTTTCAAGCCGGCATTGATGATATTTGACCGTCCCTCTTGAAGGGTCGTATCCATGAGGCGAACCGCTTCTTGATCGCCAAGGAGCAGGCCCTTCATTTTAAATTTCTTAAAAATTTCCTGTTCAATCTCGTCAAGTCCAAGCGGAAGATTAGATTGAATCATTGGGTCATGAATATGGAAGTACAGCACCCCGGCCGGAGTCGCTCTCATTCCGAGCCAGTCTTCTGAATGAGTAATCGATAAATCAAGGTACGTCAGCATTTGGAGCGCGAGTCCGTAATATACTTCCGCTAAGTCAAGGCCTTTGTCGCTTGATTTATAATCGACAATCCTCAGAAGCAGGCCTTTTGAGCTTTCCGCTTTATCGACGCGGTCAATTCGCCCGACGAGCTCCATCGTGCAGCCGTTTTTCAGCTTAAAGGTCAGCGGCGGAAGCGGCCCTTTTCCTCCAAAGCCCAGTTCAAGTCCGATCGGCACGAATCCGCTCGCTTTCGCATGCTCGCTTAAAATGCCGGACACACGTGTCACAATTTTTTGCAGTTTTTCCTTCACGTAATAATGCCGGTTTGAGCTGAGCAGAATTTCCTTTTGCAGTTTCGGTGCCAGCCGCTCTACCGCATCATAGGAAAACAGCTCGCACTGCTCTTTCGTCAAATCGCGCCAATCCATTTTTTGCTCCCGCAGACGGTCTGAAATCAGCTTTAAGCTGGAATGAAACAGCTGGCCGATATCCGGTGCTTCGAGCTTGAAAAATTGCCGTTCCTTCAGGTGCAGCCCGTGTGATGCAAAATGGGAGAACGGGCACGCGTTAAAGGTTTCCATTCTCGACACACTGCCCTGAATACGTTCGCCATAGAGCTGTCTCGACACGCTGCGTTCAAGCTGCTTTACTTCATTACGGAAAAACAGGCTTGAAAACAGCTTTTTCGATTGCAGCCTGTCCGGCTCGCTCATCAGCACATTGTACGTGCTCCACCAGACGTCGCTGATGTCGTATTCCCGTGTCCATAATCTGAGCTGGCTGGCGGTAAAGGACTGTGCCACGCTTTTATTGACGACATACATAAGCTGTTCCTCATCGCTGACCTGCTCAGGTTCATTTGTCAACAAGCGCTCTTTATGCTGCGGAAACAGTTCTTCCAGCCGCTTAATGACAATCGACGGCAAAAGCGTTTTTCCTTCCGCATCTGCAATCGGATACGATACGTAAAGCCGGTCAGACGGACTGGAAAACGCCATATAAATGAGGAAATGCTCGTCAAGCAGACGCTCCCGCCCGCCTGAGGAAAGCTCAACTCCAATCGTTTTCAGCCATTCCCGGTCATCGTCCGACAGCACCCCGTTTTCATCAGGGCGCGCCGGCACAACGCCGTCATTTGCCCCCAGCACAAAGGTGCAAGAGGTGCCATATATTCTGGATAAATCCATATTGCCGACAAACACCTGGTCAAGCGCAGGCGGAATGAGAGAAAATGTAAGCGACTCCGCGCCGGCTTCCATCATTTGCTGAAACAAATCAAGAGAAATCTCATCATCCCCCATCATTTCAACAAACTCCTCAAGCAGCTGCATAACCGCATCCCACGCCTGCTGATGCTGCTGCGCTTCAATGATTCTGCCGTCTTCTTCAGCACGCTGTCTTTCCTGATCCAGCTTCAGCGGCACATCCGTCTCTTCTAAATAACGATAGAGCGCCTCTGCCTTTTCCTGAACCGTCTTTGCTTTTTTCATTCGTTTCTGGAGCCGAAAAAGCGGCGGAACTATCCAGTCGCGAGTGTCATTCAGCATGTTTTCCATTTCGATTTCCTGGTCGGTCTGCGCAAAATCATCATCCAATGACACAAAACGCCTGTAATGGAAACGGTCGCCCTTTGTCCAGCGGTCGCCTTTAATGCCGTAGGCGATACAGTAATTTTCAAGCTGATCGACCTGTTCTCTCACCTTAGTCTTCGGCTCGTTAAGCGGGAATAGCAGTTCGGTTTTCACGCAGCGAAACACCGCTTCATAACGCCAATTCCCTTTCAGAACATCAATGCTCGACCGGATAAATTCGATTAACGG
Organism: Bacillus cabrialesii; assembly: GCF_004124315.2. Classification (GTDB taxonomy): domain Bacteria; phylum Bacillota; class Bacilli; order Bacillales; family Bacillaceae; genus Bacillus; species Bacillus cabrialesii. Next base: position 1,167,892 of record NZ_CP096889.1, on the reverse strand, counting down.
ATGGTTCAGCATAGATGCTTTTCCGTCAATGAAATAAGGAATCTCGTAATCTGCGAAAACTTCCTTCACCATATCTTTGTAGTCTTCCGGCTGGCGCGCAAGAATCGCTACATCCTTATAGCGATAGCCCTTCTCTCTGACAAGAGAGTGAATTTCCCGGGCAATGCCTTCGAGCTCAGCTCGTCTGTTTGCGGCCTGCATCACAGTAAAGGCATCTTGTTTTTCTGAGTATGGGATGGCCGGACGCGCTTCATACTGCGCCTCTAAATGTGCGAGTTCCGGCGCCTGCAAGTGCCGCTCAGTCCCGTTTAGCTCTTTATAGGTCATGTCCAGATTCAGTTCCTTCGCCTTCTGATGCAGACGGTAATAAGTTTTTCCAGTCATTCTGAACAATTCCAGTTCATGTGGCTCCCGCTCGTATGACGGCTTGTCCGCTGTGAGCGAAAACGTGATATGCTCTGCGTGAACCATAAGCTGCTCCAACACCCTGAACTCCTGCGGTGTAAACTGATAAAAGCCGTCCACATAGATATGCGCGCCCTTTACATCCTCCGACAGCGGAATATGCTCCGCCAGCAATGTCAAATAATCCTCAGAGTGAAGATATTGATCTGCGAGGCTTTTTTCCATCTGCTGATAGAGAATCGATAAGTCATGAAGCTTTTCAGATAAAACACGTTCTCCGCGATACTCGGAAGCCGTTCCGCTTTCCGCCATCCTGCGGATATCTTCCGGTTCCAGACAGTAGCGCTTAAACTCTGTCAGCATCCGTTCTACCTGTGCGGTAAACCCGCTTTTGTCACTCGCTTTTTGATAGACTTTGAACTCCTGTTTATGCTCCTCAATGAGTTTCCGCAGGAGCATCTGTACACCTGTGCTCGTAAGAAACGGCCTGCTCATTCCTCCCGTGTGCTGGAGAACGCGCCAGGCCAATCGTGAAAAGCTGAACACTTGAGCGCGTATCATCCCGCCCATATCAGGCGTTTTAGCAAGCTCGTATTCCATTAAAAACGTCATTTGATCCGGGACTAGAAAAATGATCGGTTTCCCGAATGGAGCCCGGCGCAGCTCATCCTGAATGCTGTCGATGATCAGCTTCGTTTTTCCACTCCCGGACCTGCCTACTAAAAACTCTGCTCCCAAATTAGAAGACCCCTCTCTTTTTATCTCTATATATTTTATCGAATGTTGACGAAAATGACCAATCTCATCTATTGGTAAAAAACGGCCTTTCACATCGAAAAAACTGAATTTCTCTGCACATGACTCTCCGCCCTACATATACTTTTACAGAAGCCCAAGAAGGAGTTGAATCCCTTGTACTACAGCTGCTATCCATATCCGGCGCCGTACCGGGAAGACCCTGTTTTGATTCGGAATCTGAAAAAAGCCATTAACGGAGAATTCAGCGCGGTTCAATGCTACCGCAAGCTCGCCGAACTTGCCAGCCGCGATGACGCCAGAAAACAGATTGAAGAAATCAGGCGTGACGAAATGCGCCACCTCCGTGAATTTTCCACATTGTACGGAGCCATTACCGGCAAACACTTCATGCCGAAACAAACGGAGGAATGCCCGGACAGTTTCACGAGAGGGCTTGACGCCGCTTTTAAAGATGAACAAGAAACCGTTGACTTTTACTTGCGTGCGGCCGAGGAAACCTCAAACCTAAAAGCGAAGGGCATCTTTACGCGCGCCGCACGGGATGAACAAAATCACGCTGTCTGGTTTCTATACTATCTGATGGAACGTTAAGTATACCCGCCCAGGGTATATGTACATATTTCTTCCCTTAAAACACACCCGCCTGTTTTTTAAAAATCAAGATGGGAAACTTAAAACCATACACTGCCATACAGGGGGAATCAGTTATGGAACATTCTTTAAAAGCTTGTATTGAAGCTTGCATCAATTGTATGGAGGCTTGCAATCATTGTTTTACAAAATGTTTGGAGGAAAGTGCGCATCACGATCTCAGCGGCTGCATCCGGCTTGACAGGGAGTGCGCGGATATTTGCGCGCTGGCGGTCAAAGCCATGCAAACGGACAGCCCTTTCATGAAAGAAATTTGTGCACTTTGCGCCGATATCTGTGAAGCGTGCGGCACAGAATGCGAAAAGCATGGACACGATCATTGCCAAGCATGTGCGAAATCCTGCTTCGCCTGCGCTGACCAATGCCGCAGCATGGCGTCATAAAGTACAGTGAGTGAGGGTTCAAAAAAAGAACCCTCTTTTCATTTGGACAGCCACACGGCGTACAAATCAATCCATCCCTCTTCATCAAGCATGAGGCCTTCCACATTCTCACTTGATGTCACCTGCAGCACACTTTGATACAGCGGAATCGCATTGAACTCCTGCAGAAGCAGGCGGTCAATGTCATGCAGCATCTGGATTCTCGAACAGCGGTCAGGCATTGAAAAAATCCGTTCTGTCATTCCTGCGCATATTTGTGTCAGCTTTTCAGAAAGATGCTGACACAAAAAACTGTTCTCCGACAGCAGCAAATGCAGAAAACCAAACTCACTGTCCTCGGCAAACGTCGCGCTGTCATGAATGATATCCGCCATTTGCACAATTTCCGACCGGCGGAGATCAGCAGAATCACAGAATTGAAGTGTAAGCCTGATGCCATGCTGGGCGCAAACATTTTGAATCCACTCGGCATCCTCCCGATGATCAGCTTCCGAAAAGGTAAACAGCACCAGCGTTTCCCCCTCGTATCCGCTCTTCTCCAGCAATTCAAAAGGTGACACGCCTTCCCGATCAAAAGGACTCGGATGCAAAAAAGACGAAACCGGGGTTCTGCGGTGCCCTCCCGTTTCACGAACGAGCCGTTCAGAGGAAATCAACAGGCGGAGCGCTTTTCGAAAGCTTCGGTGCTGAAGCGGCCCTTCCTTTTTCAAATTGAGCGACAAGTACTGAACATGCCGTTCATCAAAAACAGTTTGCCGATCAGGACATGTTTGTTTTTCTTGAATGATAAAGCCGTTCATCTCTTCGGCTTGCTCAGAAAATACAAACTCAACGCGATCCAAAAAGGGGCGTCCCTTGAAGTAACGCTCATTGGCTTCAAGCACAAGCATTCGGCTGTGATGCTGATTTACCCGAAAAGGCCCTGTCCCATTGATGATCCCGCCGCCCTGTTCTGCCGGCAGAATAGACAGCCGTTCATCACAAAGAACATACGGCAAAAGCTCATTTGGCTTATCGAGTATGAGCTCCACACAATAAGGGCTATTTTCCAAGACTAGCTTCACTCCGTGTAACATCCATTTATACGGGTTGTCAGCCTGGGTCAGAAAGCGCTGTAACGTAAACGCAACATCCCGCGCTGTCAGCGGCTGTCCATTATGAAAAAACACACCTTTTCGAAGAAAAAATCTCCATCGTTTTTTTCCGTCCTCTTCCCACCCATGAACCAAATGAGGCTTCGGTTCCTGCACATCCGGATCAAACGTGAGCAGTGTATCAAATATTTGTTTGACGAAATGCCCTTCAGACCGCAAAAATATTTGGCATGGGTCCAAACTGCTGACAGCTTCAGGAGTGATGAACAGCCGGAGCACATCCTTTTCTCCATCCCCGCCGCTCTCTGTCACAAAGCCAAACACCTCTGACAACCACATATCATATTCGTTTTGAAGCCCCGGAAACGCGGACTGATGCTGCTGAAGCAGTTCCTTTGCTTTATTAAGCTTTCCAGCCATTGTATATTCCTTGGCCGTTTGAAGCAGCAGTTCTTCAGGCCGGCGAAGAAACGCGATTTTGGATTTGCGGCCGCGCCCCGCCCCGCTTTCCCGGATAATCCAATTCTTGTTCTCCAGCTTATGTAAAATGAGCTTTACATTTCTTTCTGTACAAAATAAACAGTCTGCAATCTCTGTGAGTGTCATTTCGTTCATTTGCCCATACGCAGCGCTTCCTGCTTTTACAAGTTCCACATAATGCTCAATCAGCTTCAATCCCCGCACCTCCCGACAAAAGGGGAAACTTTTTCTCTTCTTTTCTTCACTTTTTGGGCCGCCGCCCCTTCTATACACTACTACTATATCAAACAGTGAAAGGCGGCAATCACATGTTTACCAGCTTTCAATCTATAAAATCGAGGTATACGGCTCCCGTTTGGCTCCGCTTTTTCGGCGAAATGCTGACAAGCCTCACAGGTGCAATGATGGGCCCTTTTATGGTGCTGTATCTGCATGAACAATTAAACGGCAGTGTCATGATTCCAATGCTGATCATCAGTCTACAGCCATTTGCCGATATTTGTCTGACGCTGATTGCAGGACGGGTAACGGACCAGCTTGGGCGGCGCACCGCGATTCTTATTGCATTGTTTCTGCAATCAGCGGCCATGATGGGGTTTATGTTTGCTGAGCATGCGTATGCCTTCGCCTTTCTCTACGTCCTGAATGGTATCGGGAGATCGTTGTACATCCCTGCTTCCCGCGCACAAATTGCCGAAAGCACGCCGGAAAGCAGACGTTCAGAAGTGTTTGCGGTCATCAATGCGATCTATTCGGCGGGCCTGACGGCAGGGCCGCTGCTGGGCATGCTGCTGTACAAACACAACCCCGTATGGATATTCGCTTTAGATGCCGCGGCATTGTTCATCTTCTTTCTGATCGCTGCGCTAAAACTGCCGGAAACAAAGCCGATCATAACAGCTGATGCACCGGCGTTTTCCACGAGCTTTACGATATACAGGCCTGTGCTGCTTCTTTTGCTGCTCTCTCTCCCCATCAGCATGTTATATGCGCAAACAGAAACTACCTACAGGCTGTTCAGTAAAAACATGTTCTCTGATTATTTGTCCGTGCTGACCATCTACTCGGCGGCAAAAGCTTTATTCAGCTTTGTTCTCCAGGTTCCTCTTGTAAAGGGGACCGAAAAGCTTTCAATGAAAACGATCCTTTTGATTACTTATGTCTGCTACTCCCTTGCGGCTGCCGGATTTGCATGCTCAACCTCCCTGACAATGCTTTTAGTGACGGCAGCCGTGATGACGGTTGGCGAAAGCATCGGACTAACCCACATCCAGACCTTCATTTCGAAATTGGCGCCGCCTCATCTGCTCGGCCGGTTTTATGCGGTATACGGTCTGCATTGGGACATATCCCGCTCAATCGGTCCTCTGGCGGGCGGACTGATCCTGACATCGTTTGGCGGAGAAGTGATTTTTTACGCCCTTGCCGTGTGTTTGCTGACAGCATGCTTATGCCTGACGTACACAATAGAAAAGCTCGAACAGAAGGTTATAAGAAAAACGAATGGCTAAATGAAAAAAATTCATAATTTCTTTATCAACAAAAATATACTATAGTAATAATACATTCACTACGTGAACAATTGCAGTGTTACGTGAAAAGGAAGAAGGGTTTTACATTGAAGAAAGACGAAAATCTCCTCAAAGATCTATGGTTTATCGCAATCAGTGCAGCCGGGGGGTTTATTCTTTCATTAACCGGAATATCGATTGGATGGATGATCGGAACACTGATTGTCGCTTGCTGCCTCGCCATGATACGGCCGGCATGGCTGATGATGGCACCAGACCAAAAAGGAATTAACCGCCGATGGCTCGCCCTCGGGCAGATGATCCTCGGGATTGAATTGGGCCAAAAGCTGAACTTATCCGTTCTCTCTGTCCTCAAAGACCATTGGTTTTCAGTCGGCGTTATGCTGATATTGTCTATCCTGCTGGCCATGCTGTCAGGGTATGTGCTTTGGCGTTTCAGCAAAACGGACATGATGACAAGCTTTGTCGGCACCGCTCCCGGCGGTCTGTCCGCGATGCCAAGCATCGCACAAGAGGTCGGCGCCAATACTGCCATTGTCAGCCTCGTTCAAATGATGCGGGTGCTGCTCGTGGTGCTTTCCATACCGTTTTTAGTCATCCTGATCTATACAAAACATGACGGTTCCGCAAGCGCCGCAGCAGAAACGCTTTCCACAGCAACGACTGATATCAGGCTCACTCCCGTTTTATGGACCGCCGTTCTGATTCTCGCTGCCTGGGGAGCTTGCAAAGCTGCGAAATTTTTAAAATTTCCGGCGCCATGGCTGCTCGGCAGCATGCTCGGTGCAGCCCTTGTACACGTTGGCGGATCTGCGGTGACAGGGCACGACATGACGTCTTGGTGGCCATCACAAGCTAACCATGTATCGCAAGTGTTTCTGGGGGCAACAATCGGCTCTAAGATGTACAAAAGCATGTTTGCCGGCGTCACCCGCATTATCATCGTCGGGTTTGTCTCCTCCGTCGGATTAATCGCAGCTATGTTTTTGAGCGCCGTGATTGTTTCCAAGCTGACAGGAATATCGCTCATCACTTCTGTTCTGGCATTTGCGCCAGGCGGCATTGCAGAAATGGCGACGACGTCTGTTACCTTGCATGCTGATTCCACCTTTGTCGTTGCGGTCCAGGTCATACGCGTTATCCTTGTCATCGCCCTATTGCCGCCATTTTATCGTCTGCTTCACCATCTTCATGGTGAAAGAAAAGACAAAAAAAGCTCTGTCAGCGGCAGCAATGCCTAGTTCAAGAACTTTTTAATGGGAAACCATCAAGATGGGGATCAAGTTATAGTACTGGAACAACAAAAGATTAATGGATCAGATTTGAAGTAAGTGCTGTCAGAGGGCGAAATGAAAGGCGAAGGAATAATTGACCACTTTGGTATAGGAGCAATTAAAGAATTCCAAAAAGCAGGCTTCCTGATTGAAAAAGAGGTTAAATATGATTAACCTCTTTTTTCTATACAAAGATATAAAGTGATAAGAAAGTGAAAATCTAAAGTTACGTTGATTCTCTTATAATAAGCTTTGTTGGCAGTTTAATAATTTTTCTGTTTAAAGAAGTGTTACCCGAAATAGACTCGATTATTTTCAACACAGCCTGTTGGCCTAATTCTACTATGGGAATATCAATTGTTGTTATGGTCGGAGTCACTACTTGGCAAATCAATTGGTTGTCAAAACCAATTACAGCTAAGTCTTCTGGAACTTGAAAGCCTTTTGTTATCGCCTGTTTAATAATCCCTGCGGCGACTTGATCATTTCCTGTAAATATGGCTGAGGGTCTGTCCTTTAGATCCTTTATCTTATCAAAAACACGAAAGCCATCCTCGATATTAAACATTTCGCCGAATATCCATTCGTTTCTATGCTGTAAATTGTAATCTTGTAAAGCTTTCAAGTAACCCTCTTTCCTCTGACATTGAGCTTCGCTATATGGAGTATCAAAACAAAATCCAATTTTTTTATGGCCTCTTTCAATTAAATGTACTACCCCCATGTATGCGGCTTCAAATTCATCATACCCAATGATCGTGATGTCCGCTGAGTGATGATATTCATTACATAATAGGATAGGACCATACTTTAAAAAAGGGGAGATCTTCTCCCATTCATTTTCTAAAGTTCCAAGAATAATGCCATCAACTTCTTTATGTTTCAATAACTCTAATAATTCCAGCTCTGTCTGTTTGTCATAAAAGGTTTGAAATACAACTACCTTGTAATTCCTAAACAGTGCCTCATGAGAAACCCCTTTTATTAATTGAGCAAAAAATGGATGGTCGATACTTGGAACCGATAAAGCTATCGTTTGTGTCTTATTTCTCCTAAAATTCCGAGCTAAATAATTGGGAGTGTAATCAAGTTCGTTAATTGCCTTTAAAATCATATCTCTTTTTTCTTTTGATACATAAGGATGATTATTCAATACTCTTGATACTGTGGTTTTAGACACGTTGCATAATCTTGCTATCTCATCAATTGTAGGCATATTTTCCCTTCCTCAAAAAAGTTATTGACATGTTATCGGTTTCAGAAATTAGGATAAATTTGTATCAAATTTTCCAGATTATAAAAATCATTGGAGGTACTGTTCATGCAAAAACAGGTTAGAGTTTCAGGTAAAAGTAAAGAAAACATGTTATTGCTAAAAAACTTAAAAGGTGACATGCAAGGAAAAGAACTTGTTATTGAAGACAGTATTGCAAACGAGCGATGGAAACAAGTATTAAAAGAAAATACAGATATTGAAAATGACCTTTTCAACTACCAAAAAAATCGTGAAATCAGTAAAGTCCCTTTTATGCCTGTAGACAGATTAATAACCAATGATGAAGTGGCTGATATCTTAAATACGTTAACTGCAGTTTTGCCAACTGGAAAATTTACGAGTGGTTCCTATTTAGAGCAATTCGAAGAAGTTTTATCTACATATTTACATAAAAGGTATGTAATTGCAACCAGCAGCGGAACGGATGCTATTATGATAGGATTATTAGCTTTAGGGTTAAACCGAGGTGATGGAGTTATCATGCCGGCTAATAGCTTTGCAGCTACTGAAAATGCTGTGTTAGCTTTGGGAGGCGTTCCTGTCTATGTAGATATTAACCCGCAAACATTCTGCATCGATCCTAACAAAATTGAGGAAGCAATAACTCCTTATACAAAATTTATTCTCCCTGTGCATTTATACGGAAAACATTCAGACATGAAGCATATCCGTCAAATCGCAAATCGTTATAACTTGAAAGTAATTGAAGATGCTTGCCAAGGAATTGGACTGACAGACTTAGGAAAGTATGCGGACATAACTACATTAAGTTTTAATCCATATAAGAATTTTGGTGTATGTGGTAAGGCTGGGGCAATAGCAACCGACAATGAAGAACTCGCTAACAAATGCATTCAATTTAGTTATCATGGTTTTGAAGTAAATGTAAAAAATCAGAAAGTCATCAATTTTGGATTTAATTCAAAAATGGACAATTTACAGGCAGCAATTGGTTTAGAGAGAATGAAGTATCTTTCATTAAACAATTTTAAAAGACTGTTCTTGGCGGATAGATACATTACTCAATTAGCAGAGTTACAGAATAAAGGCCTTATTGAATTGCCGGAATTAAGCGAAGATCATGTATGGCATCTGTTTCCTATTAAAGTACGAACAGAAGACAGGACAGATATCATGACGAAATTAAATGAAGATTTTGGTGTACAGACAGATGTATATTATCCAATACTGTCTCATATGCAAAAAACTCCTTTAGTACGGGACAAGTATACAAACCTCCAATTGGTTCATACGGAAAAGGCTCATAGTCAGGTACTGCATTTGCCTTTATATCCATCATTTACTTTAGAAGAGCAAGACAGAGTAATGGAGGGGCTGTTTAATGTTATTAAGCAAAAAGCCGGAGTATAAAACGTTATCCAAGGTTGAACATCCTAAGTATATTGTTTTTTGTGATTTTGACGAAACGTATTATCCGCATACAATCGACGAACAGAAACAACAAGACATATATGAACTCGAAGACTACCTAGAACAAAAAAGTAAAGATGGGGAACTGCTAATCGGATGGGTTACTGGGAGTAGTATAGAATCTATTCTCGATAAAATGGAACGAGGAAAATTTAGATATTTCCCGCATTTTATAGCTAGTGATCTTGGAACTGAAATCACGTACTTTTCAGAGCATAACTTCGGACAGCAAGATAATGAGTGGAACAGTCGCATAAATGAAGGTTTTAGTAAAGAAAAGATTGAAAAACTTGTGAAACAGCTACATGAACATCATAACATTCTTTTGAATCCTCAAACGCAATTAGGAAAGTCACGGTATAAGCATAACTTCTACTATCAGGAACAAGATGAAATAAACGACAAGAAAAACCTATTAGCAATTGAAAAGATCTGCGAGGAATACGGCGTTTCAGTGAATATAAATCGCTGTAATCCCTTAGCAGGTGATCCAGAAGACAGCTATGATGTAGATTTTATACCTGTGGGAACAGGAAAGAAGGAAATTGTTAAGTTTATGTTAGAGAAACATAACCTAAATACCGAAAATGCTATCGCATTTGGAGATAGCGGAAATGATGTTCGTATGTTACAGGCAGTAGGGAATGGATATCTACTAAAAAATGCAACACAAGAAGCCAAAAACTTGCACCAACTTATAACTGATAGTGAGTACTCAAAAGGAATTACTAATACTTTAAAAAAATTAATTGGATAATGAGGAGGAAATAGACATGAAGAAAATTGGCATTATAGGTGCAGGTGGTATTGCAAGAGCGCACGCAACCGCTTTATCTACAATAAAAAATGCAGAGTTAGTAGGCGTGTATGACATAAATCAACAAAATGCGGAAAGCTTTGTTAAAACTTTCGGCGGAAAGACATATGAAAATGTGGATGAACTAATTGATGTCTCAGAAGGATTAATTGTAGCATCTCCAAACTTTTGCCATAAAGAACATGCTTTGCAGGCATTAGCAAAACATAAGCATGTATTGTGTGAAAAACCTATGGCTATTTCTCTTGAGGAAGCAAGCTTAATGAAAGATACGGCTGAAAGGTTAGACGTAAGAGCTAGTATGGGATTTAATTATAGATATTTGTCTTATGTAAATATCTTAAAAAGCTTAATTATAAATAATGAACTAGGTAACATATTGTCTATAAAAGCACACTTTAAGAAAAATAGTGCAATTAGACGTAAGAAGTTTACTTGGAGAGATGACGCTAATAGTAAAAAGACTAGTGGATCATTGGGGGATCTGGGTATTCACCTTATCGACATGGTATGGTATTTGTTTGAGAGTGATTTCATCCCGGAATCAGTAAGGGCAAAGATGAACACAAATGTAAAAACAAAAGAGGATAAACAGGTACTTGTAGATGACTATGCAGAAATTTATGGTCAATTGAAGAATAAGGTATTTGTAAATATCATCACATCAAAATGCTCTGTACCTGAAGACTGTGGTTTTAGCATTGAGGTAGTTGGACACAAAAAAGAGTTTAAATACCACACAGGCAACCCTCGCGTTTACAAGCTCATAGATGGCTTGAACGTGGTAGACTGCCCAGTACCGCAAAGTCTATTAAACGATCCGCCAAACGAATTTTATGGTTGGGCTGATTCTTTTAGAAGCGAGTTAATCAATTGGATTGCATCAACTCAGAAAGAATGGATTGAGATCCCTTCTTTTAACGATGGTTTTAGATCTCAGGAAGTATTAGAAATGTTCTTTGAGAAAGATAGCAACTCTCAAACAATGAATGTTTTAGCAGTTAATTAGTATTCGAAAAGAGAAGTTACTAAAAAAGCAGGAATTTATTTTCCTGCTTTTTAATGTAGGGGTGTAGATAATGTTAAGAGGGACATATTTATTTGGATATGCTTTCTTTTTCACAGTAGGTATTATCCATATATCAACAGGAAGTTTGACACCATTTCTATTAGAGGCATTTAACAAGACAACAGATGATATTTCGGTCATCATTTTCTTTCAGTTTACTGGATTCCTAAGCGGAGTATTAATCGCGCCGTTAATGATTAAGAAATACAGTCACTTTAGGACACTTACTTTAGCTTTGACAATAATGCTCGCAGCGTTAAGTATCTTTTTTCTAACGAAGGATTGGTATTACATTGTTGTAATGGCTTTTCTCTTAGGATATGGAGCAGGTACATTAGAAACGACAGTTGGTTCCTTTGTTATTGCTAATTTCGATAGCAATGCAGAAAAAATGAGTAAGTTGGAAGTCCTCTTTGGATTAGGCGCTTTATCTTTCCCATTATTAATTAATTCTTTCATCAATATCAATAACTGGTATTTACCGTATTACTGCATATTCACTTTTTTGTTCGTTTTATTAGTAGGTTGGTTCATTTTCTTATCCAAGAACCGAAAATACGCTAAAAGTGCTATTCAGCAAGTGACCTTGCCAAATGTAGGAGCATTTCAATACTTTATAGGAGATAGAAAAAAATCAAAGCAATTAGGCTTTTTTGTATTTTTCGCTTTCCTATATGCTGGAATCGAAACAAATTTTGCCAACTTTTTACCTTCAATCATGATAAACCAAGACAATGAACAAATTAGTCTTATAAGCGTCTCCTTTTTCTGGGTAGGGATAATCATAGGAAGAATACTGATTGGTTTAGTAAGTAGTAGGCTTGATTTTTCTAAGTACCTCCTATTTAGTTGTAGTTGTTTAATTGTTTTGTTGATTGCCTTCTCTTATATAAGTAACCCGATACTTCAATTGGGTGGCACATTTTTGATTGGTCTAAGTATAGCGGGCATATTTCCCATTGCTTTAACACTAGCATCAATCATGATTCAGAAGTACATTGACGAAGTTACAAGTTTATTTATTGCTTCGGCAAGTTTCGGAGGAGCGATAATCTCTTTCTTAATTGGATGGAGTTTGAATCAGGATACGATCTTATTAACTATGGGAATATTTACAACTATGGCGGTCATTCTAGTAGGTATTTCTGTAAAGATTAGGAGAACTAAAACCGAAGACCCTATTTCACTTGAAAGCAAAGCTTCAAAAACACAGTAAAAAACGTGTAAATGAAAGATACTAATAGACATATCGTAGGTAAATATATGTGATTTCATGACATAAGAGAAGCCCATAGTTGAACATCAAGAAATTGCGGCCAGACGCGGCAGAGTTATCAGAAAACGCAGATGTACCCTTTGAAAAGAAAGATAATTCCAAAAATTGCCTCGAAATATTTTGAGGAAGCATCTAAAGCCAAAGATAAATTTTGAGATTAACCGGAGATACATGTAAAATAAAGGAGAAATCTTAAAATTAATAGGGGCGTTATGATGAAAAAGATCTTTAAGGAGGGTTTTCTGCGCGGCAATCCAGAGAAGACAATGCACTTATATTATGGAATATGCTTAGGAATCTGGCTGATTTATAATGTAGTGACATCCGGCTCCCCTGGACTGCCGCTTACGATTTTAGCCGGAGGAAATTTGATTTACCTCACCATCCTGAAAAAGAAAGAAGAAACGTGAAAAACACGCACCTCAGTGCGTGTTCAGGCTGTCGAGAAAATCTCGACAGCCTTTATTTTTCCTTAAAATATCCATTCTCCTGTAATAAAATAAAAGAAAGACTAAAAAGGACGGTGTCTTTCTTATGTTCCACACAAGAAATTCTTCTCAAAACACAGCCGAATTTGTTCTGCTTGACCAACTGGTCGAAGAGGATCATCTGCTTCGAAAAATTGATAAATACATAGACTTCTCTTTTATCATTGAAAAGGTTAAGCCTTACTACAGCGAAAACAAAGGCCGCCCCTCACTTGATCCACTAATTTTATTCAAAATGATGTTTATCGGCTACCTCTACGGTATCCGTTCAGAAAGGCAGCTCGAAAAAGAAATTTACTACAATATGGCGTACAGATGGTTTTTGGGACTGAATATCAATGACCCAGTTCCGCACCACTCGACCATCAGCTGGAACAGACGCACACGCTTTAAAGATACAACCATCTTCCAAGACATTTTTGATGAGATCGTTCTTCAGGCCATCAATCATGACATGGTGGGCGGACGTGTCCTATTCACTGATTCCACTCATCTGAAAGCCAATGCCAACAAGCATAAATACACAAGAAAAACAATAGCGCAGGATACACAAAACTATATCAAGGATTTAAATGAAGCCATACAAGAGGATCGGGAGGAACACGGAAAAAAGCCATTAACAGCCAAAGAGGAGGTGAAAGCTGAAAAAGAGATCCGCCACAGTACAACCGATCCGGAAAGTGGCTATCTGTATCGCGAAAACAAACCAGAAGGTTTTTTCTATTTAGATCACCGCACAACAGATATGAAATACAACATTATCACCGATGCCTATGTCACACCCGGAAATGTCCATGATTCTGTGCCCTATCTTGACCGATTGGATCACCAAATCGCACGATTTGGTTTTCAAGTAGAAGCCGTCGCCCTTGATTCTGGTTATTTAACGACTCCCATCTGTAAAGGATTAGCTGACCGCCATATTTTTGGCGTTATTGCCCATAGACGATATCACCCTACCAGAGGCTTGTTTCCAAAATGGAAGTTTCATTATGACAGTGAGAAAGACAGTTACATTTGCCCGAACCAGCAAACACTTACATACTCAACAACTGACCGAAAAGGCTACCGGTCATATAAATCAAATCCTGAAATATGTTCCTCATGCCGGCTGCTTGGGAACTGTACAAAATCAAAGAATCGGCAGAAAGTGATTACTCGGCATGTATGGGAAGATCATAAAGAAAAGGTCAGACAAAATCGCTTGTCTGTTTCAGGAAAAAACCTCTACAAAAAAAGAAAAGAAAAAATAGAGCGAAGCTTTGCAGATTCAAAACAGCTGCACGGGCTTCGCTATTGCAGGTTGAGGGGGAAACGAAATGTGAGTGAACAAGTTCTTCTCACAGCCGCATGCCAGAACATGAAGAAGATTGCCACATACCTAGCCAAGCAAGGCTAGGCATGTGGGAGCGCTTTTTCTGCATCTGAAACCTGATGAAAATCTAAAGAAACAGCATAAAACAAAAAAGCTTGTGGAGAAAAACATCGTTTTCTCTACAAGCTGAACACGCACCTCAGTGCGTGTTTTTTATTTAAAAACGCTGTGCAGACCCTCTTCTATTTCTTCTGACGACGGATACCATTTTGTCACGAGATCACGAAACAGCCGTTCCGCAAAAAGAATCTCTTCCTCTGTATACCGGTCAAAAAATGACAGAAAACGCTGCTGAACCTTCTGATGATAATACTTGTGCAGCCCATGCAGTTTTTTCCCAGCAGGCGTCAAACGAAAGTAAACTTCCTTTTTATTATCGCTGAGCTGAGTTCTGTGAAGGAAGCCTGCGCCGAGCAATTTTGTACTGATGCGCGACACTGTCGCTTTTGTCGTATTCATTTTTTCTGCTATCGCCGTGACATTGATCGGCTCATTGTCTCCAACACAAGAAAGAACATGAATTTCTGTCATTGACAATTGAGATTTGCTCCCGTGCTCGGCATCAAGCTTCTTCAATTCGTCAGCCAAAAAAGCTTTAATGAGCCCCTCCCATTTCTCCTGCTGGTGAATGAGCTCCGCATACAATTCAAAAAGATTGTGTTTCGTATGATCTGTGTTCATCGGGTTTTTCACCTTTTCCATTCGATTGTTTCTTCTATCATACCGTTTTGTTACAGATGAAACAATCGAATTGCGTCACACCCGGCTGGTGACGGAAAGCCAGCGTCCGAGACCAGTTTGAATTACATAGGCATAATCGGGCGCCGATGCATCAACCGCCCAGGCAACATGTCCATCAGGGCGAATCAATATTGTATGGACGTCCCGCAATTTCCCATCTGGTTCTGCAAGCGAGGCGGTTACCGTGCGTAAGCCTTTTATTCGGCTATGATCATCAGCTTCTTGTATCAATGACAGCAAAACGAATGTCCCATTTTGGAGAAAGCTGTACAGCCGTCCTGAACTGCCGTCGGGAAGAATCAGCTCCATGTCAGGAAGCCTTGACCCGTTCAAACGATGCGGCGGCATATCGGGATCAGCTTCATACCTGACATCGAGCGCAGAAATTTGCCCCGCTATATATCGATTTACTTCAGGGAAGGCAAGCAGCTCAGACATCATACTTCGCAAATGAAGGCCTGCTTGAGAGAAATCGATCAGCTTCGTCTGTGCCTCCGTGTTTCTCAGAAGCCCTTCAGCAGCAGGGTGCCGCTCCTCATGGTAGCTGTCCAAAAGCCATAATGGCGCAGTGCCCTTCACAGCCGCTGCCAGCTTCCACCCGAGGTTCATTGCATCCTGAAGGCCGACATTCAGTCCTTGGCCGCCTGCTGGAAAATGAATATGCGCGGCATCACCCGCAAGAAAGATTCTGCCGTCCCGATACCGCTTCGCTTGGCGCGCGGCATTCCCGAACCGCGACATCCACGAAGGCTCTGTTAGACCGAAGTCAGTCCCGCAGATTCGTATGAGATCAGCTTTCAGCTCCTCCTCAGAGACTGGCACATCCTTCGGCGTCTGCGTGCGATAAGGGCTGACCACGACGATTCGGTATTGGTTCGGAGAAAGCGGAACGATCATGACACCGCCCTCTTTTGTGCAAAGGGACAGCACGCCTGACGGCGGCGGAGAAAGGAGCGCCGCATCTGCAAGGGCGGCGGTGACGGTGCTGTCTGTTCCCGGAAACTCAATTCGAGCCTGTTTCCGGACGATACTTCCGGCTCCATCGGCACCAACGGCAAACTGGCTTGTGACCGTCCGCACACTGCCGTCCCGATCCTTGAAAATCGTTTGCACCTCTGCCCCGTTTTGCGTAACCGTCAGCGCCTCTGCTCCTCGAAACACCTCTGCCCCCAAGCTTCGTGCATGTTCCTCAAGCAGCTGCTCTGTTTTGGCCTGCGGAAGCAAAAGCGTGTAAGGACAGCTCGTATCTAATCCAGAAAAATCAAGACGGGTATCCAGCATCGAAAAGTGCCCGGATGGTATCTTGCTTCCCTTGGATACGAAACGCTCCAGCAGCCCTCTCATCTCAAGAAGCTCCAGCGTGCGGGGATGCAGCGTCAACGCCTTGGAATGCGGAACAGGCTTTTCAAGCCGCTCAATCACACATGTCTTCACCCCGGCCATCGCAAGCTCGGAGGCCAGCATAAATCCGACCGGCCCTCCCCCTATAATCACAGCTTCAACATTCATCGCTATCACTCCTTTTGTTTTACTTAAAACGATTATGAACCCTTTGAAAATACACTCATACTAAAATGCAAGTATATTTTTGTTACACACGTAACAATATTGATTATAGCTCCTTACAAATTTTTCTTCAACATATTTTTTCCAAACAAGCACAAAAAAGACGCCCTTCAATTGGCGTCTTTTTATTCAGCATCGGAAATCACACCGACAATATTTTTTTCTCTTATCGGACCAAAATGCCGGCTGTCGAAGCTGTATATGCGATTATCTCCAACGACAAAATATTGCCCTTTCGGCACCTTGCTTGTTCCTGTCACATCTTTCAAGGTGAAATCACCCGTTACATGGCTTCCGGCAGAAACAGATTTCAAATGCTTTAAAAATGGCTCAGCAACATGCTTTCCGTTCACATACAGCTGATCATCTTTATATTTGATCGATTCACCGGGCAAGCCAATAACCCGCTTAATCAGCACTTTTTGATCAGGGCCTTTAAAAAGGACAATATCAAAACGATGGATGGTTTTAAATCGATGCGAAAATTTATTGACCAACAATTCGTTCCCTTCCTGAAAGGTCGGGTTCATACTGACGCCTTCCACCTTGTAATCAATGAAGACGGCATTTTTAACCTGAATGGCGAGAACGACGGACACTACACCGGCAAGAAACCAAAACCGTTTTTTCATGTTACTGTCTCCCTCCATCACGCTCACGCTGACTGGCTCTCACATGCAGGTACCGCTCTACCTTTTTGCCGACATACCATAAGACCAAAATCACCAGTACGGCAATGACCGTTCGAATCGGCTGTGTGATCAGCGCGTGCAGATCATATCCGATGAAGCTGATCATAAAAATCATGACAAGCTTTCCCGAGGCTGCCGCCAAAATAAACGGCCGCGTTCCGATCCTTGACAAACCGGCAACAACATTCACCGCGGCTGACGGTGTAAACGGAAAACAAAGCAGAAGAAACATAGGACCAAAGCCGTGTCTTTCCACCCACAACATGAGCTTTCTGACCGACGGGTGACTGCGGATAAATCCAAGCAATCTTCTCTGTCCATATTGACGGACAATCAAAAACACGAGAATAGAACCAGCAGTTGATCCCGCCCAAGACAGGATGAACCCCTCCCACAAGCCAAACGAATTCGTATTCGCCACTACAAACACGATCAGCGGCAAAAACGGGAGAAATGCTTCAATTAAAGGCAGCAGCACAGCAATAAGCGGACCTAAAGCCCTGTAGCTTTGAAATAATTCAGTTAAATGTTCTTGTGTCAAATAGGATAAAAAATGCTCCAACATTTATACTCCTTACCGGGTTTGTCTATCCTTATTCTACACATTATCAGCAGAAAACTAAAAAGTTTTGGTGATTTTTTCTGTCTTGAAACATTTCACCAGCCGATATAGAATACATATAGAACAAACGTTCCTGTCAGAAAGAAGGAGTCAGCATGCCGAAACTTCAGGAGGAAATATACGATTTCATTGAACGGGCGCTCTTCTTGCCCATGGCCATCACGATTTTAAATCGTGATCTCGCCGGAATTGAGCAAAGCACTTTAAAATTGAAGCATCCTTATAAACAGCTTATCAGCGAATCATTAAAAATAGCACAAAAGGATTTGATGGAGGTCAGAAAAGAGCTGAGAAAAAGAAAAATTGTGATTCACGAGGCGGAACGCGATGAGGCTTTTACGCTTTATGTATTTGTGATCGATGGTTATGAAGAAAAGCACCGCTATTTTAATCCGCGAATCCGGGAGCAGGTAAGCGAATTATTAACGTTCTATTTATTTGCGCCCCACAATCCATGAGTCTTTAGACTCATTCTGCATCCCCCCAAGACTGCCCGTGTCCTCTTCGGGTAATTCCGTTATTAAATTTCAGACAATTCACACTATACAAACAAAATAAATTTAATTATAATTCGTACCACAGACTTTCACCCCAAAAAATGACATGTGCCGCTGCACCTGCGACATGATTTTCATTGCGGCACACCCCACCCTAAATTGAAGGAGGATTCTATGAAACTGATTCACGTTCTCGCCGCTTTGCCCTTTATCGGAATCTTACTCGGCATCCCTTTTGCAAATAAAGTGACTCCCTATGTGTTTGGCATGCCGTTTATTCTTGCCTATATCGTGATATGGGCTCTTTTGACCTCTGCGTTGATGGCGGTTGTGTATGTCCTCGACAACGAAAATAAAAAGGAGGAAGCAGAATGAACGCAGCACTCATCATCATTTTCGGCGTCCTGCTCTTGAGCATTTTTCTCGGCATACGCGCCCAAAAAGGTAAAGACATGAACCTTGAGCAGTGGACGGTTGGAGGCCGCGGCTTCGGAACCGTATTCGTCTTCTTATTAATGGCTGGCGAAATTTACACCACATTTACGTTTCTCGGCGGCAGCGGCTGGGCTTACGGGAAAGGCGGACCGGCATTTTACATCATCGCCTACGGCTGTCTGGCCTACATCCTTTCTTATTGGCTCCTGCCTGCGGTTTGGACATACGCGAAACAACATAAGCTGATGTCGCAGTCTGATTTTTTCACCAAAAAGTATAACAGCCCGCTGCTTGGCGTACTCGTCTCACTGGTAGGTATCGCCGCTCTTATTCCCTATCTTGTGCTGCAGCTGAAAGGCCTTGGGCTGATTGTATCGGAAACGTCGTACGGCAAAATCTCTCCGGCCGCCGCCATCTGGATCGGCGCCATTTCCATCACGGTTTATGTTATGGTGTCCGGCATTCACGGGTCTGCCTGGATATCAGTTGTGAAAGACATCATGATTTTGGTTGTCGTTCTGTTTTTAGGTATCTATTTGCCCATTCATTACTACGGCGGATTCCAAGACATGTTTCAGCAGATTGAAACCGCAAAGCCCGGATTTCTTACGCTTCCCGAAACGGGACAAAGTGCGGCATGGTTCAGTTCAACCGTGCTCTTGACAGCGCTTGGATTTTACATGTGGCCTCATACGTTTTCCGCTTCGTATTCAGCCGAAAACCCAAAAGTGTTTCGCAAAAACGCCATCATTATGCCTTTATACCAGCTGGTCCTGCTCTTCGTCCTTTTCGTCGGCTTTGCGGCTATTCTGCAAGTTCCGGGTTTGAAAGGCGCAGACGGGGACCTATCGCTTTTGAGGCTGTCTTTGCAAACATTTGACCCTTGGTTTGTCGGGATTATCGGCGCTGCCGGACTGCTGACGGCGCTTGTGCCGGGGTCTATGATCTTAATGTCCGCCTCCACGCTGTTCGCAAAAAATGTGTACAAAGTGTTCGCACCCCGCACGACAGAACAGCAAGTATCGGCGCTTGCTAAATTTTTAGTGCCGGTGATCGCGCTGATTTCGGTGTACTTTACCTTCAAAGGCGGAAATACCATCGTTACGCTGCTATTGATGGGCTACAGCCTTGTCACACAATTATTCCCGGCCCTTTTGTTCAGCCTGTTCAAGCACAATCCGGTGACGAAGCAAGGAGCTTTCTGCGGCATCATTGCAGGTGTCGGAGCGGTTTCTTATATTACATTGACGGAAACGACGATCGGCACTTTATTTCCCGCGCTGCCGCAAGCCGCAAAAGATGTAAATGTCGGCATAGTCGCCCTGCTTTTGAACATCACCGTCATGGCGGCAGTAAGCTTTGTGACAAGAAAAGCGAAAAGCGCTGCGGCTGACCAGGCGGCGTAAATCATAAAAAAGCAATCTGGACATCAGATTGCTTTTTCTTGTTTAACGCTCGCAGGCGATTAAATCTTTATCGCGGTCGCGTTTTTTATTGGCATCATAAAGCGCCTTAGAGACGTAAGGCTTGTACTTCGTTTTTCCGCCTTTATTTTTCACCTTCGACGTGCGGGCCACCCCGCCTTTGTATACTTTGTTTAACTCTTTGCAGTTCTTATAGACCTTCACCTTTGTTTTGGCTTCCGCCACATGGCCAGCTCCGTATGAAAAACCGAAAACGAGACCAAGTGACAACAAAACCGCCGCCGCTTTTTTCATGACGATATACTCCCCTTATATCCAATATTTAGTTTTTTGTAGCTGGATTTTATCATAATTCATATAGTCATATTTGACAAGATAAATATGGAAGAAGAGCTGGTTTTTTCTCGTCTTTCGGCATTCAAACTGCCAAAACATGTTTTTCTCTATATGCTCAGGGGTACACGTACGAATGTACACCAAACAGAAAAGGAGCATTGATGATGTCTGATTCTAATCTTAGCAATCCTTTAACAGCATTTTTACACGATGAATTTCCTGAACAATATCAAGAACCTCCCGGCCTGCAAAAGAACATGAAGCCGGTGCCGGATTGCGGAGAAAAAAGCTACAAAGGATCAGGTAAACTAACCGGCCGAAAAGCCCTTGTCACCGGCGGCGATTCCGGTATCGGCCGCGCTGCCGCGATTGCTTACGCCCGAGAAGGCGCCGATGTGGCCATTAACTACTTGCCTGCGGAACAGCCGGATGCTGAAGAGGTGAAAGAACTGATCGAAGCAGAGGGACGAAAAGCAGTGCTGATCCCCGGAGATTTGAGCGACGAGTCCTTTTGCCGGGATCTAGTCAAACAGGCGCATCAGGAACTCGGCGGACTGGATGTATTGGCGCTCGTTGCCGGCAAACAGCAAGCGGTCGAAAATATCGAAGACCTGCCTACTGAACAAATCTATAAAACATTTGAAGTGAACGTCTTTTCCCTTTACTGGGTTATAAAAGCGGCACTTCCGTTATTGCCGAAGGGCGCATCAATTATTACCACTACCTCAGTTGAAGGCTACAATCCGAGCCCGATGCTGTTAGATTACGCTGCAACGAAAAACGCCATTATCGGCTTTACCGTCGGACTTGGAAAACAGCTGGCTTCCAAAGGCATCAGAGTGAATTCAGTTGCGCCTGGGCCAATTTGGACGCCGCTGCAGATATCCGGAGGTCAGCCGACGGAAAACATCCCGAAATTCGGCCAAGGCACGCCGCCATCACCGCTAAACCGCGCTGGACAGCCAGCAGAGTTGGCAGATGTTTATGTATTCTTAGCTTCAGAGAATTCAAGTTATGTGACATCTCAGGTATATGGCATCACCGGCGGAATTCCGACGGCCTAAAGCAGGAGAAGGAGCTGCCTTGTTCGGTCAGCTCCTTTCTATTTACTAATACCGCTCCCCGAGCTCACGCAAAATAAAATCATAAATCATCTTCGTCCGCTCTTCCTTTGGATACAGCATAAATTCCTGCCGTTTTGGCACACGGTGTTCGATACGGTCTTGGAATTTGGTTCTGAGCCATGCTGTCCGGTAAACCTGGTTTTCGAACGAATTGCAGGAGATCGGCAGCTCCATCGTTTTCCCGTTCGAAAACGTCACTTCCGTATCGTCGAATTCAGTCGGTTTAAATTCTTTCACATGCACATGGGAAATCCAGCCGCATTGGGGTCTTGTCGAAGAAAGTGTAGGGAATAAAAAGATTTGGTTCGAAGGGTCCACCATGATCGGCGGTTTGTGTGAAATTTTTGTCACTTCATAAGTTCCCGCTTTTCTTCCCGCATAGCTTGATCCGAAAAAACGGCAGCTTCTGTCGACAATTTGCAGCGGCTTCATGCTGACGTATAACACGCAGTCTTTTTCAATAATTTTGGAACAGATTTTGCCGTCAATTTCTTCTGGCAGCACGGCAATGGTTTCGCCGTTTACTTCATACGATTCTAAAGGTGCGTCTGTTTTCTGACTCATATTATGGCCTCCATCCTTTTTCTGCAAAATTTATACTAATAATCTATCATCTGTTTTTATAAAACGACAGGTTTTTTTACCAAATAAGCTAAAATCATCTTTCTTCAATATTTATTGGTTCTAAATTACTAGTAATAAACCGATTTTACATTCATATAATCGTCCGGCTTACGGCATTTTGCAGGATATGTCGATAGATTGCCAAGTATTAGTTGTCTAAAAATTATAAAAATTTATTGATTTTTTAGACCGTTATCCATATACTATAAAAAAGGCATTGGGGGGATTCTTTATGAAAGAGAAAAAATCGTACACTGAGCTCATGAAGTCCCGCAACACGCAAAAAACAAAAGAATTTGATGTCACAATGACGGATGTCTACATTCAAATGGTGCTCGATGAATCCTTGTATAAGCGTCGGCTGGCCATGCTGACGGACCAAATCAACAAAGCCTTGGACGAAAAAGATAAAGATGCGTTTCTCACGCTCTCTAAAGAATATGCAGCGCTCAAACAGAGCGAATAAGCCAATCCTTTTAGGATTGGCTTTTTATTACCCATTCACAATCGTTCCGCCATTGACGTGAATCGTCTGTCCTGTGACATATGTGGAATCATCGCTGGCAAGGTATAAATAGCTTGGCGCCACTTCCACCGGCTGGCCCGGGCGTTCCATTGGCACATCTGAACCAAACACTTCCACATCCTTCGCGGCAAAGCTGGCCGGAATAAGCGGTGTCCAAATGGGGCCCGGCGCTACTGCGTTGACCCGTATGCCCTGCTGGACAAGCGACTGTGAAAGGGACCTTGTAAACGTAACGATCGCTCCTTTTGTCGCTGAGTAATCGATCAGCGTTTTACTCCCTTTATAGGCGGTAATTGACGCGGTATTAATGATAGAGCTGCCCTTTTTCAAATGAGGCAGCACCGCCTTTGTTAAGTAAAACATGGAGAAAATGTTCGTTTGAAAGGTTCTGATCAGCTGGTGGCTTGTGATTTTTTCAATGCCGGGCTGGACATGCTGCTCAGCAGCATTGTTGACCAATATATCAATGGACGGAAACGCTTGGCTTACCTGTCTGACCACATCATTGCAAAACGCTTCATCTCCGACATCTCCTGCAATCAGCAGACATTTTACCCCTTCCTTTTCTACATACTGCTTTGTTTCCTCGGCATCCTGATGCTCGTTCAAATACACAATGGCCACATTCGCCCCTTCTTTTGCGAATAACACCGATACAGCGCGTCCTATTCCGCTGTCTCCTCCAGTAATAATTGCGGTTTTGCCCTCTAATTTTTTCGCTTTCTTCGGCTTATCAAAAACCGGACGGGGATCCATGAGATATTCAAAGCCCGGCTGCTGGTTCTGGTGCTGAGGCGGCAATGTTTTCTTTTTTTGATTCGCCAATGAAATCACTCCTTTTCAACCTTATTATGTTATGAACAATGCCCGCTTCCTATGTATGAAAAGCTAGAATATGGAAAAATTAAGAATAAATCTGATTGGAGGTATAACGGCTTGGCTAATCAACATTTTGCAAAGGAAGCACCCGAAACATACTGGAAAACATCAACAGACCTGCCTTCTTTTCCTGCGCTTCAAGAGGACACTGAATGTGACGTCACCATTATCGGAGGCGGGATTACGGGAATCACAACGGCGTATGAACTAACGAAAAGAGGCTTCCGTGTCGTCTTGATTGAAGCAAATCAGGTCCTCAACGGCACCACTGCCCATACAACCGCTAAAATTACGGCACAGCACGACATGATTTACGATGAATTTATCCGCAATTTCGGGTTGAATCACGCGAGGCTTTATTATGAAGCAAATCAAAACGCAATTGATTACATAAAAGGAATTGTTGATGAACATCAAATTGATTGCGAATGGACCGAACAAGACGCTTATCTCTACACAGCAAATGAAAACGCCGTACAAAAAATCCGCACTGAGCATGAAGCATACACAAAGCTTGGAATCGAAAGAGACCTTATCAAGGACCTTCCGATTCCCGTTGGTTCTAAGCTGGCGCTCGTCATGAAGAATCAAGCCCAATTTCATCCGCTGCAATACTTAAAAGCGCTTCTGGAGCAGATTGTTCAAAAAGGCGGACGGATTTTTGAAGACACAGTTGCGCTTGATATCAAAAAAGGAGAAGAGCCTGAAGTCATTACAAAAACCCGGCACGCCATTAAGAGCCGCTTTATCATATGCTGCTCCCACTTCCCTTTTTATGACGGAGGCGGATTATATGCAACGAGAATGTACGCTGACAGATCCTATGTCCTCGCCATAAAGCCGAAGATCGAATATCCCGAGGGCATGTATTTGAGTATCGATAAGCCGTCAGTGGCGCTCCGCTATACCCTTGTTAACGGAGAAAAACTGATTCTCTTCAGCGGAGAAGGCCATAAAACCGGCCAGGGAAAAGACATGTCGACACATTACGAATCACTGAGAAAAGCTGCAGAAAGCACGATCGGCATCAAAAGCATCCCATATTATTGGTCCACTCAAGACCTCGTGACAATTGACAAAATTCCGTTTATCGGACCGATGTCGGAAAATGAGGACAATCTTCTTGTAGCGACCGGATTCAAAAAATGGGGCATGACGTCATCAGCTGTCGCGGCCACTCTATTGTCAGACCTTGTGGAGAAAAAAGACAATCCATACGAAAGCATTTTCACGCCGTCACGTTTCCATCTGAATCCCGGATTGCAAAAAGTGATTTCCTATAATGCGGATGTCGCCAAGCATTTCATTAAAGGAAAGCTTGAAAAGCCTGACGTCCAATTTGACGAGATTGCGCCTGGAGAAGGGAAAGCCGTCACCATAAACGGCAAACGCGCGGGGGCTTTTCGGGATGAAACAGGCTGCCTTCATCTCGTCGATACGACGTGCACCCATTTAGGCTGCGAGGTCGAGTGGAATGACGGCGAGCACACATGGGATTGCCCGTGCCACGGATCACGCTTTAAACCTACGGGCGAAGTTGTGGAGGGCCCTGCCATCAAGCCATTAAAACAAATAGACCTTGATTAAACCGTTCATTTTAATGAACGGTTTTTATAAATATTTTTCATCAGCATCTTCATTCATGTTCCCCTTGACCGATAAAAAAGAAAAAGGCTTAAAAAGCCAAAAGGTAAAAATTATTTTTTCCCAAGGGGGATCACTGGATTGTTATTTAAAAAAGATAGAAAACAAGAAACAGCTTATTTTTCTGATTCAAACGGACAGCAAAAAAACCGAATTCAGCTCACAAACAAACATGCGGATGTCAAAAAACAGCTCAAAATGGTCAGATTAGGAGATGCGGAACTTTACGTTTTAGAGCAGCTTCAGCCATTAATACAAGAAAACATCGTATTCATCGTAGATGCGTTTTATAAAAACCTTGACCACGAAAGCTCTTTAATGGACATCATCAATGACCACAGCTCAGTTGACCGCTTAAAACAAACGCTAAAACGGCATATTCAGGAAATGTTTGCAGGTATTATCGATGATGAATTCATTGAAAAACGGAACCGAATCGCCTCCATTCATTTAAGAATCGGCCTTCTGCCAAAATGGTATATGGGCGCGTTTCAAGAACTGCTTTTATCAATGATTAACATTTACGAAACATCTATTGCAAATCACCAAGAGCTGCTGAAAGCAATCAAAGCGACAACTAAAATCTTGAACTTAGAACAGCAGCTTGTCCTTGAAGCGTTTCAAAGCGAGTACAACCAAACCCGTGATGAACAAGAGGAAAAGAAAAACCTTCTTCATCAGAAAATTCAAGAAACCTCTGGATCGATTGCAAACCTGTTTTCAGAAACGAGCAGATCTGTTCAAGAGCTTGTGGACAAATCTGAAGGCATTTCCCAAGCATCCAAAGCCGGCACAGTGACATCCGGCACTGTGGAAGAAAAGTCGATCGGCGGGAAAAAAGAGCTTGAAAACCAGCAAAAACAGATGAACAAAATCGACACAAGCCTTGTCCAAATCGAAAAAGAAATGGTCAAGCTGGATGAGATCGCCCAGCAAATTGAAAAAATCTTCGGCATCGTCACAGGCATCGCTGAACAAACAAATCTTCTTTCACTCAATGCTTCTATTGAATCTGCCCGCGCCGGCGAACACGGTAAAGGTTTCGCCGTAGTGGCCAATGAAGTTCGGAAGCTTTCTGAAGACACGAAAAAAACCGTCTCTACCGTGTCAGAGCTTGTGAACAATACGAATACACAAATCAACATCGTATCAAAACATATCAAAGACGTGAATGGGCTGGTCAGCGAGAGCAAAGAAAAAATGACGCAAATTAACCGCTTATTCGATGAAATCGTCCACAGCATGAAAATCAGCAAAGAGCAGTCAGGCAAAATCGACGTCGATCTGCAGGCCTTTCTTGGAGGGCTTCAAGAAGTCAGCCGCGCCGTTTCTCACGTGGCAGCCTCTGTTGATTCGCTAGTCATTCTGACAGAAGAATAATATCAAAAACCGGTCTGCCATGCAGCCGGTTTTTTCACGGTTATAATGTTAACTAAAATCAAAAACAAGTTGACATAAAGAATGCCTGCCATTATTGTATAACCATAATTTATTACGGTTTGGAGGATTTCACATGCTGAGATTAATAGATATGATGCATATTGCCATTTTTACCGCGCTGATGGCCGTGTTGGGTTTTATGCCCCCTCTCTTCTTATCTTTTACACCCGTTCCAATTACATTACAAACGCTTGGTGTCATGCTGGCTGGCAGCATCCTCAAGCCTAAGCCTGCTTTCTTAAGCCAGCTTGTCTTTTTGCTGCTTGTCGCCTTCGGAGCGCCGCTTTTGCCCGGAGGACGAGGCGGGTTTGGCGTTTTTTTCGGACCGAGCGCGGGCTTTTTGATCGCTTATCCTTTCGCTTCGTGGCTAATCAGTTTAGCCGCTTCCAGACTGCGAAAGGTGACCGTATTGCGGCTCTTTTTCACTCATATCGTATTCGGGATCATCTTTATTTATCTGCTCGGTATACCTGTACAAGCTTTTATGATGCATATTGATTTTTCACAGGCCGCCTTCATGAGCCTTGCGTATGTGCCTGGTGATTTGATAAAAGCGGCTGTGTCTGCGTTTCTCGCAATTAAAATCACCCAAGCCTTGTCTCTTTCTGATACGATGTTTACGAAAGGAGGCTGACATTTCATGACAATTACTCATACCTATTCAGCTATTGCCGAAACATCGCCCGGCCGTGTGGCAATACATACTGAATCGGAGCAAATCACGTACCGGGATTGGGCTCGTCTTGTCTCTCAAACCGCCAATTGGCTGCGATCGCTGCCGAACATGCCAAACCGTGTGGCGATCCTGCTCCCAAACAGTCTGGCGTTTTTGCAGCTGTTTGCCGGAGCCGCAGCGGCAGGATGCACGGCTGTTCCCATCGACATACGCTGGAACGCGGCAGAATGTAAGGAGCGTCTGTCCCTAAGCGATGCGGATCTAGTGGTTACTTCAGCCTTTTACAAAAACAAACTGATAGATAGCAAAACGCCTGTTGTTTTGCTCGATCACTGTATGGCAGCTATTTCTGAGGCAGCCGCTCTTTCTCCGCTTACCATTAACCCGGAGCATCCCTTTTATATGGGATTTACGTCAGGCTCGACAGGAAAACCAAAGGCCTTCACGCGGTCTCACCGCTCATGGATAGAGAGCTTTGCCTGTACGGAAACAGATTTTTCGATTACAGCGGATGATAAGGTTCTGATTCCCGGTACGTTAATGTCCTCTCACTTCCTATATGGGGCTGTCAGCACCTTGTTTCTCGGAGGAACCGTTTGTTTGCTGAAAAAATTCTCCCCTGTTCAAACGAAGGAATGGCTGAGCCGTGAATCAGTCAGTGTTCTCTATACCGTACCGACGATGACAGACGCCCTTACCCGGATCGAGGCCTTTCCAGACTGTCCCGTCAAAATCATTTCATCGGGTGCAGACTGGCCGGCAGAATCTAAGAAGAAGCTGGCCGATGCACGGCCTCATCTCAAGCTATACGATTTTTACGGTACATCAGAGCTTAGCTTTGTGACATATTCCTCGCCTGAGGACAGCAAACGGAAGCCACATTCAGCCGGACGCCCGTTCCACAACGTCCAAATAGAAATCCGCAGCGCCGCTGGGGAACGCTGTCAGCCCGGGGAAACCGGAAAAATATTTGTCAAAAGCCCGATGCGGTTTTCCGGCTATGTCAACGGCAGCGCACCGGACGAATCCGGCTGGATGACAGTGGATGATATGGGCTGTGTCGATGATGAGGGCTTTCTATACATATCAGGTAGAGAAAACGGGATGATCGTGTATGGAGGATTAAATATTTTCCCGGAAGAAGTGGAACGTGTGCTTCTCTCCTGTCCAGAGGTTAAAAATGCGGCTGTCGTAGGTATCCCGGACGAGTATTGGGGAGAAATCGCCGTGGCCGTCATTCAGGGAAACACGAATGCCAGAAAGCTGAAAGCCTGGTGTAAACAGACATTAGCTTCCTATAAAATTCCGAAAAAATGGGTGTTTGCAGAGAGCTTGCCGGAAACGAGCAGCGGAAAAATTGCCCGTTCCAGAGTGAAGAAATGGCTAGAAGAGGGTGCAGTGTAATTGAATGCGGTTATTGTTGATGCCAAACGAACGATCTTCGGAAAACAAAACGGGCTGCTGAAGCCATTTCTTCCAGAGGATTTGGCAGCTCCCATCATCAGCTGTCTCAGCCGAAAGCTGGAGGATCAAATTGATGAGGTCATTCTCGGGAACGCGACCGGCAGAGGCAGCAACCTTGCCAGGCTGTCAGCTCTGCAAGCTGGACTGCCTTTTTCGGTTCCCGGGATGACGATAGACAGACAGTGCGGCTCCAGCCTTGAAGCTGTGCGCTATGCCTGCACGCTCATTCAAGCGGGAGCCGGCACAATGTATATCGCGGGCGGCTCAGAAAGCAGCAGCCGATCACCTTTTTCAGAGCGGGCCCGCTTTTCTCCAGATTCAATTGGCGATCCCGACATGGGCATCGCAGCAGAATATACGGCTGCACGCTATTCCATCAGCAGAAGCATGCAGGATGATTATGCGCTTCTCAGCCATCAACGCAGCAGAAGTGCGCATGATGAAGGATTTTACCGTGAAGAAATTGTTCCTCTCGGAGAACTGGAGACGGATGAAGCATTTCTGAAAAAGCGGCCGATAGAAGCAATTATTTCCCGTGCGAAACCGGTTTTCGACACCAGCTCCGGAACGGTTACAGCAGCCAACAGCAGCGGCATATCAGACGGAGCGGCCGCTCTCCTTGTAATGGAAGAAGAAAAAGCGTCGGCGCTAGGGCTTAAGCCTGTGCTCCGGTTTATCGGTAGCGCCGCCAGCGGGATTCATCCACACTATCCGCCAGCGGCACCGGTTGATGCGATCCGGAAGCTCTTCACCACATACGATGTAACGCCTGAGGATATCGATTTATATGAAATCAATGAAGCCTTTGCCGTCAAAATTTGTGTCTGCTCGCAAGAACTCGGCATCCCCTTTTCAAAAATCAATGTGCGCGGCGGCGCGTTAGCTCTCGGCCATCCGTACGGCGCATCGGGTGCAGCTCTGGTAACCAGATTGTTTTATGAAGCGAAAAGACGGACAGACTGTCAATATGCCGTTGCAGCCATCGGAAGCGGCGGCGGAATCGGACTTGCTTTGTTATTTGAAATTCTGCCCTAGGCTTTTTCATATGATGCGTTGCTTTGATTTAGTATAATAGCGGTATGACCAAAGTCAGGAAGGGGATTTTATGACAGCCGTTTGCTTAGTAAGACACGGAGAAACCGATTGGAATCTGCAGCAAAAATGCCAAGGCAAAACCGATATCCCGCTAAACGCGACAGGTGAACGCCAGGCAAGAGAAACCGGAGAATATGTGAAGGATTTCTCTTGGGATGTCATTGTGACGAGCCCGCTCAAAAGAGCGAAAAGAACCGCGGAGATCATTAATGAATTTCTGCATCTTCCGATTGTCGAAATGGATGATTTTAAGGAACGCGATTACGGCGATGCGGAGGGCATGCTGCTGGAAGAACGGACCAAGCGCTATCCGGATAAAATCTATCCGAATATGGAAACGCTGGAAGGTCTCACTGACAGGCTGATGGGCGGCTTGGTAAAAGTGAATCAAAGGTACCCAAACAAGAAAGTGCTGATTGTGGCGCACGGTGCAGCGATTCACGCACTGCTGACGGAAATTTCCGGAGGCGACCCAGAGCTTCAAAGCACACGCCTTGTCAACGCCTGCCTCAGCAACATTGAATTTGCAGAAGAGAAATGGCGGATTAAAGACTATAATATCAACAGCCACTTATCCGGCTTTATCAAATAAGAAAAAGACAGGCATTCGCCTGTCTTTTCTTTTATTTCTTATCAGCCGGCATCTCTTTCTGAAGCTCATCCAAAATGGCATCCGCCCCGTCCACACTGCGGCGAAGGGACCATACCGCGCGGTCCACGTGATATACATGCCCGTTTTTCACTGCCTTCAGCTTCTTCCAAAGCACATTCTTTTCGATCGGGCGTTTGCCGTCCGCATCGATGTCATCTGTTTTTCCTGTCATCAAGATGATCACATCCGGATCTGTTTTCAGCAGCTGCTCCAGTGTCATTTTCATGTTCACGGAGTCGCCGCCTTTGCTTGATTCGCTGTTACTTGACGTGCTAATTGCATATCGATAGCCGACCTGTGTTAAAAGTCTTGATGTGAAGAAGTTTTCATCTCTGGCCATAATGGTGTCATTTGTATTTCCGATCAAAAGCACGGATTGGCTGTTAGCACTGATTTTCTGCTTTGTCTCGCTCAGTTTTTCTTCATGCGCTGTCAGCTTTTTCTCCATTTCTTTCTCCTTGCCGACTGCTTTTGCAATCGTAAGTGAAGCATCAATTGTATCCTGATAATCAGCATTTAAATTATCGAGCGCGATCGTCGGCGCGATTTTTTTCAACTGATCGTACACCTTCTTATGCCGGGTCGTATCAGCAATAATTAAATCGGGTTTTAATGAAGCGATTTTTTCCATGCTTGGCTGTGAGCGAGTGCCGACAGATGTGTAGCCGTCAATTTTCTTCAGCACATCCTTGTTAATCAGCTGCTTCGCTTTATTGTCATCGGCAACCCCGACAGGTGTAATGCCAAGATCAAGCAGCGTGTCGATAAAGCCAAGCTCAAGAACAACCACCCGCTTCGGATTCTCGGGCACATTTGTCTTCCCTAAATCATGTGTGATTGCAACTTTATTTTCTTTACTGTTTTGATTGCCGCTTGAAGACGAGCAGGCAGCCGTTAAGACAGAAAGAAGTAAAACTATAAGAATAATCAGTGTTTTTTTCATGCGTTCCAGTCTCTCCTGTGTACAGTTTCTACGGTTAAGATGTCCAAGAAATAGTATAACACGGAATGATAATCATTATCACTAACTATTTTTAATGTGAGCAGAGAACGTTCAGCTTACAGGAAAAACTTGTTTCTCACTGTAATGAAGTGGATGGATTAAAATCAAATGAACAACGTAACATCATGTACATAAAAAAGCTTGCAGAAAAACCTTTCTTTCTCTGCAAGCTGAACCTGTTAAAGCTTCACAATGACTCTTCCTTGAATGCGATTTTGCAAAATATCGTTTAACGCAGCCGGCGCTTCTTCCAACGATACTTCCCTGTCCACGATGGTCTGCAGCTGATCGGGCTTGAGATCGGAAGACATGCGCTCCCAAACGGCTGCCCTGACATCCATCGGGCAGTACACTGAATCGATTCCGAGCAGGCTGACCCCGCGAAGAATAAATGGGTATACCGTTGCAGGAACTTCTCCCCCGCCCGTTAAGCCGCTGACCGCGACAGCTCCGCCATATTGGATTTTGCTCAAAAGCGACGCAAGCTGTTTCCCGCCGACAGGATCAACCGCTCCCTGCCATTGCTGCTTGGACAGCGCCTTAAGTGTTCCGTCATAAACATCTTCCCTGCTGATCACTTCGCTTGCCCCGAGCTGCATCAAATAATCAGCCGCCTCCGGATTTCCGGTGCTTGCCGCCACATCATAGCCCCGCTTGTTCAGCATCGATACGGCAATACCGCCGACACCGCCGGTTGCTCCAGTAACAAGCACGCTCCCTTTTTCAGGAGACAGGCCGTTCTGTTCAAGCCGATGCACCGATAACGCCGCTGTAAATCCCGCCGTTCCGTACACCATCGCTTCTTTTAACGAAAGATTCTGCGGCAAAGGCACCAGCCAGTCACCAGGCACTGAAGCATATTCACTTAATCCGCCATCGCGGGAGACACCGAGCTCATAACTTGTCGCAATCACCTTATCCCCCTCGGCAAAGCGTGGATCATTTGAAGACACGACCGTACCCGCAGCATCAATGCCCAAAATAAGCGGATACTCTCTGACGATATTGCCGCCTGCTTTTCCAGCCAGACCATCTTTATAATTGATGCCGGAATAAGCAATTTTAATCAGGACACCATCTTTCGGCAAATCCTCTGTTGACATGGTTTTCATATGGACTGAAACATCATCGGCATTTTTCTCTGCCAGCAATGCTTGAAATAACGTTGACATTCGGCACACTCCTTTTCGTTTATATCGTAACCGAAGAACGTCCTAAAAACCAAATCATCAAGCTTCCATTTTCACTTGGCCGGCACATTGAGACGATAATGGACAAATGCAGTATCCTCTTCATAGCCGTTTTGCTCATATAAGCTTCTTGCCGCCAGGTTATGATGTTCAGTCTGAAGCGATAAACGACTTGCCCCGTTTTCCACAGCAAAATCCTTTGCGGCAGACAGCAGCTGCCCGCCGGCTCCCTTTGTTCGCGCATGAGGAGCGACGAATAAGTCATTTAATATGTAGATTCTTTGCATGGACACAGAAGAAAACGTTGGATAGAGCTGGGTAAAACCTATAAATTCTCCATCTTCTTCAGCGATCAAAATAATAGATTCGTGGTGTTCCAGGCGCGCTTTCAAAAAAGCCTCCGCCCCTTGTGGATCGGACGCCTGCTTATAAAATTCCCGATACTGGTTAAACAGCGGTACGATGGATGCTATATCTGATGTGTTTGCTTGGCGAATGTTCATCGTATTTCTTCCTCCCTCTTTATAATCGTTTCATTTTATATTCAATAGAATTTTCTGTAAAGTTTATTTTTCAGAATACTTTTATCAGCATGCATAGAAAAAATATCACGATAATATCCATTCATCCGACGGAAACACATGCAGGTCATTTGAAGTATTTTTTTCGACAGGAATTTCCCGGGACTCAGGAGCATTTAACCTGAAAAAGCATAACATTTCAGCATAATGAACATTTACTCATGTCTATTTTCGTTCTTTTCTGTATCAATTTAGTTATTTCGAGTCTCTACAGAAATAACGAGAGATGATATACCTAAATAGAGATAAAATCATCGCGAAAAAATGGGTCTACTAAAATATTATTCCATCTATTACAATAAATTTACAGAATAGTCCCTTAAGTAAGGCTAATCTGAATATTTTAAAAGGAGAGGGTAAAGAGTGAGAAGCAAAAAATTGTGGATCAGCTTGTTGTTTGCGTTAACGTTAATCTTTACGATGGCGTTCAGCAACATGTCTGCGCAGGCTGCCGGAAAAAGCAGTACAGAAAAGAAGTACATTGTTGGATTTAAACAGACAATGAGTGCCATGAGCTCCGCTAAGAAAAAGGATGTTATTTCTGAGAAAGGCGGAAAAGTTCAAAAGCAGTTTAAGTATGTTAACGCAGCCACAGCAACATTGGATGAAAAAGCGGTAAAAGAATTAAAACAAGATCCGAGTGTTGCATATGTGGAAGAAGATCATATTGCACATGAATATGCGCAATCTGTTCCTTACGGCATCTCTCAAATTAAAGCGCCGGCTCTTCACTCTCAAGGCTACACAGGCTCTAATGTAAAAGTAGCTGTTATCGACAGCGGAATTGACTCTTCTCATCCTGACTTAAACGTCAAAGGCGGAGCAAGCTTCGTACCTTCTGAAACAAACCCATATCAGGACGGCAGTTCTCACGGCACACATGTAGCCGGTACGATTGCCGCTCTTAATAACACAATCGGTGTTCTGGGCGTAGCGCCAAACGCATCGTTATATGCGGTAAAAGTTCTTGACTCAACAGGAAGCGGCCAATACAGCTGGATTATTAACGGCATTGAGTGGGCCATTTCCAACAATATGGATGTTATCAACATGAGCCTTGGCGGGCCTTCTGGTTCAACAGCGCTGAAAACAGTGGTTGATAAAGCCGTTTCCAGCGGCATCGTAGTTGCTGCCGCTGCCGGAAACGAAGGTTCATCGGGCAGCACAAGCACAGTCGGCTATCCTGCAAAATATCCTTCTACCATCGCGGTAGGTGCGGTAAACAGCAGCAACCAAAGAGCTTCATTCTCAAGCGCAGGTTCTGAGCTTGATGTGATGGCTCCTGGCGTATCTATCCAAAGCACACTTCCTGGAGGCACTTACGGTGCTTACAACGGAACGTCAATGGCGACTCCTCACGTTGCCGGAGCAGCAGCGTTAATTCTTTCTAAGCACCCGACTTGGACAAACGCGCAAGTCCGCGATCGTTTAGAAAGCACTGCGACAAACCTTGGAAGCTCTTTCTACTATGGAAAAGGGTTAATCAATGTACAAGCAGCTGCACAATAATAGAAAAAAAGAAGCAGGTTCCTCCATACCTGCTTCTTTTTATTTGTCAGCATCCTGTTCTGAGGCAGGATGTTCTGGCGCATTCTCTTCTTTTTCCGCTCGTTGAATCCGTTCCATAATCGAGGGATGGCTGCCTCTGAATATTTTAACAAGCTCCGGAGGATTGACCTGGCTCAGTCCCGTCACGGCCAAATCCTGAAACGTTTTGACAGCGGCTTCTCTGTTTTCCGTCAGTTCGATCCCATACTGGTCAGCCTTATTCTCTTGATAACGCGAGACGGCATTAGAAAAAGGCGTGACCGCAAAGCTCAAAACGGACACCAAAAGCAATAACACCGGCAGCGCTGCAAGGTCATGCCGTCCCTCCAAATGAAACATGCTGCGGGTAAAGCGGACCGTCCGCTTGTAAAGCTTATCAATGATATAAAATCCGGCGAGCGACACGACCAAATAGCCAGCCAGTCCGATATAGACGTGCTTCATGACATAATGGCCCATTTCGTGGCCCATAATAAAGAGAATTTCTGAATCATCAAGTTTGTTCAGCGTCGTATCCCACAATACAATCCGTTTGTTGGCCCCGATTCCTGTGACATAGGCGTTAAGCGCATTTGTTTTTTCAGACATATTCACTTCATATACTTGATTAGCCGGAATATTAGCTTCTTCTGCCAGCTCTAAAATTTTGCTTTCGAGCTCTTTGTTTTTCAACGGATAAAAATCATTGTATAAAGGATCGATAATGACCGGCTGAATAAAAAACAGAAACAGCGAGAACGGCACTGTTAACAGCCAGGCGTATAACCACCATTTTTTTTCATGCCTTTTGATCAGCCAATAAAACACGAGAACGCAAAGCGTAAAGATCGGAAAGCTGATCCAAAAGTCTATGACCAGATCCTTAGCCCAGCTGGCCGCTGTCTGTGTGGAAATGTTGTAGTCAAGCGAGACTTGATAGCCTATCCAATCTAAAGGCAGTGTCACCAAAGTTGTGATCAGCGAAAGCACAAACACAAAACCAATGATCTGCAAAAACCGAAAAGGCACGGCCGCTTCCATCCATTTCTTGATTTTCTTCGAAACGCCGCTGATCAGCAATACAAAGAATAGGAACCAATCAAGAGGAATGCCGATAAAAAATAAAAAATTCTTTACATTCGAATACTGCTCGGCCACTGCCAATTCAGACGGCTTCATGAAAGAAGCCGGATCAGCCTGAGTCCCTTTCACAGCCTCCGGTACTGCGGAATCACCGGACAGGAAAAAATACCAATAAAAAAACAGCCCGTACAGCACGTAAGCAAGCCCTGCTGCCGCAATCCACTTGCGCATAACCCTCACTCCTCACATCAACCCATTACTTCTATTGTAATCATAAATTTAAATTCTTAGAACCAAGCGATGTGTACGTACTTTTCCTTCCTTTTAGGCATGGAAAGCCCGATCGCTGGGAAAACTAACAATGTTTGGAGTGATGCAAATGAAAAAAATAGTGGCAGCCATCGTGGTTATCGGTCTTGTGTTTATTGCATTTTTCTATCTTTACAGCCGGTCAGGCGATGTGTATCAATCGGTAGACGCGGATTTGATCACGCTTTCTTCAAGCGGCCAAGAAGATATCGAGATCGAAAAAAGGCAGCACGTCAAAGATATGCTGGACATTATGAATCAGGGAAAACAGCTGAAGACTGAAAAGACATCAGCCCCTGATTACGAAGGGACAATCAAGTTTCATAAAGACCGGTATGACTCATTCAGACTATGGATTGACGGCAGCCGGCAAGCCGTTTTTTTAAAGGACGGCACATACTATAAATTAAGCAAAAACGATACCAAGGCGCTGCTTCATATTATTCAAAAAGAAGCAAAGGATTAAAACTGAAAAAGCGAAGCCCGCCGCTTCGCTTTTTTCGTATTATTGAGGCAAAATATCCCTCAGCGCCCGTCTGAGCATTTTCCCTGTCGCATTTTTCGGAATGTCATCAAGAAACGTAATGGCGGCAGGCCGTTTGTATTTTGCGAGATGTTTTTCACAGTGCTCCATGATGTCCGCCTCTGTTGCGCCAGAGCGCTTCGGCACAACATATCCCTTTACCGCTTCCCCGCTTTGGGCGTCCGGCACACCGATGACAACCGCCTCCTTAACATCAGGATGGCTGTACAGCACTTCCTCCACCTCACGCGGATAGACGTTGTATCCTCCTACAATGATCATGTCCTTTTTCCGGTCAACAATGTAAAAATAGCCGTCCTCATCCCGTCTTGCCAAGTCCCCTGTATAAAGCCATCCGTCTTTTAACGCATGCTTTGTTTCCATCGGCATGTTGTAATAGCCTTTCATCACATTGGGGCCCCTCACGATCAATTCGCCGACCTGATGATCGGGCAGCTCGCGTCCGAGCGGATCTACGACTTTGTTTTCAACATGCAATATACTTGTCCCGATAGATCCCGGCTTTCTGCCCCTGTCAAACGGGTTAAAGCACGTCACGGGTGATGCTTCCGAGAGCCCGTAGCCTTCCAAAATGGTCACGCCGAATTTTTCTTCAAATGCGGTCAAGAGCGCGACTGGCATGGCCGCGCCTCCCGAAATGCACAGCCGGATGGAAGAAAAATCATCTCTCTTTCCGTCTTCATGCTGAAACAAGTAATTATACATCGTAGGCACGCCGGCAAAAATGGTCGCCTGCCGCAGCTTAACAAGCTGAAAAACAGATGCCGGACTGAATTGAGGTTCTATCAAGACAGTTGCGCCGCTCATCAGCGGGGCATTCATGCAGACGGTTAAACAAAACACGTGAAACATAGGAAGAGCGCAGACTACATTGTCCTTCTCATCCATTCCCAAATAACCGGCGACATCGTTGGCATTGCTGTACAAATTCTGATGAGTCAGCATCGCGCCTTTCGGTTTTCCAGTCGTTCCCGACGTATATAAAATCACCGCGGTATCGTCAGGGACAAGCGCCGGGCTTTGTTTAGCGGCGGATGCCGGACGCAATATTTTTGCAAACGTTGTCATTTTCATTCTGACCTCTGGCTCTGAAGCTTCGGGCTCGGCATTTCCCGTCTGGCATAAAATGACGAGCTCAACCTTCGGCAGTGATTCATGCATGCTTTCATAAAGCGGCAAAAGCTGATCAACGCCTACGATCGCCTTTACATCGCCATTTGTCAGCATATAACCGATTTCTGTCGGCGTGTACATCGGATTGATAGGCACCACCACAATCCCAGCCTTTAACGCACCAAAAAACGCGATGATAAAATCAGGCGAATTGCCGAGCAGCAAAGCTAGATGGTCCCCTTTCTCCATACCGGCTTCCTGAAGGCCGTCCGCAAATCGCTGAATGTGTTCATTCAGCTCCTGATACGTCATCATGTGATCCTTAAACCTGCATGCGATGCTGTCGGGCTTCTCAGATGCTGTCTCTTCCAATTTCGAAACGAGATTCATTCTCCCACCCCTTAAAGTGAATGAACAGTCATTCATTATTGAAGATAAGCTTTCTCCTTCATTATAGAGAAACAGAAAAAAACACTCAAGAGCAAAAAGCCCCGAGTGTCAGTACTGTTATAGTTTCTTCAATGCTTCGGCAATCGGTGTATCTCCTTCTGTCAGGTCAAAGGCCCGATTTTCCGTATTGGTTTCATCCAAAGAGGCAATGACCGTTTTCGCAACGTCCTCACGGGAAATGGATCTCCGCTCCAAATCGGCGGCTGCTGAAACAGTTCCCGTTCCAGGCTCATTGCGAAGGCCTCCCGGACGGATAATCGTATAGGTTAAACCGCTTGCTTCCAAAATTTTATCAGCATAATGCTTGGCCGCATAATAAGGTTTAAGTGATTCATTCCAATTTTCACGGTTGTGGGCTTGCAGGGCGCTTACCATGATAAACCGTTTGATTCCCGCGATGTCCGCGGCTTCAACGGCTTTTGCCGCTCCATCCAGATCAACCAGCAGCGTTTTATCATAACCTGTGCTGCCGCCTGAACCCGCTGTGAAAATAATCGCGTCGCAGCCTTTTGCCGCGGCGGCGATTTCTTCCGGACTGCCTTCAAGATTCGCAAGCACAGCTTCTGCACCGGCAGCTTCGAGAGACGCTTTCTGCTCTTCTTTTCTAACCATTGCTCTGACGGAATGATCAGGATTGTCTTGGAATAAAGAAACAAGTCTTTGTCCGATTTGTCCGTTCGCTCCGATTAAAAACACCTTCATGTGAATCCCTCCTGCCACCATTATTTCAAAAGCACAGCCGCTCTTTCAAACAATGTGTTTTGCCTTAATAAATCAGATCAAGGAAATCCTCTTTCGTAATGTTCCCAAAGTAATGCTTGAGATTCACATCTTCCAGCACATCAGCGATGACGCTGCGTTCGTATTGTTTTCCGACCAGCAGGTTTTCAACTTCAGATACATCACCGACACCGAAGAAATCTCCGAAGATTTTGCAGTCCTCAATTTTGCCTTTCTTGACTTCCAGACGCAAGTCTATCGACCCGATCGGATAGCGTTTGGAGTGATTGAGGTTAAATTTCGGCGAGCGGCCGTAGTTCCAATCCCAATTCTGATAGCGCTCTTTCGAAATTTGATGAATGACCTCCCAATCTTTTTCCGTCAGCTTATACTCCGGCACGTTTTGAATGTCATTTGTGTTAAAAATGTGGCGAAGCAAATGGCTGCGGAATTCTTCTGTGGTCATTTTATCATCGAGAAACTCACTGATGTTTGCCACTCGGCTTCTGATCGACTTGATGCCCTTTGATTCAATTTTATCCTTTTTCACCTTTAATGCTGACACAACATGATCAATGGCTGAATCAAACATGAGGGTGCCGTGGCTGAAAATGCGTCCTTTTGTCGCAAACTGGGCGTTTCCGGATATTTTCCGGCCATCCACTACAATGTCGTTGCGGCCGCTTAATTCCGCTTGAACCCCAAGCTGGTGCAAAGCCTGGATCACCGGCTCAGTGAACTTTTTAAAGTTATGAAAGCTGTCCCCGTCATCCTTTGTGATAAAGCTGAAGTTCAAGTTCCCCAGATCATGATACACAGCGCCTCCGCCTGATAAACGGCGGACGACGATAATCCCGTTTTCCTCTACATATTTTGTATTGATTTCTTCTATTGTATTTTGGTTTTTCCCAATGATAATAGACGGCTGGTTCACATAAAAGAGCAAATACGGCTGTTTGGGATCTAAATGCTTTACACAGTACTCCTCGATAGCAAGATTGATCCGCGGATCATTGATATTTTGATTGTCTATAAATAACATGGTGCTCCTCCTTTATCCTTCCCACACAAAACCTGATGTCGCAATATTTACTTTGCCGTTAAAAACGGTTTTCGCTTCTTTGCGAAGATTGTCATGCACGCCGAAATGCGGCAAATGCGTCAGCAGCAGCTCTCCCGCTCCCGCTTCTTTTGCAATTCGCCCGGCTTCCAGGCTGTTCATATGCCCTGCGCTTGTCCCGTCTTGATCGGCATAAAAATTGCATTCTGAGATCAATAAATCGGCATTTTCCGAAAACGGAATAAATGAATCCTGATAGCTGGAATCAGCGGTATATACGACAGTATGGCTGCCGTCAGTAATCCGCATGGCATAGCACGTCACCGGGTGAATCGTTTTTAAAAAGGTGATCG
The DNA here is from genome assembly GCF_004124315.2 of Bacillus cabrialesii. Taxonomy (GTDB): domain Bacteria; phylum Bacillota; class Bacilli; order Bacillales; family Bacillaceae; genus Bacillus; species Bacillus cabrialesii. The sequence goes on along the minus strand of NZ_CP096889.1, from coordinate 1,127,212 downwards.
TAAACGGACCGGCAGCCAGCGGCTGATCCGGCTGATAGGCAATCCCTTTCGTATGTGTTTTATATGTAAGCTTTTGAAACTGTTCTAGATCAGCATCATGTCCGTAAATCGGAAGCGTATGCTCTCCTTTGCCGAGAAACGAACCGACTTGCTTGGCAAATTGCAGCGGTCCGATGTCGGCGATATGGTCATGGTGATAATGAGACAGAATGACCGCATCCAGCTTTTCCGCCAGCACATATCCGAACAGCTTAGATAATACGGCACTGCCGCAATCGACAAGCAGAGAATAATCACCTGACTGAAACAAATAGCCCGACGTCGCTTCATTTGCGGCCGGAAAACCGCCATAGCATCCGATAACTGTAACTTTCATAATGTCCTCCTATCTTTTCAAGAAAATTGATCCTCCTTCAATATACCCATTTTTCTTAAAAAAAGCATGTTTTAAACATTGTATCAAAACAGTTATTGATTTTTACGATCTGTTATATTACAATGAAAACAATACAAAGGGGAAAGAGGGATTGGTTATGCTGGGGAAAATCACAGAATTTTTTAGAAACCTGCCTTCGAAAAAGTGCGCGGAATGCGGAAAGAAGATAGAAGAGCAACATGAGTGTTATGGTAATATCTGCAATGACTGTATAAAAGTAAACGATTTGTAATGAGCGAAAATCCCGCGCCTTACGCGCGGGATTTTCTTGATTTTTTTCCTATCTTTTTATTTTGAAATAACAGTCAGGTTGGGTCAAAGCTCACCCGTTTTTAGATAATTCTGGTGATTTTAATTTCATTTTAGAATATTCTTTATTTTCTAAATATAATTTACTGTAGACGAATTCATTTCTTATCTATTATAATTTGATCTAATAGTGAGATTAAATATATGTCGATTCATGATATATGTTGATACTTTGTTTTTTGGGAGGTAATCTATGAAAAGAATTAAGTTTGGATTAGCCACACAAATATTCGTTGGACTTATTCTAGGTGTCATTGTTGGCGTCATTTGGTATGGCAACCCAGCATTGCCAACTTACCTGCAGCCAGTCGGGGATCTCTTTTTACGCTTAATCAAAATGATAGTGATTCCTATTGTTGTCTCCAGCTTAATCATCGGTGTAGCCGGTGCAGGAAATGGAAAGCAAGTCGGTAAATTAGGCTTCAGAACGATTCTGTACTTCGAGATCATCACGACTTTTGCCATTATTCTCGGACTAGCCCTTGCAAACATCTTCCATCCGGGTACAGGAGTTAATATACACGAAGCTCAAAAATCAGACATCAGTCAATATGTTGAAACTGAAAAAGAACAAAGCAATAAATCAGTGGCGGAAACGTTCCTGCATATTGTGCCGACAAACTTCTTCCAGTCCTTGGTTGAAGGAGATCTTCTTGCCATCATCTGCTTTACAGTGCTGTTTGCATTGGGAATTTCAGCGATCGGCGAACGCGGCAAGCCTGTATTAGCCTTTTTCGAAGGTGTATCCCATGCCATGTTCCACGTTGTAAACCTTGTGATGAAAGTAGCGCCATTCGGCGTTTTCGCGCTTATCGGAGTGACTGTGTCTAAATTCGGGCTCGGTTCTCTTCTCTCTCTCGGAAAGCTCGTCGGATTGGTTTATGTCGCGCTTGCTTTCTTCTTAATTGTTATTTTCGGGATTGTCGGAAAAATTGCCGGCATCAGCATCTTCAAATTCCTTGCTTACATGAAGGACGAAATCTTACTGGCGTTCAGTACGTCCAGCTCTGAAACAGTTCTTCCGCGAATCATGGAAAAAATGGAGAAAATCGGCTGTCCGAAAGGCATTGTTTCATTTGTGATTCCGATCGGATATACGTTTAACTTAGACGGTTCCGTTCTCTATCAATCTATTGCCGCGCTGTTTTTGGCGCAGGTGTACCACATTGACCTGTCTCTTTGGCAACAAATTACGTTAGTACTTGTGTTAATGGTGACATCTAAAGGGATGGCTGCTGTTCCAGGGACATCTTTTGTCGTATTGCTTGCAACACTAAGCACCATCGGCGTTCCGGCTGAAGGACTTGCCTTTATTGCCGGCGTAGACCGCATCATGGACATGGCACGTACAGTTGTCAACCTGACTGGGAACGCGCTTGCTGCCGTTGTAATGTCTAAATGGGAAGGCATGTTTAACCCTGCGAAAGCAGAGGCAGTTATGTCTCAATCAAAGACTGACCAAAACGCAACCATTTCCGGTTAATAAAAAGCCTGCGGGGTTCTTGCCCCGCAGGCTTTTTTAGTCTTGAACAAGCGCAAACAGCTCTGTAATCAAAACCGTATCCTCATTCAGCTCCAGATCACCGTTTTTGATCAGTTCCGCCCATGCCATCCGATGGTCTTCTTGAAACTCCTCAATTCGGCCGCCGTTGCCCTCTCCTTTGACTAGCCTCATATCAGGCGCTCCAAAGGTCGTTTCAAACACATCTGTCACTATTATATTGCATCGCGGATTGTCATGTTTATCATAAACTGTAACAAGCTCCCCCGCTGTTTGATACACGTAGCTCAATTCATCTTTTGAATATAATGATTTCGGCGCGCACGTGGCTGTTTTTTCTCCGGCAAGGATTTGTTGGATCAGCTGTTCCCCCAAGCCGTCATCACCTTCCCAGCCGAATGTGCTTTTGAGCTCATAAATCTTCATTCGCCTTCCCCTTTAAACCATTGGTGACTGTACATAATAGTACAGAAGCTTAGCCGTATGGCGAAGAGATGTTTTATGGGTGCGTTCAAATGCATGCGACGCGTCAATTCCCGGCCCGATGAGGCCATGCACAATATCATGCCCGGCTTTGATTGCTGCCGACGCATCCGACCCATAATACGGATAAATATCAAGCTTATAGTCAATATGATGCTTCTCGGCTATATCAACTAAATGCTTTCTCAGCTGGTAATGATACGGCCCGCTCGCATCCTTTACACAGATTGATACTGAATATTCATCTGTCGCCTGCCCGTCACCGATCGCCCCCATGTCAACCGCCAAATATTCGACCGTTTCAGGAGGAATATTCGAATTCCCGCCGTATCCGATCTCTTCATTATTGGAAATGAGAAAATGAGTTGTATACGGCAGTTCAATGTCTTCTGTCTGAATTTGGTGGATTAAGCGGAGCAATAAGGCAACGCTTGCTTTGTCATCCAAATGGCGTGATTTAATAAATCCGCTAGATGTGATCTCGACGCGGGGATCAAATGATACAAAATCTCCGACTCCAATGCCAAGCTCCTCCGTATCTTTCCGGCAGTGAACAGGCTCATCAAGGCGGATCTCCATATTCTCTTGATTCCGTTCAGCTTTTCCCGCGTCCTTGTAAACGTGCACAGACGTTTGATGCATTAAAATGGTGCCTGTATACGTCTTTCCCGAGGCGGTTTCAATTTGGCAATACTCCCCCTCAATCGAATTGTATCGGAAGCCGCCGATCAAATCGATTTTCAGCCGGCCGTCAGCTTTAATTTCTTTTACCATAGCCCCGAGGGTATCAACGTGCGCTGTAAGCATGCGGTGCCGGGATGTGTCGCGACCGGGAAGCGTTGCAATTAAGCCGCCCTTATGGTTCCGAACCGTTTCTACCTTCCATTCTTTTAAAAGGCTTTCAATATAATTGATCACCTCATATGTATTTCCTGTCGGGCTAGGGATCGATACAAGTTCTTTAATGAGCTCCATCGTTTTACGTACGGACGTCATAGGACATTCCTCCTTTTATGTTTCTATTTAAAATATACTCTTTTCCCGAGGGACCCGTCCAATCTTTTCCTATCAATCTCTCATATGCTGTAGAGAGCATGGGAAGAGGAGGGATATCTATGTGCTGTCGTCATTCACATGAACGGAAACATCATTGTCACGATTGGTTTGATGAGTTTTGGTTCTTTGACGAGTGGTTCGATAAAGATTTCCACGACCATTGCGAGAAAAAGAAAGAATGCCATGACCCTTGCGAGAAGAAGAAAAAGAAACACCATTGTTTCTCTTGTAAAAAACACAGACACTCTTGCTGTCATTGCTAAAGACTGAATCAGAAATATTCTGATGACCCATGCTTACTGAATATTTCCATTCGCATTTTTCCAAGCGGGCTGTGCTGCTGCTTGGACCTTTTATTGAAACAATCTTTTTGCTTTTATAATCCAATAAACTGATACGGCCGCTAGTAAAGCAACAATGATTTCAACAGCAGCAACATGTTCTATGATTCTTTTTTGGTATAAAACCGCCGGTAAATTAAAGAGCGCATGTAAAAGAATAGAATACAGCAAAAACAGCGGCCGGCGGCTTTTAACCGCATACAGGACAACTAGAGACAGCCCGATCTGGACAGCAATCGCACTGATTCTTTCTATGCCGCCCAGCAGCCATTCATACGAAGGAGTATGCAGCAGCTGCTCCTGAATCGGCAAAAGCGCCTGTTTCATGTCATCATTGATCAAAAGCTGTTCAAACGTTCCGCTATTGATCGCAAACGCGTATACAATAAGCGAGATAGAGGACAAGCCTGTAATGATGATAGCCTCAAGCCCTCCATGGCCCGTTCCGAACGCCAAGCCATCCGACCAAGCATGATGGCGCTTCAAAAAAAGTCTCATCATGATATACCTTCCGCACTCCTCAAAAATACCGGCCATCAAGCAGCCGTAAATGCCATACCACAATGGATTTCGCATTGCTTCTTTTGTCATTTCATTCACTTGCAGTACATAAACATGAACGCCGCCCTCCAGCAGCTGGGCAAAGACAAAAAACGTGAGAGCGCCAATAAAGAACGCTTTAAGCGAGGCGCCATACTTACGCTTAAACCATACAATCAGCCCGATCGGCAACAAAAACGCAATAGCCCCAGATACCGCCATAGAAACTACCGCTTCTTGACTGACCATTTTCCAGCCTCCTTTTCTCATTCATAGATTCTCTATTTCACAATTTCTCTTTTTTTATGAAAAAACCTTCTTTTTAGTACCAGATACTAATATCTAGTGTTATAATCTGATCATAAGGAGTGATACATATGTCAAAAGCAAAAATTACAGCTATCGGCACCTATGCGCCGAGCAGACGCTTAACAAATGCAGATTTAGAAAAGATCGTTGATACGTCGGATGAATGGATCGTTCAGCGTACAGGAATGAGAGAGCGCCGGATTGCGGATGAACAGCAGTTTACCTCTGATTTATGCATAGAAGCGGTGAAGGATCTCAACAAACGTTATGAAGGCACTCTTGATGACGTTGATATGATTCTCGTTGCCACAACAACATCCGATTACGCCTTCCCAAGTACGGCATGCCGTGTGCAGGAATATTTCGGCTGGGAAAACACCGGCGCGCTGGATATTAATGCGACATGCGCCGGGCTGACATACGGCCTTCATTTGGCAAACGGATTGATCACATCCGGCCTTCATCAAAAAATTCTCGTCATCGCCGGAGAGACACTATCAAAAGTAACAGATTATACTGATCGAACGACATGCGTTCTGTTTGGCGACGCTGCGGGTGCGCTGTTAGTGGAACGAGATGAAGAGACACCTGGATTTCTTGCGTCTGTCCAAGGAACAAGCGGGAACAGCGGAGATATTTTATACCGCGCCGGACTTCGGAATGAACTAAACGGGGTGCAGCTTGCCGGCTCCGGTAAAATGGTCCAAAACGGACGCGAAGTGTATAAATGGGCAGCGAGAACCGTCCCCCGCGAATTTGAACGCCTTTTACAGCAGGCAGGGCTGACAAGCGGCGAGCTCGATTGGTTTGTCCCTCACAGCGCCAACTTGCGCATGATCGAATCGATTTGTGAAAAAACACCGTTCCCGATCGAAAAAACGCTCACCAGTGTCGAATACTATGGCAACACGTCCTCTGTTTCGATTGTTTTGGCGCTAGATCTCGCAGTGAAAGCCGGGAAGCTGAAAAAAGATCAAACTGTGATGCTTTTCGGATTTGGCGGCGGTTTAACCTATACAGGATTGCTTGTCAAATGGGGAATGTAATAAAAAAAGAACTTGTTTCCAAGGAAACAAGTTCTTTTTCATTATGAAGCCGGCTGTTCTTCTGATGTTTCTTCCTTCCGGCTTAAAATCGTAAAGTAAGTAATGCTGAGCGCAATCATAACGAGGGCAATGCCGATTAAAACGCCGGCCATTTGCCACATGTAGCCAAAGTCTCCGTTTGAAATGACCGCTCTGAATCCGTTAATGCTGTAGGTCATCGGCAATGCGCCGTGGATGACTTGATAGAAATTCGGAAGCAATTCAAGCGGGAAGGTTCCTCCGCTCGCTCCCAGTTGCAGCACTAAAATAATGACTGCGATAAATCGTCCCGGGTTGCCCATCGTTGTGGCCAAAAATTGAATCATCGCCAGGAAAGCGAGACTCGTAATGATCGTAAACACGTAAAATCTCCACGTGCTCTCAACCTCGAGACCAATTCCCAGAAGAAGAACCGTCGCCACAATCAGCGATTGAATGATTCCAACGAGCATCATGACATTGAACTTGCTGAAGAACCACTCAAAACCGTTTCTCGGACGTCCTGACGCTTCCTTCAGCGGGAAGACAACCGTCAGCATGATACCGCCGACATACAAGCCCATTGACAGAATATAAGGTGTCAGCCCTGTTCCGTAGTTAGGCACCGAATGAATGGCGTCATCATTAGTTTTGACTGGATCGGCAAACATGCTGTATGTTTGATCGTCAGCATCGACATCTCCTGTTTGGTCTGCCGCATCCTTCAGCTTATTAGACAGCTCTCCTGTGCCGTCCAATAGCTTGCCTAAACCTGTATCAAGTGATGCAGATCCGTCTGCAAGTTTTGATGATCCGTTTTGGACTTGTTTAGAACCGTCTAACAGCTTCAGCAAGCCGCCGGATACTTTGCTGCTTCCTGTCACCAATTGCTCTGAGCCCGCTTTTGCTTTTGCGAACTGCTTATTATATTCACCGATACCGGCTGTCAGTTTAGTTTGGCCATCTGTCAGCTTCTGTGAACCGTTGTATATCTTATCAGCTCCCTCAGTTAATCTGTCAATTGCATCTTGAATTGTTTTTGCGCCGTTATAAAGCTTAGATGTAGCTTCCGGCATGGCTTTCACCTGTGCAACCTCCGCTTTCACATCTTCCAACGAGCTTTTCATCGTTGCAATGTCAGGCAGCTGATCAGCTGCAGGAAGCCGGCTTAAGATTTGATCAAAATCAGGCGCATCAACTTGCGGAAGCTTTTTCTCAACAGAATTAATCAACTGGCTTTTTTGTTCCGCTGTTAAGAAATCACTCGAATTGATGACATTTTTAAAAGCCTGATCACGGTTTTTCAAGCTGTTTTCAAAGTCAGTCAGCTGTTTTTTGAATTCCTTCATCGCAGTTTCTGACTTTTCCAGATTGTTCACAGCTGTTTCAAGCTTCGTTAAATCGAGCGCATTAATGAGCTTTTCCGCTTTTGCTGCTTTCTCCGCTTCTTCTTGCGCTTTACTGTTGAGCTGATCCAGCCCGTTTGTAAGATTAGGCGTACCCTTCTGCACGTTTTGAAGTCCGGCAAGAAGTTCATTCATCTTGCCTGTCAGCTCGCCTGATCCTGCCGCAAGCTTACTAGATTTATCATAAATTTGGTTACTGCTGTCCTGGAATTTTCCGAGCGAGCTGTCAAGTGATTGGATACCGCTTGTCACCTGTGCCGCTCCATCTGCAAGCTGCGCTGTTTTGTCACTGATGGTGGCGGTGCTTTCCTTCAGCTTCTCCAGATTTTCTTTCAGCTGGGCGCTTCCGTTTTTCGCATCCTTTGTGCCATCATCAATTTTTTTCGCTCCGCTGCTCGCGTCGCTCAACCCTTTAGCGATATCTTTAAAGTTATCAAAAATGACTTTCGTATATTGCTCGGTCACTTCTTTAGAAACAGAGGCTTTCAGTTTATCAATCGCTTTTTCACCGATTGTCGCCCCTACATAGTTTGAACCGGCATTTGTATGGTATTTCAGATCCAGTTTTTTCGGATTTTTGTCCAGCACAGTGCTGGCATTCTTAGAAAAATCCTCAGGAATCTCGACAACTAAATAGTATTTTTGATTTAATAAGTCCTTTAACGATTGGTCGAGATCACTGGAAAAATGCCAATCAAAGTTTTTATTATCCTTTAATTCTTTGACCAGATCATCACCGATTTGAAGTTTTTCTCCTTCATATGTTGCCCCTTTGTCTTGGTTGACGACAACGACAGGCAGCTGGTCAACTGTGCCGTACGGGTCCCAATACGCCTTTAAGAACACGCCGCTGTAAATAAGCGGGACAAACAAAATGGCTATGATGGGAATTAATAATTTTTTACTCGTTACGATGTCTTTCCACTGACTTCGTATTGTGTTCATCCTGATGCCTCCATTCTAAAACTGACTCATCATGAAAAATGGTCATTTTCTTGCAAAAACAAAGGATTATCTAGTTGGCTGACAATCCTTTGACTACATACAATTCAAGCAGTTCCGCAATTGTCTCTTTATCGAGCGGGGGATGCTGTTTTTCCCAGTCAAAAATGAGCGCGATATAAAGCTTCAGCATCACAAAAGCTGTCAGTTCAGGGTCGCACGGCTTGATTGCACCGCTTTCGATCCCATCTTCAATCTTATTTTTGATATAAGACAGAATGGCTTGCTCCATTTTCTGGATCACATCCTGAACTGCCATTGTACCAATCTCGGCATTTTCTTGGAAAATTTTAATCGTCAGCTGATGTGTTTTTCTGAACTCCAGAATGGCAAACAGCGCTCTGTGCACATTTTCATGGAACGGAAGGTTCGGCTCCATCGCTTCGTCTGCTTTTTGCTTCATTTCCTTCAATAATGTAGTGAAAATCTCGTCAAACAGCTCTTCTTTGTTTTTGAAAAAAGTATAGATGGTTCCCTTCCCCACGTTCGCAAGCTTTGCCACCAGATCCATTGTCGTCGCTTTATACCCGAACTGTGTGAAAGACTTTGTGGCCGCCTCCAAAATAAGCTTTTTTCGATCTATTGACATTATATTCACCTCAAAACTGACCGTTTGAACATTTTAGTCATAAAGTACATATGCAAATGTATCACAATCCACTGCTCAAATCAATCATTTTTTTACACAATATTGCCATTGCACAACAAAAAAACCTCCGCCATAGCGGAGGTTTTTAGCTGAATAAATAGGTAAGCGCGTCAGACACGGCAGCTTTTCCTTGATCGATGCAGTCGGGAATTCCGACACCTTCAAAAGAAGCGCCTGTCATGTAGACACCCGGATATGCGGAGACCAGTGCTTCGCGCAGCTCTTTGACGCGCTGCTTGTGGCCGACATGGTACTGCGGCATGCTTTCATGCCAGCGGGTAACACATGTCATTTCCGGCTCCCCGTTTATGTTCATGACTTTCTTTAAGTCTTCTAACACAATGTTGATAATGTCGTTATCTGAGAGGTCAACAATGGATTCGTCTCCGGCTTTTCCAACATATGCCCGAAGCAGCGTTTTGCCTTCCGGCGCTGCGTGCGGCCATTTTTTGTTCGTCCACGTACAGGCTGTGATCGCGAAATCACTGTTTCTTGAGATAACAAAGCCCGTGCCCTCATGCTCCATTTGGACGGCGCCTTCAGGAAAACCCAAAGCGACGTTTGCCACTGATGTGGAATGCATATTTTTCAAATGAGAAATGGCAGGAAGCTCAGAAAGCATTCCCGCAGCCGCTTTATGCGGAGCAGTCACAATCACTGACTCAGCATCAAGTGTGACACCGTTATCCAGCTCAAGTGAGTAGCCAGTGCCGCCGCGGCTGATCTTTGTCACTTTTGTCCCTTTGTATACCTTCGTCAGCTTTAATTGCTTTTCGATCTCTTCTACCAAGGTCTGCAAACCGGTTGACAGGGTCTGAAACTGCCCTTGTTTTTTTGCCGTCAGCTGCTGGCCGGAGCCTTGAGGCCTTGTTTTTTTCATGCCGAGAATCAGGCTTCTGTGCTTTTGTTCCGTCTGGTAAAATTGCGGGAATGTCGACATCAGGCTGAGCTTGTCAATGTCGCCCGCGTAGATGCCTGACAGGAGCGGCTCGATTAAATTCTCAACCACTTCATCTCCGACACGTCTGCGGAAAAATTCTCCCAATGACTGGTCGTCTTTTGATTTGCTTGCAGGCAGAATGAAATCCATAGCGGCTCTCGCCTTCCCGGACAGAGAAAACAGGCCGGTTGAAACGAACGGCGCAATTTTTGTCGGTATCCCCATCACGGCGCCCTTCGGCATTGGATGGAGGGTGCGGTTTACAAGCACATAGGATTGTCCTGTCGCATTGTTGACAAGTAAATGTTCAAGTCCTAAGTCTTTGACAAGCTCCGGAGCGCTTTTCTTCCGTTCCAGAAATGAATCAGGCCCTTTTTCGATGATATAGCCGTCTTTCTTGACAGTCTGGATTTTCCCGCCGACTCTCGGACTTGCTTCAACAAGTGTCAGCTCAAGCGGCAGGTTTTTTTCTTTGATTTCTTTTTCCATATAGAAGGCGGCGGCTAAACCGGTAATGCCGCCGCCGATGATGACTACATGTTTTTTGCCGTCACTCATGTTCATCGCCTTCTTTAACGTCCTAATTTTTTTAATACAACTGTAGCTAATGCATCAATAAATTCCGGCTTGGCATTCGGCATTTCCGGGCGGTAGTAGCTTGCGCCGATATCGTCAGTGACCACTTTGCATTCATAATCATTATCATAAAGCACTTCTAAATGGTCCGCGACAAATCCGACAGGGACATACACAAATGCCTGATATCCTTTTTGTTCAAATAAATCACGTGTTAGATCCTGTACATCAGGACCAAGCCAAGGATCAGGCGTGTTTCCTTCACTTTGCCAGCCGACAGCATATTCGGAAACGCCTGCGCCTTCAGCAATCAATTTCGCGGATTCATGAAGCTGATCCGGATACGGGTCTCCAAATTCTTTGATTTTTTCCGGCAGACTGTGTGCAGATACGATAAGCATCGCGTTTTCTTTTTCATTCTCAGGCATTGACGCATATGTTTCCTTCACTCGGTCAACCCAATATGTCACGAACTTCGGTTCATCGTACCAGCTTTCAACAGACGTAATCGTTAAGCCGCCGAGTTTTTCAGCCTCTTCTTTGGCACGTTTGTTGTAGGACTGCACGCTGAACGTGGAGAAATGCGGTGCCAGTACAATGCTGACTGCTTCTGTAATGCCGTCCTTATGCATCTCAGCCACAGCGTCTTCAATAAATGGCTCGATATGCTTCAGCCCGATATACGCTTTAAACGTAATCTCGTCCTGAATCTCATTTAAGTGCTGTTCAAGCTTGTGCGCTTGCTCTTCTGTGATTTTCGCAAGCGGTGAAATGCCGCCAATCGCTTCATATCTGTCTTTCAAATCTTGAAGCATTTCAGGTTCAGGCTTTCTGCCTCTTCTGATATGTGTATAATAACGTTCGATATCTTCTTCTTTATAAGGCGTGCCGTACGCCATCACGAGAAGCCCCATTTTCTTTCTACTCACTGTTTACACCCTCTTTAATGATCTGATACAAACATTTTGACAGGATATCTTCATGATACCAAAAGATACGCTTAGGAATATTGACCCATTTTCTTGTTTTGTGAATATTTATGGACAAATGCTGTCAGTTTTTTCAAAACCTCAGGGCTGACGTCAGGAAATACCCCGTGTCCCAGGTTAAAAATGAAGCTGTCCGATTTCATTCCTTGATCAAGTATTTCCGCCGTTTTCTTCTCAATGACGTCCCATGGCGCAAGCAAAATGGACGGATCCAGGTTGCCTTGCACTGTTTTGGTGATGCCTTTTGATCTGGCTTCATCAATGCTGAGTCTCCAATCCAGCCCGACAACATCGAGAGGAAGGTCATGCCAGTCACTTGCCAGATGGCTTGCGCCAACGCCAAACATGATCAGCGGCACATTCTCCTCCGCAAGCTCTGAAAAGATCCGGTTCATCACGGGTTTGATGTATGTTCTGTAATCTGCCTGATTCAGCGCGCCGACCCACGAATCAAAGATTTGAATCGCTTTTGCGCCTGCCTTAATCTGCGCTTTCACATACAAGATGATCATGTCGGCAAGCTTGGACATCAGCAGATTCCATGCATCCGGCATGCTGTACATGAAGGCTTTTGTTTTATTGTAGTTTTTCGACGGGCCGCCTTCGATCATGTAGCTCGCCAGGGTAAAAGGCGCACCTGAGAAACCGATGAGCGGGACGTTCAGCTGCTCATTGACAAGCAGTTTAATCGTCTCAAGCACGTACGGCACGTCCTGTTCCGGATCAATCTGGCCGAGTTTTTCAATGTCCGCCAGAGACCTGATCGGCTGATCAATCACAGGTCCGATCCCGTTTTTGATTTCAACATCCACACCGATTGACGGGAGCGGAGTCATGATATCTTTATATAGGATTGCAGCATCGACTCCGTATTGCTCAACCGGCAGTCTTGTGACATACGCACAAAGTTCGGGCTGATGTGTGATCTCAAACAATCCGTATTTTTCCTTCAGCTTACGGTATTCCGGCTGTGAGCGCCCTGCTTGTCTCATATACCATACAGGCGTGTGATCCGCTTTTTCTCCCCGTGCAGCTTTTAAGAACGTCTCGTTAAACGTTTCTCGTTTACTCATCTGATTTCCACCTTTCATACTGCAACCATACGTTCGTATTTCTTGACTTATTACACTATACCTTGTTTTAGGCAAATGGTATAGAAATGAGGCTCAAAGTTCAAAAAATCGCCGAATTCCATTATGAGGAAAACAATTTAGGCTGAACGTAATCGGTTCCTTCCCCTTCTCTTTTTGTCTGTGTATTATAAGGCACGACTTTATAAGAAGCGCCTGAAAACAAGTTGGCATAAGGAATTTCATAACTTCCCTTTCCTTCGACTGAATCAAGAAGTGTCTCCTTGCCGTCCTTGTTTACATAGATTCTGTATACAGCCCGGTCATCCTCTTGAGCGTCCCAATTTAATTCAATGGTAAAGAGCCCAGCAGCTTTAAATGTGTAATCCGCTTTCAGTGTTTTGACCGGCTCCAGCTCAATCGGGCTTTCGAGTTCTTTGACGTTTTTAGGCTTCGTAAACACATCACCGGTTTCTCCAGCCTGTGTCAAAATATCCTTAAACAGTCTTGTTGAATACGCGCTGCCGCCTTTTAAGTAATGGTTTTGATCCGTTTTGTCATAGCCCATCCAGACAGCCCCGGTTATTTTTGGCGTATAGCCTGCAAACCAGGCGTCCTTTGTCGCTCCGGAGACCCCTGTATAAGTCGTAGAACCGGTTTTCCCCGCCAAATCTCCGTGATAGGTGCCGGACGTTGCCGTTCCCTTTTTGACCACCTGCTGCAGCATTCTCGTCATATTCCAGGACGTCTGCTTGCTGAAAACCCGCTTTCCTTCTTCCTTATGATCGGCTATTGTTTCTCCGTCTTCATCTATTATGCTGGAAATAAAGTAGGGCTCAGTATACATTCCATTCGCGGCAAACGTATGAAACGCGCCGGCAAGCTGAAGCGGTGAAACGCCTTTTTCCAAGCCGCCGAGAGCGAGGGCAAGGCCTTCATCAGGGATATCAATGCCGTTTGCTTTCAAATAAGATTTTCCTGTTTCGACGCCGATCTCATTCAGCGTCCAGACAGCCGGCGCGTTTTTGCTGTACGTAATGGCGTCAGACATGGTCACTTCGCCCTCATACCGGCTGTCATAGTTTTTCGGCGTATAATCTCCGTAGGATTGCAGCTCATCCTTCAATAGAGAATATGGCTTAAATTTCTTTTCCTGCATCGCCGGTCCGTATACTGCAAGCGGCTTAAATGTGGAACCCGGCTGGCGGACAGCTGTGACGCGGTTATATCCTTTGGCTGTGTAATCTCTTCCGCCGATCGCCGCTTCCACACCGCCTGTCTTATTATTGATAAACACCGCGCTTCCTTCAGCATTCTGATCTGTTCCCGGATAATAGCTTCCCTGTTTCATCACTTGATAAGCCGTCTTTTGAAGCTTTGAATCAAGCGGCACCTTGATCGTGTATCCGCCTTGAAGCAGCTGCTCTCCGGAAATTGAGTACTTGTCCTCCGCCTCTTTAATTACAAGGTCGATATAGCTGTCAAACCATGGTGTTTCCGACTGTTTCTTCACGTTCAGCCCGAGCGTCCTCCCCTGAGCGCTGACAGCCTCTTTCGCACTGATGTAGCCTTGGTCATTCATCATGCCGAGAATCGTATCACGCCGCTCCTTGCTTTTATCAGGATGCAAAACAGGAGAATACGTGGAAGGCGCCTTCGGAATAGCGGCCAAAACCGCGCCTTCGGAAACGGTTAAGTCTTTTACTTCTTTATTAAAGTAATAATGGGCCGCCGCTTGTATGCCGTAGACCCCATGTCCGAAGTAAAGCTGGTTCAAATACATTTCAAGCAGCTTGTCCTTGCTGTAATCCCGTTCAAGATTGATCGCAATGATCACTTCTTTCGTTTTTCTTAAAAACGTTTTGTCGTGTGTCAGAAAAATATTTTTGGCAAGCTGCTGGGTGATCGTGCTTCCGCCTTCCACCTTTCCGCCAGCTAAAATATCGCGGTACACCGCCCTTCCGACAGACTTTACATCAATGCCGTGATGCTCATAAAACCTTTTATCCTCCACAGCGATAAACGCTTCTCTGACCTGCTTCGGAATCTCATTGATCGAGACCGGCTCGCGATTTTCTGTATACAGGCTCGCAACCTCATCACCGTTTTGATCAACAATTTTTGAAGAGGCGTGAAGGATCAGCTTTTTTTCATCTATGACATAATGCCCGAGAAAAATAATTGAAATATATCCTATTAAAGCGAGAAAAGCAGTTAACACTAAAATAATGATGGGTATAAAAAGTTTCTTTTTCTTTATCTTAAACATGGACTCACCTCGCCTTTCTAAGGGTAGTATGGGAAAAATTGTTTTGAATTATGTTCGAAGCACTCGCCAATAGAAACTTATACCATTGTTTTGATATACTAGCAAGCAGGAGGTGGCTGATATGAAGGTTTATATGACATATGGGACAGCCGATTTTTTAAAAACGATTGTGAAGAAGCATCCCTCAGAACATATCCTTTTGATGCAGGGGCAGGAAAACGCGATTTTGATTCACGAAACAAGCGGAGATACCATTTTCCAGGCGCCGCACGCTTATGAAGTCATTGACCAAGTCGGAGAGATGAAGCATCCCGGTTTCGCAGTTTTGAACAATATTGCCGTCACTCAGGAAGGTCGTCCTCTGTTTGAAAACAGATTTAAAAACAGAGCGGGAAAAGTCGAAAACGAGCCTGGCTTTGAAGCGATTCGTGTGCTCCGTCCGCTTGACAGTGACACGTATGTCATTCTGACCTTGTGGGAAACAGAAAGAGCCTTTCAAGACTGGCAGCAGTCAGATTCATACAAAGAAGCCCACAAAAAACGCGGCACGTCTGCCGGAATTGACACAACGTCGATCTTCTCCCGGCCTTCGTACGTCACCACATATTTCGCTGTCGAATAGCTGCCGGCATGTCCGGCAGCTTATTTATTTGGAGGAATGCAAAATGAAGCATACTTGCCCAGTCTGCGGGTTTAAGGGATTGACGGAACCGCCATATGATCATGAAGGCAATCATTCTCATGAAATTTGCCCATGCTGCGGTTTCCAGTTCGGATTTGATGATTACGAGATGCAGCGCGAGGATGGTTCATATTTAGATCCATCGGAAAGCATCGCCGCCTATAGAAACAACTGGCTTGCTGCCGGTGCTGTTATTTTTTCTCCTGATTGCTGCCCACCGCATCAGCAAAAAGAGCAAAAAGTCTTACAGCATGTTTTAACTGCACATCTCAAACATATCAATGTTCATCTTCCATCATAACCCAGCCTTCTGTCCCGGCACCTTCCGCCCGCCTATGAATAATCTGTAGGAAGCGGAAGGAGTGATTAGTGATGGAAGTCGGAATTTTGCCTGTCCATGTTCTGTATGTGTTGTTTATCGGTGCAATTATCCTATTTATGCTGCTGAGAAAAGACACGACATTTATTTCTCTATTCGGCATTTTTATCATATCGCTATGGGCCAGCCATTCACTTTCAGCTTCTGTCAGCAGTTTATTCCACAGCTTTATCTACGCGGCCGGCGAACTGCTGCCTACGATTTTCATCATTTGTTTTATCGTTTCGATGAGTGATTTGTTAACAAAAACAGGGATAAATGAAGCAATGATTTCTCCCTTTGCAAGCCTTGTGAAAGGTCCTGTGACTGCCTATTGGCTGATTGGCGGCCTGATGTTCGCCATTTCTCTCTTCTTCTGGCCTTCTCCGGGTGTCGCTTTGATCGGCGCCGTGCTGCTTCCGGCAGCTGCCCGCGCCGGTTTGCCGCCTATTGCCGCCGCCATGGCCATGAACTTGTTCGGACACGGTTTTGCCCTGTCAGGAGACTTCGTCATTCAGGCGGCGCCAAAGCTGACAGCTGATGCGGCAGGCATCCCCGTCGGTGATGTCATCTCAGCGAGCATTCCCCTTGTGCTGATTATGGGCGTGACCACAACAGCCGCGGCATTTATCATGATTCAGCGCGAGCGCAAAAAACAGCTGGCTCCAGCTTCTTTTTCCCCTTTACTTTCTGGCGAACAAGACACATCGCTGTACTTGCCAAAACGCCTGCGGTCCATACTGGCTTTTTTGATTCCGCTTGTCTTTCTTGCGGATATCGCCTGCATGGTCTTGTTCAACCTGCAGGGAAATGATGCGACCGCGTTAATCGGCGGGTCTGCGATCTGTATCCTCCTAACCGTTCATTTTCTCGTGTATAAACAAAAGGGACTTGAAAAAATCACTGGTTATTTTATTGAAGGATTCCAATTCGGCTTTAAGGTGTTCGGCCCCGTCATCCCGATTGCCGCTTTCTTTTATCTTGGCGACTCAGGTTATAAAAGCATCCTGGGCGCATCACTCCCTGAAGGCTCTCACGGAATTGTCAATGATCTCGGCATTGCGTTATCCCACATGATGCCTATGTCAAAGGAGCTTGCCGCGGCTGCTTTAACTGCCGCTGGAGCCATAACCGGCCTCGACGGATCAGGGTTTTCTGGCATTTCCCTCGCCGGCTCTATCGCCAAGCTCTTTTCATCCGCTCTTCATGCTGATCCCGCCGTTCTGACCGCACTCGGACAAATATCTGCCATCTGGGTGGGCGGCGGGACACTGGTCCCATGGGCGCTCATTCCCGCCGCTGCCATTTGCAAGGTTGATCCTTTTGAGCTTGCCAGAAAAAACTTCATTCCCGTCGCGATTGGCCTTTCAGTCACAACCATCGCAGCGATGTTTTTTCTTTGAAACAAGATGAGTTGAAATATTCAGACTTTTTATATACAATCATGGAAAAGCATAGAAAAGGGGGAAGCGGCTTTGTCCATATCCACACTGCAGAAAGAGATTAACAAACAGCTCGACAGCTGTTTTGAAGAAATGGTCGAGATCAGGCGCCATTTTCATATGTATCCTGAGCTCTCCTTTCAAGAAGAAAAAACCGCCGCATTTATTGCTTCCTATTATGAATCGTTAGGAGTCCCAATCCGCACGAACGTCGGCGGCAAAGGCGTTTTAGCATATATAGAAGGAAGCGAACCCGGTCCTGCCGTCGCTTTGCGGGCCGACTTTGACGCTCTCCCCATTCAAGATGAAAAAGATGTTCCTTACGCCTCTAAGGTGCCCGGTGTCATGCATGCATGCGGCCATGACGGCCACACGGCATCTCTTCTCGCAGTGGGAAAGGTCCTCCACCAAAACAGACATGAGCTGAAGGGAACTTTTGTGATGATCCACCAGCACGCGGAAGAATATTATCCGGGAGGCGCAAAGCCGATGATTGATGACGGCTGTCTCGAAAACGTGGATGTGATATTCGGCACGCACCTTTGGGCGACTGAACCGCTCGGAACCATTCTCTGCCGCCCCGGCGCCGTAATGGCGGCGGCGGACCGATTCACAATCAATATTCACGGGAAGGGCGGCCACGGCGCTCACCCGCATGATACAAAAGACGCCGTCCTGATTGGCTCGCAAATCGTTTCCTCTTTGCAGCACATTGTCAGCCGCAAAGTCAACCCAATTCAATCCGCCGTCATTTCGACTGGCTCTTTCATCGCCGACAATCCGTTTAATGTTATCGCAGACCAAGCGGCACTCATCGGCACAGCGCGTTCTTTTGACGACAATGTCCGCAGCATGCTGGAGAAAGAAATTGAAGCCGTTGTAAAAGGTGTGTGCAGCATGCACGGCGCATCCTATGAGTACAACTATGAACGGGGCTATCCGGCGGTTGTGAACCACCCTGCGGAAACGAGCCACTTGGCCGGCATCGCCAAAAACATAGAAGATGTTCAGCAGGTCATTGCCGGTGAACCGCAAATGGGCGGCGAGGATTTTGCTTACTACTTACAAAACGTCAAAGGCACCTTTTTCTTTACAGGTGCTGCTCCTGAACAGCCGGAGCGAGTCTATTCCCATCATCATCCGAAATTTGATATCAATGAAAAAGCGATGCTGACAGCGGCAAAAGTGCTTGCTGGGGCCGCGATCACCTATCACACGCTATAAAAAACAGCCGGAGTGTTTATTCTCCGGCTGTTTCCTTTCCTATTCTCAAATGAAAAACGTGTCTTGCTGTCTCGCCAAGCTGAGCAAGCAGCTTATAATTGGCAATGCCGCCGACTGCCGCACCTACTCCCGGCAACAGCTGAAAAAGCTTTACGACGTCGATATAATCTCGGTATTCCTGCTGGAACACTTTCCAGTCGATACTCTTTTTCTCCGTCTCCCAATTGTCAAGGACAGAAAAAAGTGATTTGCGGCAGTCATCACTCGAAAACGCAAGCTGAAATACAAGCAGCAAAAACATTCTTTCTTCTGAATCCTTCACATCAAAGCCATAAATTGAGGATAAGGTAAATAAACACTTCATTTTAATCGAAAGCAGCAGCGGAAAATCGGCAATGCCTAAAAAAATGCCGCCCGCTCCGGTGCCGACTCCCTCAGCGGCTGCCACCTTCTGATAAGATGCAATCGTTTTTTTCGCCAGTTCGTTCTTTTCACTGAGCGAAAGCGCGCTTGTATCCTTTTTATAGGCGATCATATTGGAGCCCGCCATCATCGCTTCCACCATTTTTTTCACACTCTCGGTGACGGCTGTATGGATTTTTTCGGGAATCCGTTCATTCACCTTCGTTTGCACACGCTTCGAAAAGCGTTCAAACATGGAATCTTTTCGCAAAAAATGCATTTTCCATTGAAGGGCTTCCTGCATCAGCAGCTGATTGTCTGTCATTTGACTTACCCCTTTTCAGTTCACAGCTTGCCATGTTTTTTCAGTCTGGTGGTCATATAAGACGGCAGAACAACAAAAATCAGAACCGCGGAACCGATCAGCGCGTACAGAAAACCTGTTATGCCGGCAGCATAGGCAGATGCAGCAGACATCAGCAGCGCTTGAATGCTAAGCGCTGTTTTTAATAAAGAGAAATAACTTTTCAGCTTCGTTTCTTTTTTCACAGGATAAAGCTCCTGAAGCGCCAGATGGTCAAAGTGGCCGAACAGCGGCAGCATCTGTACGCCCGTAATGAAAATGGTGAACACAGTCAAAACCCCTGCAATCAGCGGGCTTGCCGACACATACATAATAATCAGCGCGAAAATGACCGTTAATCTGACGAGAATGCCCAAATAATCACTTGAACGCAAAAAGGCGCGAGTGAACATGTAGGTAAACGTTTTGCGCTGCTCAAACGGCACGAGCCGCAGCAAAAAGTCGAGATACGCTCTCCGTTTCGCCTGCTTCCGTAAATGTGGCACATCGGTGAACAGGTTGGCAATCCGATAGAAACGCTGCTTCCGTCTCAATTCAGACTCAATATGGCTTTCCCATTTAAACGATTTTCGTTTTGCCGAGGAAGACATATACAGATAAAAAGCAGCCATAATGACATAGACCACAATCGCATACATATAAACAGATTGGAAAACAAAATAAAGAACAAGCGTATTCGCCGCAAAGCGAATGATCACATCCATCCGTTTCATGCTTCGGTCATGCTGGAAGGTCGTACGCCATTCCAGCACCTGATTCCACGCTTTCAGCAGCAAAAGCTGGACAAAGACCGCCGCATACGATACGAGCGAAGCTCCAGGTGCGACAGCGAAATATAGCGGCATTGCAACAAGGCTCAGTGCAATCAGCGGAAACAGCTGAGACACAAAACTGTAGACAAACGCTTGCTTTAAGTAAGGCTCCATTTTTGCCTCTAGCGGCAATAAGAAGACAAGGTCAGCCTCTTTCAAAAGCGTCCGTACATAAGAACTTGTCAGCACGAGCGAAAACAGTACAGCCATCACCCAGAAGGAAGGAAAGTGAGCGGGAATATCCCGCACCCATTTGCTGTACCAGTTTGCAGCGCCCGCGAGAAAAAAGATCAAAACAATGACGAGGTGATCGTTGAACATATATTTCATGTACATTCTTGTTTCTTTGATATGCTCCTGCAGCCGCGACTGCCAAATATCAAGCATATTATTCATGGCCGGCGTCTTCCTTTGTAAGCTCAAGATACAAATCGTCCAGCGCCGCGTCCTTCATTCCAAACTGCTCTCTGAGCTCGGACAGCGTGCCGCGCGCCCGCACCTCGCCGTTATGTAAAATAATAAACGAATCACAATATCGTTCTGCCGTTGCCAATATGTGCGTTGACATCAGCACGCTCGCCCCGCCCTTTTTCGCTTCATTCATCCGTTCAAGCAGCGCGTTAATCGCAAGCGGATCAAGCCCTAGAAAAGGCTCATCAATAATGTAGAGTGCCGGCTCTGCCAAAAATGCGCACATGATCATAACCTTCTGCTTCATCCCTTTAGAAAAATGAGCCGGGAACCACTTCAGCCTCTTTTCCATTCGGAATTCCTTTAAAAGCGGCGGCAGCCTTTTCTCCATCGTTTCTTTTGACAGGCCGTATGCCATGGCTGTTAATTCAAGATGCTCCATCAGTGTCAGCTCTTCATATAAAACAGGTGTTTCAGGTATATAGGTGAATTGTGAACGGTAGCCTTCCGGATCCTCAGCAAAGGTTTTTCCGTTTAATTCGATCGATCCTTTATGCGGGTCCATCAGCCCGATGATATGTCTGATTGTTGTACTTTTACCTGCGCCGTTCAGCCCGATTAAGCCGACAATTTGATTCGGTTCAAGGGTGAATGACACGTTTTTCAAAACCGGATTTCTTGTATATCCGCCGGTTACATCATTTACCGATAGCAGAGACATAGTTTCTCCCCTTATATTGTTTTTCTTCATAGTACCAAAAACGAAGCCTGATTTGAAACAATTCCCTTTTAACAAATGATGAATTTGCTGTCATAAAGAGACAAGGTTCTGGACATGATAATAGTCGTAGAGGAAAAGCATATCAACTGAAAAATGAGGTGTTTGTCAAAGACGTCTTAGATACAGTTGGATAGAAAATAAACATGTCCAATGCTCAAACCATTTCTCTTCACTGAATTGATGAATTCTTCATCTATGAAGCAAATTGTCAAATGAGGTGTTTATCGCAGGAATCGTTAGGCATTTAAACAAGTCTTCATTTTATTGACAAATGAGGTGCTTACCAAAGGCATATCACATTTTCTTCATATAAGCTCTTCCTCTGCATTCAGGGTGAACGCTTGCCGTTCATCCTGTTTTCTATTTTCTGCATTTCTGTGGTACGATGAGTGTATACATATCAACAATTTCATAAGGAGGAACCCTTTATGCATAGTGCAGAGAATTGTATCTTTTGTAAAATTATCGCCGGCGACATTCCGTCCGCAAAGGTGTATGAAGATGAACATGTGCTGGCCTTCCTTGATATCAGCCAAGTGACAAAAGGACACACGCTTGTCATTCCGAAAACACATATCGAAAATGTGTATGAATTTACGGATGAATTAGCAAAGCAATATTTTCACGCCGTTCCGAAAATCGCCCGCGCCATTCGGGATGAATTTGAACCGATCGGCTTAAACACGCTGAACAATAACGGCGAAAAAGCAGGACAATCTGTTTTTCATTATCATATGCATATCATCCCGCGCTACGGAAAAGGAGACGGATTCGGAGCGGTTTGGAAAACGCATGCTGATGATTACAAACCGGAGGATCTGCAGAACATCTCTTCCTCTATTGCAAAACGCCTGGCCTCATCATAAGATGAGGTTTTTTATTTGTGAACATTTCACAAAAATTCGTCAATTTCTTTTGACAATTCAATTTTTTTATCAAAAAAACTGAATTTTTGTGATAGGATAATTGTATTATTTTATACATTAACGTGGAAAACAGGGAGAGATCATGATGGAACGTACAACGAATTTTAACGCAGGTCCTGCAGCGCTGCCATTGGAAGTTCTGCAAAGAGCACAGAAAGAATTTATTGATTTTAACGAATCCGGCATGTCCGTTATGGAGCTTTCCCACCGCAGCAAAGAGTATGAAGCGGTGCACCAAAAAGCGAAAAGCCTTTTAATCGAACTGATGGGCATCCCCGAAGATTACGATATTTTGTTTCTTCAAGGCGGGGCAAGCCTTCAATTCTCAATGCTTCCGATGAACTTTTTAACACCTGAAAAAACCGCGCATTTTGTGATGACCGGCGCATGGTCGGAAAAAGCACTGGCAGAAACAAAATTGTTCGGAAATACGTCTGTCACTGCCACAAGTGAAGCAGACAATTATAGTTTTATTCCGGAGGTTGACCTTACAGATGTAAAAGACGGCGCGTATTTACACATCACGTCCAACAATACGATTTTCGGCACACAGTGGCAGGAATTCCCGAATTCCCCAATTCCGCTCGTCGCCGACATGTCCAGCGATATCTTGAGCAGAACAATCGATGTGTCCAAGTTTGACGTGATCTACGGAGGCGCTCAAAAGAACCTCGGCCCTTCCGGTGTGACAGTAGTCATCATGAAAAAAACGTGGCTGCAAAATGAAAATGCGAACGTTCCAAAAATCCTGAAGTATTCAACGCATGTCAAAGCGGACTCACTCTACAACACGCCGCCGACATTTGCGATTTATATGCTGAGCCTTGTTCTGGAATGGCTGAAGGAAAACGGCGGTGTTGAAGCTGTCGAACAGCGCAATGAACAAAAAGCGCAGGTTCTCTACAGCTGTATCGACGACAGCAACGGATTCTATAAAGGGCATGCCAGAACGGACAGCCGCTCACGCATGAATGTGACCTTCACGCTTCGCGATGACGAATTAACAAAAACATTCGTTCAAGAAGCAAAAGAAGCAAAAATGGTCGGCCTTGGCGGACACCGTTCAGTAGGAGGCTGCCGCGCTTCTATTTATAACGCGGTGTCTCTCGAAGACTGTGAAAAATTAGCTGCGTTCATGAAGAAATTCCAGCAGGAAAATGAGTAAAAAGTCTGGCTATGCAAACCGTTCGTTTGGTATACTGTTTGCATATCACATTCTTTAAGCCTTCGCAATAAATGGCGAGCATATTATTGGAGGGCAAAAAGCTTAGCAGAGGAGAGCATAGATATGAAAACAAAAGAGTTAGTCATTATGGCTCTGTTTGCCGCAATCGGCGCAGCGCTCCATTCCATTATTCCGCCCTTTTTAGGCGGCATGAAACCAGATATGATGCTGATCATGATGTTCATGGGCATCCTTCTGTTCCCGCGGGTGCAAAATGTGCTCGTCATTGGAATTGTGACCGGAATCATTTCCGCGCTTACAACCGCATTTCCGGCCGGACAGATTCCTAACATCATCGATAAACCCGTATCAGCGTTTCTGTTCTTCTTTCTGTTCCTCTTGTTCAGAAAGAGCCAGAAAACAGGTGCAGCCGCTGTGCTGACAGCGATCGGGACCATCTTATCGGGAATTGTATTTTTATCGTCAGCTTTATTGATCGTCGGTTTGCCTGGCGGTTTCGCCGCATTGTTCGCAGCTGTTGTTCTGCCTGCCGCTGTACTGAATACAATCGCAATGATCATTATGTATCCGATTGTACAAACCATTTTAAGACGTTCAAGCTTTATGGAAGCTGTTAAATAATCGTCACACAAAACCTCTTCCGCATCCGGGAGAGGTTTTTTTGAACAGAGAGCCCGCAGCATGTCTGCATGTTTTAAATGAAGAGTTTTGTGAAAAAGATAAGACATAGTGTAAAGGCGGTTCCGGTTGAACAAACAAGCGCTTTCTGCCGGATAACCTTCTTGGGCGGATAAGAAGCAGCCTGGCTGAGAAGTCTGATATAGTAAACAGCCCCTGAAGCGAAGGCGAGGGTGATGCAGGATAACACAATCATAAAGACAGACAACCTTCTCCCTCCTTTTCACTTAAAAAATATGCTAAAATAGAGCAAGCTATGTATAGAAGTTCAGGCTTTCAACAAAAATTGAAGCATGCTGAATGAATCCTATTTTCAAGAAAAAGACGGGGTGATTGTAATGGCGAGCGGACGTTCTCTATTAACAGGACTATTCGTAGGCGGCATCATCGGAGGAGCAGCAGTTCTTCTTACTGCGCCTTCCTCAGGAAAGCAGCTGCGTGAAAAAATGAAAACCAATTATGATTCTTTCGAAGAAACGATCAAACGCTTAAAATCAGACGGGCTTGCGTTAAAAGACCAGCTGATCAAAGCGGCAAAAGAAAGCACGGATGTCATTAAAGACGTGAGCGGCGAGCTCCAAACGTCCATTAAAAAATGGCAGGAAGAGATCAAGCCTCACCAGCAGGATCTGCAAAAAGAAATCGCTGATATTGAAGAGAAAATCAGACAGCTGGAGAAAACCTTACAAAACTAATATCCTATTCTAAAGAAAAAAACGCGGGCCAAATGTGGACCCGCATTTTTTTTTGCCCGAAAAAGCCTCTCACCGCAACGGATGGTGAATTTATTAAAAAATTCTTACATTTTCATCTTTATTAATCTTTATTTTATTGGCATAATAGAGAAAAAGAAAAAGAGAAGCAGGTGACGTAATGAATCGAGTGGAACCGCCTTATGATGTGAAAGAGGCTCTGGTCTTCACCCAGAAAATGGCTCAGCTTAGCAAGGCTCTTTGGAAATCGATCGAGAAGGATTGGCAGCAATGGCTCAAACCGTATGACCTGAATATTAATGAACATCATATTTTATGGATTGCGTATCAGTTGAATGGAGCTTCCATTTCTGAAATCGCGAAATTCGGGGTCATGCACGTATCAACCGCATTCAACTTTTCAAAAAAGCTGGAAGAACGGGGATATTTAAGATTCTCCAAACGGCTGAATGATAAACGGAACACATACGTCCAATTAACTGAGGAAGGCACTGAGGTTTTCTGGAGCTTGCTTGAGGAATTTGATCCGACTCGCAACGCGGTTTTTAAAGGTTCACAGCCTCTGTATCATTTATTCGGAAAATTCCCTGAAGTGGCAGAAATGATGTGTATGATACGCCATATCTACGGCGATGATTTTATGGAAATTTTCGAAACGTCACTCACCAATATTGACAATGACTTTGAAAGCGTCAACGGAAAACTGAAGAAAAAAGCTAAAGACAGTGCGGCGGATGAACCGGCAGAAGAGCTCGAACCAGTAAACAGTTAATCAAAGTGCTTCATGATGCCGATAAAGACTTCCATCAGCTCTTGATAAAGCCCCTGCTCATACAGGGCAAAAATCGTTTCATGAACATCTAATTTTTCATTCAGCTGTCCGGCAAAAAGCGCAAGGAGCTTATCGAAGGTTACAAATCCTTGCGCTTTTTGTGCTGCCAGCTCTTCCGACAATTCAACGCATATCCTCATGACCTCTTCCCCTTCTTCCCTGCTCAGCCCTTTGTCAATCAGAAGCGCATAGAAAGGGTACCTGTCCATATCTACTGTTTTCACTAATAATTGTATGTAATATTCTAATCGCTCAATGCGATGATCCATCGAAT
Source organism: Bacillus cabrialesii (assembly GCF_004124315.2). GTDB lineage: Bacteria > Bacillota > Bacilli > Bacillales > Bacillaceae > Bacillus > Bacillus cabrialesii. Next base: position 1,101,187 of record NZ_CP096889.1, on the reverse strand, counting down.
CCATCCACACCACTTCTTTCTATCTTTAATCTTATTTTAGCTGATAATTGACTGAGAAGAAAGTTCTAACCCCATATTTCGCAGTTTGTTTGCCTGTTTCAAAAAAATACCTGCCCGATGATATTTTTTCTTGAAAAAGCATTGATTTTTTCTCTTGGGAGGAGTAAATTATTTTGAGATTCTATTCAAGATGTATGGAAGGATGACTTTGATGAATTGCTGGAAGACCATAAATCTGATGAAGGATTATGGCGCCGTTCGCATAATATTAACTGCTGTATGTTTTATGATTTTGGTTTTTATATCTACTTTTTTAGCATTTGAGCTGCTGCGGCCTGGCACAAGCTTAAGCGATGAATATGTACCTTTATTCGGCGGTTTGCTCGTCGTTATTTTATTTGTACATAAAGTCATCCATGTCCTGCCAATCATCTGCAAAAAAAGAAAAATAGAAAAAAAGTTTTACATATTGCGCATGCGCACATGGAAACGAATACCAAAAACAACAATGCTGATTTCGCTCGTAAGCCCGTTTTTGCTGATTACGCCTGTACTGTTTTACGCCGCGATGGCATTTCCGAATCACGCTCATTATTTCTGCATGATTTCGGGCATTCATGCCGGCTACTGTCTGCCTGACTTCTTGCTGGCTCTCAAGCTTGTACGAGCGCCGAAAGCCTGTTTTATTGATCAAGAAGCGGACGGGTTGGATATTCTTGTTGAAAAGTAGCCAAACCATGGGCTAGTGGCGATTTTTCAATTTGCATTCTATCTTTTTTAATAAATATTTGGTAATGTAATATGGGACAGTTCAGAGAGAGGGGGAATCTCCCATCATTTTATTCTATTTTATCGTGGCTGCCGTGTTTATTTTATATTTCATAAACAGGCTCACCAATACATTATGCCTTGTCAGAGAGATTCCTGAAGAGCGGCAAGATAAGGTATTCCGATTTATTAATGTTTCTATATTAATTTTACTGATCTCTTCGTTTGTGGAGATCTCCTTTACAGTGTAAATACGAAAGAAAGCATAGCTGCTGATTCAGCAGCTATGCTTTTTTATTTTGATTAATACAGCCAAGAAGCGCCGATGATAATCAATAAAATAAATAACACAACCAATAAAGCGAATCCGCCTGCAAATACTTCACCCATCTTAAAAAGCACCTCCTGTAAAAAGCTTTATTTACCAATTACATCTTATGCAAATCATGATTGAAACGATTAGGCGCTAGTGAAAATAAAGGATCGCTTATCTTGCAAGCGATCCCCGGGCTGCTTAGTAGATGTAAGCTGCACCTACGATGATAAGCAAAATGAACAGTACTACGAGCAACGCGAATCCGTTAGAGTATCCTCCGCTCATGTTACATACCTCCTTTTCTTGATCAATATATAAGTATGTCATCAGCAAAAGTTTGACTAGACGAATGCCCTTTATTTAAAATCTTTTTACAGAAAGCCACAATATGTTATGATACGCATAGGTAATTTAATTTGGAATGATTAGGAGTGTTTGAAAACCATGAAGAAAATCGCAATAGCAGCTATCACTGCTACAAGTATCCTCGCTCTCAGTGCTTGCAGCAGCGGCGACAAAGAAGTCATCGCAAAAACAGACGCAGGCGATGTAACAAAAGGCGAGCTTTACACAAACATGAAGAAAACAGCTGGTGCAAGCGTTCTGACACAGCTGGTACAAGAAAAAGTATTGGACAAGAAATATAAAGTGACAGATAAAGAAATTGACAACAAGCTGAAAGAATACAAAACACAGCTTGGAGATCAATATACTGCTCTCGAAGAGCAATATGGAAAGGATTACCTTAAAGAGCAAGTAAAATATGAATTGCTGACACAAAAAGCGGCTAAAGATAACATCAAAGTGACAGATGCTGATATCAAAGAGTACTGGGAAGGCTTAAAAGGCAAAATCCGTGCAAGCCACATCCTTGTCGCTGATAAAAAGACAGCTGAAGAAGTTGAGAAAAAGCTGAAAAAAGGCGAGAAATTTGAAGACCTTGCGAAAGAATACTCAACAGATACCGCTTCATCTTCAAAAGGCGGGGAGCTTGGCTGGTTTGCAAAAGAAGGCCAAATGGACGAAACATTCAGCAAAGCTGCATTTAAATTAAAAACAGGTGAAGTCAGTGATCCTGTTAAAACACAATTTGGCTACCATATCATCAAAAAGACTGAAGAACGCGGCAAATATGATGATATGAAAAAAGAGCTGAAATCCGAAGTGTCTGAACAAAAACTCAGTGACAACGCAGCTGTCCAAGAGGCTGTTCAAAAAGTCATGAAGAAAGCTGACATCGAAGTAAAAGATAAAGATCTAAAAGACACATTTAAAACGTCTTCAACAAGCAGCAACACTTCTTCAACTTCAAACAGTTCTAAATAATAAAAAGCTGCGCAGGCTCATTGAGCCGCACAGCTTTTTTTATGCGATGGAATGGTTTGGATTTTCTTCTTCATGCTGCTGGGAACTGCGGCGTTCTCTCTCCTTTTCCATTCTCTCCATATAAATCTGGCCCTCTTTTTCAATAAAGGTCTGGTCTACTTTTTCTTCCTCTTTGGCTGCCGCCACAAGTTTATATGCACTGAAAATAATGCCTACAATACAAAGATACACCCACCATGGAAAAAATAACACGGCTCCTCCCCCTTTTGCATAGATTCTTTATTGTTAACCATATGCGGGAATGAGACGAGTTATGAACGGGAAAGACGCAGCAAAAAGGACTGATCTGAATGTTTCAGCATCAGTCCTTCATTGATTATTTGTGAAAAGTCGGTTTATAAAAGGAACGGTTCTCCAGCGCGAATACCCGTTCAGTGTATTCGCCCGGCTTCACACGCTCAAGCGCTCTGTCCATCATATTCATTTTCGCATCCAGGTTGTCTATATAGTGCAGAATTTCCGCTTCCTTCACCATCGGCGGTTTCGGGCTGCCCCACTCTGCTTTACCGTGGTGACTCAAAATTAAGTGCTGAAGAATTAACACCTCTTCAGAATCGATTTGAAGTTCTTCAGCCGCTTTTGACAGCTCCGTCACCATAATCGAAATATGGCCGAGCAAATTGCCTTCGACCGTATACGAAGTGGAAACAGGGCCGGACAGCTCTTTCACTTTTCCGAGATCATGCAGGATAACACCGGCATAAAGCAGATCGCGGTCAAGAGACGGATATAAATCCGCAATGGATTTCGCCAGATTCAGCATTGAGACGACATGATACGCTAAACCTGAGACAAACTCATGGTGGTTTTTCGTAGCCGCCGGATAATCCATAAATTCAGCTTCGTGTTTTTTGACTAAAAACCTTGTGATCCGCTGGATATTCGGGTTTTTCATTTCAAATATATATTGAGTGATGGTATCCATCATTTCATTTTTCGGAATCGGCGCGGTTTCTAAAAAATCATCAATATTGACGTTTTCATGCTCGCTCACCGGTCTGATATTTCTCAGCTTCAGCTGGGTGCGCCCGCGGTAATGGTGAACATCCCCCACGACTTTCACAATCGTCTGCGGCGCATAGGTCACTTCATCACTTTGCTTGGCATCCCACAGCTTCGCTTCAATATCACCTGACTGGTCTTGCAGCATCAGCGTTAAAAACGGTTTCCCATTGCTGGCAATCCCTTTCGTCGAGGATTTAATCAATAGATATTGGTCCACCTGTTCGCCAACTTCATGTAGCATAATCCCTTTAGCCATTCTATTAAAGCTCCCTCCGTATCTTACATAATACCAGTATATCACATACCGATTTACAGCTATAGAACCTCTTTTATGACACCAAATGGATAATTTGGCTGCTTTTAAACGCATCTTTTACATGGTCATGGCATGTGAAATACAATACCTGTCGTCCGCCTTCAGATAAATCATAAAGAACGTCTAATACACGTTTCAGCCTTTCCTGATCAAAATGAACAAAGCTGTCGTCAAGCTGGAACGGAAGCCTTGACTCATCCTGGCGCGTAACGGCCAGAGCAAATCGGATCGCTGTATACAGCTGCTCACACGTTCCTTGTGACAGCTCATCCGCATGATAGACAGCACCGTCACAATGCATCACCATAATGGAATCATCCGTTTCAGAAAAATAAATCGTCTTGTAGCTTCCGCCAGTCAGCGGGCGGAAAAATGCTCCGGCTGTCTCCAAAAGGCGCGGGAGTTCGATTTTTTTATGCCGTTCCAATTTGTTTCGGATCACCTGTTTGATCATTTGGATCGAAGCCCATTGTTTAGCGGTTTCTTTCACACGCTCTTTTTGCATTTCCATTTGCAGCTTGAGATCTGAGACCAATCCCGAAGCCTCTAATTGTTCCTGTTTGACCAAGAGCATTGCGATTTGGCTCCGAAGCTGCTGGATCTCCTCAGTCAGCCGCTCTTTTCTTTCATTCTCAACTAATAGCTTGTTTTTCAATTCGGAAAGCGAATTGGAATCCGCCAGTTCAAGCTCCTCTGGATGTCCGCCTTGAAGCTGTGCGTTTACGTGATGAAGCTTGTTCTCCGCATCCTTCAGCTGACTGCTGATGTCTGCTATGGCGCAAAACTCATTTCTGTCTTTTGCAGCCGACGCGGCAAATAACTGCTCGATCTGCGCTTGGAAATACTCTATTTCCTGCTCCAGCTCCAGCAGCTGCTCCTTTGTATAATGAATATCTGTTTCCATTCCCTTTTTTTGCTTCTCGATTTCTTTTTCACGTTCCACGTTTTTCCGCAATGTGTGAAGGGCGTCCGAGATAGAGATGTTCTGACTCTCATTCGCGGGATAAAGCATGCTGACGCGTTCTTCGAATGTGCGCCGGTGCTTTTTCAGCCGTCCTGCTTCAATTGTCAGCTCATGCTTTTTCTTCACTTCTTTTTTGACATCCTTCATTAAGCTGTATGCATCAAGCAAAAAAGACGGATCTTCCTTGAATCCGAGCTCCTTCATAAAACGCTCGGCTTGAGTAAAGGACGGGGCCATATCGGCTTCCCACTGTTCAAACTGCTGGATGACCCGTTCATACGCGGCCTCCTTTTGCTGAAGCACTGCACGCTGTGTAATGAGGTGCTGTTTATTGCGGTCATCCTCCCATAACGCTTCTCGAAGCGCTTCGGCTTCTGCCGACGAAATGTCCGTCATCGGCTGTCTCATCTCCCCGCTCTTTCGGGAAGACGGTGTTTTTTTTCCTAATGCCAGCCCATACACAATAAGTGCAGCACCAATACTTATAGCGGGAATCCATTGCTGCAGCAGCAGAAAGAGAACGATGAACAACATACCAGCTGCTATGACAGTTTTTTTCTGTTTAGCCTGCTGACGCTCAAAAAACTTCAGCTGCTCTCTCAGCTTCGCTTGCTCCAGATGCTGCCCCTGTGCTTCATCATATGCTTTAAGAGCCGCTTCTTTATCTTTTCTTTCGCTGTTTTCAAGAATGGAGGACGAAGCTGCATGAACGGCCTTTTCTGCGTCTTCCAGCTCTTGCCGTGCAAGTTCAAACGTCTCATCAAGCTGCCGTTTTCTGTCTCTGGCCTGCACGTATTGCTGCACCGCCTGCTGAAGCTGCCATTCATAGTCATATGACGTGTTCATATTCAGGAGCTCATTTTCATCCGTTTTATTGAGCTGTTCAAGACCGGCCGCTGCCTGTGCAGAAGACTGGCGCAGCTGGGCTTGAATAGCGGCGAGCTGTTCACCGCAGGATTGATACATATGATACGCTGCCGAAAGCTCTTGTATCAGCGTTTCCTTCGCCAATATTTCTTGATCCGGGTTTAGCTTTTGCAACTGTTTGTCCAGTTCCGCCTTCTTCACCCGAAGTGCCTCCAGCTGTGCGGATTTCGGATGAAGATGAGATTCATATTTTTCCAGCTGATGCAATCCGTCAGACGGAAATTGTCCCGCCTGTTCCGCATATTGTGCCATCGCCTGTTCCAGCGCCGCTTTTTCATGCAGCTGAGGCTTTAGCACAATCGCTCCCTCAATGGTTCGGATATGTCCTGCCGCCTCTTTCAATTCGGTTTCTGCGATTGCAAGACGGGCTTCGAGTGTTCTTTTTTCTTCAAGGAGCTGATGATAGCCCGCTTCCTCTGCCTCAGCCTGTTTCAGCTTTGCCGCCAGCTTCTTAAGCGTTTCCAGCCCTTGGTTTAATTCCGGGTTTCGCCCGTTTGGTTTATAGAGCCTTTCGCTTTCCTTCGTCAGCCGCGAATCAAGCTTAGAGACAGCTTCAGCGCCAAACAAGCTGGAAAACAGCAGAAATTCCCCAATCTTGTCCCGATTAAAGGCGTGAATTTCCTGCAGCCCGAATACGTCAAATGAATAAATGGCTTTGTACAGCGCCCTGTCCGTGCCTTGGAACAGCTGCTTTAAAAAATCTCCCTGCTTCACTTCGCCTTTTTCTGTGTACACTCTCAGCTTTTCGGCAGTCCCTTTTGTCCGTTCGATCTTTATGACCCCGTACTCAGGATGTTCAGCTTCAAGTACACCGCCGTAGACACCGCCTGTTTTCGGTTCATATTTTTTCGTTTTCGGAAAACCAAACAGCATGCTTTCAATAAATGACATCATCGTCGTTTTTCCTGCCTCATTTAATCCGTAGATTAATTGGACAGGCGAGGCGGAAAAGTGAAAGGTCCGATTGGAAAATTTCCCGTAGTGGTAGATATGTAAAGATTTAATACGCAAAGCTTTCACCGCCTCATGTTTCAAGCACCTTAAGCTGTCTTTTCAATACAATCTGTGCCTGCTCTTTTATTTCCTGTAATTCCTCTTGGCTAAACCGGTCCGCATGCCTTCTATATACAGGATGCCGCTCAAGCCCTTCCAGCACATCTGTCAGATCATCGCGATCAATGTCCGCAAATAAACCGCCAAAAAAAGGATCCAGGTTTGTTACGTTTGCTTCATTTTCTGTCTCATCATCCAATGAAAGCGGCCATATGAAGTGTTCCTCCTCGGCCTCTTGCTCCTGAAAGGCTTCAAGCAGCTCGTCCAAGGTGCCTTTCGGGGCCTCCAGCAGCCATTCCGGCGCTGTCCCTTGTAATACGAGCCTTACACAAACAGGGCTCCCCTTTATCCGCAGCTTCGAAAACGCGTCCTCGACCATTTGGAAAAGGGCGGTCATATTCTTTGCCTCTGTCACATCAACTGCCGCTTTTTCCCACAGAACATCATGCGTTTTCTGAAAATCATAAGAAATGTCTCCGTTTGTCACTCGAACGAGATAATAGCCTTTATCTCCCGTCTCCTTCATATGGCGCCCTTGCGTGTTTCCCGGATAAATGACTGCCGGGTGCTCGGCAGAAAGAACTTGGCGTTTATGTATATGGCCAAGCGCCCAATAATCCATCCCGCTTTTCACGAGATCGTCATGTGTAAACGGGCAATACGGATCATGCCCTTCAGACCCTGACAGCGTGCCGTGGAGCATACCGATATGAAACGGCGCGTCAGTGGACCTCCGATAGCGGGCGGCTAGGTTTTCCGTTACTGCTCTGGCCTGATAGCTGAAGCCGTAAATGCTCGCTATGCGCCTGCCTTCCTTATAAAACGATTTTTCTTCAGGAACAGCGGACGAAAAAATGCGGACATTCTCTGGCCATTCAATCGGCGTCCACTCTCCGCCCAGATGATCGTGGTTTCCAAAGATCACATAAACTGAAATCCCGCACTCTCTGAGTCTTTCAAACTGCTTTTTTAAAAAGAGCTGCGCCTTTAAGCTTCGATTGGCTTCGTCAAACAAATCCCCAGCCAGCAAAACGAAATCAACGTTTTCTCTTATTGCGGCGTCTATCATATGTCTCACGCTTGCAAACGTGCTTTCTTTGATCCGGGCAAAAATCGGTTCCGGCAGATGCGATATCCCGTAAAACGGACTGTCGAGATGCAGATCTGCCGCATGAATAAAGGTTAAATCAGTCAACATTCTGCTCCTTTCAAGAATGAAGTACCTTTATTTTAGCACCGAATTCTTGCGAATGCACGTTCTGTCAACAAAGAAACAGCCTGAGAATCCCCAGACTGTTTTCAATCAGTTTTTCGCTAAACGAAGCGCTTGTTTAATTGCTTTGAACGCGCTTGAATTGCCGTAAATTAACACACCGCCTTTGTAAATTCTGGCGCCGATGACGGCCAGAATGACGATGGTAAGCAGTGTGATTCCGATTCCAGCAGCTGCCTGCCAGAACGGAATATCAAGCATGCCAACGCGCAAGAACATAATCATTGGTGTAAAAAACGGAATAAACGAGGTTACTGTAATAAACCCTGCGTCAGGTGCATTCAGACCGAACATCGCAATCATAAAACCAGCGACAACCAAAAGTGTCATCGGTGTGATCGTTTGCTGCACGTCCTCGATTCTTGAGACGACACTGCCGAGAAACGCGGCGAGTGTCGCGTATAAAAAGTAACCGAGCAAAAAGAAAATAACAGCATAAATGACAGTTGTTGCTGAGACATCGGTCAAATTGAGGAATCCGCCGACAGATGAAGCTGTTTCGCTCGTTTTGTTCAGCTTAAGCGACAGAGCGCCGGCTGTTATGATGACAGCAAGCTGCGTGATCCCGACTAGCCCGATGCCAACCAGCTTTGCAAACATCTGCTGGATCGGCGGCATGCTTGAGATCAGAATTTCCATGACGCGCGAAGATTTTTCGGTTGCCACCTCCATCGCAATCATGCTGGCATACATAATGACTGAGAAATAAATGACAAACAGCATAATGTAAACAAGACCTACCGTCTGGCCAAGCTCTTCCTCAGACTTCGCGCCCTCTTTCAGCGCCTCCTGCCCGACAGTAACGGGCGCATAAAGGCTGCTGATCTCTTCCTGCGAAACGCCGAGCTCCGCCGTTCCGACAGCCGTTTTGGTTTGCGTCAGCGCCTGCTGCAGCGTTTGGTACGTGCTTTCATCAGAAATCGTTAACGCTTTATAAGTTCCTGAAATGGCCCCTTTTTCATCTCGTTTGATGATGAGCATGCCATCAAGCGTTTCATCTTTGACTTGCTTTGTGACCTCAGCCTCCGTTTGCTTCGACTGCTTTACATCAAGATCTCCGTCTGTATCCACTGCTTTCAGCTGTTTCGAGAAAATCGGGTATAAATCGTTTGTTTCATCAACAACGGCGATTTTTTCTTTCGCATCATCACCTTGAAACAAAGATATGATCGACTCCAGATTCGTTACAACTAATACAAGCAGTACCGTGATGACTGTCGAGATCATAAAGGATTTTGCCATAATCTTATTTTTGTATGTATGAGAAAGCATGATCCAAAATCTATTCATAGACGGCCCCCACCTTTTCTATAAAAATATCATGCAGTGACGGCTCTTCAAGCTCAAATTTTCTGATAAACCCTTTTCCATGGAGCATGGCAAAGATCTCTTGAGAAATGTCTTCATTAGCGATCTGCAGTTTGACGCCGCCAGCCGTTTCCTTCCATTGGAGAATGCCTTCATGAGACTGCAAAAACCGCAGATCGTCATCGGAATGAATGGTGACATTCTTTTTGCCGAAGGAACGCTTTATCTCCTTCAGCCTGCCTTGCACTACCGGCTTTCCTTTCTGCAATATGCAAAGGTGCTCACAAAGCTCCTCCACATGCTCCATCCGGTGGCTTGAAAATAAAATAGAAACGCCGCTGTTTTTCAGAGAAATCACAGCCTCTTTTAACAGCTCAACATTGACAGGGTCCAGGCCGCTGAATGGTTCATCAAGAATCAGCAGCTCCGGCTTATGCAAAACAGCCGAAATGAATTGGATTTTCTGCTGGTTTCCCTTCGAAAGCTCTTCCACCTTCTTATTCTCGTAATCTGTGATGTTGAAGCGTTCAAGCCATGTACCGAGCTCTTTTTGAGCCTCCCGCTTCTCCATCCCTTTTAATCTGGCAAGATAGACAAGCTGATCCTTTACCTTCATTTTCGGATAAAGGCCCCGCTCTTCCGGCAAATAACCGATTTTGCTGCTGATACTGTAATTCACAGGACGGCCCTTCCAGCTAATTGAGCCCTCCGTAATGCTTAATAAGCCTAGGATCATGCGAAACGTCGTCGTTTTTCCCGCTCCGTTTGCGCCTAAAAGACCGAACATTTGCTGCTCCGGAATGTCTAAGTCTAATCCATCAACGGCTTTATAATCTCCAAATGTCTTTGTTACGTGATCAATCTTAAGCACCGAATCTCCTCCTTTCCTGCCCCATTATATACTAATTTTGGATGGAACATAATAAAGGATTTTGATTTCCTTTTTTAGAATATAAATGAGAAAGACTGATAAACCTTGAAAATGGAGGAGAAACCAGATGGCTGATTATTTCCTTACAGCTTTTGATCCTTCGGGGAAAACACTAATAAACGAGCGATTTGAGGCGGAACATGAAGAAGCGGCAAAAACGCATGGTGAAGCTCTGTTAAAAGAAAAAGAGCTCCACAGTCATACCCATCGTTTAGTCAATGCAGCCGGAAAGCTGATTTTGTTTCACAGATGATCAGCTTTCCGGCTGATCTATTACGCTTGAAACTTTGGCTCTCGTTTTTCTAAAAAGGCACGGATTCCTTCTTGGTGATCCTTCGTCTTTCTCATTTTCTCCTGGGCGCTGCGCTCAAGAGAAAGAACCTTTTTCATCTCTTCAAGCTGGAGGCTTTGAAAGATGGCTTTCGTTTCGATCATCGCCAAAAGAGGTGAGGCCAAAAGGGTTTCGATAAAGGGTCTCGCGCCTTCGGCAGGATCTCCGGCAAATGTCCCATCCAGGAGCCCCATATCGGCGGCTTCTTCGGCGGATAGTTTTTTCCCGCTCCAAATCAGTTTTTTCGCTTTCGCTTCCCCTATTCTTTTCTTCAGCAAATAGTGCCCTCCGCCGTCCGGAACGAGCCCAATGCCGATAAAATTCATCGCGAGAACGGCGTTTTTTTCCGCGAGCACAATGTCAGCGCAAAGCGCCAAACTCAGGCCCAGCCCGGCGGCGGCGCCGTGAATAGCAGCAATTATCACTTTCTTCATCTGATATAACGCCAGAGTAACAGCCTCAATCGTATCCATCAGCTGCTTAAATTGATCAGGATCATGCTCTGACGTCATCATCCGGATATCTCCGCCGGCCGAAAAGCCTTTCCCGGTTCCTCTCAGGAGAACGATGAGCGCCTCGCTTGCAGCCGCCTTTTCAACCGCCTCCTTCAGTTCAGACAGCATCTGTTCATTCAGGGCGTGATGGGCATCGGGACGATTTAAGATAATCTCAGCAACAGTTCCATTACATTCATATTGAATAAACTCCATATGAAGCACCTCCATGTATGCGCTTGCTTTTTTCTTTCTCATATACATTCCCCGCCCTCCTTACATAAACCTTTTTTATTTTTCAAGGTCAATAGATACTGAAAAATGCATATTGTTTGAATGGAAACATAAAGTTTTATATAGTGAAAAAGAAGGGATATCGGGATGGGAAAGGAGGAAAGGAAACATGACTAAATTGCTGATTAGTTTTCTGTTAAGTTTATTTATGGTGTACTTTCCCCCTTCGGACGTGACTTTGCCTTCCCAGCTTGAAGCAAATACTGACAGCTATGTGCCTATGTCCTCATATCCGCAGGAAACACAAGCGGCCAAAACGCCGTCGTCCGGAAGCCTGTACCCGGCTGAGCTGATCAAAGAGTACAGTCCGCTGTCGCAGTCTGTCAGGCATCTGTCTGTCAAACCTCTTGACGAACCGCTGATGAACAGGCTGGAAAAGGTTTGTGCCGTCCCTGTCAAATACCAGTCTAATTACCTCCGAATATAAATACACAAGCTTTGTAACCCACCTTATTTGGCCAACACTACATTCGGAGGGATTTTCATTGAATATTAAAGAAAACGATCTGCCGGGCATCGGCAAAAAATTTGAAATTGAAACGAGAAGCCATGAAAAAATGACGATTATCATTCATGATGACGGAAGAAGAGAAATTTACCGGTTTAATGACCGGGACCCGGATGAGCTGCTTTCCAATATCTCATTGGATGATTCTGAAGCAAGGCAAATTGCCGCTATTCTAGGCGGCATGGTTTATAAACCGCAAACGCTGGAGTCCATCGAAATGGCCTTCAGTGATCTCATTATTGAATGGTTTAAGGTTGAAAAAGGCGCCAAATCGATCGGGAGCACGCTCGGGGAGCTTGATGTCCGCCAGAACTACGATGTCACTGTGATCGCCATCATCAAACACAGCCAGGAAAAGCTTCTAAATCCCGGGGCTGATTCGGTTATTGAAGAAAATGACACACTTGTCCTCTCAGGTGAGAGAAAGCATCTGAAGAAACTGATTCACGATTTCCTTTCTGGAGAGGGCGTGTGAGCCGCCGATGGATCATCTTGTATTTGAAGTCGGAACTGCGCTTGTGCTTGTGGCGATTGCCAGTGTGATCGCCAATAAAATTAAATTTTCGATTATTCCGTTTCTGATTGTGCTGGGAATGCTTGTTGGGCCTCACGCGCCGAAATTTGGGATTATTGATCTTACATTTATAGAAAGCAGTGAAATCATCGAGTTTTTCGGGCGGATGGGCGTACTGTTCCTCCTCTTCTATCTAGGGCTCGAATTCTCCGTCGGCAAGCTGATCAAATCCGGAAAATCCATCGCGGTCGGCGGAACGATTTATATCTTGATTAACTTCAGCCTCGGGCTGCTTTACGGATTTATCACCGGATTTTCCTTTCTGGAAGTCCTCGTCCTCGCAGGCGTCATTACGATCTCGTCAAGCGCGATTGTCGCAAAAGTCCTCGTTGATTTAAAAAGAACGGCCAATCCGGAAACCGAGCTGATTCTCGGCATCATTATGTTCGAAGATATTTTCCTTGCCGTGTATTTGTCCGTTGTTTCCGGCCTTGTGCTGGGTGATGCGACATCAGTCGGGAGCGCGCTCTTGTCTATTTTGATCGCCTTCGGTTATATGGCGCTGTTTTTTATCGCAGCCAGAAAGCTCCCGCCGCTGTTGAACAAACTGTTGGACATTCGCTCAAATGAAGTGTTTATCATCGTTATTTTCGCCGCGCTCTTTTTTATCGCCGGGTTTTCAGAGACGATCCATGTAGCGGAAGCGATCGGCGCGCTGCTGCTCGGTTTGGTTTTTTCCGAAACAGAGCATTCTGACCGAATTGAGCATCTTGTCGTTCCGTTTCGCGACTTCTTCGGCGCAATGTTCTTCTTTAGCTTCGGCCTCAGCATTGATCCGTTTTCACTTGGTGAAGCGGTTTGGCTTGCGTTGGGAGCAGTGATGTTGACCATTCTCGGAAACTTCATCGCCGGAATGGTTGCCGGACGGCGCGCAGGGCTTTCTCATAAGGCTTCATCGAACATCGGACTGACGATCGTATCACGGGGAGAATTTTCAATTATCGTTGCGAATCTCGGGATTGCCGGCGGACTGTCTGCCACTTTAAAGCCGTTTGCCGCATTATACGTCCTCATTCTAGCGATTTTGGGACCGCTTTTAACAAAGGAATCAAAACAAATTTACCGCTTGCTGAACAAGGTATTTAAATGGAAGCCTGATGTTCAGCCTGCAAAAAAACAGGGATAAAAAAAGCAGCACTGTGATCAGCGCTGCTTTCATATTGTTGACAAAATCCTAAAACGGTTTAGTTTTAGGATTTTGTCATCTTTTCAGCGTGATTGAAAACCCTTGAAGTCTAGGAAGGACGAGCATCGGAGCACAGCGAATGTTCTAATTCGTGAGCACCGACGCACAGACCTGACAACGAATGCGAGGGTTTATCGACACGCTGAAAGCAGCACTGTGATCAGCGCTGCTTTGTCGTTTTCTCAAAAATCTGCTCTAAATATTTGATCTTTTCGTCCGTATAGTGCTCAAAGCGCTCATTGTACGATTTCGGATCTTTCGGATTGGCAAAGTGCGTGATTTTCCCTGTATCCCGGTCAATAAATTTACTTGCCGCGCCGCAGCCGATGCCGATAATCGTCTGTACCTCTTCCATAATCATGATGTTGTAGATGCTTTCTTGTCCCGGTAAAGAGTACCCGACATTTTCAAGGTTTCCAAGAATATTTTTCTGGCGGTATAAATAATAAGGCACGTACCCATGCTCTTTCGTCCAAGCTACAGCGTCATCCATCATTTGAGAAACCTCTTCCCTGCCGGCGACTTTGTACTTATGCTTGTTTCTCGTCATCTCTGACGCCCGTTTAAAGGAAAGGGTATGAACAGTGAGTGATTCCGGCATCAGCTTTTCCGTTTCTGAAAGGCTGTGTCTGAACTCTTTCACGCCTTCCCCGGGCAAACCGATAATCAGGTCCATGTTGATATTATTCATGCCGTGCTGGCGTGACAGATGATATTTCTCAATGGTCTCTTCAACTGTATGGTGCCGCCCGATCGCCTTTAGCGTTTCGTTTTCATAGGATTGCGGGTTGATGCTGATCCGGTCAATGTCATATTTGTTTAAAACGGCCAGTTTTTCTTCCGTAATCGTGTCAGGGCGGCCGGCCTCCACCGTAATCTCGCGAATATTTTTCACATCCGGAAAGGAGCGAACCATTTCTTCATACAGCAGATCCATCTCCTCCGCTGTAATGCTTGTCGGCGTCCCGCCGCCAAAGTAAATGGTTGTAACCTTAACATCATGCTCCTTCAGCCATTCACCGATCTTCTGCATTTCGTAATGCAGCCCCCATAGGAATGAGCCGACTCTGCCCGCCTGCCCTTGGATGGCATACGCAGGGAATGTGCAATACGCGCATTTTGTCGGGCAGAACGGAATGCCGATATAAATGCTGACTTCATCCTTTACTCGGTACAAATCCGGAACTGCCGCCAGCTGACGGTCAACAATTTCCTGCATTAGCATGATTTTTTCATCATGAATTAAATAGTCTTTTTTCAACTCAGCATGCGCTTGCTCCTTCGGCATCCCGCTTTGCAGCTTTTTATGAAGCAGCTTTGTCGGCCGGATTCCTGTCAGGATTCCCCACTTCTGTGTAATGCCCGTATTCGCCTGAAGAAGATTGAGATACACATAAGAAATTGTGTTTTTCACTTGCTTAAAAGCTTCTTTTTCAGTCATGCCAGGAGAAAAAATTTTTGTATGCTGTTCCTTTATGCCAGTACCCTTCACTTCTCCCGAAACCGTCACATGCTCATCCGTTTGTGACAACGCTAAAGAAATGACAACATCTGCGGGCTCCTCTCCGCCGTACAACAGCTCGCACTCTTCATAAAACAAATTTGCAATATTTTGCAGAGGCCGATGCAGGCGGTCATCATGGATGCCTTCTATTTTAATTTGCAACTTCATCACCTAATTTATCAGATTCAAAACTTTCTTTAGTGTACAGAAATAAACCGCTAAAATCAATCCGGCAAAAAAGCCGCCGCACCTGTCAGGGCGCGAGCGGCTTTTTTTACACACGTTTCATGTGGAACTTATCCAGAAACCCTTTTCTCTGCTGCATTCGGAAATATTCCTTCATCATATAAGCGACACCTTGCTCATCATTGGACCTTGTGACCCAATCGGCCTTTCTCTTAATCTCCGGAGCGGCGTTCCCCATCGCTACCCCAAGGCCGGCAAGTTCAATCATCGGGAGATCATCATACTGATGACCGATGGCCACGACATCATCCATAGTCAGTCCGAGCTCTGAAGCGACGAGCGCCAGCCCCGCTTCCTTCGAGACACCTTTCGGGACGATATTCAGCTTCTCATCGTTTACGCGAATCACGTCAACCGCAGGAAAGGCTTTCGTGATCGTTTCTGTAATGTCATCCTGAATATCATGCTCCGTGTACACTTCGATGACAGGCGCGCTCACCGGCTCATCCATAAGAAGGTCGCTTAATGATTCAACGAACTGGACTGGATAAAAGATCGGATCGGACGGATGAATGAGTGCTTTTCCTAATAAATTAGAATTTACCTTTTTCTTGTTTCCGATGGAATACTTCTCGTGAAGAAGCCGAATATTGCATTGGTAGCTCTCCAGCACTTGAACAATGTTAAAGGTGTGATCGTCGGAAATTCGTTTTTCAAAAAACGGGGTGTCTATTTTCTCAGCGATGTATGCCCCGCTATGGGTGATCAGCTTGGCATCAAGCTTCAGCGATTTAGCTATTTTCTGCGCTGAACGAAAATGGCGGTTCGTCACGAGTGTGACGTAAATCCCTTTTTTCTTAACATATTCAATCGCGTCTTTCGTTGCCTGATGAATTTTTCCGTTCGACCGAAGCAGCGCTCCATCTATATTTAAGGCAAGCAATTGTTTTGACACAGAGATGTCCCCCTCCTTGATGACTGTACTTGTGTATAGGATATGACCCTGTCTCTGTGTTTAGAACAACCTTTTCCGGAAAGCAAAAAAAGCCTGGCTCAGCAGACTTTATGTTTGGCATAATGATAGGATACGATCGAAGCAGCCATTCTCCCTAATATCGTTATTTCGATTTACGAAAAATCATGTATCAGGAACCCCTTGTTTGACCGTTGATGCGCTCCGAACACTTACTCTCTGTTGCTTATCCCCTCTATATAACGGCATGATATGCGACCGTATCCATTTGAAATCAGGTAAGTGTAGGCGCTTTCAATGAGTATTATCTCAGTTTTCTCCGCTGATGACAAGGGTTTTTTTAACTAAAAAAAGTAACAAAATGATGTATATCCGAGGTAGGATCCATTGTTAATTTTTGGATTCGAACACTTGATTCAGAACGTACATTCCCATATAATATTAATCATAAACGAAAAAAGCGGTGGTCAGATGGCTGATTTAAAAGATATATACAATGAAGAACTGATATCTCGATTGATACACCATGTAAAGGCATCTAGTCCTGATTTTAACCAAGACAGGTTTGAAGAACAATTGCAGCAGGAAGATTGGCCTGAACTCGCGTTAAAAGAGCGGATGCGCCGCATTACAGCATCCTTATACGAAACACTGCCAAAACAGTACGGTGAAGCGCTCGCAATTTTACAGGATGCAGCTCCTCATTTTAAAGGACTCAGCGGAATTCTATTCCCTGATTATGTGGAACAGTACGGGTTAGCGCACTGGGAAGAGTCAATAAAAGCATTGGAGTACTTTACGCAATATTCTACCTCAGAATTTGCCGTGAGGCCTTTTTTGCTTTTAGATCAAGAAAAAATGATGGCGCAACTGCTTGCATGGTCAGAGCATGAAAATGAACACGTGAGAAGACTTGCGAGCGAAGGAAGCAGGCCCCGCCTGCCATGGGGAAAATCGATACCCGCTTTACAATCGGACCCTTCTCCCATTCTGCCGGTCCTTGAAAAGCTGATGCAGGATGAGTCCCTGTATGTAAGGAAAAGCGTGGCCAACAACCTTAATGATATTTCAAAAACGCATCCTCAATTGCTGAAAAAAGTTGCTGATCAATGGTACGGAACACATCCCCAAACCGATTGGATCATCAAACACGCCTATCGAACCTTATTAAAAAAAGGTGATAAACAGGCTTTAGCGCTTTTTGGTTATGAAAATGCTGATTCGATACAATTGCGTGATTTCACATGTCAATCCAGTTGTATACCCATTGGCGAAACCCTTGAATTTTCTTTTTATATTCATTCAGAGAGGGATCAAAAAGTTAGAATTGAGTATGCAATTGATTTCGTGAAAGCAAGAGGCCAGCGCCATCAAAAGGTATTTAAAATAACAGAAACAAACATACGAAAAAATGAAACCAAGTCATACAAAAAAAATCATTCCTTTAAGGATCTAACAACCAGAAAACATTACAAAGGAATTCATACATTATCTGTGATCATCAATGGAGAGGCAAAAGGTTCTGTGGATGTCGAAGTTTGCTGAATGAATAAAAAATCCCTTCTTGTAAAAGAAGGGATTTTGGTGATTAGCCTTCGACACTGCCGTAAAGCTCTTCTAAAGGCTTCATAATGATTTTGTTCAATTCGCCGATCAGCATGCTCATGCGCTGCTCCGCTTCCATCAGTTGAGAAATTTTTTCGTGCTGCTGTACAAGCGCAACTGTTTTTTGAGCCTGCGTCACTTCTTCTTGTGTAATTTCTTCTCCTGCCATTTGTTTTTGCTGGAGTCTAAGCTGCACGTCGCGGAAGTTTTCGAACATGCGCTTCGCTGATTCATCTGCGTTCACTTCATCATAAAGGTTTTTTAAACGGGTGAACTCTTCGCTCCCGCGTAATGCATTTTCAAGATCATATGCTACATCATAAAAATTAACAGCCATTGTGAATAGCTCCTTTCATCATTGCCGTTTGACATACCACTCCACTATAACAGACTATGGAGCTCCTTTCATTAATCGAAAACCATTTTCTCTTAAAAAAGGGTGACAAACAGTGCTTGAATCGCACCTATGATTCCCCCCAGAAGGCCTCCCAAATAGGTAATCATTTTAAATTCTTTTTTGGAAATGGACAGCACCATTTCTTCAAGACGCTGCACCGGGAACTGATCCACCTGCTCCTTGACGATTTCCTCTAGGCGCATCCGTTTTAAGACACTTTCAAGATTGGCCGAAACCCCTTCAAGCAATTTGTCTAACAGTGCCGGCAGCATTTGCCGGGTCAGCTCAGATTCATAGCGGACGGCAAGCGCGCCAATCGTATTGTCGAAGAAAGGAGCAGTCGAAAATGTTTGCAGCACGCTACGCTTCAAGCTGAAAATGAGCGCCTTTGCATTCCATTTTTCGTCCGCTTCATTAAACGTATACTCCCTCAGCTTGCCCCATTCGTTTTTTAAGAGATCCGAAAGCAATTTATTTGTTTCCTCATTCCGCAAAAACTTCAGCAGCTCCGGCAGCACGCGGTCCGCAAGGCTTGAATTGCCGAGAAACATCTGCACCATGCTTCCAAGCATGCCCCGCTCTTTTAAGAAGTCATCAATCATATTGCCGAGACGGATTTTTCCTTCATCACTTTCAAAATAACTGACACTGCGTGACAATATATATCCTGAGATCATCGGGATCTTTTCCTCAAGCTTTTCCTGCACTTCCAAAGGCAGCAGCTCTTTTAACGATTGGTGCCCGTATTGGCGGAAAAGCTCGTTCAGCTTATCATCCGTCCAGTTGCTGATCCATGCGTCTGCAGCTTCGTCAGGACGTTTCACTCCGGCTTTTTCCAGCGCTTCTTTTACTGTCATTTTAGAAAGCGACAGTTTTTGAATCAGCTGTTCCCCGATCTGAAGAGCCTGCGTTTTGGCTGTATCAGAGACAAGCCGCTTTTTAATGCCTTCAGGTGTTAAGAGATGATTAACGACCATCAGTCCCATTTGTTTTGCCAGTTCATCCCGTCTTCTCGGAATCAGCCCTGGTGTAAAAGGGACTCGTTTTCCAAACAAATAGTACGCCTTATAAGGCCTAAATAGCATTTGAATTGCTAAATGATTGGTCACCGCGCCAATGGCGGCGCCGATCACGATCATAAAAATAAAGGTTCCTGCAATACCCATTCCTATTCATCTTCCTCCATCTGTGCTCCAACTTTTTTTTCATATAGATGATGTACCTATTCGTATTATAGAGGCTGATGCAATCACTTAGCAAACGAGGAGACAAATTCCTGTTGTCAGAAAATCAGCTTGTTCTTTTGGAATAGGGCAAGGTGGAGAATCGTATTCTGTAAAGTAGAATACCGTCAGCTGCGTTCGTCTTACATGTATTTAGCGTAAAGCTGCTGACACCCGCCGGCAGCTTTTGAATAAAAGGGGGAGTCTCACCATGATAACACTTGGTTTTATGTCCTTATCCCGCCAGCACGAAGCGGACTATTCCGCAGAATTGGCCAAAAGAGCACCCGAATTCGGCATTCGCTTCATCCGGTTTACACCGTTTGATATTTCACCTGACACCCTGCGTGTCAAAGCATCAGCCTATCATTCGGCCAGCAGCACATGGAACGAAACTGAAATGGCGATTCCAGATTATATTTATGACCGTTGTTTTTACGGCAAGGATTCACAATCCCAAAAAGCAAAACCGATCGTTGAGTGGCTCAAAAAATATCCGAAAACGGAATTCATCGGGCGGGGCCTTCCCGATAAATGGACCGTCTTTCAAGATCTGCAGCAGCACGCTGTGATCAACCCTTATATTCCGGAAACGACGAAAGTGAGCCGCTATGAACAAATCCATTCCTTCTTATCCAAAGAAAAAGCCTGTATCTTAAAACCGGCGTTCGGCGCGGGAGGCAGAGGCGTGATTCTTTTGGAGCTGGGCAAGAAAAACATCACCGCCACGTATCACATCGGAAAGGATAAGCAGACAAAAACCTTTTCCAACCAGGCTTCTTTTAAAACATGGTGCAAAAAAGTGCTTCAGCATCAATATTTGCTTCAGCCTTATTTAAATATTCAAGATAAGGAACAATATCCGTGCGATATCCGCTTGTTCATGGAAAAAAACGAATCAAGTGAATGGAATACTGTCGGAAAGGCCGTGAGACGCGGATACAAACACGGGCTGCTGGCCAATTTGTCAGGCGGATCTGATGCGCTGACATTCGATTCATGGTTTGAAGATATACCGAAAAAACAGCAAGTGGTTTTACTTGATGACGTGTTCTCGATTACCCAGTCAGTTCCGTATTATCTTGACGAGCGCTACGGACCTTTGTTTGAACTCGGTCTCGATATATGCCTTGCGAAGGACGGGAGAATTTGGATTTTGGATATCAACTCCAAACCGGGCAGGAAGTCAATCCTGCGAGTCTCTCCCGAGCAAAAAGAACAGCTATACACTTGTCCCCTAAAACGATGCCAATATCTGTTTTCTGAGCAAAGCCAGAAAGGAGTTCTTCCGCGTGAATCATAAACGGTTTTTGATCGGCATAGACAAAACCAGTGAAAATACCCTGTTTCTGCCCTCTTCGCTGAAGCGATCCGGACTTTTGCATGCCGCGTTCGGGACGAAGGTTGTCAGATGCCACATTTCTTACAGACGGCATCTGGAACAAACCGTGCTTCTTTCTGAAAATCTGTTCCATGAGCTTTTGCTTCCCCACCGAAGCAGGGCAGACATTTTGATTCATGATCATACAGTGCATATCGGGCCGTTAATCGGCATCTTTACGGCGGGGTTTACCGTATCTCTTGAGCGGCCTTTTAAGGATCGTTCCCTCTTTTTTTCTAAGCTTGTCACGTTACATGAGCAAGCGGGAGGCTACTGCTTCATTTTTGGCGCGCACCAAATCAATTGGGAGGAAGGAACGATTGAGGGGCTCCTTTATAGGGAAGACGGCTGGGAGAAAAAAATCGTCCCGCTGCCGAACGTTGTTTATGACCGTTTGCCGAACAGAAAGATCGAAGATTCGCTTCTCTTGCAGCATACAAAAAAGAGGCTGATTGATGAATATCAAATCCCATGGTTTAATAAAACGTTTTTCAATAAATGGAGCGTTCATCAATTGCTCGAAAAAGATCCGAGAACAGCCCCTTTTTTGCCGAAATCCGAGCTGACACCATCTGTGGAGAGAATTGCAGAACTCTGTGATGCATACCAAAAAGTCTATATCAAACCGGCGAACGGAGCACTCGGCACCGGCATTTATCAACTGACAAAAACAGACGATGGCCTGACGGTGAAACATACGAATGATGCCAAAACGTTTTCTTCAATTGATTATTCCGATGCCGCCGCTTTTCTGGCAGAGTTTCAAAAACAGCACAACCCATCCGACTTTCTCATTCAGCAAGGTGTGGATCTAATCAAATTTCAAGGCAAACCAGCTGATTTTCGTGTCCATACCAATAAGAACAGAAAAGGAAAATGGACTGTAACAGCAATAGCCGTAAAAATTTCTGGAGAAAACAGCATTACAACACATCTATCTAATGGCGGATCTGTAAAAACACTTGCGGAAGTATATGATGATCCCGCTGAAAGAATTGAGGTCATTAAAAAGCTTTCTGCTGCGGCACTGACGGCAAGCCATGTGCTTCACGATCATATCGAAGGGTTTATCGGGGAGATCGGTTTCGATTTTGGCATTGATCAGAACGGTAAAGTATGGATGTTTGAAGCGAATTCTCGCCCGGGGCGCAGTATTTTTTCTCATCCGAATTTGCATCATGTTGATTCTCTGACAAAACGAAGAAGCTTTGAATACGCGTCATATCTATCTGAGAAGGCGATCACCTCCCATGACGCGCTGTGGCCTTCGTAATCTGTCCGCTTTTTTGATAAAGCGGACTTATCTTTATCAAAGGCTGGGACAAACTGCATCATAAAGACCTCTTCAATGATGTTCTGAAACAGTGATACAATGAACATAATTCGTTCGCATTCACGTCAATTGATATCAATCTTAAGGAGCGTGGCCGTGATGATTTCTCATTTCAGCTGGAAACCTTTGTTCCAAAAAGAAAAGCTGCCCGGATGGAGAATTTCATTTTATTATAAAGGAACCCATTATGAAGGCATCTATCATAAAAGCGGTGAGATTGAATGGGGAGATTTGTTTCCCGCCCGCGCTGACGAGCCTGCTCTTACAAACGAGATACATGAACTGATGCTTTTTCATATTTATGACTAGCTTAGCCTGAACGGCTAAGCTTTTTTATGCCTTCTCAAGATTTACCACTCGATTTTCCGCATGAGTTTCCGGCGATTTTAACATAATACGTAGTAACAAGCCGGCAAGCATTGGGTTACGCCGAGACGGCAGTGACACCCGAGACGGGTCCACAGACTGGTGCAACTCCAGTTAACCCAACCATACTAAACAAAAAGGAGATTTTACACATGGCTAACCAAAACTCTTCAAATGAATTACTAGTACCTGGCGCAGCTCAGGCTATCGATCAAATGAAACTTGAAATCGCTTCTGAATTCGGCGTTCACCTTGGAGCGGATACAACTTCCCGCGCTAACGGTTCTGTCGGAGGAGAAATCACAAAACGTTTAGTATCTTTCGCTCAGCAGCAAATGGGCGGCAGAGTTCAATAACAATTCAATATATGGCTATAGAGAGCGCGGTTTCCGCGCTCTCTTTATATTTGTCACCCTTTTTTCCTACTCCACATATCCTAGAAAAAAGGGAGGGAATAAGGATGGCATTCATCGCCTTTTTGAATTGGGAGCTGGTTCAGTTTGTAAGTGTATCCATGATTCATGAATATGTTTCCCATCGTTCTGTCTATTTGTACAGGTATTCTTTCCCTCGCTGTTCAAACTGAGAGCATCCTTTTATAATGAGGGCGAGGAGGTTTTTTGATGAAAATCGCTTTATTTGGAGCCAGCGGCCGTGTCGGACGAGCCTTTATAAAACAAGCTGCCGCAGATGAACAATTTGATATTTATGCTCTGGCCAGATCTCAACCTGATGAGCTTCCCCTTCCAAAAGACCGAATCGTTATGGGGAACGCACGCTGCCGGGAAGATGTGAGAAGCGTGATGAAGGATGCTGAAATCGTGATTAGCTGTCTCGGTACGGATGGTGATGATACCTTGTCAGCAGCTTTGACACACATTCTCGCCATTATGCGGGAACAGCATATCAAACGGCTGATTACGATCGGCACCGCAGGCATTCTTGATTCCCGATATGAACCGGGAAAATTCCGGTTTGAAACAAATGAATCGAAACGAAAACAGACCCGCGCAGCCAAGGAGCACGCAAAAGTATACGAAATGCTAAAAGGTTCCTCTCTAGACTGGACAATCATCTGTCCCACTTACCTTCCGGACGGAACAGCAACCGGCGTATATCGGACAGAGCGTAACGTATTGCCGGAGGGCGGCACAAGCATTACGGTCGGTGATACTGCTGATTTTCTCTATCGTGAGCTCGTTACAGGAGAATATGTCGGATACCGAGCCGGACTGGCTTATTAACTACATAAACTAAAAACCCAAAACACGATTGTTTTGGGTTTTTTAGCGTTATGCAATGGAATGTTTCTGGCCCTTTTGCAGCTCATACATTTGATAATACTGCCCTTTGACCGCCATCAATTCCTCATGGTTCCCTCTCTCAACAATTTTTCCTTTATCAAGGACCAAAATCTGATCCGCGTTTCTGATTGTTGAAAGCCGGTGGGCGATGACGAAGGTTGTGCGCCCTTGTTTGACGACATCGAGCGCCTTCTGGATCACGGCCTCTGTCTCTGTATCAATATGCGCCGTTGCTTCATCTAAAATTAAAATGGCGGGATCAAACGCCAAAGCTCTTGCGAAAGAAATGAGCTGCCGCTCTCCAGAGGATAGCGTGCTGCCTTTTTCAATCACAGGTTCATTGATGCCTTTCGGAAGCTTTTTCAGAAGCGGCTCGGCACCGACTTGCCGCAGTGCTTTTTTTATATCTTCTTCGGTCATTCTTTCGTCATCCAGACTCACGTTAGAACCGATTGTGCCCGAGAATAAGTACGGATCCTGAAGCACAATGCCCATATGTGATCTGAGTTCTTGTCTTGACATGTTGTAAATGCTTTTTCCATCAATCAAAACATCCCCTTTTTGCGCGTCATAAAAACGAAACAGGAGATTCAAAATCGAGCTTTTTCCTGATCCGGTATGGCCGACAAGCGCTACGGTTTCGCCTTTTTGCGCGGTAAAGGAAATTTGTTTTAATACTTCTTCACCATCTAAATAGGCAAATGACACATCACGAAATTCAACCCGCCCCATCGCGCGCTCCTTCGCCGGTTCACCCGCTTCTTCCGTATTCTTTTCTTCAAGCAGTTCAAAAACGCGGCCGGCGGAAACCCGTGCAAGCTCCAGCTTTGAAAACTGATTGACGATGCCTGTAATCGGCTGAAATAACCGGTTCAAATAATCGACAAACGCGTACAGCACACCGATTGAAACAATCCCGGCAGCATTCAGGCTCGCACCGCCAAAATGCCAGATCAGGCAGACAAAAGCAAGATTGCGGATGACATTAACCAGATTATGGGACATTAAGGAGTTTAAATTCAGCATCCTGTTTTGAAAATAAAAATGAGATTCATTTAATTCCTCAAATTCTCTCATTGTTTCCTTCTGATGACGGAATGCCTGAATAATGGTCATGCCTTGGATTGACTCATTCATTTTTGCGTTAATGTCACTGTTGATTGAACGGATTTTTTGATTGTAATAAGACGCGTATTTTCGGTATATGACTGACCACAGCCAGATAATCGGCACGATTGCCAGACATACAAACGCGAGCTTAACATCCAGCAAAAACAAGGCCGTGAATATTCCGATCATATAGATTCCGCTTGTCACAAATGTTGACAGCACTGTGACATATAAATCCCTGATAGCCTCCGTATCGTTGGTAATCCGCGCAACGACTTTGCCGGCGGGAAGATTGTCAAAATAGCGAATCGGCATTTTCTGAATGTGCGAAAACACATCCTGCCTCATCTTTTGAATGATCCGATTGGCGCTCATCTGCAGCAAATAGTGCTGTCCGTATTGAAAGAATACAGAAAAGACAAGCAAGCCCCCATACAGGCAGATCAGAAACACCATTCCCTTTATTTCCGGCTGATAGAACTGGAAAAGCTCCTGCTTTGTCAGCTTTTCGGCAGCGTATGTCCGGCTCTTGTCTCCGTTTGTGATCGTCAGCTTTCCGCCAGAAACCGTTCTGTTCCCGTCAAAGCTGACAGCCTGATCAACAAAATAAAACGCCATTCCCACTTGATAAATATGCGCTTCTTTTTCTTGAGAAACAGGTTCCTGTATACGGTCCTCTCTCACATATGAGGCGCCGTGGAACTGAACGGCGTGTTTATCTTTTTCCGCAGCTTCATACCATGTTTTCTCAATGCCGAGGATATGGTCGTCTATCATTTTTTTGCCGATAAACGGCCCGGTCAGTTCTGCACCGACGGCTACAGCTAGCAAAAGAACGGCTATGATCAGCAATTTTCGATAAAGGAGTGCGTATCTCCATAACGTTTTCCCTGTTTTCATGCCCCTGCTCCTCCTTCTTCCGCAGTGAACAGCTGCTGTCTTTCGTACTGCTTGCGGTACCATCCATGATTGGCCATCAGTTCTTGATGCGTGCCTCTCTCGGCAATCACGCCATCATCCATCACAAGGATCAGGTCAGCATGCTCTACCGCGGATAATCGGTGCGTCAAAATAAATGTCGTTTTTCCTTTGCGGTTTTCTCTGATATTGCTGATAATGGCCGCCTCTGTTTTGGCATCGACGGCAGAAAGCGAATCGTCCAGGATCAAAATCTCCGGATTCGCCATAAGTGCTCTCGCAATCGAAATTCTTTGTTTCTGCCCGCCGGACAGCGCCACGCCTTTTTCGCCGACCATTGTCTCCAGTCCGGACGGAAGCATGTGTAAATCCTTTTCAAAATGCGCTTCGGCAATGGCTTGCCGAACCTCTTCATCGCTTGCATCTTGTTTTCCGTATAAAATATTTTCTTTTACCGATCGTGAAAACAGCAAATGATCCTGCGGCACATATCCGATCCACCCGCGGAGCCTGTCAAGAGGGATCTGCTGAATCGGTACGCCTGAAAATGTGATGCTCCCTTTGCCTGCGGGATACTGGCGCAAAAGCTGCTTAATAATTGTCGTTTTTCCGCTCCCGGTTTTACCGGCAATTCCGACAGTCTGCCCTTTTTGCACCGAAAATGAAACATCCTGAATATTGCCGCTTGTGGAGCTTGGATATGTAAAGCTGACATGGCTGAAAACGATATCTCCAGGCTCTTTCAGTTCAGCGGGCTGCTTTGGATCGGTCACGTCCGGCTCATAAGAAAGGGTTTCATTTACCCGGTCTAATGATGCATTGCCGCGCTGCATCACATTAATGAGTTCACCGATTGCAAACATCGGCCAAATCATCATGCCGAGATAAACGTTAAAGGAAACGAGCTCGCCAAGCGTCAGCTCGTTCCGGAACACAAGAAACGCTCCGTAGCCGAGCCCGATCAGATAGCTGGCGCCGACAAGCAGCTTCACCGTCGGCTCAAACAGTGAATCAATAAAAGCCACTTTCATATTTTTCCGATAAACATCGGCGGTCATTTCATTAAACCGGCGGACATCGTTTGTTTCCTGTACATACGCGCGAATCACCCGCACGCCTGAAACGGATTCAAGCACCCTGTCATTCAGCGCCCCGAACGCATTTTGGGCCTCCGTAAACCGCTCGTGAATTTTACTTCCGTACAGACTGATGGCAATCGCCATGATAGGAAGCGGAATAATGGCGGCAAAGGTCAGCTTCCAGCTGATCAAAAATCCCATTGTCAAAAAGATCGTCATCATAAACATTGTAGAGTCGACTAATGTTAAGATGCCAAACCCCGTCGTTAAACTGACTGCCTGAAGATCATTCGTCCCCCGCGCCATTAAATCGCCTGTCCGGTTTTTTTCATAAAACGGCGGCGACATGGCCAATAGATGCCCCATCAGCTTCGTACGAAGTATTTTCTCCATCACATTCGCTCCGCCGAACAGCTGATGCATCCAAAAATACGACATGATATACACGGCCGCCGTCAGCACAAAAAAGATACCGATATAAAACAGCAGCCCTTCCGCAGTAAACGCCCCCGATTTCATATCATCTATGGCGTTCCCCAAGAGCTTAGGCGGAAACATTTCAATGACATTGACCCCTAATAACAGCACGATCGCAATCGTATAGCGGAGCCAGTACGCTTTAAAAAACCAGCCAAGCTTTTTTAATACTGAAAACATCGATTCCCATCTCCTTTATCACATCAGCCGCCTTCTATTTTTTCCTTGCAGCTTTTTTCATTCAGTTTGGCACGAGCTGCCCTCGTCTCTGTATTTGTCTTCACATCCCATACACCTGTCTTTCGTTAGATTTGTATATAAAAAAGGCATGAAGCGTCAGCTCCATGCCTTTTTTAACCAATATGAATGCACAGCGCTTTTCAGCGCGCGGCTAGACTTAAAAGACCGTTCCATCAACCAGAACATAGGGTTTGCCGCGCCAATATGAAACTGTTTGATAAATACGCGAATTCCTTGGCATAGCAAACCCTCCTTCCATTCCGATTTCATTTTTTTCATCATATAAACAAAACCTTTTTTTGTCAACAAATACTTGAATAGGAAAAGGTTAATTGTGCTCGAATCCGGGTATTGGGTTGTAAGACGTTTTTGAAAGGGTGAGAATGATGTTTCATGCTGACCGTATCATCGTTGCGTTTGACGGAAGCGAAAATAGCAAGAAAGCGCTACAAACAGCCATCGATCTTGCTAAAACCGTAAATGCCGCCATTACCGTCGCCCATTCACATGATATGAAAGACAATCAGACCATCATCGACCCGCCGAGGCCCGCAGCCGGGGCAAGCTATATTGGCGGAGGCATGACAAGTGTTCCTGATCCGCTGATATCAGATGTTGCGCCGCCTGAGCCAATGATCTATGAAGATCGTACGGAAGAAGTCATCGCCGAAGCCAGAATGATACTGAATGACCAGCAGACAGATGGAGATATCGATATATTAGAAGGCGACCCGGCTGAGTCAATTATCGAGCATGCAAACCGCATTTCTGCCGATATGATCGTAACCGGAAGCAGAGACCAAAACAAGCTGAAAAAGCTATTATTCGGAAGTGTAAGCGAAAAGCTTTCAGCGAAATCGGATATACCCGTTCTGATCGTGAAGTGAGCACACCTTGTGCTCGCTTTTTTATATTCATAATTGTGAAAAAACATAGATTTTCGTTTTTTTCTGTTATAATGCTTTCGTGCCCAAAAGCACAAAAGCATTAAAGATAAATATGGGGTGTTATTTTGGCTTCTCAAAAAAAGCTGACGTTTCCGTTGGCCGTCGGTTTATTTATATTCATGTTAGGCATCATTATTTCTTGCTTATTCTTTTTTCATACAGAACCGCATATCCCGCTGTTTCTATGTGTTGTCATGCTTTCAGCAGCCGGTTTATGGTTCGGCTTTGCCTGGAAGGACCTAGAAAAAGGGATTGTAGAGGGGATCAAAAACGGCGTACAGCCGATTATCGTTCTCGCCCTAATCGGCATCTTAATCGGCGCTTGGATGTACAGCGGCGCAATACCGTCCGTGACAGTTTACGCCCTGTCCTTTATTGAACCAAGCCACCTTCTGTTGACAGCTTTGTTTTCATGCATGATCATCAGCACGCTTGTCGGCTCAAGCCTGACAACTGTAAGCACGATCGGGGTAGCGCTGATCGGCGTGGCGAGCGCGGCAGGCGTTCCGCTTGAATGGACGGCAGGCGCAGTCATATGCGGCGCTTGTTTTGGCGATAAAATGTCTCCGATGTCGGACACAACCAATTTTGCCGCAGGCATAGGCGAAATACCGATCTTTGAACACATTCGCCATATGATGGGCACGACCATCCCGGCTTTGCTCATCACCGTCGTTCTGTTTTACTTTCTCGGTTCATCCGTGTCAGCGGATGCTGCTTCAACCGATGATATTCAGCGTGTCATAAACGGAATCAAGGATGCTGCAAACGTCACGCCATGGGCGCTTCTTTCCCCGATTTTAGTCGTTTTGCTGGCGATTAAGCGTGTGTCAGTGATTCCCGTTCTGACTGCCGGAATTATTTCCGCGGGAATATTGACTGCTATTTTTGTCCCTGACAGCAGCCTTCAGGCGTTTATGGCAGCTTTGCAAAATGGTACGATGTTCGATACTGACAATGAAGCCGCCGCTAAAATTATCAACAGAGGCGGACTGCAATCCATGATGGGTTCAGTCTCTCTCATTATGATTGCTTTTGCGCTCGGCGGATTAATGGAGAAAATCGGATTGATTTCTGCACTACTCCAAGGCATCATGAAAGGCATCCGCTCAAAAGGCCAGCTGATTGCGGCAACTGTCTGTTCAAGCATCGGCATCAATCTGGCAACCGGCGAACAGTATTTATCAATATTAATACCGGGACAATCATTTAAAACTTTATACGACAAACAAAATATCCAGCGAAAATTTCTTTCCAGATCCTTAGAGGACGGAGGGACGTTAATAAACCCGTTGATCCCCTGGGGCGTCAGCGGAGCTTTTATGGCGAGCGCGCTCGGTGTTCCCGTCATAGACTATATCCCATTTACGTTCTTCCTCTATATATCGCCGATACTCTCAATTTTGGTTGGATTTATAAAAAAATAAAAAGAGCTCCGCTTGCAAAGCGGGCTCTATTTTTTTATGTTTCATTATGAAATGCTTGCTGCCTGCTGAACGCTTTCTTGAAAAGCAGCCTGAAGCTGTTTTGTCACCGGCCCGGGTTTGCCGCTTCCGACCGATTCTCCATCGAGCGTCACGACCGGAATGATCTCTGCCGTCGTTGACGAAATAAAGATCTCTTCCGCCTGTCTCAGCTCTTTTTCACTGACAGGCTTCTCTTCAAGCTCGATCCCGTTCTTTTTCATCAGCCCTAAAATATTCATCCGTGTAATTCCATTGAGAATGAGCCGATTAGCCGGATGCGTTCGCACCGTTCCATTGATAACAGCATAAACGTTAGAGGATGTACCTTCTGTAACAGTGCCGTCTCTTAATAAAATGGCCTCAAACGCTCCCGCTTCATAGGCTTTTTGCTTCGTCATAACATTATACAGTAAATTCAGACTTTTAATGTCGCATCTCAGCCAACGAAGATCCTCATCTGTGATAGCTGCCACTCCGTATGCCTGCTCTTGCTCCGGTTTTTTCACAGTAAATGTATAGGCAGTAGTCTGCGGCTCAAGTCCGGCTTCATACTGGTGCTTTCGCGGCGCCACACCTCTTGTTGTCTGAATGTACACCGCTCCCTCACCGACCGCATTCTCCTGTACAAGCTTTTGCAGGTCCCATTCGAGATCTTCTATACTAAACGGCAGTGAAATTCCGATTTCAGCCGCACTTCTGAAAAAACGCTCCGCATGCTCACGCAAGCCGAACAATACCCCTTTGTACACCCTGATAACCTCATAGATTCCGTCACCAAATTGATAACCGCGATCCTCCAAATCGATCGATGCTTCGCTGCGTTCGATCAGCCGGCCGTTGACTAAAATCTTCATAAAAGCCCTCCCTTTTCGAGATTTCCCTGATGTTTTTCTGGCTGTCATTGTCACTTATTCTACCATATTGGACCAGCTGAAAAACAGAAAGATCAAGAGATCTATAGCTGGAAGGAGATTATTTTTTCCTTAAAATCTGACATTTCGACAAATTTTCTATGTTCTTTCCAGTTTTATTCCTGTATACTTGACTGGTAATACATAGGTTGTAAACATATGGCATCTTCACAAGCTGCCTGCTGTACAGCGGTATGTAGAGATTTTATGCCAATGGAGAGATTGTTATGCGACAAACGAGAGGAGACGCATCTCCTTCTGCAGTTTCGCTTGCTTTTAAATTTGCAAGTTTAGCAGTTTTATGTGTATTGCTTTTGCTTATGGTGATTTTGGGTTATGCCAACAGCTCCTCGAAAGCAAAGGAAGTCACTGTCACAACAAACGGCCAGCTTCGCAATGAGAAGGAAAGCCTGAAGCTGAAAAACGACTCCCCCGATCTGTTGATTAAACACCTGCAGACCGAACAGAACATGGGAGATAAAACGGTTTACTTAACCTTCGATGACGGCCCGTCAGCCTATACAAACCGCTTGCTCAACATACTGAAAAGCGCTGATGTAAAAGCGACATTTTTTATGCTGTCACCGCGGATGAACGAATTCAAACAAGCTGTGAAAAGAGCGGATAAGGAAGGCCACGCACTCGGTTTACACGGCGTCACCCATAATAACAAATTGTTCTATCAAACACCGACGTCTCCGTTAAAAGAAATGCAGGAGGCGCGTGACACGCTGCAAGATATTACAGGCTATAAAACCGATCTTGTCAGAACGCCATACGGGAGCAAGCCGTCATTGACCGCTTCACAAATCCACAACCTTGAGAAAGACGGTTTCGTGTACTGGGATTGGACGATTGACAGCATGGATTGGAAATACCGGAATTCAAAATACGTAACGGCAGTATTACAGCAGCTTGAGAATATGGAACACAGCCATTCAAGCCGGCCGTATGTGATTCTCATGCATGATCTTCCCGCTACAGTAAACGCGCTGCCGGCATTAATCAATAAACTAAAAGAAAAGGGCTATTCCTTCGGAGTGTTAGAGGACACAATGGTTCCTGTTCACGAATAAAAAAAGTGAGGCGCATACGTGCAGCCTCACTTTTTTATTCCCAAACCTCGGGCAAACTCGCCGATTTTATGATGGATGACCATGTCAAACAAGCTGTCGCAATACGTCGGCTCGAGGTTAATGATGACTTTCTTCATGCCGGGAATCCGGCTTGCGTCCTCAGGCACAAATCTAGCCGGAGCGACTTCTAGAGACGTGCCGATGACCAACAAAAGATCTGCTTGCTCCAGCTTTTCATAAAGGGTGTCAAAGTGCAAGACGGCATCGCCAAAGAGGACAACATCGGTTTTTAATACCGTTCCGCAAATCTCACCATCTTTTCTGCGCGCCGTACACTCCGGCACCTCCCGCTCCAGTAAATGCGGGAGGTCATATCGGGCGCCGCATGCCGGACAAGCTGCTGTCTGGATAGAGCCGTGAAGTTCGTACACATGTCTGCTCCCGGCTTTTTTATGGAGACCATCAATGTTTTGTGTAAAAATATCGACCTGCTTCCCTTGCTTCTCCAGCACGGCTAAAAGCAAATGCCCTTCATTCGGTTCAAAGCTGCCGCTCATTTTCATCTGGAACAACTCTTTGAATTTAGGCCAAAACAGACGCGGATGGCTTAAAAAATAATCAAGGCTCATCGCTTCCATTCTTGAGGCATCCTCCGTCCAAATGCCGCCGTCTGAACGAAAGTCGGGAATCCCTGATTCTGTGCTCATTCCCGCTCCGGTCAGCACGACAATTCGCTGCGCTTCATTTAGAATATTGCTGAATGCTTCCAACTCAACACCGCCTTTTTTCTCTTATTTTACCACGAAAAAGACTCCGTCTCTGTCAGACGAAGTCTTTCCCTCTTAAGCCCGTTCCTTTTCCTCTTTATTGAGATTCACTTGGAATGGGTCGCTTTCGTGCTTTTGCTTTACAACAACCATTTGGCCGGGATATGCAAACTGCACACCTTCTGCACCGAGGATTTCAATGATTTTATAGTTGATGTCCTCTCTAATATTGAGGTTTTCAGCCCAAACCGTTGTTTTTGTATAGAAGTTGAAAAATAAATTGTAGTAGCTGTCGGCAAACGTATCAAAGTTGACCATGATTGTTTCATGATCAACGCCCTCATGCTCCAAAAGCATTGTTCTGAGAGAACGAATGGATCGTTCAAGGTTCTCAATCGGCGTAGCGTAGGATACATGGATGGAAAACGTGATCTGGCGTTTGGTCATTCTAGTCCAGTTCGTGATCGCTTCCATCGACAGTGTAGAGTTCGGCACCGTTACAAGCGCCCCCTGTGCTGTTCTGAATCTCGTGCTTCTGAAGGTAATATCCTCGACTGATCCGGTAACCATCGACGTCTCCACCCAGTCACCGATGGTAAACGGCTTTTCAGTGATAATAATGATGCCGCCGAAGAAGTTGCTGATGGTATCCTTCGCTGCAAGCGCAAAAGCCAGTCCGCCAAGGCCAAGCCCTGCTACAAATCCATTGACATCATAATTGAATTCCTGGGCAATCACGCTGACACTGAGCGCAATGATCACAAAACGGAGCAATTTGGATAAAAACGGCGCCAGAATATCATCCATGTCCAGCTCGAAGCGCTGATTCACCTTATGGAAGATAAACGAAGACGCTGCGGTCAAATTACAAAGTCCCCAGCACAAAAGTGCTACAATCAGCGAGCGGTATATTTTGCTGATGAGCGGCATTTGCGCGTCTAAAAACGGTGAATACCGGATCGCTAAAAACAGTCCCAAGGCAACAAAAAACCATCTGGCCGGCTTGTCAAACGCTAAAACCACCTGTTTGAAAATTTCGGTTTTCGGCCGGTTTGTCAAATTAAAAAGCAACTGAAAGAAATATCTTGTAAACAGTTTTCTGAGTATAAGAAACACCAGCAAAATCGCCAGGCTGATGCCGATTTGTATGATTTTATCAAGCGTGAAATATTGCTGCAAATAATCTGGCATGATAGTCTCCCTTCTATCCCAATCGAATGTTTATTATACTAAAAGATTCGTTACGATGCTCTTCTAAATGTCTTTTTACAGCACAAAACCCCGGCGTTTTGCCGGGGCCCATTTTTCAATTCATTTAATCAGCCAGATTCAATAGGGACAGTCACTTACTTTTTTTCGTTTGTGTCTGATCAAGGAGAGTTGCTTTTTGCATTTCAGCATCCGTTTCGGCTTTAATTCTTTCCTCCACTCTGATTCTCCCTTTACCCATGATCTCGCCTCCTTTTTTGCTATTATAAAGGAACAGAATGTTTTGTGAACATGTCGAAAGGCCTAATTTCATGGCGAAATATGTTCTGATGCGCTGAGTGTCTTTTTTTAGTTATACGCATTCCTCGGCCCGGACAATTCCAATACAGCAGAAAAAATTCACCAGTTTATATCGCGGCGCATATATGGATTTGATACAATAACAGAAATGCCCATACGAGGAGCTGACTTAGCTTGTACACTATTGCCCATCGAGGAGCATCCGGCTACGCTCCTGAAAACACAATGGCCGCATTTGACCTTGCGGCGAAAATGAGTGCAGATATGATCGAACTGGATGTCCAGCTTACAAAAGACAGGCAAATTGTTGTAATACACGATGACAGGATTGACCGAACAACAAACGGATCGGGTTTTGTTAAGGATTTTACATTGGAGGAATTACAGAAACTCGATGCCGGAAGCTGGTACGGCCCCGCTTTTCAGGGAGAGCGTATTCCAACCTTGGAAGCGGTGCTCAAGCGGTATCATAAAAAAATCGGCTTTTTAATTGAATTAAAAGGCCATCCATCTCAAGTCGGAATTGAAGAAGAGGTGGGACAGCTGTTAGGGCAATTTTCTTTTTCTATCAACAATATTGTCCAATCCTTTCAGTTCCGCTCCGTCCAGAGGTTCCGCGAGCTTTATCCATCGATTCCGACAGCGGTCATTACAAGGCCTAATTTTGGCATGCTGTCCAGAAATCAGCTGAAGGCCTGCCAATCGATTGCAAACTATGTCAATATCAAGTACACACGTCTTAACCGGCTGATGATCGCTTCCGCCCATAAAAACGGCTTAAAAGTATTTGCGTGGACTGTCAAGAATCAAAAGATAGCTGCAAAATTACAAGCCATGGGGGTGGACGGCATCGTAACAGACTACCCGGATTTCATCATGAAGGATGGCGAACATGAAAAGATATAGCGCGGTTTTTATCGGAGGCGCGCTTGGCGCCTGTCTCCGATACGGATTAAACATGTGGATACACACCGATCAGTTCCCAAAAGCAACCTGGCTGGAAAATGCGGCAGGCAGCCTTCTATTAGGCATTCTGACCGGATTTTTGATGATCAGGGCAAAACGGCCTCTGCTGTCGGCTTTATTAGGCACCGGCTTTTGCGGCGGCTTTACGACAATGTCCACGTTTTCAAAAGAAACGGTGATGCTTTTGCAGGCACAATCCTCTCTGGCTGTTTTGTATATGGCAGTCTCATTGATATCGGGAATCGTTCTTGCGCTGATTGGCGTTTTGGCCGGACGGCGCATAGCAGGCATCCAGCAAAGAAAGGGGCTGCCTGAATGATGACACTAGCCGGTATCTTCATAGCGGGCGGACTTGGCGCCATGCTGCGCTTCTGGCTTGGCAATGTCATCACAGCCAAAACAAAAGGTCTCAGCCTGCCCATTGGCATATTAACAGTCAATATACTCGGAGCTCTCGGACTCGGAATATTTACAGGGCTTCACGTTACAAATGCTTCAGCCTCCCTTATCATCGGCACGGGTTTTTTCGGTGCCTTTACGACCTTTTCCACCTTCAGTGTTGAAAGTGTTCAGCTCCTGCTGGCCAAACGCGTAATGGTAAGCATCCTGTACATCGCCCTGACGCTTTGCGGGTCGCTTTTGGCGTTTTGGTGCGGCTGG
This sequence comes from Bacillus cabrialesii, assembly GCF_004124315.2. Classification (GTDB taxonomy): domain Bacteria; phylum Bacillota; class Bacilli; order Bacillales; family Bacillaceae; genus Bacillus; species Bacillus cabrialesii. The sequence goes on along the minus strand of NZ_CP096889.1, from coordinate 1,065,155 downwards.
ACAATCGCAGCGTAAAAAAACCTTGAGCTTATTTCTCGCTCAAGGTTGCACTGTTCAGCATCACAGGCTCGGGCATCGGCAGCGTGTGGTGCGCCATAGTGCCCATGGTGTTGCCGGCTTCTTCTTTAATATCGATTTGCTTGATTAATCGGCCGTCCAGCTTCAGCACCTTTATCGTATAAGAACCGATTCGGATGGATTCACCAGCTTCAATATCGATGTTTTCTTTCAATATCAGCCCGCCGATCGTATCGACGTCTTCTTGAATCGACGCGCCGAGAAGGCTGTTCACCTGATCGATCCGTACTTTTCCATCCATCACATAATGGCGATCGCCAAGCTGTTGGATCAGCGGCTGTTCATCTTCGTCAAATTCATCTCTGATCTCGCCGACAATTTCCTCAAGAATATCCTCTGTCGTCACCAGTCCCGAGGTTCCTCCGTATTCATCAGACAATATGGCCATATGAATGCGTTCACGCTGCATTTTAATCAGCAGATCATGAACCGGGATGGTTTCAATCACTTCGATTACCGGCCGGACATACGGATGGATCGTCATCTTCATTCGTTCCTCTTCTGTCATAAACAGCAAATCAGAAAACAAATGCTTCGTATTGACCAAACCGATGACACTGTCTTTGTCCCCATCTGTGACAGGCCAGCGCGTGTATTTTTCCTTCAGCATGACTTCAAGCATCTCTGCCATCGTCATCTCTGTTGACACAGCGGCCATTTCCTTCCGCGGTATCATAATTTCTTTGGCAATGCGATTATCAAATTCAAAAATTTTATTTACATATTTATATTCAGACGGATTAATCTCTCCGTTTTTTAAACTCTCAGACAACAGCATTCTGAGTTCTTCCTCAGAATGGGACCCGTCATGTTCTGACGCAGGCTTTAAACCGAACATGCCGCATAAAAGCCGCGCCGCTCCATTGAGGATCCAAATAAACGGAAACAGGAGCAAATAGAATAAACGCAATGGACCCGCTATCAGCAAGGTCAGCTGCTCTGCCTTTTGAATCGCGACGGTTTTCGGGGCCAGCTCGCCTACAACAACGTGCAGGAACGTGATCAAGCCGTACGCGACCGCAAAAGCGACCGCATGAGAAACCGATTCCGGCAGGCCAAGCTGTTCAAACAAAGGATGCAGCAGCCGTTCAAATGCCGGCTCCCCCAGCACGCCAAGCCCGATTGATGTCAATGTAATGCCCAGCTGGGATGCGGATAAATATTCATCCAAATCTGTAATGACACGCTTTGCGAGTATCGCCCGTTTGTTTCCTTCCGTTATAAGCTGATCAATTCTGGATCTCCTTACTCTAACAATCGCAAACTCGCTCGCAACGAAAAACGCGGTTAAAGCAATGAGCACACCAATTAAAATCAGACTGTCAATATCGTCCATTTAACCTTATCCCCCATCAAAGGATAAGGAGTCACCTCCTGATATAATCATTTTTCCTTAACATTGAGGTACGCGGTGTATTGTTGCCTAAGCAGAGGGCCCCATCATACCACCTCCAAGTCAAAGTTCGATTATAAATTGTATATTTTATTGTAACACAACTCATTCCAAAAATGATTTTTAATTTTTAGACTTTTATTGCGAAACAGACTGTTTGGATTGGAAAAGGAGAGATTTCGTGAATATAAAAAAAGAAAACAGCATTCAAAGCCGTTTTCTTTAATTTCCTAAGCAAAATCTTTATATAAGGATACAAAGATATCCCGGGAATTTTTAATCTGTTCTATCGGCACACTGAAGGATAAACGGAAATGCCCTTTCATTCCAAAACCGCTGCTCGGCACGATTAATAATTTGTATTTTTGGGCGGCGTGCACGCAAAAAGCGACTTCATCTTCTATTGGTGATTTCGGAAAAACGAAGAAACCGCCCTTCGGCATTTCAAATTCAAAACCAGCTTCCTTTAAAATGCCGACGATTAAATCCCTGCGCTCTTTATAAGCGCTTGCGTCTACTCTTAAATCATCCATCCTTGCCACTGCCCGCTGCATCATGACAGGCGCATTTACAAATCCAAGCGTTCGATTACAATACACAAAAGCATTGATCAAAAGACCGGCATCCGGCATCTTGCTGTCTAAACCGATATATCCGAGCCGCTCCCCGGCTATACCGAGATCCTTACTGAATGAGCTCGCCAAAATCACACGATGATACGATTGAAACGGATTTGCCAATTCTGCATCATAGATTAATTGACTGTACGGTTCATCAAACAGCACGTAAATCGTTTGTCCGCTCTTCTCTTCTATTTCTTTTAATAAGGCGCCTAAATCATCTATATTTTTCTGGCTGAGAACAGTGCCTGTCGGGTTATGAGGTGTATTGAGGATCAGCCCTTTCGTCTTTGGAGTGATCGATTGCCTTACCGCTTCAATGTCGATCTCGAACCGGGACGTCAACGGGCAGCTCACAGCCTTTCCCCCGTAGTTCTCAATATACAGTTTATACTCGGCAAAGTAAGGTGCGAGAATAATCACCTCTTCACCCGGATTTACGATACTTTTTAACGCGACATTCAAAGCGCCGCCCGCGCCCACCGTCATGACGACGCGTTCCGCCGAGAACTCCGCTTCAAAACGGGAGGCCAGAAATTGTGCGACTTTTTCTCTCGCTTCCGGAAGCCCTTGGTTTTGTATGTATCCGTGATTGCCTTTTTCAGCTTCCTCTATTAATGCTCTCTTAAAAGCTTCAGGCGGTTCAACAATCGGATTCCCGAGTGAAAAATCAAATACCTGGTCATCCCCGAACTCTTTCTTCAGCCTTGCGCCTTCATCAAACAGCTTGCGAATCCACGATCCTTTATGTAAGTTTTCTTCAATTTCCCGGGATAACCCAGCCAATTTCATCTGTCCCTTCTTCATATAAAAATTTGAAAATTCTATCATTCTATGTTACTTCAATCAGTTTCTGAATTCCACAACTTCCAGTTTGCGTCTGAAAAAAAACAATAAACTTGTGCAAGACACCGTTCATATATTAAACTATTCTCATAACTATAACGTGATGGTTGGGAGGGATATAGATGGGGCTGAGACTTATCGCATCAGTGAACTAGCGGCACTTGCCGGAGTAACGAAACGGACAGTTGATTATTATACGAACCTCGGTCTGCTTACGCCGGCCAGATCCTGTTCGAATTACCGTTACTACGACAAACATGCACTCAAACGGCTTATATTTATTGTAGATTGCAAGAAGCAGCGATTGGCCCTGTCCGATATTAAAGATCGACTGGAGAACCAGTTTCCCTCTTCAGCTAAAAAGAATGATGAAATTGGAAAGCTGGCATTAGAAATTGCTCATATGAATCAAAACATCTCCGGAATCTTGCATCGGTTTGAACGGCTTGAGCCCGAGGATCGTGACAAGCTGAAAAGCGAGCTCACACCTGAAAAGCTCGCCGTGTTCCAATCATTTATGCTGCTGTTAAGTTAAAACCATTTTATCTAACAGGAGGTGTTACCTTCATTCTCATTGCTAGAGTGAAGGTTCTAATTGGACATAGTGAATTTGATTTTAGTCGCTGTTTTAATCGCCCTGACGGCATTTTTCGTGGCATCTGAGTTTGCCATTATCAGAATCAGAGGCTCACGGATCGATCAGCTGATCGCGGAAGGAAATAAAGCAGCAATAGCCGTAAAGAAAGTGACCACGCATCTTGATGAATATTTATCTGCGTGTCAACTCGGAATTACATTGACTTCTATCGGATTAGGGGTTTTAGGTGAGTCAACAATTGAAAGGCTTCTTCACCCGCTTTTCGTACAAATGAATGTTCCAAGTTCCCTTTCACATGTGATATCGTTTATTTTTGCGTACGCCATTATCACATTCCTGCACGTTGTTGTCGGAGAACTTGCACCTAAGACTTTCGCTATCCAAAAAGCGGAAGCCGTGTCTATGCTGTTTGCGAAACCGCTGATCTGGTTTTACCGCATCATGTTCCCGTTCATTTGGCTTTTGAACAATTCCGCACGGTTATTGACAAAAGCATTTGGCTTGGAAACTGTTTCAGAAAACGAACTCGCTCACTCTGAAGAAGAGCTGCGAATCATTCTGTCTGAAAGCTATAAAAGCGGTGAAATTAACCAGTCAGAGTTTAAATATGTGAATAAAATCTTTGAATTTGACGACAGGCTCGCGAAAGAAATTATGATTCCGCGGACCGAAATTGTCAGTCTTCCGCATGACATCAAGATTTCTGAAATGATGGACATCATTCAAATTGAAAAATATACCCGCTACCCTGTGGAAGAGGGCGATAAAGATAACATTATCGGGGTTATTAATATTAAAGAAGTGCTGACCGCCTGCATAAGCGGCGAGGTGTCAGTTGATTCCACAATTTCACAATTCGTCAACCCGATCATTCATGTCATTGAATCTGCGCCGATCCAAGATCTGCTTGTCAAAATGCAAAAAGAGAGGGTCCACATGGCCATCCTGTCTGATGAATACGGCGGTACTGCGGGCCTCGTGACGGTTGAAGACATCATTGAAGAAATCGTCGGCGAAATTCGAGATGAGTTTGATATTGATGAAATTAACGAAATCCGTAAAATTGGCGAAGGCCATTATATTCTTGACGGAAAAGTATTAATCGACCAAGTAAACGACCTGCTCGGCATTCATTTAGAGAACGAAGAAGTCGATACAATCGGCGGCTGGTTCCTTACCCAAAAATACGATGTTGAAAAAGACGATTCTATCATCGAAGAAGGCTGCGAATTTATCATTAACGAAATCGACGGCCACCATGTCGCTTATATTGAAGTCAAAAAGCTCGCGGTAGAAGAGCTGGTCGAAGCTGGAGAATCGAAAGAAGCATAATGTAAAAAGACACCTTTTATTAGGTGTTTTTTTATTTTGTTTTATTTTAATCTCTCTATTCTTCTCCTGTAAAAACTGCTGTTAATAAAACGGTAATCCTCGGGAAGTCTAATCATGGGGCTCGATCTCATTTAATACAAGAAAAAGGAGTGAAAACATGAAAGTAGTGGTAACCGGGGCAGCAGGCAAAATAGGGCGGTGGGCCGTAAGAACAATATTGGAGGCCGGCCATGATGTAACAGCGTCAGATCGATTATTAAGAGAAGAATCAGCATCGAAAAAATTTATTCAAGCAGATTTGCGGGATTATGGCCAGGTATGCCAGCTTGTTATGGGCTGTGATGCTGTGGTCCACCTCGGGAATATCCCGACCGATGTCAGGAATACCTCTCAGGCGATATTTGAAAATAATATGCTCGTCAATTTTAATGTCCTAGAAGCCTGTAAAGATTTTAAAATCCCTAAGCTGGTATGGGCTTCAAGTGAAACGGTGCTGGGATATCCGTTTGTTCCGAAAGAGCTCAGCTACCTTCCTGTAGACGAGGAGCACCCGACGATCGTAAAATCATCGTATGCCATGGCGAAACGGCTGACAGAAATTCTCTCAGATATGTATGCAAAGCTTACCAAAACACAAATCGTCACTCTCCGTTTTGCGAATATATATGAGCCTGATGAGTACGAAAAGATCCCCGGGATGCACTGGAACGAACAGCAAAAAGAGATACAAAAGAAAAATGCATGGGCGTATTGCGATGTAAGAGATGCAGCACACGCTTGCCTTCTTGCAGTTGAAAAAAATAATCTCGGGAACGATATCTTCCATATTACTGCGCCGGACACCATTATGAAAGAACCGAGTGAAGACTTGGTTAAACGGTTTTTCCCGGATGTCTCTTTAAAAAGAGATATAAAAGGATATGAAACGCTGATGGCAATCGATAAAGCGAAAAAAATCCTTGGTTATGAACCGCGTTATACTTGGCGTTCTGTTTTAAACAATGACGGCTCACTCAAAGCACTGCCTGAGGATCAGCTTTCATTATCCAAAATATAAAACAAAAAGCAGCAGACGCTCAATGATCTTCTGCTGCTTTTTTTATATCATAATCTTCTAAATGAATATCTACATCCATTTTGAGAGCCAGCTTCGCCAGCTGCAGCCCCATATAGGGTCCCATTGTCAACCCTGACGATCCAAGGCCATTCGCTGCTATGATCCCGTCCCAGCCGTGAAGAGGTCCGATCACCGGCACATCACCTGGTGTAAAAGGGCGGAAACCGACTCTTGCTTCTTGAAAGATGCTGTTTGTTAAACCAGGAGCCATTTCTAGACCTTTGTTCAACAATTCCTGCAGCCCACCGGCCGTTATCCGTACATTATGTCCCTCTATATCATCTTCACGAGTCGCTCCGATGGCCATTCTCTTGTCAGCATAAGCTAAAAGATATTCCTTAGAAGGCGGCATCACAGCCGGCCAGCTGTCCATGTCGTTTACGTCCGGGACCTGCACATATATGATTTGCGCTTTTTGCACGCTTACTTTGAAACGAATGCCTAAAGGTGCCAGCAGCTGGTCTGCCCATACACCGGCGCAAACAATCACCTTGTCAGCAGAATAACATTCATCACCGACAGTTACTCCTGTCACCCGTTTCGAATGATATTGAAGCTTGGCATCCCCTGTTAAAAAAACGGCGCCCTTTCTTTGAGCAGCACGTAATAATGCATCTCTCAGCATCTCGCCATCCACTCGGGCGGCTCCGCTTATATGAATGGAATGGTACCGTTCATCCAGCAGCGGAAACATGCCAACGGTTTTCATTTCAGAAAGAAAGGAAACTTCACCAATTTCCGGGGCATCTTGTTTACGTTTCTGGACCCGTTTTTCAATTTTCTCTATCTTTTCTTTCTCAGGGTGGATACTAAGAGCACCGACAGGAGCATAACCCGTTTCTTTCTCGCCTTCTCTTCTAAGCTCCTCTATGAAACTGGGGTAAAAGTGCGCTCCTGCCTTTGCCATCCTGTACCACGCCTGATTTTTCCTGGGTGACAGCCATGGACAAATAATGCCTTTCGCTGCATGTGTGGCCTGTCCCTTATCTTTCCGATCTATAATAAGAACCTCGGCCCCCATTTTGGCTAATTGATATGCTGTTGAGGCTCCTAAAATTCCAGCCCCTACTACGATGATTTTTTTCATTTCCGTAACCTTTCCCAATAATCAATTCCTCAATTAGTATAGCTAGTTGCCGAGGAACTTATAATCAATTGGGAAATCAGTGAGTGCAAGAAATAATGGTTTATAACTGCTCCAGCTTCTTTTCAAGCTCTTTAATACTGTTATTCAAAGCCTCTGTCATTGCTGCAAGTCTTTCCTTTGACGGCAGGTGGGCAAAATCAGCCTGGTGAAGCGGTTCACCGATAATAAGCTTCATTTTCCCTTTTTTAAACAATGCTTTTCCGCTTGAAGGGCCCTGATATGCAGCGGGAACGAGCGGCGCTTTTCCCATCTGCGCAATCGTCACCGCACCCCTTTTCAAAGGCACGTCCTCAGAGGTCCTTGTTCCGCTTGGAAAGATACCGACGATCTCTCCTTCTTTCAGCAGCTTAATCGGTGTTTTAATACTGCTCGGCCCGGGATTTTCCCGGTCAACCGGAAAGGCATGAATTTTCTTCAGAAACGAACCGATCCATTTATTTTGAAAAAGCTCTTTTTTCGCCATGTAGTGTATTTGATAAGGAAGAATCCCGACTCCGAGTGTGATCACATCAACCCAGCCGGAGTGTGTACACGCGATGACAAAACCTGAATCGGCCGGAAGGTTTTCTTTGTTATACACCTTCACTCCTCCGCGAAGAGAAAGAAGAACTTTTAAAGCATTTGCACAAAACTTATACATATCGCACTTCCTTTGTCGTAATCAATGATTCTTTCTGTTCTCTATTATAACAATATTTTTTATTACCTGGTACTAATTTTTAAGTATTCTCCTGTTAAAATGCCAAAAAGCTGAGGAATCGTCCTCAGCTTTCAGATTGTTGGCAAAATCATTAAATGATTTTGCCCATCTGTTCAGCGTGATTGAAAGCCCTTGAAGTCTAGGATGGCGGAGCAGCGGAGCACAGCGAATATTCTAATTCGTGAGCACCGACGCGCAGGCCTGACATCGAATGCGAGGGTTTGCCGACACGCTGAAGCTCCGGAATCGTCCTCAGCTTTGTTATATTTCCTCCCTGGTCGGCGGAGCCATAAACTCCGGCCCGACCGGGTCTGATATCGTATTTTCTAATATGGTGTTGATGTCTGTTTGATCTTCGCTGCTCAGCGTCCAGCCTGTAATCTCAGATACCGCCTCAACTTGTTCAGGCTTTCTCGCCCCCCAAAGAGCGATGTCCGCTCCCGGCTGATCTAAGATCCATCTGACGGCCAAGTGAATCACTGACTTTCCATATCGTGTCTTCGCCAGCTCATCCAATTGATTGACAGCAGAAAGGTACTCTTTAAAGCGGGGCTTCTGGAATTTTGGGTCGTGATTTCGCAGATCATCGCCCTCAAATGTATACGCTTCGGTCATTTTGCCTGTTAACAGCCCTCTGCATAAACTGCCGTATAATAATGTTGTAATCTGTTTGTCTTTCGCATACGGAAGAACATTTTCTTCGATTTCTCTTTCAAACAAATTATATGGAGGCTGAATCGTATGAAGCGGAGCAGCGGCGCGAAATGTATCCATTTGCTCGACTGAAAAATTACTGACGCCTATCGCCCGAATTTTCCCGGCATCATATAATTCCTTCATGACTTCCGCCGTTTCTTCAATTGGCACAAGCGGATCGGGCCAATGCACCTGATAAAGATCAATATAATCCGTTTGAAGCCTTTTCAAAGAATCCTCAATTTCCTCTATGATTCTCGCTCTGTTCGCATGGCGGAAAAGCTGGTTGTTCTTCCAGTCCAGAGCCGTTTTCGTTGCGAGAATCACCTGGTCTCTTTTGCCGTGCTCCTTGATCGCCTTCCCGACGATTTCTTCGGACTGCCCGAAGCCGTATGCCGGCGCGGTGTCAATCAATGTGATCCCTTGATCTAGAGCGGCGCGGATTGTTTTGATTGATGTTTTTTCGTCAGTACCCCCCCACATGGTACCGCCAATCGCCCATGTGCCGAGACCTATTCTGGAGGCTTTGATTCCTGTATCTGCTATACTGGTATATTCCATTCTGCCACTCCTTCACTTTTTCACTATCTTTTCCCCGTTGGTAAAAATGTTAAACATTTCTCAACACTATCTTTTGGGGCCATTTTTGGGTACTATATAGGAATGGTGTTTGATTAGGTATAAAAAAGCCGTTTGCATGTAATGTGCAACTTTAAACCTTTCTTATGCGTGTATAACATAGAGGGGAGAAAAGGCAGTGACGATCGATGAAATTTACCAAATGTACATGAATGATGTTTACAGGTTCCTGCTCTCCATGACAAAAGACAAGCATCTTGCCGAAGACTTGCTGCAGGAAACCTTTATGCGGGCATACATACACATTCACTCCTATGATCACAGCAAAGTAAAGCCCTGGCTTTTTCAAGTGGCGCGAAACGCCTTCATTGATTACGTCAGAAAGCATAAGAAAGAAGTCACCATTTCTGATGACATAATCGGAAGCCTCTTTCAAAATGCTGTTCAGAGCCCTGCCCATCAGGTAGAGATAAAGGAAGTGCTGACTGGTTATATGTCCGAGCTCCCCGATAATTATCGGGAGGCCTTAACGCTATATTATTTAAAAGAGTTAAATTACAAAGAAGCATCCCATATTATGAATATTTCAGAGGCGAATTTTAAAAGTGTTTTATTTCGCGCCAGACAGCGGCTGAAAGCACTTTATAATAGAGGTGTTAATGATGAATGAAGAATTTAAAAAGCGTTTTGATCAATATAAAAATGGGGAAATGAGCGACCAGGAAATGACCGCATTTGAAGAAGAACTTGAAAAGCTCGAAGTGTATCAGGAGCTGATTGACAGCGAGCTGGAGGACGATAACGATTGGGATGTCAGCATCAGTCCTGAAAAACAAAAAGCGATATTAGCTTACGGCAAACGCAAGTCTTATTTGCGAATTTCTGTGCTTGCCGTCATTTCGACATTGATGATTTTGCCGTTTTGTACACTGGGAAGCTACCTTTATTACGGTATGGGAGGAAAACACAGCACCGGCAATGAGTTTATGGAAACCGCCGCAGTCACTGTAGCCCTGACCATGCCGAATGTTCTTGTTGATACATCCGGACTGAAAAGCCAAGTGAAACTGTTTGGCATGAATACGGAATTCCCGCTGCAAAAGCAGATCGGCACGAAGACAGCTGCCGTAGGGAATGAACGGGTTGAAATGTTTTATAACAAAGTAAAAGCGCCGTCCGTTAACTACTATGACTTAGAAGTGCATAAAACCGGCCATTACTTTACACATCCATCAAACGCATCTGAACAAACAACCGCAAAAGCAGAAAAAACATTAAAGACATTGCCTGAAGGAACGGTATCCGAGGTCTACCTTTCATATGACCGCGCATACCCGACAAAAGAAGTGTATAACAAGTTCAAAGGCTATGATGTGAGCTTTTTGTGGAATGCCATCGAAACAGAGAAAAACACAAATGAGACAGCTTACACAGAGCCTCTAGGCTATCCTGGTAAAGATTCAAAGTTCTTGGCTGCGCTTAATACAAAAGGCAAGTCAAATGGCGATCAGTTTATCAACGCCCTGAATTTCGTGTCCAAGCACGAAAAATGGGCGCAGGTCATTTCAAAACGAAAAGACCTGCGTATTGATAACCGATTGGATTATGTAGAGAAAAACGGTGTCAATGTATACGGTTCGGTCGTTACAGGACCAACCAAGGAAATCCAGCGCATGCTGAAGAACAAATCTGTAAAATCAGCGAATGTCGGCGAGGTGGAATTATGGAACTGGTAAGAATTTTTAAAGAACACAATGTATTCGGCTGGATCTCTGTCGGGACAGCGGTTTTGTCCCTGCTCTTGCTGAATTTGGCGATTATCAGCAACGTCACATTTTATTCCTATCAAATGCTTCCGTTCGCCATGGCTGCTGTTCCGTTTGGCGTTATTGAACTCTTCATCAAGAGAGGGCGCACAGGCCCCGGCCTGCTTGGCGTCATCCTGAATCTCTTTGTGATTATTTGTGTGTATACCATTGTATCAGTGGATACCAATTTACAGTTTGGCTTTTAAAAGAAAGGCGCCTGAAGAGGCGTCTTTTTTTATTATACCGGCTTTCGAAACAAGTAGCTTTCTCTAGCAAAACCCATTTTGTCTGTATAAAACCTGTGCGCGTCTTTACGCTGAAGGCCGGATGAAAGACTGACAGAGCCGCATCCTGCTTTTTTCGCCCAGTCTGCGGCAAAATCCAAAAGCATTTTGCCGTATCCTTTAGACCTGTAAGGCGCGCTTGTCACAAGATCCGCAATCCATAAGTGCTCTCCTTTATGAATGGAAACCCTCGGCAGCGCGCCGCACAGCGCCCTGATTGCTGTATCCTCATATAAGGCAAACAGCAGATACGATTCTTTCTGCACACAGGCTTCAAGCCTTTGTAAATACGTCTCTTTATCCAGTTCTGTTCTCAATTCACTCATTACCGGGTATGACTCAGCCCATTCTTCTTTCGTGGTTAATTGTTTCATATGAATCATCTTCTCAATCCCCTTTCCTTTCGTTACAATGATCATAGCTAATAAATGGCATATACCAAATAGCCAATATCAGAAAAAATGACCATGCCAGATACAAAGGAGACATGAGATGGATATCACGCCGTTTCTTGATAAAAAAAGCAAAACACCGCTGTATGAGCAGCTTTACGCCTTTTTCAAACAAGAAATTTCACATGCGCGAATAACGAAGGGAACAAGACTTCCGTCAAAACGCAGGCTATCCGGCTTGCTTAGTGTTAGTACGGCGACAATCGAACGCGCTTACGAGCAATTAACTGCTGAAGGTTATGTCATAAGCAAGCCAAAAGTTGGCTGGTTCGCGGCGGGAGTTGAAACAGACTTCCCGGCGGCTCCTGATTATGTTCAGCAATATGCGCATCCGGTTTTACATGAAAAGAGCGCACCTGCTATTGACTTTCATCAAGGGAATGTTGATCCGGCCCACTTCCCCTTTACCGCATGGAGAAAAAGCATGGTAAAAAGTCTGGATCGCTATTCCGGATCGTTCCATACTTCTGGCGATCCTCAAGGGGAGCCTGCGCTCAGGCAGATGATCGCCCATTTTGTCAGGCTGTCTCGGGGAGTAAATTGCGAGCCAGGCCAGATCATCATCGGCGCAGGAACGACCGTGCTTCTGCAAATGCTTTGTCTTACGCTTCAGCCCGGAACAAAAATCGGTTTTGAAGAACCGGGATTTCACCGTTCAAGAAGGATGTTTGAAGCAAATCGTATGAATGTCATTCCGATTCGTTCTGATAAAGAAGGCGTTCTGCCGGGTGAAGTTAAACGCCAGAATCCTTATCTCGTGTATACGACTCCTTCGCATCAGTTTCCGCTGGGGACCATTATGACAATAACCCGCAGACAGGAGCTGCTGGCGTGGGCAAAAGAAGCAAACTCATTTATTATAGAGGATGATTACGATGGAGAATTTCGCTACAGCGGGCACCCCATTCCGTCTTTGCAGGGACTTGATCCGAATGGCAGAGTCATATATCTCGGCACTTTTTCAAAGTCACTGCTGCCTACCCTGCGGCTCAGCTACATGATTTTGCCTCCCGGACTCGTGGAACCGGTCAGAAAAAATGCTCAATTAATGAAGCAAACAGTCTCTTCCCACTCGCAAATGGCACTGGCGGATTTCATCGAAAACGGAGAGTGGCAAAAGCACCTAAACAGAATGCGAGCCTTATATCGAAAAAAACACGCTGTCCTTTTAGAGGCCATACGCTCTGAACTGGGAAACAGCGTTGACATTCTCGGTAAAAATTCCGGGCTTCACATCCTGCTTCGGCTTTTGTTTCCAGCAAGTGAAGAAGAAGCGATTAAAGCTGCCGCAGACAGCGGCGCAACCATCTATCCCGTATCCCCCTCCTATAAAGGACAGCCGCCATTTGTATCTGTCTTAATCGGTTATGGCGGTTTGTCAGAAGAGGACATCAGGCTCGGTATCAAAAAACTGAAAACGGCGTGGGCACCGCTAATATCGGCTTATTAAATAAAAAACAGGCCCCGGAAACGGAGCCTGTTTTTTTAAAATGATAAAATTCCGATTAAATTTAAGAATACGATAATAATGGCCAGCGGCACGATAAAACGAAGCAAATAAAACCATGTATAAAAGAAGGCTTTACCTGCATTCGATCCGTTTCTCATTTCCGCCAAGAGCTCATGTTTCGGAATTTTGAGCGGGATAAATAGAGAAATTAAAAGAGCGCCTAATGGCATCAAAACATTGCTGACGGTAAAATCGGCAATATCAAAAAACGTTTTTCCAAATATGTGCATATCACTCAATACGCCATAAGATAAGCAACAAGGGATTCCGACTAAGAAGATGAAAAGCCCGCTCATCCATGACAGTTTTTTTCGCTTCCTTTCGTCCCCTTTTCCGATTGTGGCGACAATAATTTCAACCATTGAAAACGCTGAGGTTAAGGCTGCAAATAAAAACGCAACGAGAAAGCCGATAAAAAACAACGTGCCGAACGGAAGCTGTTCAAAAACGGCAGGAAGCACTGTAAACAGCAATGTCGGACCTTCATTTGGCTGAAAACCGAATGAGAACACCGCTGGAAAAATGGCCAAACCCGCCAAGAGTGTCACAATGATATTCATCACGACAATGGAGGCTGCCGAGCGCGGGACGTTTTGTGTTTTTGGCAAGTAAGAACTGTAAGTCACCATCACCGAAACACCCAATGTTAACGTAAAAAAAGCTTGTCCCAGCGCAAATAATATGGATTCCGGAGTCAAATCGCCGAATTGAGGCACAAGCAAAAATTTCACGCCTTCCATTGCATCATTAAGCGTGAGGGACCGAAGAACGAGCAGAATAAATAATACAAACAAAATGGGCATCATCACCGCGCTTACCCGTTCTATCCCTTTTTGAACCCCTCTGGCGACTACTAATACAGTCAGCGCCATAAAAACAAACTGAGCCGCGAGTGTTTGAACCGGATTTTGAATAATAGAAGCAAAAAGAGCGCCATACTGTGCTTGAGTAAGCCCTGACAGTGAACCTGACGCTGTTTTCACGATATACAGCAAAATCCATCCTCCGATTACACTGTAAAACGACAGGACTAAGAAACACGCGGCTACGCCGACCCAACCCGTAAGAAACCAAGCGGACCGCGGCGCTTCTTTTTTATATGCATCAATGGCATTCGTCTGGTTCCGTCTTCCAAAAATAAATTCCCCCACTAAAAGCGGATAGCCTAAGAGGACGGTAAATAACACAAAGATAAGAAAAAAGGCGCCTCCTCCATTGGTCCCCGCTACATAAGGGAACTTCCAAATCGCGCCCAAGCCGATGGCCGAGCCGGCGGCTGCCATGACGAAACCGATTTTCGAAGCCCATTGGACTGGTTTTTGCTCAGACAATAAACGTCACTTCCTTTCCAGCCTATATTATCTCTTATTTTTGTCTTCATTTCTATATATTCATGAGCAAGAATATAAAAGAGAGCGGACTGAATCGCCGCTCTCTTTTACCGAAAGATTATTGATTTAATTTTGAATGCTTTCTGGAATACAGGAAATAGATTGCCAAGCCGATTAACAGCCACACAAGGAAGCGCACAATCGTCACCCAGCCAAGATTTAAAATTAAGAACAGGCAGAACAGAATCGCCAGGCCTGGGATCACTGGAACCCCTGGGCATTTAAAGGCTCTCGGAAGATCCGGCTGCTTCTTTCTCAAAACGATAACCGCCACAGAAATCAGCACAAACGCTGACAGCGTTCCGATGTTGACCAGCTTAGCAAGCTCATCTAGCGGAACAAGTGAGCCGAGAAGCGCCGACAGCGTTCCGAAAAACCAAGTGGCGACATAAGGTGTTTTGTGCTTTGGATGCACCTTAGAAAGTGAGCCCGGCACCAGTCCGTCACGCGACATGGCAAACATGACACGTGTCTGTCCGTAAAGCATGACAAGCATTACCGTTGTCATGCCCAAAACGGCGCCAATATCAATGATGCCTGCCACCCAGTTTTGCCCGGCGCTTTGAAGTACGAGAGAAACCGGATGATCAACGCCAGCAAATTGGGCAAACGGGATAACCCCTGTCATGATTGCTGATACGGTGACATATAAAACCGTGCAAACCAATAAAGAGAAAATAATGCCTTTAG
This sequence comes from Bacillus cabrialesii, assembly GCF_004124315.2. GTDB lineage: Bacteria > Bacillota > Bacilli > Bacillales > Bacillaceae > Bacillus > Bacillus cabrialesii. The sequence continues at coordinate 1,049,914 of NZ_CP096889.1, read as the reverse complement.
GCAGATCCTTCGCAGGATTTTTTGTCTCTTCCGCAGCAGAGGACACAGCGTCAAATCCGATAAAAGCAAAGAATACGAGCGCCGCTGCGCTGAATACGCCGCCAAAGCCCATCGGCATAAACGGCTGCCAGTTATGAGGCTTCACGTAAACGGCTGCCACCGCAATAAACAGCAGAACGACCAGCACTTTCAAAATCACCATGATGTTGTTGACTCTTTTTGATTCTTTGATGCCTAGATAAAGCAAAAACGTTATCGCCATTACGATTACGAATGCAGGCAGATTAAAAACGGTAAATGTGCCTTTCACCGCTCCAGGCGCCGCTGTTAAAGCAACCGGAAGATGAATGCCCAGCCCTGATAAAAACGATTGGAAATAACCAGACCAGCCGACTGACACCGCGCTTACCGCCAGCATGTACTCTAAAATTAAATCCCATCCGATAATGAAGGCCAAAAGCTCACCCAATGTCGCATAAGTGAATGTATACACCGAACCTGAAACAGGCACACTTGAAGCAAATTCTGCGTAAGACAGGGCGGCGAATAAACAAGCCAGCGCTGCCACAACAAATGAAACGGTCAGTCCGGGACCGGCCGTGACTGCACCTGTCCCCGTCAGCACAAAAATCCCTGTGCCAATAATGGCGCCGATTCCAAGCAATGTTAAGTCGAATGCCCCTAATTCTCTTTTTAAAGATTTTTCACCGCTCGTCGCAGCGAGTAAATCCTGAATGCTTTTCTTCCTAAATACGCTCCCTTTCATTCCCCTTCAACTCCTAGAATCTATTTGTATATATTTTATTTGAATTTTCTGAATTCATGAGCGACAATGATCGTTTTTCTTTTTTCTGCTCTATTTGTACCGGTTTCGAATCATTCCTTTCTCCTACTCAATATTATATATAAAATTACAAAAATGAAAACAAAATTTTTAGAAAAATCGACAAATTTTTTATTTTGGAATATCTTCTAACACAAAAAAACCAGCATCATGCTGGTTTTTCGTTCATTATGTTGAAATGAAACGGCCGCCATTTACGTGAATGGTTTGACCTGTCATATAGGAAGATTCGTCAGACGCCAGCAGGACATAAGCGCCTGCATGTTCAACCGGCTGTCCCGGTCTTCCCATTGGGGTATCCAAGCCGTGCTGCTTCACTTTTTCCTCAGGAAATGTTGCCGGAATAAGCGGTGTCCAGATCGGACCGGGCGCCACCGCATTCACTCTGATGCCTTTATCCGCAAGTGACATCGCCATGGAACGCGTAAAGGAAACAATCGCTCCCTTTGTGCTGGAATAATCAATTAACGCCGTATCCCCTTCATAAGCGGTAATCGATGTCGTATTTATAATGGCACTTCCTTCTTTGAGGTATGGCAAAGCTTTCTTCGTCATATGAAACATGGAAAATATGTTTGTACGAAATGTTTTTTCCAATTGTTCTGTTGAAATATTAAGGATGCTGTCCTGCGGATGCTGTTCTGCGGCGTTGTTCACCAAGATATCGAGTTTTCCAAAATGATCCACTGTTTGCCGCACAGCTTTTTCACAATGGTTCTCGTCCCCGACATCTCCCGGAATCAGCAGGCAGCGGACATGCTCCTCTTCGATCCGTTTACGCGTCTCCTCTGCGTCCGAATGCTCATCCAAGTAAAGTATGGCAACATCTGCCCCTTCCTTAGCAAACGCAATAGCTGCTGCTCTCCCTATTCCGCTGTCGCCTCCGGTAATAATCGCGGCTTTTCCTTTCAGTTTTCCGCTTCCTTGATAATCCTCGTCCTCTGACAGAGGCAGCGGGTTCATTTCTGACTCAATGCCCGGCTGTCTGTCCTGATGCTGCGGCTCTTGCCCTTCTGTTTGCCTGTCCATTGGGTTCATATTCATCACTCCTAGACATGTGGTTGATACTGAACGTTACCACACTATAGAAGCGAATAAACGGCATAATATGTTATGAAAGAACCTCTTCAGGAATGTCGCCTGTATATTTTGCTGACGGACGGAAAATCATGTTGTTTTCTGCCTGTTCCAGCACATGGGCGCACCAACCTACCATTCGGCTTGCTGAAAAGGTCGGTGTGAACAATTCATCGTCAAAATCGATGGCTTTCATTACAGCAGCCGCATAAAATTCAACATTTGTATACAGCTTGCGTCCCGGTTTGTAGATTTCAAGCAAACGAATCGCTTCTGCCTCTACATGCAGCGCAAGATCAAGATCACGGTCATTGCCAGCCACCTCTTCTGCTTTCTGTCTCAAAGCTTCTGCCCGCGGGTCCTTTGTCTTGTACACCCTGTGGCCGAATCCCATCAGGCGCTCTCCTTTTTCGAGTTTTTCTTTCAGATATGCTTCAGCATTTTCTTTTTCCCCAATGTCTTCAAGCATTTTTGTCACCGCAGAAGGAGCGCCTCCGTGCAGCGGGCCTTTCATCGTGCCGAGAGCGGCAGTGACGGCTGACACTAAATCACTTTCTGTAGATAAGGTGACGCGTGCCGAAAAGGTGGATGCGTTCATGCCGTGCTCCATGGCCAGAATCATATAAGTTTCAAGCGCTTTCTTTTTCGCCTCCGAAGGCTGTTCACCTGTGAGCATATAATAGTAGTTTTCGACATGTCCGTACTGGGAAGATGGCGCAATTGCTCGTTCACCGCGAGCCCATCGTTTTCTATACGCTATGATGGAAGGCGTGATTGCAATCAGCCGAATCGCTTCTTCTGTTTTCGGATGGAACGTGTACACATTTTCCCCAAATGCTGAAACAACCGTTCTCAGCACCGACATGTCGTCCATGTTGTTTGGCAGTGACTGAATCAAACGCTCGATGTGTTCCGGCAGGTTCCGCTCCGCAGCAAGCTTCCCTTCAAATGTCTGCAATTCTTCAGGTGAAGGAAGTTTTCCAAATAAGATCAAATAAGCGGCTTCTTCAAAGCTGTGATTCAGCGCGATGTCTTTTGCATGATGTCCTCTGTAAATCAGACGGCCCTTTTCTCCGTCAATATGACTGATGGATGTTTCCACACATGTAATTCCCTTTAATCCGTAATGTACCATTTGTATTCCCCCTATCCTTTTCTGTTATTATAGTAAATATAATATTTAAAAAATATTGAATATTTTAAAGGGAATTAATTAAAAATATTAATCAGAGGGAGAATAGAAATGGATTTCAAATGGCTTCACACCTTTGTGACCGCTGCGAAATATGAAAACTTCCGGAAAACAGCGGAAACGCTTTTTTTATCTCAGCCCACTGTGACCGTGCATATTAAACAATTGGAAAAAGAAATCAGCTGCAAGCTGTTCGAGCGAAAAGGCAGGCAGATCCAGCTGACTGATGAAGGCAGGGCTTATTTGCCGTACGCGCTCAGGCTTCTTGATGATTATGAAAACAGCATGGCAGAGCTTCACAGAGTGCGACAAGGCTACTCTCAAACCTTGCAGCTCGCGGTTTCTCCGCTTATCGCAGATACTGTGCTTCCTTCTGTCATGAAACGATACACAGCAATGAATACAGAAACGGAAATGGCAGTAACGATTTTTGAATCGGCGGAAATCGCGTCATTGATTAAAGCCGGGGAAGCAGATATCGGACTGAGCTGTTTAAAAGTACAGTCCTCCTCTTTAACCTGCCACTGCTTATATAAAGACCCTGTTGTCCTTGTGGCTCCGCCCGATCAGCGTTTCATAGAAGACAAAGAAATTGATGCCAAAGAGGTGCTGGAGCAATACCTGCTTTTGACCCACAATCACCCTGATTACTGGGACGACTTGCTCCGTCAAGTCAGAGTGACATTTCCATTTGTGAGAACAATGAAAGTCACTCAAACACATATAACGAAACGGTTTATTAAGGAAGGGCTAGGGGTTTCATTTCTGCCCTTATCTACAGTAAAGCGTGAATTAGCAGAGAAACAGATGATCAGAATCCCTTATCAATCTGTACAGCTGCCCTATGCCGGCGCTTACGCAATCGCCCTTTATGAAAATAAGAAAGAAAAAAAATTTTTGGATTTTCTATCACATTTTCATTTTTAGGAGCAACCTATACGACTGTGCTTCGTCTAATGAAAAAAACCCGTTCCAATGAACGGGTTTCCTTTTAAAATTAGAATCTTTTCGCGCCGAGGTAACGAGGCTTCCAGTAGCTGTTGTCCAGGCTGCTGATTTGCACGCCGTCAGATCCCGCATGAACAAAACTGTTGTTTCCAATATAAATCCCCATGTGAGAAGGGCCGGATTTATATGTTGTGAAGAAGACAAAATCACCGACAGAAGGGCTGGAAACGCTCTTCATAGAACTCCAGTAACCCGCAGTGCTTGTTCTGCCCACACTTGTTTGTTTATTCAGTACGTACCAGATGAATCCGCTGCAGTCAAAGCCGGAAGTTGTCGTTCCGCCCCATTTGTATGGCGTTCCGATTAACGCTTTTGCATCAGAAACCAGCTTGCTCACATTAAGTGATGTAGCAGATGATGTTTTGCTGCTTGAAGATGATGAAGAGCTGGAAGAAACAGTTTTTGAGCTTGTTCCTTTCACTTTCAACACTTGGTTGACATAGATGACATCTGATTTTAAGCCGTTTAAGCTTTTCAATTTGCTAACTGTCGTGCCGTATTGTTTTGCGATTTTAGACAGACTGTCCCCGCGTTTCACTTTATAAGTAGAAGTTGAAGACGTTGATACCTTTGATGAGCTAGAGCTCTTTGAGCTTGTTGAACCTTTCAATTTCAGGACTTGTCCAATGCGGAGCAAATCTGATTTTAAGCCATTCAGTTTTTTCAGTTCACTGACTGTCATGCCGTATTTTTTTGAAATTTTCCACAGGCTGTCTCCGCTCTTTACTTTGTATGTAGAAGAAGATGATGATGAAGAGCTGCTGCTTTTTGAGCTTGTCGATTTGCCGTTAATCGATAACGTCTGTCCTGCGTAAATGAAATCAGAACGAAGGTGGTTCTCTGATTTAATTTTACTGATCGTTGTGTCGTATTTTCTTGAAAGATCCCATAACGTGTCGCCTTTTTTCACCTTAATGCTTTGCGCAGATGCCGCTCCTGCAAATAATGTCGATCCTAAAACGACTGCTGTCGTCGCTGTAATGATTTGCTTTTTCATATTTTCCTCCCCAAATAGTAAATCTATATATATCTATCTCTTTTTTAAATTAATCTTATTGTTTTCTATTATAAGGATAGATTCCCAACAGAAATAGTCTTGACTTCATGCGACAAATTTCTTAATTATTCGTTTTTAAAAAAAGTTTTTAAGGGTATTAAATATTTCATTTTCGTTTCAAAGGTGACAAAAACCGAGTGCTTTTGTCATGTTTTATGGAATGTTTTTCAACATAAAGGAAATAAATGAGAACTTTCGGGGTTAACTCACTTATTGGAAGAATGTGTGACAAAGCATAGTCGAGGAAAGCTGCGGTTATCGCAGTTTTTTTATTTAAACAAACATATCATGCAAGGGCTCTAGAGGTAAAGATTTTTCTGAAAAAATGAATGCTTTACACCAAATAAGGCAAGATAACGAAACAGCAGTTCTTACAATGCTTTACTCAATATTTACATGATCAACAGCCGCATTTAACAAGAATTCCCTAACATGATAGACAGAATACATTAAAGGAGGCATGCAATAAATGAATTTGTTTCAAAACATGAAAACAAAACTTTTGCCAATTGCCGCTGTTACTGTCCTCACAGCCGGAGTCTTTGCCGGAGCCGAGCTGCAGCAAACCGAAAAGGCAAGCGCCAAAAAACAAGACAAAGCCGAAATCAGAAATGTCATTGTGATGATCGGCGACGGCATGGGGACGCCTTACATAAACGCCTATCGTTCCATGAAAAATAACGGTAAAACACCGAATAATCCAAAATTAACTGAATTTGACCGGAACCTGACAGGCATGATGATGACACACCCGGATGACCCCGACCATAATATCACAGACTCAGCAGCCGCCGGAACAGCATTAGCGACAGGCGTGAAGACATATAACAATGCAATTGGCGTTGATAAAAACAGGAAAAAAGTAAAATCAGTACTGGAAGAGGCCAAACAGCAAGGCAAGTCAACAGGGCTTGTCGCAACGTCTGAAATTAACCACGCCACACCAGCCGCATACGGCGCCCACAATGAATCACGGAAAAACATGAACCAAATCGCCAACAGCTATATGGATGACAAAATAAAAGGCAAACAAAAAATAGACGTTTTGCTTGGCGGCGGAAAATCGTATTTTAACCGCAAGGACCGAAATGTAACGAAGGAATTCAAACAAGCGGGCTACAGCTATGTGACAACAAAAGAAGCGCTGAAGAAAAATAAAGATCAGCAGGTGCTCGGGCTTTTCGCAGACGGTGGGCTTGCTAAAGCGCTCGACCGTGACAGTAAAACACCGTCTCTTAAAGACATGACGGTTTCAGCCATTGACCGCCTGAACCAAAATAAAAAAGGATTTTTCTTGATGGTCGAAGGAAGCCAAATCGACTGGGCCGCCCATGACAATGATACAGTAGGAGCCATGAGTGAGGTTAAAGATTTTGAACAGGCCTACAAAGCCGCGATTGATTTTGCGAAAAAAGATAAACATACGCTTGTCATTGCAAACGCTGACCATACAACCGGCGGATTCACCATTGGCGCAAACGGTGAAAAAAATTGGCACGCGGAGCCGATTCTCGCAGCGAAAAAAACACCTGAATTTATGGCAAAAAAAATCAGTGAAGGCAAACCGGCCAAAGATGTGCTCACCCGCTATACAAATCTGACATTTACATCTGAAGAAATCAAAAGTATTCAAGCCGCTGCACAAGCTGACAAAAGCAAAGGCGCCTACAAAGCCATCATCAAGATTTTTAACACACGATCTAACAGCGGCTGGACAAGTGCCGATCATACCGGCGAAGAAGTGCCAGTATACGCGTACGGCCCTGGAAAAGAGAAATTCCGCGGACTGATTAACAATACCGATCAGGCAACTATCATATTTAAGATTTTAAAAACAGGAAAATAAAGAGGATGCAGAACACTGCACCCTCTTTTTTATAGATATCTGCGGTGAACACCTTTTCCGTCGTACGAAAACATGACTTCCTTATCCTCAAGCACAGACTCAATGTGCACGCTTCTCCCCCAAAGCTGGAATAAATAAGGCAGCACTTTCTCCAAATATTTTAAATCCAACTCTATGCCTTCATACCAATGCTTAATATAGAGCTCGTTATTTTTCATATAATCGCCGTCGTTTACCGTCAAATATGGAAAACCGCCGTTGACCCGCATGCTCACAAGCTGGTCACGCACCGACTTCCATTCTTTATCGATGATTTTATAATCTCTGCCCTGTTTTTGGAACAAATAAAGATCCTCGCGCATAACTAAGTCTTTTGTTAAATAATTGCGGATGAAAGAAATATCCGATTCAATTTCCCTGACCTCAAACATCTTCTCCCGGCCCGAGTCAGGCCGCACGCCCATTTTCTTCATTTCTTCCGTCGGGTTGTTGTACCGCTCCTCAATGTCTTCAAATATTTTCAGCCCTAAATAATAAGGATTGATGCCTGTTTTAGACGGCTGTACGACACCTGCATTCAGCTTGGCGAACTCTATCGCTTCATCAGAGGTTAAATCAAGCTCACGTATAATTCGCTGGTGCCAATAGGAAGCCCAGCCCTCATTCATAATCTTTGTTTCAAGCTGAGGCCAAAAATAAAGCATTTCCTCTCTCATCATGGTTAAGATATCACGCTGCCACGGCTCCAGCTCCCGGGAATGCTCCTCGATAAAAAGCAGAATATCTTTTTCCGGACGCGGCGGGAAAGGTTTTTTTGATTTTTTCACTTGTTTTTTCGGTTTCTTTTCATCCAAAGACCATAGATCATCGTATGGCGTCGCTGCTTCTTCAAGCTCCTCTTCCTCATCGTCCACACTCCATAAGAGCTTCGGACGGACCAAAGAGGGATCAATATGCTCCTGAATTGATAAGATCGCATCTAAAAAAGCCTCTACTTCCTTTATCCCGTGAACCTGTTCATAATGTTTGATCCGTTCGGCCGTTGCCGCCATGCTTTCCACCATATCGCGCTTCGTGTTTTGGAATCGGCAGTTGTTTTTGAAGAAATCACAATGGGCGAGAACATGAGCGACAATCAATTTATTTTGGATGAGTGCGTTGCTGTCCAGCAAAAAAGCGTAGCATGGATCTGAGTTAATGACCAGCTCATAAATCTTGCTTAATCCAAGATCATAATGCAGCTTCATTTTGTGAAACTGCTTGCCGAAGCTCCAGTGGCTGAATCTTGTCGGCATCCCGTACGCGCCGAATGTATAAATAATTTCAGCCGGGCAGATTTCATATCTCATCGGGTAGAAATCAAGGCCGAATCCTTTTGCAATATCGGTAATTTCCTCAATTGCCCGCTGTAATCCCTTCTTCTCCTCCGCGTTCAACCGAATCCCCCCTACTTGGACTTATCTATAATGTATGAGCCCGCCTGACAAAAGATGATAGCCTCACTTGGGCAAGAAAAAAATTCCCCCGGCACATTCAGCTGTTTGCCAATTGTATTAGTGGGTAAAAACACACCATATTACGAAAAAAGGAGCGATACCAATTGAATGTAGCAAACGTGCTTTCTTCTTATCTCAGTAAGCTGCCAAACTTAATCATTGCTTTACTCGTCTTATTAATCGGATGGGCTATCGCTAAAATCATTGAAAAAGCGGTATACAAAGGGCTCAGAAAAACAAAATTTGACGATAAACTTTTTGCCGGGAAAAAGCCATCGCGCTATTCCTCGGAAAAAGTCATAAGCAAGGTCGTTTATTTTATCGCATTGATTATCGTCTTTATTTTATTCTTTAACATTTTGCACCTGACAACAGTGGCATCACCGTTTGTCAGCATGCTTTCGGCGATTGCAGCGGCGATCCCGAGCGTGCTGAAAGCGGGACTCATTCTGCTGTTAGGATGGGCTGCAGCCTCTGTTTTGAGCTTCCTTGTCAAAAAAATCGGGATGAAGCTGAACACGAGTGACAAGCTGCGCAAGTGGAACTTGGTGTCTGAAGGAAAAGATATTCATCAGGCAGTCAATGCCGCTTCACAAATTGTCTTCTATCTCGTGCTGCTTGTTTTCCTGCCAGGGGTTTTATCTTCTTTGAAAATCAGCGGCATTTCAGGACCGTTTACAAATATGATGGAAAGCGTGCTCGCTTTTCTGCCGAAATTATTTGCCGCCGCGCTTATCGTATTAATCGGCTGGCTTGTTGCCCGTCTTGTACGTGACATCATTACGAATTTCCTTGCAAGCATCGGAACGGAAAGATTCGCCGCACGTATGGGTTTATCTATTTACTTAAAAGATACAAGCCTTTCAGCAGTCATCGGAACCATCGCTTATGTGCTGATTTTAATACCGGTTGTCATTTCAGCGCTTGACCAGCTTGATGTCGCCGGCATTTCGAAACCGGCTGTCTCCATGCTGAATACCATTTTAAACATGCTTCCGAATATCATCATTGCCATCGTGCTTGTTTTAGCGGGTATGTGGGCAGGAAAATGGGTGAACACCATGGTGTCCGGGCTGCTGCATCGCGCAGGCTTTGATTCTGTGTTAGGAAAAATGGGCATGGAAGCAGGACCGCCTGCCAAGCTGTCCTTGTCTCAAGTTGTCGGTATGATCGCGCAAATCATCGTCATTCTGCTGTTTACAGCCGAAGCGCTGCAAATTGTTCAGCTGCACTTCCTCGTAGAGATTGCAACTGGCATCATCGCGTATCTGCCGAATGTCCTTGTCGCTGTATTCATTCTCGGCATCGGCCTTTACGCCGGAGAATTGGTGCGAAAAGTTCTCGCAAGCATGATCAAAGGCCGGGAATTCAAGTCTTTAGCTGCTATTGCTAAATATACGATTATCGCACTTGCTTTCTTTATGGCCCTGGACCAGCTTGGTGTCGCTGCCACAATCGTTAATTCTGCGTTCATCATCGTGCTTAGCGGCTTCGCACTCGCATTCGGATTATCCTTTGGTCTTGGCGGAAAAGATTTTGCATCACGTTATCTGTCTACATTTGAACGCAAAATACAAAACACCGAAATTGATAAAAACCGTAAAAACCAAAATCCGCCGCATAACATGTAAACAAAAAAAGTGCACCCCTGGGGACTGACCCCCGTTTTTGAGACAGGGATCAAAACACCTTTTAAACAGCCAATTGCCGATAGTTTATCGGTGATTGGTTGTTTAGTTTCGTTTGAATACGAATATTGTTATAATAATGAATGTATTCTGTGACAGTGCGTTCTACGATGGCGGTCGTAGTTCGATCAATGCTGTTAAGATAGAACGTTTCAGACTTTAGTAAGGAATGAAACGATTCGATGGAGGCATTATCAGCGGGCGTCCCTTTGCGGGACATGCTCATGATAATGCCTTTTGTGTTAACAGCTTTTTGATACTCGTAGGATGTATACACAGAACCTTGGTCGCTATGTAACACGCAGTTCTCAGGCAATGTTGGCAGCTGCTCAAGTGTGTCTAAGACAAAGTCTGTGTCCTGCTTATCGCCAATCGTATAAGCAATCACTTCTCCATTGTATAAATCTAATATACTGGAAAGGTACAATTGTTTCTGCCCATAAGGCAAATATGTGATGTCCGTTACTAGTTTTTCAAGAGGGCGATCAGACTGAAAGTTCCGATCCAATATATTATCGACTACGGCATATGGCTGCCCATTCTTCTTACGCTTTTTCACCTTAACCCGGCACTGCCACTGATTTTTCTGCATAATACGTTGAACCGTTTTATGGTTGATACGCATTCCCTTTTTTAAAATGGCTGTGATTTTCCGATATCCATATCGATACTTGTGCTCTCGGCACAACGTACCGATTTGTTTTTCCAAATGTCGCTTGGGATGATCCTTCATCCGATTCTTCTTCCAACGATAATAAGACGCTCGAGAGATACCTAAATGAATACAGATATCCTGCACGGTCATTGTGCTGCGCAATACTTCTACAAGTTCGACTGACGTTTCGCTATCAACTTCCTTTCCAATTCGTTGTACTTTTTTAACACTTCATTCTGTTGTCTTAGATAACAATTCTCTGCCTGCAGTTTCTCTAATTCGGAAGAATACTCCGGACCTTTTCCGTAAGTGTATTGCTTTCCAACAGGCTGTTCGAATCGATGTGTATCACCAGCCTTATGCCATCTAACCCATGTCTGAACCTGTGTCTTATTCTTAATATTCAATTTCTGCATGATCTCTTTCATAGGTACGCCTGCCAATCTCATTTCTACAGCCTTCTGTTTCACTTCAACCGGATAACTCACTCTTGTCCCCATAGAAAAAACACCCCCAAGTCTAATTTCGGATAACAATCATCCGTTTTCAAACTTGAAGGTGTTTTTATTTGTCTCATCTTATGGGGTCAGTCCCCTGCTGGGTGCACTTTTTTTATCAGCTAATTCCTTTTTTTTCATTTTTCAATCGATTATGATAAGATATAGAAAATGTCTTATTCTGAGGTCTTATTATGAGGTTAACAAATTACACAGATTATTCATTAAGAGTATTGATTTTTCTGGCTGCAGAACGTCCCGGAGAACTATCAAATATAAAACAGATTGCCGAAACGTATTCTATTTCAAAAAATCATCTTATGAAAGTCATATACAGGCTCGGCCAGCTCGGCTACGTAGAAACGATACGCGGACGAGGCGGCGGCATACGCTTAGGCATGGACCCTGAAGACATCAATATCGGTGAGGTTGTCAGAAAAACGGAGGACGATTTTAATATTGTTGAATGTTTTGACGCGAACAAGAATCTCTGCGTTATTTCGCCGGTGTGCGGTTTAAAGCATGTGCTTAATGAAGCGCTTATGGCCTATCTTGCGGTTTTAGACAACTACACACTGCGCGACCTTGTCAAAAACAAAGAAGATATCATGAAGCTGTTAAGAATGAAGGAATAGAACGATTCCTTCTTTTTTTATGCCCTTTTTCCCCTTTTTTGTTAAGATAATATAGCTGTTTTTCAAAAAAGGCAAAACGATAGGGCGAATCTGCCGATATAAAAAAGAAACAGCAAATTCAAAATTATTGGGGGAAAAAGGAGAGCTCAGATGAAAAAGAAATTAGCAGCAGGGCTGACAGCATCTGCGATTGTCAGTACAACTTTAGCAGTGACACCAGCTGAAGCAGCAACGATTAAGGTCAAAAGCGGAGATTCTTTATGGAAACTGGCCCAAAACTATAACACAAGTGTGGCGGCTATCACATCCGCCAACCATCTTTCGACTACCGTTCTGTCGATCGGCCAGACGCTTACCATTCCAGGCAGCAATTCCGGCGCTTCATCTACTTCAAGCTCAACAACCAAGAAGAGCGGAAGTTCTGTTTACACAGTAAAAAGCGGAGATTCGCTTTGGCTGATCGCAAATGAGTTTAAAATGACGGTGCAGCAACTGAAAAAATTAAACGGACTAAGCAGCGACATGATTCGTGCGGGGCAGAAATTAAAGGTGTCCGGTACCGTTTCCTCAAGCCCAAGCTCTAGTTCCAGTACAAAAAGCAGTTCTAATAAGAGCTCAAGCTCTTCAGCTTCTTCCCGAACATATAAGGTGAAGCTTGGAGATTCGCTTTGGAAAGTCGCGAACAAAGTCAGTATGTCCGTCGCTGAATTGAAGGTCTTGAACAATTTGAAATCAGATACCATTTATGTAAATCAAGTGTTAAAAACAAAATCAAGCGGTTCTGATACGTCTTCCAAAGACACTTCATCTCATTCGAATAAAACTGCAGCAACAACGAAATACACGGTAAAAAGCGGAGATTCACTTTGGAAAATCGCGAACAACTATAACCTGACTGTACAGCAAATCCGAAACAGCAACAATTTGAAATCAGACGTGCTGTACGTCGGACAAGTGCTGAAGCTGACAGGCAAAGCATCTTCTGGCTCTTCTTCATCGTCGTCTTCTTCGTCAAATGCGGGTTCTGGCACGACAACGTCTACATACACGGTGAAAAGCGGAGATTCCTTGTGGGTGATTGCTCAAAAGTTCAATGTGACAGCCCAGCAGATTCGGGAGAAAAACAATTTAAAAACAGATGTCTTACAGGTTGGCCAAAAGCTGGTCATTACCGGAAAAGCTTCATCTTCAGGCTCTTCTTCATCCGGTTCTTCAAGCACATCCAGTTCAACTAGCGCAAAGATTAACACAATGATCGCAGCCGCTAAAGCGCAGCTTGGAGTTCCGTATCGCTGGGGAGGCACGACACCGAATGGATTTGACTGCAGCGGTTTCATGTACTATGCACTGAACAAAGTCACATCCGTATCAAGATTAACCGCAGCCGGATATTGGAACACAATGAAATCTGTCAGCCAGCCTGCTGTCGGAGACTTCGTTTTCTTTACAACCTATAAAGCCGGCCCTTCCCACGTCGGAATTTATCTTGGAAACGGCGAATTCATTAATGCCAATGATTCCGGAGTTGTGATTTCCAATATGAATAACTCTTACTGGAAACAGCGCTATCTCGGTGCAAAACGATATTTCTAAAAACAGAAACTGTATGGCCTTACCGGCTGTACAGTTTTTTTTGCTTAGAGCCTAAAGACATTGATGCTGATCATATGATTTGTCACCGGATGAAAATAGACTTCGGCCCGAACAGAAAAGATGTCTTCATTCTGTCTGACTGTCACCCGAAAGACATCTTTCGTCTGCTGATCATTTACTTCGGTCCGTCCCATATAAGCGTAATCTGAAAATGAAGCGCCCTTATACTCATCCTGAATTTTGCTCCAGGCGAGCTGTTCCCACTTTTGAACGGACTCATTTGTGTCCGCTGAATGTCCTTTTGCGGCCATTGACACGATGATCATTCCGCAAAAGAGAAGCGCAATGGTATACGGCAGAGATTTCATGTGTTTTCAGTCTCCTGTAACCAGAATATGTTCTCTCATAGGATTTCCAAAAGCGAAGGCTTCATTCAGGCATTTTGATTTTATGTCTCCCTCATATTGCTACCCCTGTACTGCCGCAGACGCCAAGTTTTGCCCCGTCAATAACACGGAATGCCGCATAAACTAATCATGAACTTCTCACACAAGAAAGGAGAAGCGATTCATGGATTATGCCGATTACGATAAAGCGCTGTATTACACCCATCGTTCCCAATGGGATAATTTATTGATTTTAATGGTGCGTACAGAGGATGATTTGTTATCAAAACGAATCGAGCATTTTCTGCATGCGTATCATTTTGAACAGGATTACGCCGTTCTTGAAAAGATGCTGTATTCTCTTCTCCGTTATATTGATCATGCCACAGAGCTGACTTACGAAGATCAATTAGCGCTGCTCACATAAACAAATCCCGGCGTTCAGACGCCGGGATTTCCTGCTTTTGCAAACATGCCGAGTTCTTCGACAAGTTCTTTCACGCTGTCCTTTATGTTTTCTGTGACGGCAGCATTTTCAACATCAATGTGCACCGGATCAAGCACGAGCTGCTTCGGAATAACATTGGCGTAGACACCCCGCATCACAGTTCTCATATTGTTCAGCGCGTTGATGCCGCCTTTACCGCCTCCCGCCACTGCCAATAATGCGACGGGCTTATATTTGAATTGTTCACTGCTTAGAAAATCCAGCGCATTTTTTAAAGCGCCGCTCATGCCGCTGTGATATTCAGGAGATAATAACACAATCGCATCCGCTTTAGTGACACGCTGCTTAAGCTCCTGTACCTGCAAAAGTCCAGATTGCTCCGCTTCCCCATTAAAAATCGGCAATATAAACTCGCTTAGATCAATCAAATCCGTGTGATAAAGCGCTGAAATATAAGATGCGGCAATTCTCGTTCTGCCATGTTTTCTGGGCGTACCGTTTATGACTAGCATGTTCATTTCGTGATCTCTCCATTTAGATTATATTTCACTGCGAAAAGCGCTGCTTGCGTACGGTCGGCCACTTCAAGTTTTGCTAACAGATTAGACACATGGGTTTTTACTGTTTTTTCTGAAATAAACAAAGCTGCCGCGATTTCTTTATTGCTTTTCCCGTTGGCAATTTCGTTCAGAACGTCCTTTTCCCTTCGTGTTAATTGATAAAATTTGTCTTTTTCCGGATCGTGCTGATTTCTCATATGTGTCAGTACATGGGGCATAATAGCTTGAGACATCATGTATTCGCCTGCATGCACTTGTCTTAGTGTTTTCACCAATTCCTCGGGCTCCGTATCCTTTAATTGATACGCCTTCGCTCCTGCCTGAAGCGCAGGAATGACGTGCTCCTGATCGCAGTAGCTCGTCAGCACAATAATATTGATTCCCGGAAAGTGCTGTACTGCTTTTCTTATAGCTTGAATGCCGTCCATCTCGGGCATAGACAGATCCATCAGCACAAGATCAGGCTTTGTCTCTTCAATGACACGGAGTGCTTCTGTTCCGGTTGCGGCCTCGCCGGCAACTTCAATATCATCTTGGGTGGCAAAGAAAAAACGAAGACCCTTTCTGACAACATGATGATCATCCGCAATGACAATTTTCATTGTACTGTCCTCCCTTTCTGATTGGTTAGCGGAAGCCGGACGGACAGCTTTGTCCCCTCTCCAAGAGCTGACTCAATCAACAACTCCGCGCCGGCTTTTTCCGCCCGTTCTTTCATACCCTTGATGCCAAGTGAAGGCAGCCCAGCATGCGCTTCATAGCGAAAACCTGCCCCATAATCGATGATATCCAGCTCCGCATGGCACGAAGAAGCAGTCAAGCTGACATACGCCGTATCAGTTCCGGCATGTTTTTTGATGTTATTTAAAGCTTCCTGTACGACGCGCCACAGCATATGCTCCTGTTCATCTGTAAGAAACGGACAGCCTTTTTGTGTGAAAATAACATTCAATCCGATGAGCGCGCCATAGCTTTTAATGGCTTCAGACAGCCCTTTTTCCAATCCTCCGGGGCGAAGCTGCCAAATTAACGCCTTCATTTCTGCGAGCGCATCCTGGGATAGGTTTTGAATGAAATCAATCATCTGCTGCACATTCTCATCTTTAGTTAATGTCTTTGCCGCTCTGGCTGTTAAACTGACGGAAAACAACATTTGATTGACAGAATCGTGAAGCTCCTGAGCGAGACGGTTGCGCTCCATTAAAAGAGCATTTTTTTGCTTATATTCGGAAAGCTTCATACGTTGGATTGCCGTTCCGATCTGAAAGGCGACAGACTCAAGTAAATGCAGTTCTTCCTCATCAAACATGGTTTTTCCGGCCGCCGCTACATTTAACAACCCGAATCTCCTGTCCCCGTCTTCTAAAGGCACAGTTGCATGATGTGTAATCCCTTCTGTGTCAAAGCAGTGCAGTTCCTCGGCTGATTCTATGCGCTTGCAGTTCATGATATTAGCAGCTCTTCTAAGCCCTCCGTTATTAAACTTTGTCAGGCAATAGCACTCCCCTTGGCACATCAGCACTTTTTCCTTGCGGATTAAAGCCGGAGGCAGGTAAGCGTCAGCCGCTAACGTATAGGAACCGTCTTCTTCGATCAGAAAAATCCATCCGGATTGAAGGTTGGTCAAACTCAGCAATTCTTTTAAAACCTCATCCAGCGTTGCTTTGACATCGTGCCCTTGATTTAAGGTTTCCGCAATCGTTTTCAGCGTTTTTAATTTTTCCATCCCCGTTTTGCTCACATTTCTCACTCCGGCATTGAGTCTTGTTATTTAAGATTATACCAGTTTTTTGTATTTCACTGCTTCGGTTGCGGGATGATTTTCTTTCAGACTTTTGGATGAGAAAAAGAAAAAAGCCGGACCATTTACAATGATCCGGCTTATGCTCGAACTATTTGGCTGTAGCCTCTACAATGTCGTCTACCGTTTTCATTACATCGTCAGAAAGCGCGGCAAGACGCTTTTCACTGTCTTCTAAAGAGGTTCCTTTTACAGCGAAATAGAATTTGACCTTCGGCTCAGTTCCTGAAGGGCGGAGACAGAACCAAGACCCGTCTTCCAGGAAGTATTTCAGTACATTTGATTTTGGCAAGTCGATGGCTTCTTCTTTGTTTTCCTTCAGAAGCGTCCGTTTGCTTACAGCGTAATCTTCAGCTGTCACAACCTGTTTGCCGGCCATTTTTTGCGGAGGGTTTTGTCTGAAGGAAGCGAGGATCGCTTCAATCTGTTCTGCTCCCTGTTTTCCTTTCAGCGTCAGGGATTTCAGCCCTTCACGATAAAAGCCGTATTCGTTAAAGAGATTGATGAGCGCTTCATACAATGACATTCCTTGTTTTTTATAGAACGCGCAAACTTCAACTGCCAAAAGCGCCGCCTGAATGGCGTCCTTATCTCGGGCAAAATCCCCGATTAAGTAACCGTAGCTTTCTTCATAACCGAATTGGAATGTGTACTGGCCTGATGCCTCGTATTCCTTAATCTTTTCACCGATAAACTTAAAGCCTGTCAGCGTGTCAATGGTATCAAGACCGAACGAAGAAGCGACTGCACGCCCGATTTCACTTGTGACGATTGTTTTGAGAACAACGCCGTTTTCAGGCAGGATGCCTTGTTTTTTCTTTTCAGAAAGCAAGTAATGAAGCAGCAGCGCACCGGTTTGGTTTCCTGTCAGCACTGTATATTTGCCTTGATCGTTTTTCACCGCAATGCCGAGGCGGTCAGCGTCAGGGTCTGTTGCGATGAGAATATCCGCGTTCTGCTCCTCCCCATACTTAATGGCATATTCGAATGCCGCATGCTCTTCCGGGTTTGGAGATGTGACAGTAGAAAAGTCTGAATCCGGCAGCTCCTGTTCTTTGACAACCGTTACATTTTTATAGCCGAGTGCTTCAAGACCGCGTCTGACCGGTTTATTCGCGGTTCCATGCAGCGGTGTGAACACAACGCTTACATCTACTTCTTTCGATAAATCAGAATGAACGGAAATGGACGTCAGTTTTTCTGTATAGACCTTATCAATGTCTTCACCAATGATCTTGATTAAGCCCTTTTCTTTTAACGCTTTTTCATCGTTGACTGTGATCGTCAGCTCATTTTCAATCGCATTTACCTGATCAATGACGATGTCAGCTTCCTTTGGAGGCAGCTGGCCGCCGTCATCTCCGTATACTTTGTAGCCATTATATTCAGGCGGGTTATGGCTTGCCGTTACCACAATACCACCATAGGCGTTCAGCTCTCTGACAGCGAATGACAGCTCAGGCGTAGGCCGAAGCTCATCAAATACGTATGTTTGAATGCCTTGTGTCGCAAGGGTTTTTGCCGCTTCCATCGCGAACTCCGGCGATTTATGGCGGGAATCATAAGCAATGACTACCCCCCGTTTTTTCGCTTCCTCACCTTGCTGTGAGATGTATGCCGCAAACCCGGCTGATGCTTTGCGCACAGTGTAAATATTCATCCGATTCGTCCCGGCTCCGATTTCTCCGCGCATTCCGCCGGTACCAAACTCAAGGTTTTTATAGAAGCAATCCTCAAGAGCCTGTTCATTCCCCTCTAATTCAGTGAGGCGCTCTTTTAGTTCCTGATCTAAATTTTCGGTCTGTTTCCAGCGTTCATAGCTCTTTCTCCAAGTCATATTCGTCCTCCTATGTATCAGCTTATGCCATTATTTTATATGAAGCGAGTGCCTCTGTCACTTGATAACTTGAGATCCGGCACTTTCGGCATGTAAAAAGAAATAACGGGCTGACAGACAGCCCGTTATGATTTATTGTTCGAGCGGCACAACCGCATCGTGTAAAAGCTTGTTGAGGTTTTCTGTATGTTTGTTTTTCGCCTGCTCATCCCATTGGAATCGCTCGCTCATAAAATCAATAACGGCATCTTTATAGGTTTTTACCCAGTTGATATCAAAGAATAAACGTCCCGTTCTGCGGACAAAGAAATCAGCAGGTGTTGCAGTCATCTCTTCTTCTATACTGTATTCTGCCTCAGCAAGAATATGAACGGGGATGTGGCGTTTCGCGGCTTCTTCTTTCAACGCATCCACTCGGTTAAATACACGCTCTACGTTAGAGCCGTATCTGATCGCCAGCTGTTTTGCGTCTTTCTCTGATAAGCCGGCTGCGATGCCTTCTTTTGTTTTCGCGGTAACGAAGGACATGAGATTTTTTGAACCGCCGACGTGTCCTCCTGAGATTGGCATGTTTTTCGTTTTACATGGGCCGAAATCCTTTTCGCCTTCTTCTTTTAAGCGATCATTCACAAGATCGACGATGTGCTCCGCCATTTTTCTGTATCCGGTCAGCTTACCGCCGGCGATGGTGATCAGGCCTGAGTCAGATGTCCAAATCTCGTCTTTCCGTGAAATTTCAGAAGGGTCTTTGCCTTCTTCATGAATCAGCGGACGCAGCCCCGCCCAGCTGGATTCGATGTCATTCGCAGAGATATTCAGTTCCGGGAACATGTAATTGATTGAATGAATGACGTAATCACGATCCTCCGTTGTCATTCGCGGATGCTCGAGCGCCTCTTTGTAAACGGTGTCTGTAGTTCCCACGTATGTTTTGCCTTCACGAGGAATCGCAAATACCATACGGCCGTCGGGTGTATCAAAATATACCGCTTGTTTCAGCGGGAAAACAGACTGGTCAAATACAAGGTGAATGCCTTTTGTATGCTGCAGATGCTTGCCGTTTTTCGAATGGTCTTTTTCTCTGAGCTGATCGACCCAAGGGCCTGTCGCATTGACAATTTTTTTGGCGTACACTTTATATTCTTTCTTTGTCAGCATATCTTCAATTAATACGCCGACTGCTTTGCCTTTTTCGTAGAGGAGCTCCTTCACTTTGGAATAATTCACAGGCTCTGCTCCGAATTTGACCGCTTCCTTCATAACTTCGATTGTCAGTCTCGCATCGTCAGTGCGGTATTCCACATAGTATCCGCCGCCTTTTAAGCCGTCTTTTTTCACCAATGGCTCTTTTTGCAGCGTTTCTTTTCCTGAAAGCATGCTTCTTCGTTCTGATTTTTTCACACCTGCTAAGAAGTCATAAACTCTTAATCCGATAGATGTTGTAAACGAACCGAATGTACCGCCTTTATGAAACGGCAGCAGCATCCATTCCGGTGTGGTGACGTGCGGGCCGTTTTCATAAACAATCGCACGTTCTTTCCCTACTTCAGCAACCATTTTCACTTCAAATTGTTTTAAATAGCGCAAGCCGCCATGAACAAGCTTCGTTGATCGGCTTGATGTGCCCGCCGCGAAATCCTGCATTTCGCTGAGTGCGACCTTCATTCCCCTTGATGCCGCGTCAAGAGCTGTTCCCGCTCCTGTAATTCCTCCGCCGATAATAAATAGATCGTATGTTTTTTTCGTCATGTCTGTCAGCATGCGATCTCTTTCAAGACTTGAAAATTGATGTTTCATGATTGCTCCTCCTTGTTGTCACGGTAAATAGAAAAAGAGACCACAACAGCCAAAGTGCATGGTTACACTTTGGTGCTGTGGTCTCTCCTCATCTCAGGACCGTTCTTATTAACTTGTCATCAGTATATCATACTCTCATTCTATTTAAAAGCCATAGCTGCTTTCACGGCTTTTTGCCAGCCTTTATACAGCTCATTTCGTTTTTCTTCTTCTAATTCAGGTTCAAACCGTTTATCCAGATTCCACTGGTTCGCGATTTCAGAACGGTCCTTCCAGAATCCCACAGCGATACCTGCCAAATAGGCCGCGCCAAGCGCAGTTGTTTCATTAATTTCCGGACGCTCCACAGGCACATCCAGAAGATCTCCCTGGAACTGCATCAGAAAATTATTTTTCACGGCACCTCCGTCTACACGAAGCGTCTTTAGTGAAATGTTTGAATCAGCTTCCATCGCGTCAAGCACATCTTTTGTCTGATAAGCCAATGACTCCAGTGTCGCACGGATAAAATGCTCTTTTGTTGTGCCTCTTGTCAGGCCGAAAACCGAACCGCGCACGTCGCTGTCCCAGTAAGGCGTTCCCAAGCCGACAAATGCGGGAACAACATATACGCCGTCAGTTGAATCCACTTTCTCCGCATAAGATTCGCTAAGTGCGGAATCCTGAAACATTCTCAATCCGTCTCTGAGCCATTGGATGGCGGAGCCTGCGACAAAAATACTTCCTTCTAAAGCATATTCAACTTTTCCGTCAATGCCCCATGCGATTGTCGTCAAAAGCCCGTGTTCGGACTTAATTGCTTTTTCCCCGGTATTCATCAGCATGAAACATCCTGTACCGTACGTGTTTTTCCCCATGCCTTCTTCAAAGCACGCCTGGCCGAACAGTGCGGACTGCTGGTCGCCTGCCGCTCCCGCAATCGGAATATTTTTTCCGAAGAAGTGATAATCAATCGTTTCCGCATACACGTGGGAAGACGGCTTCACCTCGGGCAGCATGGATTTCGGTACATCTAAAATGTCGAGAAGCTCATCGTCCCATTTTAAATCATAAATATTAAACATCAGCGTTCTGGATGCATTGGAGTAATCCGTCACATGCGCTTTTCCGCCTGACATTTTCCAAATGAGCCATGTATCAATCGTTCCAAACAGCAGCTCGCCTTTTTCCGCTTTTTCTCTCGCGCCTTCCACATTGTCTAAAATCCACTTCACCTTCGTGCCGGAGAAATACGGATCGATTAACAGCCCCGTTTTTTCCCTGAAAAGATCATTATATCCTTTTTCACGAAGCTCCTCACAGATGCCAGACGTCTGTCTAGACTGCCAAACGATCGCATGATAGACAGGCTTTCCTGTATCCTTATCCCACACAACCGCCGTCTCACGCTGGTTCGTGATACCGATGCCGGCAATTTGAGAAGCGCTGATTCCAGATTCTGAAATGACTGATGCGATAACAGCGAGGACAGAGCCCCAAATTTCATTGGCATTATGCTCAACCCATCCTGGATGCGGGAAGTATTGTGTAAATTCCTTTTGCGCGGAGTGAACGATTTTGCCTTCTTTATTAAACAGAATCGCTCTTGAACTTGTCGTCCCCTGATCTAAGGATAAAATGTACGTTTCCATAAGATGTCTCCCCTTTGATTACATATATTTTGAATTTGATAATGTTTTAGCTGAATGTGATTTTGTATAGATATAGAGCCCTAACAATACCACAACCAATATAACGCTTACAATCCAGAAACTGCTTGTGATCTGCCCTTTAAATGCGGCGTTGTAAAATACGCCGCCGAACGAGCCGCCTAAAATCGGACCGGCTACCGGAACCCATGCGTATTTCCAGTTTGACGAACCTTTCCCCGGAATCGGCAGAAAAGCGTGTGCAATTCGCGGACCTAAATCGCGGGCCGGATTAATCGCATAGCCGGTGGTGCCCCCAAGAGAGATACCGATCGCCACAATAAGAAAACCGACGATTAAAGGATTAAGCCCTTCTGTAAACTGATTTGCCCCAATGGCCAAGATGCCAAGCACAAGTACAAATGTCCCGATCACTTCACTTAAAACGTTTCCAAAAGTATGCGGGATGCTCGGCCCTGTTGAGAAAACACCGAGCTTGGCAGCGGGATCATCCGTTGACTTCCAATGCGGCAGATAATGCAGATAGATAATCACCGCACCGATGATCGCACCGATCATTTGCGCCGCAATATAAACAGGAACCTCTTTCCACGGAAAATCTCCAACAAATGCAAGCGCTATTGTCAGCGCCGGGTTCAAATGGGCTCCGCTGATGCCGCCAACCGCATAAGCCGCCATGGCAACACCCAATCCCCATCCAAATACAATAACAATCCAGCCAGACTGGAATGAAAGCGATTTCTTTAAATTGACACCCGCACAAACACCTGCCCCAAAAATGATGAGCAGCATCGTACCGATGACTTCTCCCCAAAATGCTGTCATAGCACATTCCTCCTAAAGTCACGATTAAAAGTATGATAGAGAAGAAGAGTATAAAAAAACCACAACAAACCGCTTTACGGGTGCATAGACATTTACCGTAAAGAGCTGCTGTGGTCTCCGAGTTCTCCATCACAATGTATTAACCTAGTGCAATTGTATCAGCGGATGAAAGCGGTGTCAATCATTTCCCGTCAAAAAGTTTTCATATTTTTTCCATAATTTGGTATTAGATGTTGTGACAGCAACAGCCCCCGCTTTCAAGGCCTGTTCTACATCCTCTTCCGTACGGATGAAACCGCCGGCAAAGATGGGAATCCCCGTTTTCTCTTTTATTTCTTGAATAAGTGACGGAACGATGCCGGGCAGCACTTCAATGAAGTCAGGCTTATGCTTGCCGACAAACTCCATGCTTTTCTCCATCGCGCTGGTATCAAGCAGAAACAGGCGCTGAATCGCATAAATTTTCTTCTGCTTCGCTTTGGCAATCACGTTCGATCTTGTTGAAATAATCCCGGCGGGCTTGATGTCCTGGCAAATAAACTCTGCTCCGTATTCATCATGCTTGATCCCTTGGATAAGATCAACGTGCACCATCATGTTCTTTCCATGCTTTTGCGCCTCTCTGATCACGCCTTTCAGCTGGCCGAGATGAATATCAAGAATAACGCCGTAGGAAAATGAACTGTTTAAAAACTCATCAAATTGCTTCATATTTCGAATAGCCGGTAGAATGGGCTGATTGTGAAAACTCATCGTGTGCTCCTTTAATCAATCACTTTTATATTAAATCATCTGAAAGCTATCTTTCACCGTTTTCACGATAAAGGAAAGGTCCTCTTCTGTCAGGCAAAATGGCGGTGCGAGCTGGATGACATTGTTGTAGCCGGCGACTGTATCTCCGTTTTTGCCGATGATCAGCCCTTTTTCTTTGCATGCCGCAACCACTTGGTTTACTTTGTCGGCATCAGCCGGCTCTTTTGTCAATTTATCTTTGACGAGCTCGATTCCGATCAAAAGCCCTTTTCCTCTAACATCTCCGACTGCCGCGTGTTCTCTTAAGGCTTGAAGCTCACCTAAAAGCGCTGCTCCAAGGTCGCGGGATCGCTGAATCAGCTGTTCGTCCTCCATAATTTGCAGGTTTTTCAACGCCAGTGCACATGCAGCCGGGCTTCCGCCGAATGTGTTCACGTGGCGGAAGCGGTCGTAAGGCGCTTCCCCCTGATACGCTTCGAAAATGTCCCGCTTCACAGCAGTCGCTGACAACGGCAGATACGCGCTTGTGATTCCCTTTGCCATCGTAATGATATCCGGCTTCACGCCGTAATGCATAAATCCGAACGGCTCGCCTGTCCGTCCAAAACCGCAGATGACTTCATCGCAAATCAAAAGAGCGCCGTGGCGCCGGCAAATGTCCTCCACCTTCTTCATATAACCGTCCGGCGGCATTAAGATGCCTCCGCCTGTAATGATGGGCTCCATGATGACTCCGGCAATCGTTTCGCTTAATTCCCATGTCATGATGCGGTCGATTTCATTTGCGCTTTCAAGCGTGTCGGCATCCTCAGGGTTCCGGTATACATCTGGCGGAGCTGCATGCAGGAACCCCTGGCTTAAAGGCTCGTATTTATATTTCCGCTGCGCCTGTCCGGTTGCTGAGAGCGCTCCCAATGTGTTGCCGTGGTATGCCCTGTATCTTGAGATGAATTTATAACGGCTGTGGTCGCCGTTTTGCAGATGGTACTGGCGGGCGATTTTAAAAGCAGTTTCGTTTGCTTCCGAACCGCTGTTGGAAAAAAAGATCACATAATCGCCGCCAAGCCATTCATTCAGCTTTTCCGCCAGTTGAATCGCCGATACGTGACTTTGCGTTAATGGATAGTAAGGCAGCTCCTTTAATTGCTCGTAGGCAGCTTCCGCAAGCTCCTTTCTGCCGTAACCAATATTGACGCACCACAAACCGGACATCGCATCCAAATAGCGGCGTCCGTCTATGTCGGTCACCCAGGCCCCTTCAGCCTTTTGGGCAATCAGGCTGTCCGCTTGATGCGCTCCCTTCATGGCATGCCACACAAATTGCTCATCTTTTTGCTTTAATCCCTGATTTTGCTGAATGTTTTCCATCCCCATCATCTCCATTTCATTAGCGTTCACTAAAGTGCCAATTCAACTGAAACAGACCTTCTCTTTATGTGATGTCTTGGTGATGATTTCCCTGCCTTCAATATAAAGCCAGACGGGGTTTAGAGTCAATAAACCCCGAAAATAATAAACATCCATCCTAAAGAGGATGCAGCATCCAAAGCAGAACAGGCAAGGTGAAAATGCTCAGCATCGTGCTCGAAACAACTTGGACAGCCATTGCAATAGCAATGTGAAGCCTAGCCGTTTTCTGTATGATATAGGAAATGGTGAAAATACAGAAACTCCATAAGGCACCTCCACTATACAATTTACTTTTATTTTAAAGAAAGCACCTAAACAATTCCGCCTTTGTTTAAAAAAACCCGCCAATTCAGGCGGGTTTTTTCAGTTTATTTTTTATATTGAATATGATAAATATCACGCCGTCTGTCTTTTAGCTGGCGCACTGTACCGTTTTGGCGCTGTCTTCTGAGAATTTCCAAGTCAACATCGCCGATGACGACCATTTCGATATTCGGGTTTGTTTCGCCGACAATGCCGTCTCTGGCGAATTCAAAATCAGATGGTGCAAAAATGCCTGACTGTGCGTATTGGATATCCATATTTTCCGTTTGCGGAAGGTTTCCAACCGTCCCCGAGATGACCGTATAAATCTGATTTTCAACCGCTCTTGCCTGCGAACAGTATCTGACACGCAAATAGCCTTGGCGGTCTTCTGTACAAAACGGCGTAAAAATGATTTTTGCGCCTTTATCCGCGGCAATTCGGGCAAGCTCAGGAAATTCAATGTCATAACAGATTTGAATCGCGATTTTTCCGCAGTCCGTATCAAACACGCGAACCTGGTCTCCGGCGCTGATTCCCCACCATTTGCGTTCATTCGGTGTAATATGGAGTTTATATTGCTTTTCAATCGTTCCGTCCCGTCTGAACAGGTAAGCGATATTATAGATCTTGCCTTCCTCTTCGACAAAATGAGATCCGCCGATAATGTTGACGTTGTACTTCACGGCCAAATCAGTAAACAGGCTGATGTAGTCTTCTGTATACTCGGTAATTCTCTGTACCGCCAAGCTCGGCGACCTTTCCTCAAGGAAAGACATGAGCTGGGTTGTGAAAATTTCCGGGAACACCGCAAAATCAGATCTCGCGTCAGAAGCGACATCGACATAGTATTCTACTTGATTGGCAAATTCCTCAAAGGAATAAATTTTCTTCATTTCGTATTGAATTACACAAATTCTCACAGGAAACGCCGATTTATAATAGCGTTTTGTCTGCTGCGGAAGATAATCGACATTATTCCATTCCATCAGCGTCGCATACTTGATGGAAGCTGTATCATCCGGGAGATAATTCGGGTTGATCCGCATAAGGGTAAAGCCGTTCATCAGCTGAAAAGAAAGGACCGGATCGTAAATTTGGTGGCGTGTCACCTGTTCAACATACGCTCTCGCCGTCATTTCTTCTGCATATTTGTGATAGTTCGGAATTCGTCCGCCTATGATGATGCTTTTCAGGTTTAAGCGTCTGGCCAAGTCCTTCCTCGCTTCGTACAAACGGTGACCGATTTTCATTCGTCTGTATTTCGGATGCACCATGACCTCTATTCCGTACATATTCAAGCCATCCGGATTATGGTTGGTGATATAACCGTCATCTGTAATGTCCTGCCACGTGTGGCGGTCATCATATTCATCAAAATTAATCAGGAGACTTGAGCACGAACCGATAATTTCACCTTCGAATTCTGCACAAAACTGCCCTTCGGGAAAGTGCTCCAAATGGCTGATTAAATGCTCCCGCTTCCAAGGCTCCATTCCCGGAAAGCAGTCCTTTTGAAGATCGATAATCTTGTCGATATCTTTTTCTTCGATATTGCGGATGACCATTTTCTTTTCAAAACGGGTCAAATCTAATTTCTCAGACAATCTACTCGCTCCTTTCTAGTTTTGTGAGTTCAGATGATCAAGCAATAGGGCGAGCTCCATCTCCGCCATTGATTCAAGTCTGTGATCAAAGTCCTCAAACATCAAGGTGCCCGTTACTTTATTCGGGACAATGACACACTTCATGCCTGCTCTTTTCGCAGCAACCGATCCATTGACAGAATCCTCAAACGCGAGACATTCCGATGGCGATACGCCAAGGTTCTTTGCCGCCAATAAATACAGTTCAGGATTCGGCTTTACCTCTTCCACATCATCCGCGGTTTGAATGACCTCAAAATCATCAAACAGGCCGATTTGCTTCAAATGGCCTGACACCCATTTATAATCAGAGCTGGAGGCGAGGCCTACTTTTAAGCCTAAATCCTTTGCCGCATTCAAATACGCTTCAACACCCGGCCGCGCTTTTTCGGTTTCCATGCGTTTCGCAAACCGTTCTCTTCTCAATTTTGTCAGCTGTTCATGGTTTAGCTTTTTACCGATCTGCTCTTCTAAATATTCAAAAGGCCGAAATCCTGCGGCTGTTCCGATAACCTTTCCCCAAACAGACAGCGGCAGGACAGAGCCGTGCTCCTCAAATATTTCCTGAAGGACTTCATATTCGTGTGTTTCTGTATCCAGAATCAGTCCGTCAAAATCAAAAATTAACGCTTTAATCACTGCGTACAACTCCTTTAGTCCAAATTGAGACATATGTATACACTCACTATACCCCGAAACATGCCTGCTTTCAAAAAGTAAGGTTTATGTGAAGAAAGAGCCTGCACATCGCAAGCTCTTTCGTATTAATGAATGTTTTGATGAGAAATGTTTGTCAGCGCTTCTCCCGCAGACTCGTTCGACATCTGATTGACTGCCAGGTCTCCAAGCGCAACGATCCCGACTAGATTGTTTTGATCTACAATAGGAAGGCGGCGGATTTGGTGCTGGGCCATCAGCTGTGACGCGTCTTCCAGGCTCATATTAGGATTTCCCGATACGAGGTCTGTTGACATCACTTCTGAAACGGGTGTCTGGCCATCTCGGCCCTGAGCTGTAGTTCTTAATGCAATGTCACGGTCAGTCAGCATTCCTTTTAAAACACCTTGCTCTACCACGGGGATTGCCCCGACGTTATGCTGTTTCATGAGAGAAGCCGCTTCCTGAATCGTTTGATTCGGAGAAACGGTTGCCACCTGCGTTGTCATTGTATTTTTTACTGAACCCATTGTCAGCACCCCTTTCAATCATTAGTATGTTCAGCCACGCGCCGATTAAAAAGGGAGTTAGAGGAAAGATTTTATGATATGATTTCTCTGATGCAAAGAAGAGCTTTTCTGAAAATGGAAAAGCTCTTGCTGCCTGATTATATCAGCCTTCTGTGACCGAAAAAGGCTTTGTTTGTCTTCGTTTGAAAGTCAGAAAAAGCAAATGGAAAATAAATCCCAAAATCATTCAGCATCTTGCTGTTTTTTTCAAACATCGCCTGATCACCCAAATCAGAGTGCAGCGAAGGCTTTGTCAGGATAATATGTATCATTTGCAGACAAGCCATAATTTGAAATGCTTCTTTTAATGTTCCTTGGTAATAATGGTTATTTAAAGACAGAACGCCTTTCTTTTTAAAGCGCTGAATGTCCAGTTCGGAGAAATAAAGAGGAAACACATCATGGATCAGCTCCATTGACAGCTCCTTGATAAAGCTCTCCTGTTCTGCAGTTGCTGCGTTCACAATTCTCACGTCAATCACCTTTCTTGCCATCGAATATCCTAAGTCTTACTCAAGAATAGCACAGAAAAAAACACGAAAGCTAAGGTAAGTGTTTCCTATGAGAAACAACGGCCTTCCGCTGCGAAAAGGAGCCATTTGACATGAAACAAAAAGGCAGAGGACTTGAGCTCCTCATCAATGACAAACAGGTTGGCCAATGGCTGTTTGCTGTACTGAAAACAGCGCTCAAAGCCTCTAAACCCGTTATTCAAGACTGGATGTCCCATCATCAGATAAAGGTTAATCACGAAGCCGTTATCAATAATGTGATCGTACAAAAGGGAGACCGCGTGTTCATTGATCTTCAGGAAAGTGAAGAATCCTCCCTCATACCTGAGTATGGAGAGCTTGATATTTTATTTGAAGACAATCACATGCTCATCGTCAACAAACCTGCGGGTATAGCCACACACCCGAATGAAGAAGGCCAAACCGGCACACTGGCTAATTTGATCGCATACCATTATCAGGTGAATGGTGAAACATGCAAGGTGCGCCACGTCCATCGTCTTGATCAGGATACATCTGGCGCAATCGTTTTTGCCAAGCATCGTTTGGCACACGCCATCCTGGATCAGCAGTTAGAGAAAAAGACGCTGAAGCGTACGTATACCGCCATCGCTGAAGGAAAGCTAAAGACAAAAAAAGGGACAATTGATTCACCGATCGGCAGAGACAGATCACACCCGACTAGACGCCGGGTTTCACCCGGCGGACAAGCAGCCGTCACTCATTTCAAGGTGATTGCCAGCAATGCGAAAGAGCGGCTGTCACTCGTTGAATTAGAGCTGGAAACAGGCAGAACACATCAAATCCGTGTTCATATGGCGAGCATCGGCCATCCGCTGACAGGAGACTCGCTTTACGGAGGCGGGAACAAGCTGATAAACAGGCAGGCGCTCCACGCCAAAAAGGTTCAAGCGGTTCATCCTATAACAGGCGAGCTGATTGTTGCAGAAGCGCCTTTCCCAGTTGATATTGAAAGCCTTTGCCGCACATATTTTTCATGAAGAAAAGCCGCAGAAATAGCCTGCGGCTTTTTAAGTGATTCGTTTTCCGTATATAATATAGCGCTTCGGGGCATTGCCGACATATGAAAACGGATAGCAGGTCGTCAGAATGAGCTCTTCCTTTTCATGCTGGAGCGTAATAATGGAAGTGTCATCCTTATCGACAATTTTTGTTTTTACAATTTCATATGTGAAATCTCCGTATGACAAGAGAATACGAAGCCGGTCCCCCTTTTCCAGTTCTCCCGTCCGGCGAAACACGGTATCCCGGTGTCCCGACAGCACAATTTGCCCGTTTTCATCAGGATAATAGCTGTCCTTGTAATGCCCGACGCCTTTTTCTAAATCATCAGCATCGGTGCCCTCCACGATCGGTAGCTCTGCATTGATTTTCGGTATTTCCAAAATGCCGCTCGCTTGTCCGGTTTCTGGCTTAAATGATGCTTTGTTCTTCGCCTGATCTGCGCCTCTGTTTCGTACCAGAAGCTTTCTGCGGTTTTTCAGCCGCCAGTTTTGCTTCTTTTAGTGTCTGTTCGGTCTTCATATTCGTATCAATCAATTGAAGGCCCCCATAGCCTGTGATCATAAGCCCGGCCGCAATGATGATGAGTGGAATAACCTTTTTCACGTTCTGGAGGCGCTCCTTTTTCTTCTGACATATAGATAAGTTCCCGACAATGCCCCTGCCGCACCGATTACCATAAAGTTATAGTAGCCCGCTGATGTATTCGGCAGCTGATGATCAGATCCGCTTTCCGCAGTCTCCTTTTGTATAGGCAATGTGCTGATCTTGCCGTCAGTGTCAGCATTTTTGTCACCCCTCGGTATCTCGCCTAATCTCAAAATGGCTGACGGCGGCAGCTGATGAACCGGCCCAGTGCCCGGAGTCTCTTTTATATCAGTCTGATCCTCTCTTGGCTCTGGGTACTCTTTAACCGGCTGCTCCATTCCCGGGTCGTCTCCCGGCTCTTCTGTTACAGGGTCTTCAATGTCACTGGCTTCAGCCAGCTTAATTCTTCCCTCTTTTGTATACGCAATCGGTTTATCAAAGCTCTTCACGTACTCAACTGTCGCGTCCAAATCCTCAGGTCCTGTCACCGGATTTTTCCCCAGCAATCCGATCGGCTGATATTTGGCACCTGTCGCAGTCGCCATAAAATTGTTGACTGTCAATGTGTATGTGGCATCTGGCTGAATCTCGGTGCCATCCGGCAATTTCATATCGACAGCTTTTCCGGTTTCTTTATCCCACGTATACGTAAACCCGCTGATGCTGTAGTCAGGCCCAAAAACCGGCGAGATTTGCGCATTAATAATCTCTCTTAAATCTTTTCCTTTAATCTCAAGCTTCGTTAACACGTTTCCGAACGGCTGGATATTGTAAAGATCTCCCCACGTAATGGGGCCCTTTTTCAGCGTTTCACGTATACCGCCGCCATTCATAAGAGCAAAATCTGTTTTCATGGCCGCTCGCATGCCATCCGCAATCAGGTTTCCAAGAGGCGTATCACCGTCATTCGAATACCCCCCTTCCATATCCACGGCCGCTTCACCGACAACCTCGCTGATAATCGGTTCAGCAAGGGTTTGGTATTTCTGTAAAATGGCTGACGCGCTGGCATCCGGTTCTATTTTACTTTGATCGACATATACGATTTCCGCCGACTTTTTGACAATGTCTTTTGTCGTTTTATCGATTTCTACATCAACAACACCCATCGCTTTTCCATATTCAGACGCCTGAACAATCAGTTTTCCATTCACTTCACCGTTAACAACCTTATGATTATGGGCTGCAAAAATGACGTCGATTTCAGAATCTGCTTTGTTTGCAAGATCAGCAGATTCACCGGTAATCGCGGTGCCATTTTGTTCGGCTGACATATGTGCGAGAACCGCTATGGCCTTTACTCCTTTTTTCTTCAGCTCTGCGGCAGCCTCATTCACCGCAGCTGCTTCATCTGTAAACTCGATATTTTTGATTCCGTCAGGCATGACCATGCCCGCCGCCGACTGTGTAACAACACCGATAAAAGCCACGGGTATGCCCTCTACGTTTATGATGTCATATGCCGGCAAAAAGGGCTCTCCTGTAGATTTCATTTTACAATTGGCGCATACAAGGGGGAAGTTCTGTCCATCATATCCGCTTGTCCCATTCGGATGATCTCCGCCCTTTAAGATCCTCAGCAGTTCATCCGTACCTTCATCGAACTCGTGATTGCCGACGGTTCCGACATCAAATCCGATGTCTTCCATCAATTCTACAGTCGGTTCATCTTGAAGAAGAGATGAAACTGGAGAGCTGCCTCCGATCATATCTCCCGCGTGAACAATCAGCGTGTTTTTCTTTTCGGCCTTTTTTTCTTTCAAATATGCGGCGGCATAGTCCATGCGTCCAAATGTGCCGTCTGCCGATCCGTTGCCATCAAGATCCAGCTCATATTGCTGATCGATTTTGCCATGCAAATCATTCATGCTGAGAATTCTAAGCGGCACATTTTCTTGCGGTGCAATTTGTCTCTTTTTATATCCTGCGTTCTCAGCTTCACTTGCTGAGGCGAAGAAAATTCTGTTTTCCACAGCTACCTGCTGCCAGTCAGCCGGCTGCACATACGTTTTATTTGACGAATCTCCCACATATCTTGTCAGGCCTTTTCCCTGTTCTCTGGCTCTAAATTCAAACGGCATTTCGATAAGAGGATCTTCTTCATTCCAAATTCCTTTTTGCTCTTTTTTCGCAACGGCTACGGCAGCCTGAAACTGCTGGTAATCCTCTTTGTTGTCAACCGGCCAAATAAAATACGTTGGGGCATAGCCATTTTTCACAAGCTCTAGGTTTACGTTTGAACCTGATTCGGTTATGACCTGCCCGAGAAGTCTGCCATAGCTGTCCTTGGCTTCACTTCCGACCTTAACAGTAATTTTATCTCCCGGAGACAGAACCGTTTTTAGATAGTCAGATGCTTTTTTGCCGAATTTCAATTGATTTTCGTCCGCTTCATTTTTTGGTGTGTGATACGTTTCAGGGGTATCTACATTTACAAACCGGATTTTTGTCGTTCCAAGTACCGGGGATTTGAGATGAATGGTATCGCCGTCAACAACCCGGTCAACAATACCTTCATATTCCCCCTCTGCAGACGGAGATGCGGGCTGCTTTTCAAGCAGCTTCAGGTCGGATGATTTTCGCGGAAGCAGCTGAAAGGATTGATATCTGCTTAGCACACCGGTAAATTCGTACCATTTGCCCTCATCAAGTTCGTCTATCACTCCTGTTTCATTCATAATCCTGAGCGTTATGGCAAGGTGGTCTTCATCAATTATCGTTACATTGTAACCGCCGCCGGCAGGTGAATTTGGAATTGAGGAAACAAACGCTTTTAGCGTCACAAGGCGGCCTTCAAGCTGATCACCCAGACTGCTGTTAACCAGTTCATTGATTGTTGAAAGTTTAGGAGCGGGGAGCGATTGGTTTGGCTGGTGGACTTTGATGCCTGATGTATTTGGAATAATTTCTGTCAACCCTTGGTATGTCGTGATTTTCCCTGTCACCGTGATATCCATGCCTTCTTTTAATTCAGGAAATTGCCCAGGTACAGACGAATAAATGTTAATGCCCCCGGTTCCATCCTGCATAAAGGTCGACAGCTTTCCGCCTCCGATCGCGCTTTGATCAGCAGTGACGACCCCTTTTATCGTTACTTCTTCATTCAGCCGTCCCCGTGCTTCATGTATTGTGACGGGCTGTCCTGCCGGCGGAGTTTTCGTGTCATCAGCCGCGTTCATCGACTGAACGTTCTTAAGCCCTGTCGTATTAAAGTAATTTTCAAGCTGTCCTTGAACAGTTATCTTTTTTCCAAGAAGAAGCGGATTGGTTTGCAGTCCAAATTGACTTCTGAAGGCGGAGGGGATTTGCACAGGAAGGATGCGATTAGGCGATGTCTCGTTTTTACTGTCTGCCAGCGCGACGTTATAATCATTTGAAAAAGGACTTGTCAGCTTATAATGTTGCGGGGAAACAGCCTGTCCGACGGCATATCCTTCGACAAGCGCCTGTCCTTCTTTTTGCTCTATCGCCTTATCAACCGATATCGGCTGTTGCGGTTCAGCTGCCTTTACAGTTTCACACGTGTACATCACATTCAAAAACACCATTACCGTGATCAGCACAATATGCAGAATACGCCTCATCATATTTCCTCCCTTAATATACACATTATGACAACGACTTTGTCTGCTTATCATTTCGACAGGCAGCATATAATTCCTTTCAGGCTTCTGCATAAAACGCGGCAGACTGACACAAAATACAGCTGATCTGAAAAAAAAGGAGGAAATCGGTTTGGATCAGTTAAATCAGCAGCAATCCCAAATGAACAAAGGCATCCCTGGCAAACCGCATAAAAACCACGGCGGACATGAAATGTTTGATATGCACGAGGTGCTTTCCGGAACACTTACTGTGCTTGATCAGTTTATGATGCTGAGACAATTTTGTAAGGATCAGGAATTATTAAACATCCTTGATCGTCAACATCAATTTATTACGTCTCAATATAACTTAACTGCAGAATGCTTCAAAACAGGAAGCGAACCTTCACAAAAAACAGCAACTTACATGATGAAGGAAGACAACCAGACTGTTTACGGCATGCAGCCGTCACAACCTAAAAAACCGGTTCAATCCATGAATGATATTGATGACAGTATTATTAGCCGACAAATGCTTTGCGCTGTTAAAGCACAGGCTTCTATGCTGACAATGGCTTCACTGGAAATGACAAACCCAGCCGTAAGACGCGTACTGTCCGCGCAAATTCAACAGTATGTTGAAATGGCTTTTGAAATTTTCCTATACCAAAACAAGCACGGCTATTACCAAGTTCCTCAGCTAGATGCACAGGATATGGAACAATTGAGAAATTCATTTGCTCCGGCACAAGGTCAAATGCCGCCAACTCAAGGCGGTATGGGCCAGCAAGGACTTCATTAATCAAAAAGGCATTGGATAGATACTATCCAATGCCGCCCTGTTTTCTTCAAATGTGTTCTTAAAATCTTTTTCAAATTGATCAAGGCTTTCCTTTGTTGCCGATTTAAATCCTTTTTTAAAGTCTCCTTTTTTTGCCGTTTCCTTTATCATTTCTGAAATAATGTCTTTCCCGTATTTTTCCGTCAGCTCATTGATCATATAAAAGCTTTGCAAATAGACATCTGTGTCATATTCGGTTCGTGCTTCCTGCCAGTCTTGATCTGTCTGCAAACGGTCAAAGGGCACGACAGAAAACGAGATCGGATCTATGAGCAATTCATAGTTCGCGATCCACTCGCTTAATCCTTCGTGAAACCATAACGGAAATTCATCAGGATCAGCTTCAAGCTCCTTCAATTTCTGGTGAAACGCATGGTGAGTGTATTCATGTATCAACAATCTCTGGTACAAATAAACCGCTACCTCATCACCTTCTAAAAGCTTCTTTTTCTCTTCAGGCAACAATCCGATCAGCTGCTCCCGCTCAGAATAAAAACCGACTACATCCAATAAACCGGAGTAAGCCTCCATCTGTTTTTCGTTAGGAAAAAAAATAATATCAATAGGCTTTTGACTCGAATATCCAATCATAATCTGATTAATTCTGACTGCATATTCAAGCGTTTCTTTCGTCAATGGCAGTAAGGACTTTTCCTTAGAAGTGTAATAAATATCGGCCTGTTTGAATGACTCTTTCTTCATGTGCTTCGTCACTTGTTCTTTTGTTATACCAGATGCCTGCCCTGGCAAAGACAGTATATACATCGTGCTTGATACGATGGCCGAGCTTACAGCCAGCATCACAAGGACTCCGCACAGGAATAGAGCGGATGCCGCACGCTTTCCTATGCCATCCCGCAAACGTCTCCCTCCCTGAGCCGGTCCGTCTTGTACCTTTTATTTTTACTCTATGCAGCCTGAGTTCACGGTGTGTCATTAACGCAAAGAAAAAGCCGCACAAATTATGCGGCTTTTTTTCATTTATTCAGCTTGCGGGAATACACGCTGCACTGTTTCACTGAATTCATCGAAGAATCCTGCAATCGGATCGCCATTTTGTATCCGCTCGCCATATCCCTGCATGCGGTCCACAAAATCAGGATTCGCAGACACATAAACATTATCCATGTTTTTATCAGTGTCTCTCACTTTATCAGAAATTTTCTTTTTGAGATCTTTTCCAACTTCTTTATTTCCATTTGTTAATACAACCGCAACATACGCTTGATTTCCTGCAACAATCACATTTGCATGTTTTACTTCTTTCATCTCTGTGATTTTATCGGCAGCGTCGTCAGCAACTTCTAATTTACGGTTATCATTATCGTTTTTGTTGCCGTTATCATTATTGTTGACATTGTCAGTTACATTATTATCGACATTGTCACGATTATCATTGGCATCGTTAATATTTCTTGTGCCATTATCGTTCACCGGATTGCGGTAGTTAACATTTTCTGGTTCTAAATTATCACGTCTGCCCTCACCCTGATTGGCCATTCCGCAGCCAGTCATAAGCAAAGGGATAAGAAGCATGGACGCAAGGACTTGTTTTTTTCCAAGCATGTGAATTCCTCCTTTATCACTTTACCTATAGGTTTTTCTAACTGGCTTTAATTATGCAAGTAAATCTGAAGGAAATGCTTTCCCGGGAAATAAAACGGTTAATTTGTCTAATGAGGGGGAAAATATGAATACACTACAAAGGAGGGATCATGTTGTTCAACCAACGAAGAGGAATCAGCCCCGCAGCATTGATTATAGGGTCAACAATGCTTATTGCTGCTTTATCACCTCAGATCCGCCAAAGAATCAGCGGATTTGTCACTGGACAAATGAAGAACAGACGGAATTCTCAAAATAACATGTTTGATACTTCTAATGTAGGAAACATGGTCAAACAAGCACTTGGCGGCAGTGATAACCAGGACCGTTCGCAAAATCAAAGCCAACGGCAAAATGGCCGTCAGCACCAGCATGCCGGACAGCAGCAAACACAGCATCAGCATACACAGACACAATCAAGGCAAACTGAAACAGCCGCGAAAAAAAGACAGCCGCATTATGCGGAACCCATACAATTCGAACAAAGCGCAATGAATGTCATGGACGACAACACCATGATGGAAATGCTGGAGGACTTAGAACCGGGCCGTTAAAAAAAACGTGTAATCCAAGTAAATGGATTACACGTTTTCATATGTTACGCTTCTTCAGCTTCGATCACTCTGGATTGATCATTGAATACCCCTGAATCCATTTCCTTCGTGACCTTACTCGTTATGAGACCAGATGTCATACTTCCGCTGACATTCAGAGCAGTACGCCCCATGTCAATTAGCGGTTCGATTGAGATTAATAAACCGGCGAGCGCCACAGGCATGTTTAATGATGATAAAACAAGAAGCGCCGCAAATGTCGCTCCGCCGCCAACTCCGGCAACACCGAATGAGCTGATGGCAACGACTGCGATAACTGTGATGATGAATACCGGGTCAAACGGATTTTGGCCGACAGTCGGGGCAATCATCATCGCCAGCATCGCGGGATAAATGCCGGCACATCCATTTTGGCCGATCGAAAGACCGAACGAACCGGCAAAGTTTGCGATTCCTTCCGGCACACCCATGCTTCTTTGTGTTTTAATATTCAGCGGCAAAGCACCTGCGCTTGACCGTGACGTAAACGCAAATACAAGTACAGGCAGCGCCTTTTTCAAATAAATAATCGGATTCAAGCCGCTGAGTGTCAGGAGCAGCAAATGAATGATAAACATTGTGATTAACGCTGCATATGAAGCAACCACAAACATTCCTAATTTTAGAATACTGTCAATATCACTCGTGGCAATCGTTTTTGTCATAATGGCCAGCACCCCATAAGGCGTCAGTCTCAAAATGAGGGTGACGACACGCATGACAATGGCATAAACGGCATCAACCATTTTTTTAAAGGTTTCTGCCTGTTCCGGCTGTTTATTCTTCACGCCGAGGAAAGCCATTCCAAGGAAAGCGGCGAAAATAACGACTGCGATCGTTGAAGTCGGTCTAGCTCCCGTAAAATCTAAAAACGGGTTTCCAGGCAGCAGTTCAACAATTTGCTGCGGCAGCGTTTTCGCTGTCATATCTTCTGATTTCTGCTGAAGCTCCTGACCCCGCGAAAGCTCTGTATTCCCTTGGTCAACCTGAATCGCCTGCAGGTCAAAAGAAAGCGCGGATGCGATACCCACAGCCGCCGCTACAGCTGTTGTCGCAATTAAAATCCCAATAATCAATCCGCTGATTTTCCCGAGGTTTTTTGTCAGTTTCAGCTTAGTAAATGCGCCGAGAATCGAAATAAAGACGAGCGGCATGACAACCATTTGCAGCAATTTGACATATCCGCCCCCGGCAATATTGAACCAGTCGGCTGTTTGAATGACTATATTTGAAGTCGGGCCGTAAATCAGCTGAAGCGCAAATCCAAATACAATCCCCAGCCCCAGCGCAGTAAATACACGTTTAGAGAAGGAAACATGTTTTTTCTGCATAACAAAAAGCCCTAATATAAGTAAAAATAAAATAAATACATGTAATACAACCAGTAAAGTCTCCAAAGCAGGTAAACTCTCCCTTCAAATTTTCTCATTTACTATATTACACTAATTCCGATGGGTCAAGTGCGAATTACAATAACTTATCATTTAAGTAAAAAAAACCTTATATAATCCCTTTTTTGTTCTTTTCTTTCCCTTCCATCTTTAGTACCTTATATAAGGGTGATAACATTTGCTGAAAGAACTGTTTGTAAACTTGACCATTTTAATCACATTTAATTATCTCTTCACCCACCTGTTTAAAGAAAGGTTAGTACATAAAAAAGACAGCATCTCCTTCCAAGCTGTTAAAGGACTGGCCTGCGGTTTACTCGGGGTTATTCTGATGGTTTTTGGATTTATTCACCAGCATTCAATCATTGATCTTCGAAATATCCCTATTATGATTGCCGCTCTTTATGGGGGCTGGGTTTCAACGGCAATGGCCTTGGTGATGATCGCTGCAGGCCGATTGCTGATCACGATGAACACATCTGCAATATACTCGGTTATAATCATTTGTTTCGCTGCCATCCCGTCACTCATTGTTTCCGGAAGAAAAAAAGTTCAATTAAAACACGCTTTCTATCTTTTAATCATTACAAATAGTCTGATCTCCATTTCCTTTTATTTTTTTATAAATTTACATTCATATCAACTTCACTTATATTTTTGGATTATCTCAATAGCTGGCGGCATGCTCAGTTTATATATTATTGAGCATGAAACAAATGCACATCTTCTTTTTAAACAATACAAGTTTCAGGCGCACTTTGACTTTTTAACTGGCATTTATAACCGAAGAAAATTTGAAGAAATCACACAAGCTCTTTATCAACAGGCAGCTAATACCTCGCATTTTCAATTCGCACTGATTTATATGGATATCGACCATTTTAAAACCATCAATGACCAATACGGCCATCATGAAGGAGATCAGGTGCTGAAAGAGCTGGGGTCACGTCTGAGGCAGAGCATCCGAAATACTGATCCTGCCGCACGAATTGGCGGTGAAGAATTTGCCGTGCTCCTGCCGAACTGTACGCTTGATAAAGCAATCCAGATAGCGGAACGGATCAGACGCACTGTCAGTGACGCTCCAATTAGATTAACAAACGGAGAAGAGCTGTCTGTTACGATATCACTGGGGGCCGCTCATTATCCCAATAATAAGGAACATCCAGAATCTTTGCCGATTCTTGCCGATCAAATGCTGTACAAAGCGAAAGCAACGGGGCGGAACAAAGTATGTTTTTCAGAAAAAAAAGAATGAATTCAATGTTAGAATTCATTCTTCCAATCTGAAAGACGTTTCATAGGCAGAAAAGCCGGGACAAGATCCCCCTGATACTCTTTTTCTATAAATGCCGCTGTATCATCAGCTTGGTAGAGCTCAAGAATGGTTCGCAGCGCTTCCCGATCTTGATCCTCCGCTCTGACCACAATCAAATTCATTTCTTCCTTACACATGTGCCCGCCGCTCTTTATAGTATGTTCTTTCGGGTTAAGTCCCGCTTTTTTTGCTTCAGACGGTTTCATGACAAACACGTCGGCGCCGCTCACTGCGTCCTGTTGCGGGACTGCTTTCAATTTGAGGTGTCTCGGATTATCTTTAATCATATCGACTGAACCTGTTCCGTTAAATCCGTTTTTCAACGTTAGCAAACCCGCCTCCTGAAGCACCGTAAGCGCCCTGCCAAAATCGAACACGGCATCCGGAACAGAAACGACAGCTCCGCGCGGTATATCTTGGATTCGGTCATATCGTTTTGAATAAATGCCCATAGGCGTTATGTATGTCGTACCGAGCGGCGCCAGCTTACGTTTATATTTTTGAGTGAACGACTGAAAATATGAAATGGTTTGAAAGGCGTTGGCATCAATTTCTTTGTTGGCAAGCGCGATATCAGACTCCGCATAATCAGAAAAAGGAATCAGCTGAATATCCAGCCCCGCCTCTTCAGCCTTTTTAGCAATATAGTTCCATATTGCCTCGTCAGACTCAGCAATTCCGATTTTTATCGTTTCATGTTCTGCTGACGGTGAGCACGCAGTAAATGAAACGAGAAAAACAAGAACAAAACTGCATATAAGCCACTTTTTCATTGTGACCATACTCCTATCTATGTATTAGAGCATGCAAGCAATATCAGACATACGCTCTCTTAGTTGATAATCGTTGTCATTTGTAATATTGGTTAACTTTTACCTTACTCATATCCAATAAAGTTGTCAATTCCTATTACATTTTCTTCCCGAAAAGAAGGAATATCTAAGGCAAACATATGATCACATATCGAGAATGCAGATGAATTTCCGTAAATAAATATCAAATTGAAAAATAAATATGCTACTTTCAGAAAAAAGTTTCATTTAGCAGTTGTTTTTTCTAAAGATTACTGGTAGAGTAAAGGTAATTATTTTTGTTCGAACTATCTTTAAGAAGAAAGTTTTGTAAGAGTTTTCGTCTTGGAAGTTTGTTAAGAGCAAGAATAGTGAATTTAAGCGTTATGATCGCTTTAGGAGGAAATTTCATGTTAGAAGGTAAAGTAAAATGGTTCAACTCTGAAAAAGGTTTCGGATTCATCGAAGTAGAAGGTCAAGACGATGTATTCGTTCATTTCTCTGCTATTCAAGGCGAAGGCTTCAAAACTTTAGAAGAAGGCCAAGCTGTTTCTTTTGAAATCGTTGAAGGAAACCGCGGACCACAAGCTGCTAACGTTACTAAAGAAGCGTAAGCATAAATTGATATGAAAAACTGCAGGTGCAAACCTGCAGTTTTTATTTTGACAAAAAGCTGTTTTGCTTAAGCAAAACAGCTTTTTTCATTAGTTCGCAATATCCCGTTTCATGAAGATCCCGAAAGCAAGCAGCAGGAAGATGATAAAGTAAACCACCAGCATGACAATGGAGAATGTCATGGTCATCCCTTCTACTAATGGTGTCCCCTCAACATATTGCATCAAATTAACATTGGCAAATAAAATATACTTTGCCCAGTCAAATTTCGCTGCGATAAATGCAGTGGCTGTCATACCCGTAACCAATAAAAAGATGGAAAAGCCTACTGCAAGTGAGCTGTTTCTAAAAACAGCCGAAAGCATAAATGCCATTGTTGCGATCATTAAAGCCGCAACCGATTCTGAGAGATACGTTTTTGCCAAGTATCCCATCATATTTTGCTCAAAGACGTGTCCATCCTTGTAGATTAAATGAACATTCGCGGCAGTGTCGCCGCCTGTTCCGAAGAAGATCATTCCTAATAAAGTAGAACCCATAAATAAAATAAACAGCAATAAGAATCCAAACAAGAGAACTGTTATGTATTTGGATAACAAAATCTGAAAACGGTTGAGCGGGCGGATCATTAACAGCTTAATGGTTCCCCAATTAAATTCGTTCGCGACAATTCCGGCTGCGATAATAATGGTAAACAGTCCAGTAAGGATTGTAAAACCTGCTGAATCCGTTACATAAGACCATACAGTATAGCCCGTGTCATCTGGGATGTTATGCTCTATGCGATAGTTGTTAAGTGTGATTTTTTCTTCATATTCACCTTTCAGTGAAGAATTATCTTTCATTTCTTTCTTCAACTCGGCGTTTTCAGCTTGGAGTTCTTGTTTCCAATGGGGATTCGATTCATCACTAGAAAAATGATTCGCCAGAAATGCATATCCAACCATTGTTAATCCAAGAATCCCGATCATCACCCATGTTCCGGCACGGCTGAAAATTTTGATCCATTCATTATAAATCAAATTAAGCATGTTGAACCTCCTCTTTTGCTTCACCAGTCATTTCTAAGAAACGGTCCTCTAATGATTTTGTCATTACTTTGACTTCATAAATGCGGATTTGCTGCATCACCAGCAATTCAATGGCCGCAGGGACTTCGTCTTTAGCAAGTTTGACTTCTATACCGTTTGTCTTGCTCACCACATCGTACTCCTTTAGAATAGAAACGGCTTCTTTCGGCTGATCAACCTGAAAGAAATATGTATCGTTCTCATCTGTGATTTCATCTCTTACATTTTGAATATCAATCAGCTTTCCTTTTTGCAGAATGGCAATTCGGTCACACATCAGTTCCATTTCTGACAGCAGATGGCTTGAAACGATGACAGCCATTCCTCTTTCACGCGTCAGCTTCTTTAAATGATCTCTGATTTCTCTGATTCCCGCCGGATCAAGGCCGTTTGTCGGTTCATCCAAGATCAGCACTTTTGGATCATGCAGAAGACACTGTGCCAAGCCAAGACGCTGTCTCATCCCAAGGGAGTACGTTTTCACCTTGTCGTGAATTCTGTCTGTTAAACCGACCAGCTCAACGACTTCATCAATTTTTTCCTTCGTAACACCCTTGACCATCCTTGCGTATTGCTGCAGATTTTTATATCCGCTCAAGAATTTATACAGCTCTGGATTCTCTACAATAGCTCCAATATGCTTAATTGCCTTGGCATACTCTTTCGTAATTGATTGGCCGCAAATAAGCACATCACCTTTTGACAATTTCATTAACCCCACCATCATTCTGATGGTTGTCGTTTTCCCTGCTCCGTTCGGCCCCAAAAAACCGAATACTTCGCCTTCGCGAATCGCAAAA
Organism: Bacillus cabrialesii; assembly: GCF_004124315.2. Taxonomy (GTDB): domain Bacteria; phylum Bacillota; class Bacilli; order Bacillales; family Bacillaceae; genus Bacillus; species Bacillus cabrialesii. Next base: position 1,006,954 of record NZ_CP096889.1, on the reverse strand, counting down.
CTCAGATGATCAATAATCGTCCGGCCTCTGATGTTTTTTGTTACATTTTTCAATTCCAATACTGTCTTCATCAAATTCCTCCTCTAGCAAACTTCCATTTTTGATTTAAACCATTGCAACACGGACATGCCTTCCCGCTCACGAATCTCTTCTACAACACGCTGCTCAACTTTTTCTCCATTTGCGAGTATGATGACTTCGTCCAGCAACGTTTCAATTTCATCAATCTCATGCGTCGCGATCACGACAATCTGTTGCTCAAAATCGATGTACGACACCAGGCTGTTTACGATGGAGTCCCTGACCATCGGATCAAGCCCTGAAAAGGGTTCATCAAGCAAGATGACGGACGCCCGCCTAGCCAAAGCTAGGACGATTTTCAGTCTTCCCCGATTTCCTTTTGATAGCTTTTTGATCTTTTTGTTCGGGTCAAGCTGCATCTCATTCAACAGCTTATAAGCTTGTTCTGTTTGAAAATCAGGAAATTGCGTCTGATAAAAATTCACCATATCCATTACAGTGAAATGCGGATAAAACATATCAAGCTCTGTAAGATAAGCCGCATGACGCACCATATCCCTCGCAACCGGCTTTTCATTCACTCTCACGAATCCTGAAGTCGGGAAGAGCAGGCCGGCCATCATTTTTAAGGTCGTTGATTTGCCGCTGCCGTTCGGTCCGATCAGGCCGTAAATCCGTCCGGATGATAAGGTGATCGACACATCATTGACGGCAGTGTGGCGGCCGTATTTTTTTGATACATGTTCTAAAGTGATTTCCATTTTAACCTCCCTCAGTGAACGTTTTAATCCCTTCCACCATTTCCTCTTTCGTTAGCCCCAGCTCTTTCATTTGTTTCACAAAGCCTTCCATCACTTCTCGTGTCAGCCTGTCCTTCAGCTCATCTACGATTTCTGCTTTCTCGGCAATAAACGTTCCTTGACCTCTTCTTGTTTCCACAATACCCAGCCTTTCCATCTCACTGTATGTTCTTTGAATCGTATTGGGATTTACCTTGGTTTGGATCGCCATTTCTCTTACTGAAGGAAGCTTGTCTCCTGGAAGCAGCTCCTTCCTGACCAGCCGATAAAAGATCTGATCAGCGATCTGAAGATAAATCGGTTTCGAGGATTGGAATTGATTGTCCATATTCACACCTCTACTTTACGATCAAGCAATTTTGAAGCCATGAGGAGCAGCACGATCGTGATGACAATCGCAATAGGAAACCCAAGCACGGACAGGTGTATAGGTTTTAATTCCAATCTCCAAACATTATGGAAGTTGAAATCAAAATTACAATAGACTGTTACAGGCCAAAAATGCTTTTGAGATGCAACCACCAAAGGGCTCATGATGTATTCATCGAAGAAACACCACACTGCGGCCAGCATCCCCATTGCCGCCCATCGCATTCCGCGCCAATTCTTAAGTGAATGAAAAACAGTCCAAAAGACAACTATTGTTACTGACATATATAACGAGGAAATAAGTCCGTACACATTCAGCAAAACGACTGTACTTGTCATATCAACAGGATGCTCCAGCAGGTTTTTCACAGAGAACATATGATAAATCCAAATACAGTAAGCGGTTAATGCCAATTGAATCAGAAATTGATAAAGCAAAGATGCTGACAATTTAGAAGAAAGCAGCAAGAAACCGCCATTTGGATTGTACAGCCAAAGCTGTGATTTCCCTTCTTTATGCAGATGATAAAACACAAAAACAGGGGACAAGAAAAGCAGAAAAAAAGCAACGGCAACAAAAAAACCAAAAATGACAAGAGGTTCTTTCGTGCGAGAAGCTATGATATGGCCTGTCACCAATAAGAAAATGATCCCGCATATCCATACTAGCAGCCATATTCTTGATAGCTTTAAATCTTTCTTTAATAGACCTAAAAAAGAATCCATGTCTTTACCTCCCGGGAGCCTCTTCGGTGTATGAGTAACATAGTACACTAGTTCAAAATGAAATACAACATATCCCATGGATTTATTTGATAAAAAAACATATAAACAGCAAAAAAGGCAAATCCGCCATGAGTAAACGGATTTGCCTTTTCATTATTTCTTCTTATTTTTCATGGAGAGCAGCGCATCACGATAGTTGCTGTCCTGCATTTTTCACTTTCCTCAGTGACCTCTTCTTCTGCCTGATCTTCATCAGAATGCTTAAACTTTTGCAGCGCCTGCCTGTAAATATCATCACCCATTGTGTTTCGTTTCTCTTTTGGAGAATCGTTGTTCACAACGGCTGGCGTATGCTCGGCAGTCCTTGCTTCAGCAGGGTATTGCGCTTCGTTTTTTTCCTCTTATTAATACGAACAATAAATTTTATAAACTGACTTCATGCCTTACATTCACCGTCATATAAGCACCTTCATACTTCTTTCTATAGGTTATTATTAAATAATAACTATATATTCACAATAATTCAGATATTGTAGATAAAAGAGAAAGAGTCATAATAACTAGAAAAACACTAAATAAAAATACTCGCTCTCTCCTTAAAACAAAACACGTAAATAAGGCAACAAAACTAAACTTAAATACAAATTCAAGATAACCATTACCATAAATATAAGTAATACCCATTGTAGTTAGGCCTATAATTGCTAAATATTTCTTTGATTGTGCTAAGAACCCCCGCCAGCCAGTTTCCTTTACTTTCCAAAAACCCAAAAGGTTTTTCACATCAAGACATGTGCCCGGTAGGAGATTTTGTGTATCTAGCTTCACATACGCTGGTTGAAGATAAGGAGCAGTACCCTCTAAGGACTCCTGGCCCCAATAAAAGGCACTATCATTAATCTGCAGAGGTTCAATTGCTATGGATCTATTTTGGCTGGCGCCATATGCTGGCATGAGTCTGATTTCGCTATCTCGTGAGAAAACAACCCGCTGTCCTTCTGTTTTACCAAAGTATTTTTCCCACCACATAGTCCGTAAATCGCTATATAAAAACCTTAGTATATTATGTTTTCGCAGATTAGCCATACTTACATCAACAGCAATCCACCCCTCATCCTCTAAGTATATTTCATTCCAAGCATGACCATTCATTTTTCCAAATGACCAACTTCCAAATAAAGTTCTTGTAGGGATTCCTAGGGACCTGCACAATGATGAAAATAAAAAGGAAAACTCAGCGCAATCGCCATTTTTAAATCGAAGGAAGGATTTTACCCCTCTGCTCTTAGGAGGATACTTATACTTAAAATTGGTAACAATATATCGAAAAATCGCTTTTGCTTGATCTCTTTTACTGTTTAACCCACTTGTAATATTCCGTGCAAGATCTAAAGTTTCTTCATTAACAGGTGAAAGAACCGTATCTCTTAAATAGTATGCTTCCTCTTCCTTACTTAAAGGTATCGTCTCCCCTTTCGCAGGATACCATTCTTGAGTATATCGTAAATGTAACGTGTCATTTTTATGTAGAATAAAGTAACCTAGATTTTCACCAGTAGGCAATCTATGTAGTTGGGATGGTTTTAATGTTGAGGGGTCCAATCCTTCAGGAATAGGGAGCCAAAGTTCTATTGTTTGATCTAAGGAGTTTTTATAAAGGTAATCGACAACAATCGGTTTTTTCCTCATTTAATCTCATTTGCCTCCATTAATATATTCATTATATTTTATTCCACTAAATCGTTTTTGAAGCAGGGAGTATTACTTCTTCTTTTGATGGCCGCTTTATTTTATTTCTAATATAAATATAAATTTTCTTGTAATCTTTGTCGCTAATAAGTATTGTATCTATCATGATTATAGTTAGAGAGAAGGTTATCAATCCCATCACTACGGCAATTCCTAGGTGTAAAGCGACAAGTAAAATAAGTGCTATATACTTTGTTACCTTATTAAATAGCAAGAAAGGAAATGCTACCTGCAAAAGAATAGTGAAATATGTAGAGAAAACTATTAAAAAATCAGATGAGATCATAATATCACTTATCCAAGGCAAGTTAAACTCTTGGACTTGTAAAATATAGTATATTGCAGTACCATTTTGCCAAAGCTCTCCCATTACTTTATATAAAGATGAGTTGAGATATAATATACATAACTGTACAATTATAGCTAAAACTCCAAAGTTATGAATAACACTTAAGTAAAAGTTATTACTAAATCTCTCCTCTTTTTCTAATATTTTATCTATAGACAGATAATGATTAGTTTTCATAAAAAACATATAAATTAAAGTGATTGCCATAATATTGTCTCCACCATCTAAAATCACAGAATTTTGCTGGTCTATTGAATAGAGAAATATAAAATTGAGGATGGTAACAATTCTAGTTTTGTAACCAACTGTAAAAAAAGCGGCCGCTAAAATGCCTAAATGAAATGTTATCTCAAAATAAATTAGAGAATCTCCTAAACTATATAAAGTAAAAGGCTTTAGTTGCTCTGAATATTCTGTTTGAGATACTCCGTTTGGTCCCCATATAAAATGTCTCTGTCGATAGTTTATAGCATATGTATATAAAATGATTAAACCAAACCCTATTCTTAAAAAACTTGCTCCAATCAAAGACTTTTTATTCGAAGCTAGCACCATAATTTTTTTAAATAACAATACTATCCCCCGCTTCTTTTAACTATAGTCTTTCTCCCAATCATATGTAATATAAGTTTGTTTTCTTTCATAATCTTGATTGTTTCGCTTTGAAAACGGTATAGGTTCTATTCTTAACACTCTAACTCTCAGCTCTTCTATATCTTGGTTTTTAAAATAGATTTTTGCATAATGTTGCCCAAGGTTATATAACATTTGTATGCCGTCTTTCTGATGATCTGTTAATTCTTTAGCTTTATTTTTCTGACTCTCTGAATTTCGATTCTTCATCGATTTTTTTAATTCAATTTTATTCATTAGCTCATTTTCATTTACTGTTTGCATATAAGCACCTGTTCCAAGTCTTACTAAAGTATTTACAGGTGAAAGTCTATTTTTATGATTTGCATCGTATAATGGAGTTGAAATATCAATCCATTCAGATTCTTTACCGTTCTTATCTCGCACTTGGATATTAACGTATGTATCCCTGGATAAAGGGTTGGGAGCAAAAAGTTGCCAGTTTTGCGCGAAAAACGGATGCATATATGAAATTATATGAGCATTAAGTTTATTTTTAATTGGATTAAATGGAAGAACATAAAAAGCAGTTACCGAAAAATGAAAAACAAATAAAATACATACCACAATAAAGAAAACTTTTTTCATTTTTAACATTCCCCCCTCCTTAAAAGGAACCTCACTACTGAGGTGGAGGCTCCTTTTTATGTTCTACATTTTCAGATCAGTCGAATAATACTTCTGCGTCTTCTGGTACATACTCAGAATTTGACGATGATCCTGTAGCTTTTTTATATGCATCTGCTCCTGCGGCCCCTAAAAACCCTGCACCAAAGGCTGCTGATCCCCACTTAGCTACTTGACCGGCTGCTTTTACTCCAGCTTCAGCTACTCTGGCAGCTTGTCCAATTGCAGCAAGTGCAGGTAGGTACTCTGGTTTCATTTCAGATGATTCTTTTGCATTTTCAAAGTTCACCCGTTCAATTGGTTCAACTGTTGAAGCAGAAACTGAGGATACACCAACAAATGCACAAATCAGAATTAGACTAATAGTTATTACTATTTTTTTCATATTCACTCCTCCTTTCTGTAAAAATAATTATAATTTGTATTAAACATGATGTTAATTTATATATTACCATATATGGTAAATTTAACATAATTGATTTTTCTCAAATATCTAAAAACCAAAATCCATAAATTTACTTTGTTAATTATTCGGTTGTTAAAACAAAAGTTCTGTGGACAATATTGCTGAAATTCTCCCCATGCTTTTTCAGTGCATGATGAGTAACAATAGTACTGGATCAAAGTCTAAAATAGTATTTCCATAGATTTATTTGATAAAAAAACATATAAACAGCAAAAAAGGCAAATCCGCCATGAGTAAACGGATTTGCCTTTTCATTACTTCTTCTTATTTTTCATGGAGAGCAGCGCATCACGATAGCTGCTGTCCTGCATTTTGTCACTTTCCTCAGTGACCTCTTCTTCTGCCTGATCTTCATCAGAATGCTTAAACTTTTGCAGCGCCTGCCTGTAAATATCATCACCCATTGTGTTTCGTTTCTCTTTTGGAGAATCGTTGTTCACAACGGCTGGCGAATGCTCGGCAGCCCTTGCTTCAGCAGGGTATTGCGCTTCGTTTTTATCCTCTTCTGGAGGGGCGATTCTTTCGGTTGTTTCTTGCTTCTCGGGCCCAGGAGAGGCGTTGCGGACGTTGAATGTAATAAGAGCCGCAATGACAATAACAGCAGCAATAATTGCTATAATAATGGCCATTTCAACCTCTCCTTACTGTCCTGATGTTAGGTTTCCTGTGACTTGGCTGACGCGTCTTCCTAAAGCGCGTCCAAGCTGAATACCTTCCTCGGACATTAACTCATCACTGTCAACCGGACAAGTGACACCCGCTCCGTAATAAGAGCCGTACAGTGCGTTTTCAGGTACGTTTCCAGGCAGGCCGACAACGATCATGCCTTGGTGGAACATCGGCGTGATTAAGTTGTGCATTGTCATTTCCAAGCCGCCGTGTGTTGTTGCCGTTGTGCAGAAAACAGCACCGACTTTGTTGATCAGTTCGCCTTCAGCCCATAAGTAGCCAAGTCTGTCGATCCAAGCTTTAAGACCGGAGCTGATTGTTCCGAAATGCCCCGGGCATCCCCAAATAATCGCATCCATATCTTTCAGCTTGCGGATATCCGCTTGATCAACATGGTCGATCAATACCTCAGCCGCTTCGTTTTCTCTTGCACCTTCAGCAATCGCTTCTGCAAGAACCTTAGTATGTTCACCTTCACTGTCATACACTACATAAATTTTCATTCAGGAAACCTCCCTGTACAGATTAAGATTCCTTCACTTCTTTAGGAGCCGGAAGCAATGAAAGCTCCTCTTGTTTCTTTTTCTCCGCACGCGCTTTATCTTTTCTGACATCACGCAGGAATAGAGCCAGAATCAAGCCAAACACACAGAATATAGTTGCCCACATAAAGGCATCATTAATCCCCATCACGTTTGAATCAAGCGACGCATGTTTGTAAAGATGAGAGAAAACATACGTTTTCGCTGTGTCATAAGACATGTTCATATTCACCATTAAATTCGTAACTGCATTTTGGAATGCATGGAGGAAGTTCGGGTCCGCCGTGCTTGTTTTATCTGCAATTTGTGAATAATGGAACGTCGTACGGTTTGTATAAATTGTCGTAATTAAACTTGTACCGATTGATCCGCTGATTTGGCGAAGCGTGTTGCTCATCGCCGTACCGTGGCTGTTCAGGCGGGCAGGAAGCTGGTTCATACCCGCTGTCATAACCGGCATCATTAAGAGTGACATACCGAATGCACGGACTGAATAGATCAGCATGATCAATGTATATGGTGTATCAATCGTTAATTGCGTATATTGATATGTTGTCACCACTGTCACGAGAAGCCCGATAATCGCAAGCGGTCTCGGACCGAATTTATCAAACAAAATACCGGAGATCGGTGACATGATCAGCATGACGATCGCACCCGGAAGCAGAAGCAAACCGGATTGAAGAGCCGTAAAGCCGACCAGGTTTTGAAGATAAATCGGCAGCAGGAACATACCAGTGTATAGTGCTACAGTAATAACGATGTTAATGACACTTGAAAGTGAGAAAATGTCGTATTTAAACACTCTGAAATCAAGCATCGGATCATCATGACGCAATTGCTGAATAACAAAAGCAACGATCGCAATGACACCTATAATAACTGTAGACAGGACAATCGGGTCAGTCCAGCCGTCAGATCCCGCTTCACTGACTCCGTATAATAAGGAGGCGAATCCGACAATCGAAAGAATCGCTCCAAGCGTATCGAGTTTGATTTTTTGCGGCTCCACCAGATTTTTAAAGATGAAGAAAGCCACGATAATTACAATTGCGCCAATCGGCACAAGTCCGTAAAACATAATGCGCCATGTGTAATGCTCAATGATCCATCCGGAAAGAGTCGGACCGACCGCCGGAGCAAACATCATCGCAAGTCCGAAGATCCCCATTCCTTTCCCCCTGCTTTCAGGCGGGAAGATTAACAGAATGGTTGTCATAACGAGCGGCTGCAAGATTCCTCCGCCCACGGCCTGAATCAAACGTCCGATCAGCATTGTAGAGAAGTTAGGTGCGATACCGCAGACTAACGTACCGAGCGTAAAACAGAACATGGCGACGAGAAAGAGACTCCGTTGGCCAAACCGTGTAATCAGGAAGGCAGATAACGGAATCAAAACGCCGTTAACAAGCATGTAACCTGTTGTGAGCCACTGAATCGTCGTTGCACTTACACCAAATTCAGTCATTAAGTGCGGCATTGCAACGTTAAGCAGCGTTTGGTTAAGTATTGCCAGAAACAGCCCCGCCATTAGCACAAACAGCAATGTCATAGGGCTTTTTGCATTATTTTCTTTGCCTGTAGCCATCTAAGACAACCTCCTTTCATGGTTTGATGACTGACCTGTTTTATTCAGAAATTTTAACAGTTGCGTTCATACCAGGAAGCACTTTTGAAGATGGGTTGCTAATAGAAATTTTAACAGGAACTTTTTGTGTTACTTTTGTGTAGTTACCGCTTGAGTTAGAAGATGGAAGCATATCAAAAGTTGAGTTTGTCGCATATCCGATTTCTTCTACTGTACCGTCAAATGTAGTATCAGGATCTCCGTCAACCACGATGTCTACTTTGTCGCCATTTTCAATATCAGCAATTTCTGTTTCTTTAATATTTGCAGTGATGTAAAGGTGATCCATGTCAATTGTTTGTGCAATAGTTGTGCCAGCCTGTACTGTTTGACCGTTTTTCACTTCGTTTTTCACAATCGTTCCGTCCATGATGGATTTTACGTCAACAGATTGTTCACCTTTGATTTTTGCTACTGTGTCGCCTTTTTTAACTGTTTTTCCTTCTTCAAGATCCCAGTCAGAAACTTTACCAGCTGCTGGAGCTGTGATAGCAGCCATATCGCCGGCTACTTTCGCTTCGTCTGTTTTTACAAAGTTTGTGCTTTGATAATAGTAATAAGCACCTCCGCCTATAATTGCAAGAACAACAATCAAACCGATAATGTTGGTCAGAATTAAACGTCCTCTGTTCATTTTGTTTTCTCCTTTCGTTTCATCCTCTATCATTTTGCGGAAAGCTGGTGAAAATATGTGGGAAGTTTTTAATTACCGCTTTTTTCTGAGCATCCTTCAGCCAGCTTTGACAGGCTTCCGGCAAGCTTACGCAAATATTGAAGCTGGGATGTATCAAGCTTTTGATACAAGCTCGCCCCCATTTTTGCATAGTTCACAGCGGCGTTGTTTAATAGTTCTTCCCCCTCTTCGGTTAACTGAATCATAACGATACGGCGGTCATCCGGACTGTCATACCGATTCATCAATTGGCGCTTATACAGGATATCTGTCATCCGCGTCACAGAAGCGGGCTTAAGATCAAGCGACATCGCCAGCTTGCTTAGCGGCGTGCTTCCGCTTTGATGAATTTTAAACATCAGCAAATATTGAAGGACTGTAATATCAAAAGGCTCAAGCACAATCTCCAATATCTTCTTCTGTTTTTTATAAATCGCCCGAGACGTATCGAAGAGCTGTTCAAAAGTGAGCAAAGCACGTTCTGATTCAGTCAACTCCTTTTCACCTCATTCCTCAATAATAGTTCACAAGATAAAATATTAATAAATGAAAGAAGATTTGTCAAAGGAAAAATTTCTTTTTTTCCCGTATTTTTTTCGCAAACGTTTTCTTGCTTTTTTTAAATAAAAAAAAGCCCTGGAATGGGCTTCTCATTACGAATATTGATGGCTTACGCCAGACTCTTCATTTCTGAAAAAGTTCTTCAGAGCCTGAAATACATCAGATTTCTGTTTTAAAATATAGTACTTAAATTTCTCGTCTTTCACATTTTTGTATGCGGACATTAACGTTGAATGCCTGTTATACTGATTGACCTCGCCGTAACAGAATAGATTCGCTTTCTTCATAATATCATTGACCAGCTTCACACAGCGCGCGTTGTCAGATGTCAGGTTGTCACCGTCAGAAAAATGAAATGGATAAATATTATAGCGGGCGGGATTGTACTTTTCATCAATCAGCTCAAGCGACTTTCGGTAAACTGAAGAACAGATGGTTCCGCCGCTTTCTCCCTTCGAAAAGAAGTCCTCTTCCGATACGACTTTTGCTTCTGTATGATGGGCAATAAATTCAATTTCTACAGTCTCATATTTCGTCCGCAAAAACCGGGTCATCCAGAAAAAGAAGCTTCTGGCCATGTATTTTTCCCAGACACCCATACTGCCGCTTGTATCCATCATTGCTAATACGACGGCTTTTGACTCGGGTTTTGTTATGTCATTCCACGTCTTATATTTCAGATCCTCCGGGTAAATCGGATAGAACGACGGCTTCCCTGACATCGCGTTTCGCTTAAAAGCCGACATCATCGTTCTTTTCTTATCAATATTACCGGTTAACCCTGTTTTACGGATATCATTAAATTCAATATCTGTATGAATGATATTGTCCCGCTCTTTTTGCTGGAGATTCGGAAGTTCTAATTCCTTAAAAAGCGCTTCTTCTAAATCCATTAATGAAACTTCTGCTTCATAATAATCTTCGCCCGCCTGATCACCGGCGCCTTGCCCTTTTCCAGGCCCCTGTTTCTTGTCGGATCCATCCCGGGCCACAATATCTCCAACCTGGCTGTCGCCTTCTCCCTGCCCTACATGTTTATTTTTATCATAGTTATAACGGATTTTATACTCATCCAGTGAACGGATTGGAATCTTCACTACATCTTTTCCATTAGACATAATAATGCTTTCCTCGGTCACGAGGTCCGGAAGATTGTTTTTGATCGCTTCCTGAACTTTTTTCTGGTGGCGCTGCTGGTCATCGAAGCCTTTGCGATGGAGGGACCAGTTTTCCTCAGAAATTAAAAAATGGCCGCTGTCATTTTGGGACATGAATTCCCCTCCTTAACCATTTGTGGTCGTGATACATACGTATTCCGGCTTGTGCCAGATTATGAAACAAGTCTTTCGAAAAGATTTATATTCATCATATGCACAAAAGCACGGTTAATTGACAAACTATTTAGAAAATGGGACAAAATAACCCGCCCTATTCGGACGGGTCACGTTGCTTATCGGTTCAGCAGGCTGCCGACATATTTCAGCAGCTCATTGGCGCTCGTCGAGTTGTAGCCGTGCTCATCAATTAAACGGGCCACGACTTCATTTACCTTTTTCAGCTGCTGCTCATCCGGCGTTTTTGTTGAAGTCGTAATTTTAACGACATCCTTCAGATCAGCAAACAGCTTTTTCTGAATGGCTTCACGCAGTCTTTCATGAGAATTGTAATCAAACCGCTTGCCTTTTCTCGCATAGGCCGAAATGCGGATTAAGATTTCTTCGCGGAACGCTTTTTTGGCGTTTTCCGAAATGCCGATCTGCTCTTCGATTGATCTCATCAGCTTTTCGTCAGGATTCATTTCTTCTCCTGTCAAAGGATCACGAAGCTTGTTTTTATTGCAGTAGGCCTCTACGTTGTCGAGGTAATTGTCCATAAGTGTTTTAGCTGATTCTTCATACGAATATACAAACGCTTTTTGAACTTCCTTTTTCGCAATGTCGTCATATTCCTTGCGGGCGGCAGAAATAAAATTCAAATACCGCTCCCTGTCCTCGCTAGAAATCGAAGGGTGCTGATCAAGACCTTCTTTTAAGGAACGAAGAACATCAAGAGAATTAATCGACTCCATATTTTTCCTGATAATCGTTGAAGAAATCCGGTTGATCACGTACCGCGGATCAATGCCGCTCATGCCTTCATCATTGTATTCTTTTTTCATATCCTCAACGTCGACAGAATTATATCCTTCCACACTTTCCCCATCATACAGTCTCATTTTCTTGACCAGATCAATATCCGACCGCTTCGGTTCTTTTAATCGGGTAAGAATCGAGAACATCGCAGCGACCTTCAGCGTATGCGGGGCAATATGAACATCCGCCACATCGCTTTCTGCGATCATTTTTTCATAAATCCTCTCTTCCTCAGACACTTTTAAATTATAAGGGACAGGCATCACAATAATTCTTGAGTGCAGGGCTTCATTCTTCTTATTAGAAATAAATGAGCGATACTCCGTTTCATTCGTGTGAGCAACGATCAGCTCATCAGCAGAAATTAACGCAAATCGCCCCGCTTTAAAATTCCCTTCCTGTGTCAATGAAAGCAAATGCCAGAGAAACTTCTCATCACATTTCAGCATCTCTTGAAACTCCATCATTCCGCGGTTCGCTTTATTCAGCTCGCCATCAAACCGATATGCGCGCGGATCTGATTCCGAACCGTACTCGGCGATTGTTGAGAAATCAATACTTCCCGTCAAATCGGCAATATCCTGAGACTTCGGATCAGACGGACTGAATGTTCCAATTCCCGTACGCTTATCTTCTGAAAAGAAGATGCGCTCCACCCTCACATCCTCAATTCTTCCTCCGTACTCTTCCTCCAGCCTCATGACATTTAAAGGAGAAAGACTTCCTTCTATTCTAATGCCGTATTCTCTGTAAAAGTCCTCACGTAAATGATGGGGGATTAAATGTAGAGGGTCTTCGTGCATTGGGCAGCCTTTAATCGCATATACAGCGCCATTATCCGTCAGGGTGTACGCTTCGAGACCTTTTTTAAGCATCGTGACCAGCGTGGATTTACCGCCGCTAACAGGCCCCATCAGCAATAGAATCCGCTTTCTGACATCAAGCCGTTTCGCGGCCGGATGAAAATACTCCTCCACAAGACGCTCCAGAGATTCCTCAAGCCCGAACAGCTCACGGTCAAAAAAACTGTACTTCTTGCGTCCGTCGATCTCCTCTATCCCGCTGTCTTTTATCATATTAAAAACACGAGAATGAGCAGATTGCGCGACCATTGGATTTTCTTTAATAATCTCCAAATAATCGGCGAATGTACCTTCCCATTTCAGCCGCTGCTCTTCCTCTCTGTACTGTTCAATTTTCTTTAATATATCCATAAGGACCTCCTCCATCATGTTTGTTGCGCTATGCAAATAAGGTACTTTGATACAATCTATGCCGCCATCTCGTGATACATGCTTTGGTTTCTTAAAAATAAAGATACTTATACAGCGTTGACAAGGCAGACTGCGACCGTTCATAATAAAGAAAAATACAAAATCATCCAGACTCGGGCAGCACGGAAAAATTGAAGAGGGGGAGAGACGGTGAAAACAATCATCATGATGGGTGTCATTGTCACTTTTTTAGTATCAATTTTTACCGCAGGGTACGAAAGCAAGCCGGGGAAAGAATAAAAAGGGTGCTCCTAATGAGAGCACCCTCTTTTATAACAGAACAATGTTTTATATCTTGTTTGTTTCATTAATCTTTGAATGCTGATTACATTCGCATTTGTTTTTGTATTCAATCGTTCCGATGCTGCACCCCGGCCCGATAATCACTTCTTTTCCTCTGACAACTGCCGCTTCTGTATTCTCCAAATAAACCTGATCTCCTTCAATGAGATCGGCGATCAGCTTTACTTTCTTCCGTTTAAACAAGCCCGCGCGTCTTTTCACTGTTATTATTGTTCCGCCGATTTCACGCACATAGCTTACATCATGGCTCAATCCAAGCTTAACATCACCCGCATTTAATAAACCTGATACATCAACGCAGCCTGTAACATGGAACATTTCCGTTTCACAGTCGCCTTTAACGCTAAGCTTCCCTTTCACATCGCACGATTCTCCAGTCATATTCCCGCATATTTCAGCCAGGCCCTTCAGATTGAATCGATCAAATTGAAGTGAGCCGCTGACCTTCATTGTGCCGTAAATATTGATTCTGCCGGATGTAAGATTGCTTTTAAACTCACTTTCTCCGAACACACGCAGCCGCTCAGTTTCTGCTTTTCCGAGAAAAAGGCCCGTTCCGAAAATGCGGCAGCCCGCGGCAGACAGCCCTTCACCGACCACACCTTCACCCTTGATACTGACATGGTGATACGCGCCTCCCGCAGCGTATCCGGCGCCATATAATTTTAAATTTCCCAGTTTTGTTGTCTCCATTACGGTCCTCCTCACACCTTTGTGCATGTTTCTACCAATGCGCTCGGATCACAAGTATAGTCTCCGCTGTATTCGACGGTTTCAATCTGGCAATCCGGGCCGATTTTGACTGTATTACCACGTACGGTTTTCGCCTTTGTATTTGTCAGTTCAATCACGTCACCTTCGATCAGTTCAGCTGTTAAAACAGGCTGGGGCATCAGTCTGAGCAATGTCAGCATTCCTTTTCTTCCAGTCACTTGAAGGTGGCGGCAGCCGATCTCACGCACATAACTTTCCCCGGCAGAAAGGTTAACGATCACCTGGTCAGCGTTTAAAAGCCCGCTGATTTTGCATTTCCCTTCTGATTGAAAGGTTTCCGTTTCACAATCCGCTTCCATGACAGCTTTACCGCTAATGTCAATGCCATCAGCCTTGACTGTACCGCCAAATGTTGATGATCCAGCGATTTTTAATTGTTTTGCAGACACCTCTCCTTGTATAAAACCAGTACCATGAATCCGAATCGATTCTGCTTCAACATCTCCGTGTATCTTTCCTGAACCGCTGATGGTTACCGCTTTCGCTTTGACGCTTCCATCGGCTTTTCCCGTTCCATTAAAAGAAAAAGTGTCACATTCCACGTCCCCGGCCACTGTTCCGCTGCCGTTAATTTCGACTGATTGAAATGTTCCTCCCTTTGAACTTCCCGATCCGTTTATCACCAGCTTTTCCATTACATCCATTGATGGCCCTCCTGCATATATGTTGTTTTTAATTCTTCTGACGCCTTTACTAAATCTACCCGTTCCACAACCTTGACGGACGATTCAAACAGAATGCTGTCCGCGGCTGCCGTTATAAAACAAGTGGTGACACCAAGCTTCCGCAGTACGATCAGCTCCGTCTGGTTCTTGATCTCTTCTGTATCATGCTTCTTTAACACCTCTGCAGCCATTTTCGCTTCTGCCAGGCTGACATTTCCGGACTGCAGCAGCCCTTCAAGCACATACAGAGAAAGCAGATCGCGGGATGAAAAAACCGGATTTTCTCCGCCTTCGGAAAAGACATCAAGAGCAGGCTTTGAAATCAAACCTTTATGAAGCAATTCATCAGCGGTCATGCTGACATCCTTCATTTTCGGCGACAGCATTTCTCTCATTTCATCCAAAGATAAGTTTTCCTTCATCTTTTGAATCATTGAAATGCGTTTTAAAATATCCTCTCTCGGAAAAAACGTCTCCTGCCCTGTGAATGTGGATTTGCGAATAAACCATTCCTCAGGAATTAAGTTTTTCCGCTTCCACCGATACAGCTGACCGTATGAAATCGATGTTCTTTCAAGTAATTCTTTTTTAGAGATTAATTGTTCTTCCATTAGTCCAGCTCCTTTGATGGGTACATTGTAACATAACACTGTTACGTTGTTAAGCCCAAAAATAAAACACAGCACAACAAAAAAATCCGCCCATCATCATGAGCGGATTTTTCACTATTTTAAATCACGGTAATTTTGCTGGCGCAGCGCTTCATAAACGAGAATCGCCGCAGTGTTGGACAGGTTTAACGATCTGACGTGCTCTGTCATCGGAAGACGCAGGCAGCGGTCCATATTATTTTGTATTAAATCCTTTGGCAAACCGCTTGTTTCTCTTCCGAACACGAAGAAATAATCCTCGTCAAGATCAGTGTAATCAAACGACGTATGAGGCTGCTGGCCGAATTTCGTAATAAAGAAAAACTGGCCTTTTTGATATTCCTCAAACAATTCTTCCAATGAATCATGATATACAACGTTAACAAACTCCCAATAATCGAGTCCGGCACGCTTCAGCATTTTATCATCTGTAGAAAAGCCGAGCGGACGAATCAGGTGGAGCGTTGTATTGGTTGCCGCACAAGTACGCGCAATATTCCCTGTATTGGCGGGAATTTCTGGTTGATATAAAACAACATGTAATGCCACAATGTTCACCTCTGTTTTTCTTATCCGCCCATCATTATATCATTAATTACCCTTTTGTCGTATCATCAACGATATGAAAAAAGGCATATCGTATTGACGGCGTGTATGCCGTAGAATCCTCGTATGACCAATATCTCATCCGGCTGTCATAGGACTGGGCGTTGACAAGCGGCATATTGCCTTTGTCCTTCGCCACAACAATCGTTGTATGATTAAACCGGCCATCACCTTCAAAATCATAGCAAATCACATCACCCGGCATCAGCTCTTCCGCAGATTTCATCCGCACCGCACGCATGCCGGCCTTTGAATTCGCCAAATACATTTTCATAGAATGAGCCACCGTCCAGCTGTAGCTCCATGAGCTTTGTTTCATCCACCAGCCTGACCCTCTGTTCGGATGGCCGCGCATCGGCGCGCCTCCCGCATGAAGACACTGAGAAATAAAATTCGTACAGTTATCACTGAAATTTTTATATGCAGGGTTGCGCTTGTTCCAATATTTCTCGGCATATTGCACAGCGCCGAGACGATCGTATTGAAAGGCCCTGCCAAACGCTTCCCTTTCTTCTTGAGAATAGTCAATAATACTGGTCCCTTCATGAAATCCAGCCGGTGTTTTCGCAATTTCCTGATCACTAATCAAAATGTGATCATAAAGGAAAGCCATCCGTTCCTCCATGTGCTCTTCCATATACAAGCTGTCGTCCTGCTCCTTACACACGTATTCGTAATGGATGGTATACGTAAGGCAGGTCGTTCCGTCATCCTCAACCCGCACATGATCGATGACGGCCTTGGCTTTCGCTTTTACGATCTCAACTTTACGTTTTTCCAGAAGCTTCTTCTTTCGCTCCATGACTTCAAGGTCTCCAACTTCAGATTCCTGCCGCATAGCATGCCCGTTAACCAGATAACTCAGCCGCTCCTCCGCTAATTGTTCTAAAATGTGCTTCAAGCTCACCCCACCCGCCATACTTTTTTATAGAGAAAAAACACTTGGATGCATCTCAAGTGTTTTTTCCTTCTGTTCTATACGTATGTCAGGACAGGCCTTGTTTAGTCATGCCCGAAGCTTTTAACAAATCAATTCCTTTTTCAATTTCCAGCTTCGCCTCTTCATCCTTCTCTTTTTCAAGCGCTTTTTCAAGCTCATTCGCGTACGCTGGATCTCCGATTTTCCCGATCGCCCATGCAGCTGTCCCTCTGATAACAGGACGCGGGTCCTTATGCATCAGATCCGTCAATTCAGGCAGAGCGGAAGCATCCTTAAAGTGTGCAAGAGCAAGAATGGCGTTTCGCTGAATCGGTTTTTTCCCGCGCCAAGAACCTGAGACATGTCCGAATTTCTCCTTAAATTCACGGTTGCTGATGGTCAAGAGCGGCTTCAATAACGGTTTGGCTATCTCAGGATCAGGCTCCATTTCCGGATGAAGATGAAAATCCTTGCCTTTATTGAGAGGACACACCGTTTGGCACGTATCGCACCCGTACAGGCGGTTTCCGATCTTTGTCCGGAATTCATCAGGCAAAAATCCTTTCGTCTGAGTCAGAAAAGAGATGCAGCGCTGCGCATTCAGCTGTCCCGGATTTACAAGCGCTCCCGTCGGGCAGGCATCCAGACATTTCGTGCAAGATCCGCACATATCTTCAATCGGCACATCAGGCTCAAAAGGAATATTTGTGATCATTTCCGCCAAATACACATAAGAACCGTACTCAGGTGTTGTGATCATACAGTTTTTCGCGCTGAATCCGATTCCGGCCCGCTCTGCAACGGCCCGATCAGACAATTCGCCAGTGTCAACCATTGACTTAGTTCTGATATCCTCATGCTTGCTTTTCAGAAATTCCTCCAGCAGATCGAGCTTTTCCCTCAGCACATCGTGATAGTCTTTACCCCAGGAGGCTCTGCAAAAAATGCCCCTGCGCTCAGTTCTCGTGCTTCTCGGCGCATCCTTCATTCTGGAAGGATATGCGAGAGCAATCGCCACAATTGATTTCGCTTTCGGCAAAAGCAGCTTCGGCGTCACCCTTTTCTCGATATCGGGCTCTTCAAAGCCGGAGAGATAGCCGAGTGATTCTTGAAGAATCAAACGGTCTTTTAAACTGTCAAAAGTATCAGCGGTCGTAAAACCAATCTTGTCCACGCCAATGCTTTTCGCGTATTCAATTAATTCTTCTTTAAGCTGATAAACGTTCATGTTTTGCACAGCCTCCTTTCTTTGTGATAAAACGATACAGCGTTTATAATAGGTTGATATCACGTAACTGGAGTGAATACTAGTGAATATCAAAATTGATTCTGTTATTACCGAACGTGCGGCCAGCTTACTTGCGGCGGCTGTAATTTATGAGAATATCGAAGTCGGCTCCTCTCCGCAAATGCTGAAAGGCAGGCTTCGCCTATTTCAAGAATCGCTGTTTTTCGACTTTGCGGACGGCGGAATATCCGATGAACCATTCGTCAAGGAATGGCGGGAACTCTTTAAACAGCTTAACCCGTCATTTGAGGGAGAAACAACCCCAATGGAGGACATGCTGATCCCGATATCCAAAGAACAATTCATGGAAAGCAAGGATTCAGCCCATGACACCATCGATTTTTTCGCATTAAAATATTCTCTGCCCATTATGATTTATGATGCCGGCAAGCTTCACGAACAAGTCCGGATCTCATTGGGAGAAAAAGAAAACATATTGATTTTCTCTGATGAAAACGGCGTATTTGGCGATTTTAAAAACAGCGTCAATCTCTATCCCGTTTCAAACGAGACCAAGAACATGCTGCAAATCATCTTTTTCCCGCCATCCATTGAGAAAAACAGCGCTGTAAAACTCTTATCATCATTAACGAAAATGTTTGAACAAATTCACGGCGGCGCCCATACAGTACATTGGCTTACGTAAAAGAACACGAATGGCGTGTTCTTTTTTACATAAAAAAACGCAATACTTCGTTTATCTGAGAAACGAAACACTGCGTTAATAACGTATGTATGGAGCGGGTGATGAGAATCGAACTCACGACATCAGCTTGGAAGGCTGAGGTTTTACCACTAAACTACACCCGCATTTGTGATTGTCAGCAACAGTACCGCTCTGACTTGTCTAATGTTACACGTTTATTGATTTTTCGTCAAGGGAATATAAAAAATTTGTCGAAAAAAAGTTTTATTTTTGTAAAGTTGTTAAGTTACATTTACATAATGTTAAGTATACTATACAATATAATCAATCGAGATTGTGAAGGGGACAGACGTCATGATGAAAAATAAAGTAAAAGAGCTGAGGGCACGCTTCGGCTATTCTCAGGAAAAACTCGGAGAAACAGTCGGCGTCACAAGACAGACTGTGGCAGCTATCGAAAAAGGCGATTATGTTCCCTCACTGTTGCTAGCACTGAAAATCTGCAAAGCTTTCTCTATGAAAATGGAGGATGTCTTTTGGTTAGAGGAGGAGAATTAAGATGAGCATGAAAACAAAAGCAGCTTTTCAACTTGTTTTATTTGGCCTTGCATGCTGGACGCTGATTGCATACTTTGAAGCTTCAGAAGGAATCGCATCTTTTTTTCGCACAAAGAGCGGTGAGATGGTGTTTGAATTAAACCTCACCCCCTTTATTCTGTTTGTTGCGGCGTCTGCGGTATATTTGTACTTACAGAAGAAAAGACGCCCTCATGCAAAACAGCTTCTTCTGCCAGATGAATTTGAAGAGCAGGACGAAAGAGAGAAGATGATGACGGCAAAAGCATGCCGCGCGTCATATATCGCCGTCTACTTCTCACTGCCTGCCGCAGCGGTTCTTCTGATTTTTTATCCGTTTTTTCAATCACGTATCCCGTTTTTCCCTATTATTATTGTGTTTATCATCATGATCATCCAGCACCTATCCTACGTCATCTCTTTCAAGAAAAACGAAAAAAACTCCGGCGCGCTGTAATCGCCGGAGTTTTTCTCACCAGCTCGCTTTTTTCACACCGGGAATCTGGCCTTTATGGGCCAGCTCCCTGAAAGCGATTCTGGACATTTTAAACTTCCTCATATATCCTCTCGGGCGCCCCGTTACCATGCAGCGATTATGGAGCCTTCCCGGTGCTGAATCTCTCGGCAGCTTGCTGAGTGCCTCGTAATCTCCTTTTTCTTTTAATTCACGTCTCATAGCAGCGTATTGTTCAACAAGCTGCTGCCGTTTTAACTCTTTTGCCACTTTTGATTTTTTAGCCAAGACATAGCCTCCTCTTTAAATCGAAATAATTACGATTTAAAATGTATCATGCACCATTCAAAAAGGCAAGCATAGCGCTTTAAAAAAACAGACGGCCTGAAGCCGCCCGTTTCCTAATGATACAATTCCACATAATAAAGCAACGCATCTTGATGCTTTATGAGCTCTTTTTTATGCTCAGAGGTATGCAATGTCTCGTTAGCCCCTCTAATACTGCTGCCGATCAAAACAGGCTTATCGAAAGAAATCGGTTCCGGCGATGAAATATTCTGAGTCATTTCCTGTGTTGCGCTATCGTCACGCTTCACTGATGAACCGGCCGCTGTATTTCCCTGTTTATTCACAATACCAAAATGGACGGTGGTGTGTTTATTCTTTCCTTCCCCCTCATCATTCTCAAAATAAACAAATTGTAATGTATCGGGTTTTTCCTCTGAATAATTTGCACTTACCGGACCAATCGTCTCAACAAGCTTTCCTTTTTGATAATGTTCGATATACATGTCAGCAGAAGAAATACCTTCACTGATATTGACGGCTTCGGCAGTGAATGCCGCCTGTGAGGCTGCTACACCCATTCTGTTTTTTTCAAGATCAGATATGTCCGCCGCATTGATTTCCATCTGCTTTGATTGTCCGCATGCTGACAGCATGGCTATCAGGCAAATGGCTGCTGCGCTTATGATGGTTTTCAGAAAAACAGCCCCTTTTTTGAATATCATACCATGTCCGGGGGCTGTATTTGCTTAAACTGACGCATTTTTCTCTTTGACAAAATAAGTGTTCCCTACGGCTTCTCCTCTTTTGTTCTGAAGCCTTCTCGTCCGCTCATTTTCAAATGGCAACAGCGGAAACACAAGCTCCGCAAAATAATACGCTTCTTCTAAGTGCGGATAGCCGGAGAAAATAAACGATTCTATGCCGAGTGCCTGGTATTCCGCCATCCGATCGGCAATCGTCTGCGGATCACCGACAAGAGCTGTTCCTGCCCCGCCTCTGACAAGGCCGATCCCCGCCCATAAATTCGGGCTGATTTCAAGCTTTGTCCGATCGCCTTGATGAAGGACGGCCATCCGCTGCTGGCCTGAAGAATCGTAGCGGCTTAAAGCTGCCTGCGCTTTGGCGATGGTGTCATCATCCAAGTGGCTGATCAAGCGCTCAGCAGCTTCCCACGCCTCATGTTCGGTTTCACGGGCAATGACATGCAGCCTAATGCCGAAGCGAACGGATCTCCCTTCTTTTTCCGCTTGTTTTTTGACTCTCTCAATCTTTTCTTTTACTTGTTCAGGCGGCTCGCCCCACGTCAAGTACACATCTGTATGCTTAGCGGCAGCTTCAATCCCCGCCTGCGACGATCCTCCGAAATAGATAGGCGGATGCGGCGCTTGCTGCGGCGGGAAGAGCAGATTGCTGTTTTCCACTTTTATATGCTTTCCTTCATAGGAAACCGTTTCTCCCTGCAAAAGCCTCCGCCAAACGGTTAAAAATTCGTCTGTCGCTTCATAGCGTTCATCATGGCTGATAAACAGGCCATCACCCGCCAGCTCGTATGGATCGCCTCCTGCCACAACATTGATCAGCAAGCGGCCGTCTGAAATGCGGTCTAAGGTGGATGTCATTCTGGCTGCCAGAGAAGGCTGCATTAAACCGGGTCTTACCGCGACTAAAAATTTTAAATCCTTTGTTTCTTCTGCCAAAGCCGATGCTGTAAGCCACGGGTCCTCGCACGATCTTCCCGTCGGCAGAAGAACACCCGTATACCCCAGCCTGTCAGCCGCCTGCGCGACTTGTTTAAAGTAAAGATGATCCGCAGTCCGCCCATCGCTTTCAGATCCTAAATATCTCGCGTCTCCATGAGTCGGTATAAACCAAAGAATTTCCATGATCTTCTCCCCTTTACCTGTATTATCCTTCGTAACTGTTTCTCCATTTTAATAGTTTTCGTTCAAGCAGCCTGACAAAGGAATCCGTCAGCTTTCCAACCACCGCAAAGATGATAATCCCGGCAAAGACTTTGTTTGTTTGTGAAAACTGTCTCGCATCCATGATCATGTATCCAACTCCTGAGCTGGAGCCCATCAGCTCTGCTACAACAAGCCCGAGCCATGCAATGCCGAGTGATAAGCGAATGCCGAGCAATATATTCGGCAGGGCTGCCGGCAGAATCACTTTGGAAATCTGCTGATGCCATTTAAATTCAAGCACCCGAGCGACTTCAAACAGCTTCGCGTCAACCCCGCGGATGCCGTTAAATGTATTGATGTAGACAGGAAAGAAAGCGCCGAGCGCAATCAGCAAAATTTTAGATACTTCATCAAAACCGAACCATAAAATAAACAGCGGTGTGACCGCCAGATGGGGAACGGTTCTAAGCATTTGCAATGACGGATCAAGATACAGCTCCGTCCGTTTGGAGAATCCGGCCAAAATCCCGATGATCAATCCAAGCCCCGCACCAAGCAAAAACCCAAGCGCTGCCCGATAGATGCTGATTTGCAGATGGCCCAACAGTTCACCAGACAAAATAAGCTCTTTAAACGTCAGAATAATCGTAACGGGCGTTGGCAGCACTGTAGCGGACACCATCTCAAGACCGCCGATGATCTGCCAGATGGCAATGATGACAACGGGCAGCAGCAGTCCCTTCATCCAGCCATATTTCATCTTTCGGGGCTTTTTTTGCACCGCTTCCGCATTTGTTTTTGGCAGCGAGCCTGCAGCCTCTGCTTTCATTATTGATCACCTCCTGCGGAACTTTCCTTTAACGCTTTTTTAATAAATGTGTTATCCACTACCTCTTTCACATCGATCTTCTTGTCTATCGCCTTCGTTCGATATTGAAAATCCGCTGTCTCCTGCTGCGCTTTCACAATGTCGTCACGAATGACCTCATTCAGAGGCTCAGTATTTTTCAGCACATTTTCAACGACCTCTTTATCGATATCTTTTATATTTGCATACAAGTCCGCCGCTTCATCCAGATGTTCCTTTTGCCACACAACGGCCTTATTAAACACTTTCAAAAAACGGACCACTTCGTCTGGATGCTCTTTTGCAAACTTTGTTCTCACTAGAGTAAATCCCGGTGAATATAAGTCTGTGCTTTCCCCGTTCACAAGGATTTTTGCTCCGTGTTTGATTGTTTCTAAAGACAAGTAGGGCTCCCAAATGGACCAGGCATCAACAGATCCGTTTTCAAACGCGGAAGCCGCTTCATCTGGCTGAAGCTGAATGATCGTCACATCACGGGCTGACAACCCCACTTGATCAAGTGCTTTATAAAGAAAATCAAAACCGCTGCTGCCTTTGGCGACTGCAATTTTCTTTCCCTTTAAGTCCTTGACGTCCTGAATGCCGCTGTTTTGATTCACAAGGATGCCGTTCGCTTTCAACCCGTCCTGAGATAGACCGATTTCTTTAAAATCAATGCCTGCCGCTTGGCCTGAGATCACAGGCGAATTGCCGACTTGAGAGAAATCCAGTTTATTTGCCGCAAGGCCTTCAAATTGAGGCGGACCGCTTTGAAACTCCACCCATTTCACTTTAATGCCTTCTTTTTCAAATGCATCCTCAAACCAGCCTTTCTCCTTCGCAATCAAAAGCGGGCTCAAGCTTTGCTGAATACCGATTCGAATTTCTTTCAATTGTTTGTTGCCGCCGCTGGCTCCATTTGCTCCGCAGCCTGCCAGCAGAAAGAAAACGGCAACCAATACAATGAGTCCTTTTTTCATTTCTGCTTCCGCCCTTTCTATATCCCTGATCCTTCAGCGTACTCTAGTTCTTCTGTTTTCTCGAATTCCGACAGCACTTTCTGTCTGATCGCTTGGAAATCCGGCGTCGTCCTGTTTCGCGGATACGCCAAAGAAATGGGCATCAGCTTATGGATGTTCCCCGGTTTGGCCTTAAGAATCGCAAGCTCATTTCCTAAATAAACAGATTCATCTATATCATGAGTAACGAGAATCATTGTTGTTTTTTTCCTCCGCCATATCTCCAGCAGGACGTCCTGCAGGTGTTTTCTTGTAAAAGCGTCGAGCGCGCCAAACGGTTCATCTAAAAGCAGCACCTCAGGCTCCCGCAGAAGAGCCCGTGCGATGGCCACTCTTTGTGACATACCGCCTGACAGCTCTCGAGGATATGCTTTCTCCGCTCCTTTCAATCTGACAATCTCGATCAGTTCATCCACCTTCTGTTTGACTTTTGGATCTTTCAAGTTCAAATCAGCGGCAATATTCTGCTCAACCGTCAGCCATGGAAAGAGGCGGTGCTCCTGAAAAATAAATCCTTGCTGGATACCCGGAGCTGTTACGCTGCGTCCGTTAATGTCAACACTCCCGTCATAATCAGAATCAAGCCCTGCAATAATCTTTAACAGAGTGCTTTTTCCGCACCCGCTCGGTCCAATGACCGTTAGAAATTCACCTGGTGCGATTGATAATTGAATGTTCTCCAAGACCGTTGTTTTGCGGCCTTCATGGTCAAATGCCTTTTCTTTGATGCTGATGGTCACAGCCACTTTAATCCCTCTCTTTCTGCCAACCCCGCCTTCTAAAAAAACAAAAAGGCCCCCATCTCTGTTTTTTTTAGAGATGAGAGCCTTCGGCGGTCCGATCAGCTGCCCATTTGTTTTTTGTTTGAATATCATGTTAATTCAAATTATTCCGATATGTCAACTCTTTTTTAATCGAGTATTTCGATACCCTTGTTTATCACTTACTCTTCTTGTTTCGCAAATAGAGAAGAAAAAATCATTTCTACAAAAAACTTTATTATCGGTTATAACCTGTTACAACAAGGTTTCATCAACGTTTTCAATATTATATATCGCTTAATAGAGATAACTATTTTATAATAATTATAAAATAATATTGACTTTTTACTTAGAGATGATATTATGTTTTTATAAATTCCAAGAGGTGATCACATGAGTTCAAATAAACTGACAACTAGCTGGGGCGCTCCAGTTGGAGATAATCAAAATTCGATGACTGCCGGTTCTCGCGGACCAACTTTAATCCAAGATGTCCATTTACTCGAAAAATTGGCTCATTTCAACAGAGAACGTGTTCCTGAACGTGTCGTTCACGCCAAAGGAGCAGGCGCACACGGATATTTTGAAGTGACAAACGATGTCACAAAACACACGAAAGCCGCTTTCCTTTCTGAAGTCGGTAAACGCACACCGTTGTTCATCCGTTTCTCAACAGTTGCCGGTGAACTTGGCTCGGCTGATACAGTTCGCGACCCGCGCGGCTTTGCTGTTAAATTTTACACTGAAGAAGGAAACTACGACATCGTCGGGAACAATACACCGGTATTCTTCATCCGCGATGCGATTAAGTTCCCTGATTTCATCCATACACAAAAAAGAGATCCAAAAACACACTTGAAAAACCCTACAGCTGTATGGGATTTCTGGTCACTTTCACCAGAATCACTGCACCAAGTGACAATCCTGATGTCTGACCGCGGAATTCCTGCGACACTTCGCCACATGCATGGCTTCGGAAGTCATACATTCAAATGGACAAATGCCGAAGGCGAAGGCGTCTGGATTAAATATCACTTTAAAACAGAACAAGGCGTGAAAAACCTTGATGTCAATACGGCAGCTAAAATAGCCGGTGAAAACCCTGATTACCATACAGAAGACCTTTTCAACGCAATCGAAAACGGCGATTTCCCCGCATGGAAACTATATGTGCAAATTATGCCTTTAGAAGATGCAAATACGTATCGCTTCGATCCATTTGATGTCACAAAAGTTTGGTCTCAAAAAGACTATCCGTTAATCGAGGTCGGACGCATGGTTCTAGACAGAAATCCTGAAAACTACTTTGCAGAAGTAGAACAAGCGACATTCTCACCTGGAACACTCGTGCCTGGTATTGATGTATCTCCGGATAAAATGCTTCAAGGCCGGCTGTTTGCTTATCATGATGCGCACCGCTACCGTGTCGGCGCAAACCATCAAGCGCTGCCAATC
Organism: Bacillus cabrialesii; assembly: GCF_004124315.2. Lineage (GTDB taxonomy): Bacteria > Bacillota > Bacilli > Bacillales > Bacillaceae > Bacillus > Bacillus cabrialesii. Next base: position 980,581 of record NZ_CP096889.1, on the reverse strand, counting down.
AACCGCGCACGCAACGAAGTGAACAATTATCAGCGTGACGGACAAATGCGCTTTGACAATAATGGCGGCGGATCTGTTTATTACGAGCCTAATAGCTTTGGCGGCCCGAAAGAGTCACCTGAGGATAAACAAGCAGCATATCCGGTACAAGGAATTGCTGACAGCGTAAGCTACGATCACAACGACCACTACACACAAGCCGGCGATCTCTATCGTTTAATGAGCGAGGATGAGCGCGCCCGCCTTGTTGAAAATATTGTCAACGCCATGAAGCCTGTAGCAAAAGAAGAAATCAAACTTCGCCAAATCGAGCATTTCTACAAAGCGGATCCTGAATACGGAAAACGTATTGCAGAAGGCCTTGGATTGCCGATTAAAAAAGATGCTTAAGGAATGCAAAAAACCCGCTGTCATTAGCGGGTTTTTTATATTTTGTGGCGCACTGCCGTATGCTTCTCATCAATCTTCATATAAATTTCCTCCATGAGTTCCGCGCTGTTCATAATCTCTCGTTTGTTTTTTTCAATCAGAAGCTCAAGCGGCAAAATTTGATTTCCATATGTTTTTCGCTTCCTGAAACGTTTTCTCCCCTTCTCTTTTTTGATTCCCATCACTGTTCCCTCCTTTTGCATACAAAAAAGGCCCTTATCTAAAAGATAAGAGCCTTCGGTGTCCCGATCAGCAAATGCTGGAAATATATATTAGCTATATTAAAACGTATTCCATTTCGTCTGTCAATCTATTATTTATACAGCTGGCTGCCTTGATTCACAAATTCTTCTGCTTTTTCTTTCATCCCCTCTTGAATCGCATCCCATTCTCCAAGCTCTTTATCCTTCGCATAATCACGAATATCCTGAGAAATTCTCATGCTGCAAAACTTCGGTCCGCACATTGAACAGAAATGAGCGGTTTTTGCTCCTTCAGCCGGCAGGGTTTCATCATGATATTCAAGTGCTCTTTCCGGATCAAGAGATAAATGAAACTGGTCGCGCCAGCGGAATTCAAAGCGGGCTTTCGATAACGCATCATCCCGTATTTGCGCGCCAGGATGCCCTTTTGCAAGGTCTGCCGCGTGCGCAGCAATTTTATATGTAATGACTCCTTCACGAACATCATCACGGTTAGGCAGCCCCAAATGCTCCTTCGGCGTTACATAACATAGCATTGCTGTTCCATACCAGCCGATCATCGCAGCTCCGATCGCTGAAGTAATATGGTCATAGCCCGGCGCAATATCTGTCGTCAGCGGCCCCAATGTGTAAAAAGGCGCTTCTTTGCAAATGTCCATTTGTTTATCGACGTTCTCTTTGATTTTATGCATAGGCACATGCCCCGGCCCTTCAATCATTACCTGAACATCATGCTTCCAGGCAATTTGCGTCAGTTCTCCGAGAGTCTCTAATTCGGCAAACTGTGCTTCGTCATTTGCATCAGCGATTGATCCGGGGCGAAGCCCGTCCCCAAGAGAAAAAGCAATATCATACGTTTTCATGATCTCACAGATGTCTTCAAAATGAGTATATAAAAAGCTTTCCTGATGATGAGCCAGACACCACTGCGCCATAATCGCTCCTCCGCGTGACACGATTCCAGTTGTCCGTTTGGCAGTCAGGGGCACATACCGCAGCAAAACACCCGCGTGAATCGTAAAATAATCCACTCCCTGCTCTGCTTGCTCGATCAGCGTGTCCCGGTAAATCTCCCACGTTAAATCCTCCGCTATGCCGTTTACTTTTTCAAGTGCCTGATAAATCGGAACAGTTCCCACAGGCACAGGACAATTGCGGATAATCCATTCACGGGTCGTATGGATGTCTTTTCCGGTAGAAAGATCCATCATCGTATCCGCTCCCCAGCGGATGGCCCACGTCATTTTTTCTACTTCTTCTTCAATGGATGACGTAACAGCTGAATTCCCGATATTCGCATTAATCTTCACATGGAAATTCCGGCCGATAATCATCGGTTCACTTTCAGGATGATTAATATTTGAAGGAATGATCGCCCGGCCGCTCGCTACCTCATCTCTGACAAATTCGGGAGACACGTGCTCGCGAATTGCGATAAACTCCATCTCTGGCGTAATGATCCCCTTTTTGGCATAATGCATTTGTGTGACATTTTGACCTGTTTTCGCCCGCAGCGGCTTCCGCTTTAGTCCTGGGTAACTTACGTTTGGATTTGCTTTTTTATAACCGTTATCCTCTGGTTTTATCGCTCGTCCTTCATATTCTTCAACATCGCCGCGCTTTGTGATCCATTTTTGCCGAAGCGGCTTTAATCCTTCTTCAATATTAATCGTCACATCAGGATCTGTATAAGGGCCGCTTGTATCATAGACACGCACAGGCGCGTTTTCCTCTTCACCGAACGATCCTGTCGTCGGACTCAATGCGATTTCCCTCATCGGCACTTGGATGTCCGAAGAAGAACCCTCCACATACACTTTCTTGCTCCCCGAAAAACTCGACATAATGGAAATATTGGCTTGCTGCACTGAATTGTTTTGCATTATTATCCTTCCCCTCTCCTCGTTTGAAAGGACAAAATCGAGCCCATAACCAGCACAAAAAACCGGATTCAAATGAATGAACCCGGTTACAGTCAGAAAGAAACATATTATTGCCCAGCACGACAATAATAAAAACAATTCCTCTACTTCCCCACGCTGGTACGAACCAGATCAGGTCCAAAGGGTTAAGAAGCTTACCTTCTCTCTCAGCCCGAAAGCGGGCACCCCCAGTAACTATTAATTTCGGACTCATCTTAACATAAAACCATTCGAAAAAAAAGAGGAATATAGAAAATATTCAGCTAATTCAATCCAAATATTTGACCTGCAACGGGGTTTCTGATATCCCATGTTCCCCCATCATCACCCGATATGCCTTTGCACCCGGTCTTGAACTTACGGTCTGAACAAGCTGATCATTTACGAAATGAAGAGCCGCTCCGTCGTCCGCCGCATAGCCATCGCACAAAAACTTGTTAGATATCAGCTGATGATATATCGGTCTCCGATCCTTTTCACCGTCATAATGAGGGCAAAAGCTCCCTTGCAGAAAACCTAAACTTTTCATACTTGTCAGCGGCCCGGCTGAATCTGTCACCCCTTCTTCAAACCAGCAGATCGCACCGACACTTAATCCAGCTAAAACCACACCGTTCTTCCATGCTTCCCGGAGAATAAGATCCAGCCCCCACTCCTTCCACAACACAAGCATATTCCGCGTATTTCCCCCGCCGACATATATCACGTCCTTTTCCATAAGAAAAGAAGTTACATCTGTTGACGGCGGCTTAAACAGCGATAAATGAGACGGCACACAATCGAGTGTTTGAAATGCATCATAAAACCGCTGAACATAGCTTTGGGAATCACCACTCGCCGTCGGCAAAAAACAAATACGAGGTGATTTCCGCTCTGATTGATTGATGATATATTGATCGAGAGACAAATTTTCCGCCTCCATCGAAAATCCCCCGCCGCCCATCGATATAATCTGTTTCATCATCCCACTCCCCCGACAAAATTTGTTATTCATTATAGCATTTTGTATAAATGCATGGCACAAGGCTAAATACTTTCTTAACAGGTGGCCCCTGACATTACCAGGAGTTGAAGCCATTGAACAATTTCTTAGCCCCGATCATGCAATAACAGAAACCGCAACCCCCGATCTCAGAACAACGTTGCATGATCAATTAGATGCAGCTGTTCATCTGCAATTTCAGCTCGATTCGTTTTAACTTGCAGAGAACAGTAACAAAGTCATGCAAAAAAAGACGATGCCTCATTTACGAGACACCGTCTCTTCATTTTATTGCTCCACTCTTCTTAAAGCCTCATTTACCGTTTCTTTTATAAACGCGTCTTCACCGCTTAATCGGTCTAAACTGAGATCACCGTTTCTCAGCCTTTCGGAAATATTGTTTATATCCTCCTCTACCGTGATTTGCAGCTCACCTGCCAAAAACATTCTGTGTAATTCATCAGCAACCATACTTTCTTTATCCATTTCAATCCGCTCCTTTGCTTTCAATATTATTCTTAGTCTGTCCCTAGGCCGGACGAATAATAGGAAAAAAGTATGAATCAAATGAATCTTTTTTCCTCCTTCTTACGTATAACTGTTGAGAAAAAGAAAAAGGGGAAGATCTAACATGTCATTTTTTAAGAAACTTGCGGCAAGTGCGGGAATCGGTGCGGCAAAAGTAGATACGATTTTAGAGAAAGACGCCTATTATCCAGGAGAAGAAGTACGGGGAACTGTCCATGTCAGAGGCGGGAAAATCGCTCAGGACATCCGCTATATTGACGTCCAGCTTAACACACAGTACGTCATTGTAAAAGACGATGAAGAGCAACGTAAATACGCTACCATTCATTCTTTCCGTGTTACTGGCTCATTCACCATTCAGCCTGGAGAAGAGCATCAATTTCCGTTCTCATTCACCCTCCCTCTTGATACACCGATCACTGTAGGTAAAGTAGAGGTCGCCGTGGTGACAGACCTTGATATCCAAGGCGGTATTGATAAATCCGACCATGACCGTATTTTTGTTGAAGCTCACCCTTGGATTGAAAGTGTGCTGGAAGCAATCGAAAACCTGGGCTTCCGTCTTAACGAAGCAGACTGCGAACAAGCGCCTTACTTCCAACGCCGCCTTCCGTTCGTTCAAGAATTTGAGTTCATTCCGACATCAGGCTACTATCGTCAAATGCTTGATGAATTAGAGCTTATTTTCCTTCTAGATGAACACGGTTTAGACATTATTTTCGAAGTCGACCGCAGGGCAAGAGGACTGCGAGGATGGCTGGAAGAGATGTATAATGACGGTGAACAGCTCGTACGTGTCCGATTCAGCCAATCAGAGCTTGAAGATATAGAAGGTCTTGAAGAGGTGTTAGAAGAGATCATAGACCAATACGCTGAGTGAATGATAAAAAGGAGCCTCTCCTTTTCTTTAATAAAATAAAAACCCGTTTCTATATAAGAAACGGGTTTTTCAGTATACCGGTGGTCGGGGTCGAACCGACACTCCAGAAGGAACACGATTTTGAGTCGTGCGCGTCTGCCAATTCCGCCACACCGGCAAGTTTTATGTCGTATCTAACCGACGAATATAAATATATCATGGATCTTATAAAGTGTCAACGCTTTTTAAAAAAGTTTTTTGAGAAAGTGTTTTGGATATAATATCATTAAATAAGTGTTAGAGAGTTAACTAGTCAACGAAATATAAAGCAGCTTAAATACTTTATCAGAGCTAAACTGCTGATAATCACCGAAGCAATAAAAAAATGATCTACATAAGTAGATCATTGATATGATTAGTTATAGTTTTTAAAACACAAACACCAATTAAACTTACCATGTAAGTAAAATTGGTGCCGAGGGCCGGACTTGAACCGGCACGGTAGTCACCTACCGCAGGATTTTAAGTCCTGTGTGTCTGCCAATTCCACCACCCCGGCAAAAGAAAGGCGACACCCGGATTCGAACCGGGGATAAAGGTTTTGCAGACCTCTGCCTTACCACTTGGCTATGCCGCCATAATTGGAGCGGAAGACGGG